>JAZQCE010000027.1:0-37008 GCA_045546095.1 Candidatus Nanosyncoccus sp. | reverse complement strand
ACCCTTGCAACCAGTTGTATTTTTCTGGTAGGACTGCCCCGGTAACGGGGAGGAAGGAGGGGATGATGTCAGGTCAGTATTTCCCTTACGCCTTGGGCTAGAATCGCGCTACAATGGCCGGTACAATGCGAAGCGAAGCAGCGATGTGAAGCAAATCGCACCAAAGCCGGTCCCAGTTCGGATAAGAGGCTGAAACTCGCCTCTTTGAAGTCGGAATCGCTAGTAATCGCAGATCAGCATGTTGCGGTGAATACGTTCCCGGGTCTTGTACACACCGCCCGTCAAACCATGAGAGTCACGAGCACCCGAAGTCTGCTTCGGCGGCCTAAGGTGAGCGGGATGATTGGGGTTAAGTCGTAACAAGGCATCCGTACGAGAACGTGTGGATGGATTACCTCCTTTCTTGAGAAGGAAATCAGCGTCTGAAAGCTTTTATGAGCTCACAGATAGCTAGGTCGAATACGTGTTATGGTTTGCAAGCTTGAATCATAACAACTCTGGCATGCCAGACGTAACAACAAGCTTTACACTGCCGATGATTTGCACAACTAAGTTGTTAAAATAAAAACTGCCCCCCAGATAGGGCAGTTTTTATGTTATTTAGTGTATAGATCTAGTTGGGCCACCATTAATTCTTACCGTTCATCCCCCGCACCATGCAGTTTATTCCTCTGGTAGCGGCTCTCTAGTTTATCAATATTGGTCTCGGCCACATCGGAAAGGGAAAGACCTAAATACCTGGAAACATTAGAGACATACCAGAGCACATCGCCCAACTCTTTCTTGATTGCGTCCACGTCTTCATCGGATGCAGCCCCCTCTTTGTCGCGGATAATCTTTTTTACTTTGTCTGCGGTCTCGCCTGCCTCGCCTACCAGCCCTAAAACTTTTTCACTAAAAGCCGGGCTAGCCAAGCCGTCGACCGTCGAGTCGCTAAACAAATCATATTTTGCTGCTTTATTCTGGTATTCATCAAACCCCATACGCCTCCTTATCTGTTTTATCTATTATATCATGGTATAATACAGATATGGAAGACGCACGAAACCTCATTGATGAATACAAAGGTATGCCAAATGAACAAGTTTTTGATGCGTTAGCTAGAAAACGCACCCCTCTGGAGATTGCCATTGAAAACGTCGAACACGATTTTAACATCGGTTCTATCGTTCGTACCGCCAACTCTTTTAACGTTCAAAAAGTCCACATCATTGGCAAGAAAAAATACAACCGTCGCGGCGCCATGTGCACTGATAAATATCTGGAAATCATCCATCATTCCACGATTAATGACTTCTTAGAAACTCAAGAAGGTAGGGAGCTAGTAGCTATCGAAAACAACACAGAGCGCGCTAGACCCATAGGCGATAAAAAATTTACCAAAAACACTACTCTAATTTTTGGTTCAGAAAATAACGGCATCACGAGGGAATTATTAGAAAAAACCCACGATGTACGCTATATTGAAAGTTTCGGCTCCACTCGCTCTGTTAACGTCGGAGTAGCCGCAGGGATAGCAATGTATGAATGTGTTAGACAAATTATTCTCTAGAGAGCTGAACCGCCGTGCAGGGGCTCGTGTTATCCAAATCGACACGAATGATAAAATCGGGAGAAAGAAATCTCAAAAAAGGGGCTCAGCCGCCTCAAAAGCTTACGCAAAAACAGGCGGCCGTTATTCAAAAAACAAAAAAACACATCTCAAACCAGAATCAAAGCCCACTATTAGAGAATCATCGCTATTTCAACGTATTAATATCCGTTTCCCATGGCTCAAACTAGTAGCAGTTGCAGTCATAGGGATTATTATAATTCTAGACTTACTGGATCTCACGATTTCGAAGGTAAATGATCCATATGACAAAATTAGAGTTGCCCCTATGAGTCACCATATCCGCGCCACAGAGCGAAGCTTCGAAGGGAAGAAGTTGATCGCCCTCACCTTTGATGATGGCCCCTCTGCGGCTACTACGACAGCCCTTCTTGACGTTCTTTTTAAAAAGGATGTGCTTGCTACGTTTTTTATGCTAGGCAATATGGCGCAGGGCAATCCAGATCTAGTCAAGCAGGTAGAAAAAGAGCACCACGAAATCGCCAGCCATACGATGTATCATCAAAACCTAGTTTCTATCCCCCCAGAATCTGCCGAGGCGGATATTAGGGAAGCAAAAAGAGTCATCAGTAGTATAGTCGGGCACGATCCTGTCTACACTCGTCCTCCGTATGGCAACCACAACGACACCGTCAGAGCCACCGCTGGGACTCCTATTATTTTATGGTCAGTTGACTCCGAGGATTGGCGGCACAAAGATACGGAAGCTATCAAAAACACCGTCATGAGCGAGGCGTACGACGGCGCTATTATTTTAATGCACGATATTTATCCTTCTACTATTGAAGCGGTACCAGTAGTAATCGACGAATTAAGAAAAGCAGGATATGAATTCGCCACGATTGAAGAACTAGCCGAATACAAGGGCTTAAATCTCCAGCCGGGTGACCTCTATTATAATCTAGCACCGTAATTAATAATAGCGGATTAATGACGGAAAATTAAACTAGTAATAAACTCTAAGATTATTAAATGCAAGTTTGCCATACAAATGAGGCCCACGATAATTGTGATTACCCCCCAAAACTTCACCTTGTCATAAGATGAGACGCCGTTGACTAAATTATCCGCAATTTGTCTATAGAAAATCACAATAAGGCCACCAGCGATAGCAATTGCTAGACCTCCAAACAACCAGCCGATGCTAAATTCAAAATTCATACCACTAATTATAACACAAACCCCTTTGACTTTTCTGTATTCTTTTGCTAGAATACTAAACACGGGGTAATACATAAATTAACAATACGGGGTAATAGCTCAGCTGATTAGAGCGCTGCCTTTGCAAGGCAGAGGTCCTGGGTTTGAGTCCCAGTTACTCCACCACACTAGGAGATGAGTGAAAATCTAAAATAAATTTTAGATTTTCAAGTAGGTGACGAATTACTTAAAATAGATGCTTGCATATATTTTAAGTAATGAGGAAACTACGAAAAGAAAATTTATTTTCTTTTCCGAATCGACGCCCAGTGGACGACTTTGAGCGTCAGCGAAAAGTCGACCAAACTAGGAACCAACGAAAAGAAAATTTATTTTCTTTTCCGAATCGACGCCTAGTGGACGACTTTCGCGAAGCGAAAAGTCGACCAAACTTTTACAACATGGGGATATAGCTCAGCTGGTTAGAGCGCGTCACTGATAATGACGAGGTCTGTGGTTCAAGTCCACATATCCCCACCACAAACGCCAATAGGCGTTATTTTTATGCTGTGAGTCGCATGTATTTTTCCGTGCCACGGGTCGCTACCGCTAAGCACAGGAACGAGGCGACGATTACAAAGATCGCATCCATAATCAAGAGTCCTGAAGTCTGACCGACGATAAACACCAATACAAAGACTAGGGAAATAGTGACAAGCACCATTCCGAGCCCTAGAAACGTTGCCACCATTACCCCTGCACTTTGCTTCACTACCACGGCATCACTTTCTGCATTAAATTTGGCATATTTTAAATCTATCAGTATACCGATTAGCTCTGTCACCAGGGGTATTGCCACCACAGCTACGAGGACTAGGATCCATTCTAAGATCCCAAACTGGAACCGGGCAGCCATAATAATACTACCAACTGCCGTCACCGGCGTAATTAAGAGCATTGCCGCGAGCACTTTGCTCATAATTACCTTCAGTCCACTAATGGGCATAGACTTTAGCTGGTTAAACGCTGTGCCTTCTAGCGAAAACATCGTAGCCGTAATAAATGTCATCAAGCTAGCAAAAGCCGCCAACGAAAAGGCTACGCTTGGCATGAACGAATGTATTTCGTCAGCCGTCAGAGGAAAATCTTCAATAGAAGACGAGAGTGAAGCCACGATGCCATCATATTGGATACAGAGAGCCCCCACCGCGACCATATAAAGCACCAGACCTATGGCGGTATTCATCAAGAGCACTGGTGTGTTAAAATATTTACTTAGCTCTTTGCGTACCATCGCATATGTTTGACTATGTCTCGAAAAACGATAGCTTGTATTGCTACGCTCAGATCGATTAATGGCGCCAAGACGCGTAATAATCTGAAAATAAAACCGACTTATTACAAGCACAGTTACAACGAGAGTAGCCAGATGGACTAATACAAAAAGCAAATATTGCCACAAATTAAAATCCATCGCCAGTTCCGTCAATGCCGATGCTGGGTAATAAATAGCGGTTATTTTGTCACTAGCTGTTATTAGCGATTGCTCAGCCGCGTCAGGGGCAGCATTTATCATTAATATTATTGCTGCAAAAAAGAATAGAGACACAAACGACAACACAACCTGAACAAACGATTTGTGCCTAAACCTTGATGAAACCGCCGATACCACCGCTCCAATCACGCACGAGGCTGCAATCGGTATCGCTGGTAGAAGAATTAATGCGGTCGCTGTTACTAGATAATACGACGCTCCTACCTCAGTATTTATCGCATAAGCGATAAAAGCCGGCAATAGGAAAATCAGGCAATATAGTAGCTCAAAAGCATAAAATTTAACCATTCTAGCAAACACTATCGCGGATTTTTTGATCGGCATCGCGAGCAGCACATCGTTGTCCCGCGGCTTGAATAACAGATCGCCAGATTTGTATATCCCCTCTGTTAATATTATCACTGAGGTGATTAATGCATACAGCGATAAAATTGCCGACTCCACCCCCTCTTCCTTTAGCTCCGATACCATTGCAAGGGCGCTAAAAAACATCATTACCCCCATAAAAATAGCTAGCAGAGTCGGCATTATCTGCCTAGAGCGCTCAGTCTTGCCACGATAATTGAAAATCTGCACCCCGTCAGACATTATTGCTTTTAATAAGGAGAATGTTTTACTCATTTGGCCTCAAGCTGTAAAAATACTTTTTCTAAAGACTTATCACCTCGGATCTTTTTCATATCGCCGACTTTGACGATTTTGCCCTGCTTGACAATTGCTACCCGGTCGCAGAGCTTCTCGGCCACATCTAGGATATGAGTAGAGAAGAAGATGGTCCCACCTCGTCCAACAATCTCCCGCATCACCCCCTTCATATCAAAAATAGCTTTTGGGTCTAAGCCTACAAACGGCTCATCCATCACCAATACTTTTGGTTCGTGGGCGAGGGCCGCTATTAAAGCAATTTTTTGTTTCATTCCATGGGAAAATGAATTGATTGTATTAGAGAGTTCATTTTCCATTTCAAACATCTTGGCGTAACGAATTACGTTTCTCTCTCTAATTTCTGTCGGCACGTCATACATATCACAGACAAAATTAATATAATTAATCGCCTTCATATCCTCATACAGCGCAGGATCGTCTGGCACATACGCCATTATCTTTTTGCAGGCAATCGGATCGTCTTTTATTGATTTCTTATTAATCAAGATTTCACCTTCGTCAAAGTCGAGTATGCCGCACATTGCCTTGATGAGTGTAGTCTTGCCGGCTCCATTATGACCAATAAAAGCAAATATATTGCCACTGTCCACCTCAAAACTCACATTATCAAGTGCCTTTTTATCTCCAAATCTTTTTGTTACACCTCGTATAGTTATCATTACTTAATTATACCATGCTGCACTCCAAAAAGAGAAATACCCCCATATGGGGGTATTTCTCCAGGTCATACATGTATTTTAAGTAGCCTCGCAGTGAATCTACTTAAAACTACCCCTATTTTATCTCACAAAGCGCATAATGTCAACACTCTTTTTCCACAAATTGTTTAAAACTATGCAAAATTATGTTCGGTAAAATTAAAAATATTAAAACATATTTTTTAGAATTAGCATATTGACAAACGTTAAGCGCTATGCTATAATTAAAACATTCACTCTGATAGTGTGTTATAAATTTTAATTCGGTGGGCAGAATAGGAGTTCTAAATGGCTGGAACTAAAGCTGGTGGCATGAAAGCTGCTGCTACAAATAAAGCAAAATACGGCAAAGAATTCTATGCTCGTATCGGTAAAAAAGGTGGCCAGAATGGTCACACTGGTGGCTTTGCTGCCAACCCTGAGCTTGCCCGTATTGCCGGCGCCAAGGGCGGACGTATCTCTCGTCGTGGCCCAGCGAAAAAAGCTTAAAAGCTCTCACATCTCGGACAGTGATACTGAGAGTCCGGTGTCTGAAATCGCGTTAGCCCGCACCTTGGGCAACGCGATTTTTGATGTAGCCAATCTCTGTACGTGTCCAGCTCTCTCTCCATTAGATCTTCATCGAAATCTATAGCATATTCTTTTGCAAAATCTCTGGCTTTTTCCCAAGCCTCAAGCTCCATTCTGAGTCGTTCGGCCCCCATCTTAAAGTCACGGTGCGAGGAAACAGCATGGCCGAGTTCATGCAAAGTCAAAAGTTCCGCTCCAGGCTCAACAGGCCCTATCATGATAGATTTGGGTGGACGAAAAGAAAATTTTTGGCCAAAACTAATCTTAAAATCTGGAAAATCATTGGCAATTTTTATAAAAAAATCTATCTGATTTTTGCTATAACCATTTTGGGTTGCTTTTTCGCTTATCTGAAGGGAAGGAGTTCTCACTCCCGCTCCTTTTGTCGAGCCAGCAGATAGCATCCATAAATTACTGATTCATTCGGGCGTTTTGGTCGTTTTAGCTTCACCCCGAGTTCACCAGGCAAAAACTTCGAGTATAGCTTGAAGATTTTACCTAAAGGCCCGCCCAAAATAATAGTATCCGGTTTGTATTCTTTGGCTATATCGGGTAGCCCCAAATAGACTCGTTTTGCAATGTCTTCTAGGATGGTCTTTTTTCTTAGGTCAGTGGCATAATCTACATGGTAATGTTTTTCGATGGCACTCGCAGCAGCGATATCCTCCCACTCTCTTATCTTGCCGTCGTACCAATATTTTATATGCCCAGGCTCGAATTTGCTGGATTCTGGAAGGATACGATTTTTTTCAACTATACCGCCACCTATCCCAGTAGAGAATGTCAAAAAGACGGTTCTGCCCTGCAATCTATAACCTTCGTACAAGGCCCCGAGGCTGGCATCGTTCTCGAAATGAATTGGACAATTGAATAATGTTTTTAAAGGGGTAATTATATCTATATTTTTCCAACTTCTGTTGCCAAATTGTACTGAATAATTTTTTTGTACAGTACCCGGAATTGCTACCACCACGGAACGAACCTTATATTTTTTAAAATCCATTAAATGATTTTCGAGGTCATGAATAAAAGTCCTATAGCCCTGGGCGGTCTTAAATTTCCTCCTACGAAGCAGACGACCCCGTCGCGAGAATAGAGCGATCAATGTTTTGGTTCCTCCGATATCTACGCACAAATACATATCTTGATTATAGCATGGAAATTTGTTATAATTAAAAAAGTTTTAGGCTCACTCATCAGCTTGTATGTAACGTTTCCCAATGTGTTTTTGTCATCAAAATGCAGGTTTCTATGAATAGGTTGATGAGTGAGTCTAAAGGAAGGAAAATAATTATCATGGCAAATGCCAAAAAATACACTATGGATGAGCTCCTAGCCGCAAACGAAGAGCTATCCAAAAAACCCACCACTGGTGATACCGTCAAAGGCACGGTGCTATCAATTAAAAAACACGAAATACTTGTAGACCTAGGGTCGATAGGCGTGGGGCTTGTGCCTCGTCGCGAGGTTTCGTTCGCACGTAATCTCAAAGAAGGAGACGAAGTCACGACCTCTGTCATTGACTCCGAAATGCGCGATGGTTACATTTTACTTAGCCTCCGCAAGGCCGTCAAAGATAAGGGTTGGGACGAAATCCAAGCCAAGCTAGAGGCTGGCGAAATCGTAGAGGTTACTCCGTTCGACGCTAACCGCGGCGGTTTACTGGTAGAATACGAGGGTATTCGTGGTTTTATGCCTGTTTCTCAGCTTTCCGCAGAGCATTATCCTAGAGTAGGATCGGCGGATAAAGACGAAATCCTGCAACGGCTCAATTCTCTAGTCGGCAAGCCTATCAGGGCGCGCATTCTAGATGCCAGCAAGAAGGATAACAAGCTAATCTTCTCTGAGAAAGAAGCTATCAAGGATGGCCTAGCAGAGCGTTTTGCTGAACTAAACGTTGGCGATACTGTTAAGGGCGTCGTGACCGGGGTAGTCGATTTCGGTGTCTTTGTGAATGTCGACGGAATTGAGGGTCTCATTCATATCTCAGAAATTTCCTGGGAAAGAGTAAACAATCCTTCAGATTACGTCAAAGTTGGAGACACTATCGAAGCTAAGATCATTGCGATCGACAAGGAACGCTTGTCTCTTTCAATGAAGCAGCTAGTCGAAGATCCATGGATTTCCGAAGTAGAAAACCTAAAGAAGGGCTCCAAGGTCGAAGGTACCATCACTAGAATTACCCCATTTGGTGCTTTTGTGCAAATCTCCCCAGCTGTTGAAGCTCTCGTCCACGTATCTGAGCTCGGCGAGGGTTCAGACGTCGACCCAGAAAAGATTTTCACGCTAAACGAGCGCAAAAATTTCAAAGTCCTTGATATCGATAAGGAAGGACGTAAAATCTCTCTTTCTATCGTGAAGTAGAGAAGTAGAGACGAAAAACAACCCTCTAAAAGGGTTGTTTTTTTATGCGTAAGCGTTATAATATAGAAAAGCGCTTAAACTAGAAAGGTCACGAAAATGTTTGATATCGCCAACAATACACAATTCCTTGAAGCAATAGGGATCGCAAAAGCTCCCGAAGATGTTAGGGCAAAGCTAATTGCCGGCATAGAGGACTTAGCTCAAAAAAGGCTCATTACAAAAATATCTGACAAGATTACAGATGCGCAGGCCGAAGAATTTGGCGCCATTACAGATGAAAACCAAGCTAAAGAATGGTTGGATGCCAACATTCTGGACTTTTCCCAGTTAGTGACCGAAGTATTTGAAGAGATCAAGAATGACATCCTTGAACATAAAGCAAATGTGGTGGGGTAAGATATGGCAAATCCTAATAATCCCTCAGCAAGCAACCAATACCCAGGGAATAGAGATCCGTGGGATAGTCTAAGTGATTTTTCCGGAGAGAGAAACATCAATTCCAAAACTGGGAGGCCGCGTAGTTTTACTACCTTTGATATATACCCTAGGCGACCAGGCGAGACGAGTGAAGAGTATAGTCAGAGGCTAAACCGCATCCATGAAAAAACCGTCGAATACCAAGCCGCCGAGGCGGAAAAAGAGAGAATCGCCAAGGAAAAAGAAGCCAGAGAAGCGTATTTAAATTCCGAACAGGGGCAGAAAGAAGCAGAGGTTACTGCCGAGTTTGATCGTCTCTCTGACAAGCTGGACCAAGCCGTGGCCGAAGAAAAAATGTCTAAAGAGCACGCCGAGGCTCTAAAAGAACGACAATTAGAACAGGCAACGCAGGAAATCGCAGGTTATCAGCAAGATTACGAGGATAGACAATCGGTCGGTACACCAGAAGAGCAGCAGGCCTACGAAGAATGGCTAAAAAGCCAAGAAGAAAATAATACCGCAAATTTAAGAGAGCGAGGTATAACTGTAGATGATGAGGGGCGCATTGTCAGAGACGAAAAGACTGGCGAATCAGTTGATAACAAAGAGATCGAGCAAATACCTGATAAAATTTCAGAGATAAACGAGCTAATCAGAATGAAAGAAGCTGAGCAAATGCCTGGCAAGATTTCCGAGATAGATGAACTAATCAACGCAAAAGAAGCTGAAAGAATGCCGGACAAGATATCTGAGCTCGACGACTTAATTCGCGAGAAATCACAACAACCTACTGAAAACAGCGTTAAAATTGGCGAAATAGACATCAAGGGTATTGAACAGAAAATCACCGAAAGTAAAGCCGAACGCATCAAAGAACTAGAGGGCAGATTAAGTCAAATAACTCCAGAGCTCGGCGAATTATACGCCAAAAATCGTCGCCTGATAAATGGACGAGAAAATAGAGCTGCTTTTTCCAAGATAAAAGGTGAGTATGGCGAGATACTCGACGAGTATTTGAGGCTAAAGGCTAGAGAAACGTATAATGAAGGCGAACCTCAGATGGCTGAAAAGCTGGGCTCCAGGATTGAAGAGGTGAAAGCAAAAATCCAAGAAAGCCTAGTTGACTTCGCTGGCGGAAATCTGGAGCAATCCACAAAGACTCAAGCAGAGTTAGACGAAGAAAAAGAACGTCTCGTCCTCGAAGCGGAAGAAATCTTGCGTTCCGAATACAAAGACATGGCCGAGGCACTTGAGTCTAAAGTTAACGCAGATTTTCTTAGCGACTACTTAAAGCAAGCGGCGAGCTTGGAAGAAGCAACCATTGATAAACTAGATAACGGCACTCTCTGTCGCAGGATTGTCAACAAGGTCATAAACAACAAAGCTATAAAGGGTGTATTAATCGGTGCCGCAATTGCAGGGCTTACTGTTAGCGGTATTGGACTTGCAGCAGGAGTAGCAGCTGGTACGGCCACCATTGGCGCAGGTTTTACTGCGGGTGGTGTTGCCGCGGGTATCGCAAAAGGCGGCGTACTAGGCGGAATAATGTCTCGTCAAAATTCAAAAAATAGCGCCATCCGAGGCCTATTGAATGAAGAGGAAATCCGTCGCAACCTAGAAAACACGAATCTTTTAGCGGAAAACACTGACGGCTCAAATGTTGCGAGCTGGATATTGGAGCAATACGATAAGGCCAACATCGAAGATAAGAGCAGCAACCGTAAGCGCACTCTAATCGCTGCGGGCATTGGTGCCGCATTTGGCGCTCTCGCCAGCGGGGTCCAGGTAAATAGCGTTTCTAGTGGCACCGTAACCGAGCAGGGCATCACTGGTTACGAATCCGTGGAATACCACCCAGATGTTGATATTAGCGGTGTTCACCATGAGGCTGGCACTGGTATCGAAAATTACTGTGTCAACGAAGCTCATCTTGTATCGTCGCCAGAAGAGTTTTATAAACCGGGTGGTTTGTACGATATCATTATCCAATCAGGTCAGAACAATGGCCTCATAGAGGGGCAAAGCGGATGGAGCTTTCCTGGCACCGTGGATCAATGGTCTCCTGCAGCCGAAGCTACTATGAGAGAAGCCATCAACGAAGCCGCAAGACAGGGTGTTATCCCAGCCACCCAGACTGGCGGTGGTCCAATTTATGGTCCGATCACGAAACTAGTTGAAAACGTTATCCCAGACGGTTTTTATAATGAATTAATTAGAGTCACTTCGGGCATTACGGCGGCAGCTACGGGTGGTTTAACTGGTGGCTTTAGGGGTACAAGCAACGAGCTCAACAACCTTCAGACACCAGATATCACACCAGGACCTGTAGCCCCCGAGCCAGACCAATCACCAGCATCAGAGCCAGAATCTACCGTTGAGGAGCCAGCTGCCGAATCTGCGTCAGAGCCTACCCCATCCCCTGAGCCAGCTCCGCAGCCAGAGCCGGTCGCGCAGGCTGCATCTGAAACGAACTCAGGGCCAGAGAAAGAGCCTCTGGTACCTCAGGAATATCGCAACCGCGTCCGCACCGAACTGGGCAGTATCGTAGGAGACGAAGGAGTCGACATAATGACGGCCGAGTTTCCGGATTCGGCTGAAATGAGTACCTTATACGATCGAACTTTAGACTTCTGGAACAGCTTAAGCGACGAAGAAAAGACAAGGGTAAATGATTTTCTTGAACAAAATGCTCAACTAGCCCAAGGCAGTTATTTGCCCTTTTGGCTAGAGGGAAAGAGAGAAAGCGAAAGAATAAACAGCGAAAGAGCTGAGGCTTCTCAATAAACCACGCTTATGATATAATGGATATATTCATAAGAAGGAGTTTTTGTGAGAAAAGCAAAAAATTTGTCCGAGTCAAAACCTTGGCTCAAATATTACGAAGAAGATGGAATTCCTGCACAAATCGAATATCCAGACTGTTCCATGGTAGACATGATTATTCAGTCTGCTGAAAAATGGCCCGATAATACCGCCTACGTATATTACGGTCACAAAGTTACTTTCAAGAATTTCGTTAAAAAGATTGAAAAGACCGCGCGTGCTCTCAAGAACTACGGTGTCAAAGAGGGCGACAGGGTTACTATTTGCATGCCCAATACCCCAGAGGGCATTACGATGGTCTATGCGGTGAACATGGTAGGGGCTATCTGTAATATGGTTCACCCCTTGTCATCAGAAAAAGAGCTGGAATACTATATCAAAGTCGCAGAATCAAAATATGTACTAGTAATTGACGCGGTCTTTGATAAAATCTATAAGCTCCGAGATACAGCGCAGCTGGAGCGTATCATCGTGGTCCGCCCTTCAGACGGCCTCGGTTTTCTCAAGAAAAAGCTCTATAACACTCTCCATGTCAAAAAAGTACGCCTTCCAGCCAATGACAACCGCGTAGTGTTATGGGAAGACTTTATTGCTAATTCTTATTTCTATCAGGGAAATTATCACGAAGAGCGCGGCGCTGCAGACCTAGCCGTTATTATGTATTCGGGTGGTACCACAGGTGCACCAAAGGCCGTAATGCTCTCAAATCTCAATATCAACGCCGAATCCATCTGCGATGCGGCCATGATTCGTCAAGTCAATCCAGGAGCCACAGTTCTTTCTATTCTGCCGCTATTCCATTGTTTCGGCTTAGGGGTCTGTATTCATACTCCTCTCTGTAAGGGTATGGGGTGTATTTTGATTCCGGCGTTTTCTCATAAACAATTCGCGGATATCATTAGAAAAAACGAGCCAAGCTTCATTGTGGGCGTGCCTACCCTGTTTGAAGCTCTCACTAATACCAAGCTCAAAAAAGATGACCTCAAATCTGTCACTGCGGTTATCTGCGGCGGCGATGCTCTCAACCAGACACTCCGCGATAAAGTCAACGATTTTCTAAAGAGCCACGGCTCAAATGCCAAGATTCGGGTAGGCTACGGCCTGACCGAGGGATCAGGAGCCGTCTGCCTTTCACCGGAAAATTCTTTCAATAACGGCATCATTGGCGTGCCTATGCCAGATATGGATTTCAAAATCATCAAAAACGATACCTTTAAGGAGCTTCCCGCAGGGGAAGAAGGTGAAATCTGTATCTCTGGTCCTCTGGTGATGATGGGCTATCTTGGCGATGATGCCGAGACAGCACAGGCTATTCGCCTGCATGATGACGGTAAAATCTGGCTCCACACTGGGGATATTGGCTATATGGGCGAAGACGGTCTAGTCTACTTTGCTCAGAGGCTAAAACGCATCATCATCTCTAGCGGATACAATATTTATCCAACCCACCTTGAATCCATAATCAATTCCCACGAGGCGGTGCTCACCTCCACAGTTATTGGTATAGACCATCACTACAAGGGGCAGGTCCCGAAAGCCTTCATAGTTTTGAAACCAGGGTATAAGGCAGGTAAACGCCTAGAGCGCGAAATCCGTGAGCTCTTAGAGCGCAACGTCCCAATCTACGCTCTCCCTGTCGCATACGAATTCCGCGACAAACTTCCCCAGACCAAAATCGGCAAAGTCGCTTTCCGCGAACTAGAAAAAGAAGAAAAAAATAAGAAATAGCAGCGGGTGGCCGAAACCTGTTTTTCTCGCCAGCATAAAATGATTTGAAAAATTAACACGTATATTCCTGACGGCCCGGACAGGTTCGCCCGTAAGGGCGGTTCTGCCCGCGGCCCAGCGTATGACGTGCTTAATTTTTCAAGTCCAGCTGGCGAAAAAACAGGTTCGGTCAGGACCCGCCGCTGTTTATTGTTATCTATAATAATTCATTCTAACTCTAATTCGTAGTTTTAGTGGCTTCTCGCGAAGAAACTGGTTTTTCCGCCAGGCAGGAAAGTAAGCTTTCAACATCTCGCGGGAGCGCCTAAAGCCGGGTTTTCCTTCTGGAAATTTAGCAAAATCTTTCGCCGAATCAATCAAAAGATTCCAGATAAAAAACCACTCGAGCTCCGCATGATATTTGCGAGCGGCTCCAGCCTCCTCAAAACGATCATGTAGCCCCATGAGGGCAGGGAAAATATCGAAGATATGCGAATTGAATTTACTCTTGTGCAGCACAGATTCAGCATTATCGCAATAATAGTATAGAGGTTCATCTATACTGGCGAATTTATCGGTGTAGAGTATCAAAGCAGACATTAACTCCATATCTTCGTGGATTATCCCCTCACGAAAACGAAAGTCGTGCTCTAGCCACCAGCTTCGCCGGATTATCACCTGCCATGGCCCCATACCATAGCGCACGAATCTACTCTTGAGGCCTGCTTTATTGGCGTCCACGGCTGAAAGATAAGAGGAAGAGCCGTCCCTGTGAAGTCTTTTGGCCCCCATCATTACAATGTCCGCACTCTTTTCGTAGGCCCTGCCCAATAATTTAGCCACTGCAGATTTATCAATATAATCATCTGCATCAATAAACCAAATATATTCGCCTTTTGCCTCTTTTGCGCCGAAATTCCGCGCTGCAGCTGCACCAGCAGTGGGGCAGGATAGTAATTTTATAGTGCTAGCGCTTAAATTTTGGCACTTCTTAGCGATTTTGAGGGAATTATCGGTAGAATTGTTGTCTATGAGTAAAACCTCGCCCTGAACGCCTTCTAGCGCGTCTAGGACACTTTTTATACAACGTTCCAAATACTTCTCTGCATTATAAAACGGAATTATGATGGATATCTTCACAATCAAATTATAGCATGACCTTCAACAAAAAATCCGACATGTATTTTTGAGGAGCGTTTGCGACGACGAGAGCAATCGACGAAGCGAGCCCTGTAACGATCGTCGTAGGAGCCGAGCAGACAGAAAGCTTGCTTTCTGTGTCGAGGCGACGCCCGACGGACGACAGTCTGTCGACAGGCGCGAGCGAGGAGGCGACGAAAAGATATATGTCGGATTTTGTGTATGGTATAATATAACTTATGTTTTGGAAGTTTCTCATTGTCCTTTTGATATCCATGGTGCCCCTAATTGAGCTTCGGGGCGCTATTCCAGTAGCGGTAGGAATGGATCTCGGGCTTCCCGAATGGGCGGTCCTCATTACCGCTATCATTGGCAACATTATTCCAGTTCCAATTATCTATTTCTTTGCTCGCAAATTCCTAGAATGGGGCAGTAGTAAAAACTGGAAACCGCTTAAGCAGTTTTGTAATTTTTGCCTAAAGAAGGGCCAAAAGGGCGGAGAAAAACTCCTGAAAAAGGCCGGCAATTACGGCACGTATTTTGCCTTGTTTCTGTTTGTCGCTATCCCCGTTCCAGGTACAGGCGCCTGGACCGGCACCCTTGCCGCCTCTATTTTGAACCTAGATTTCAAAAAAACAATTATCGCCATCAGCTCCGGTGTCCTGGTCGCTGGTCTCATCATGCTTTTAGTCTCGCTTGGCCTCTTTAAATGGCTACTGGGCTAATGGTTTTCAAAATGCGATAAATTACGCAGTAAAAACGTTTGCTACGATCAAACAGCTCATGCTATTATAGTTGTATAAGGAGGATACATAATGCCAAAAAAAGTCACTAAGGCCAAAGGAACTACTAAAGGGAGGAAAACTACAAAAAACACAGAAAAATATGACGCAAGGCGCGTCCTCTGCCGTCCGTCTACATGGATTGTCGCAGTTTTGGCGCTAGCCCTGCTGGTGATTTATGGGGTATCTATGTACGGCTTTACTCATATTACGCCTCAGACCAGTCTAGACGCTGCAAGGCTTGCAGTTTTTGATCATCTTATCTCGGACTATATTGATGCGGAAGAAATCAACGCAGACAAACCAACTGTCAATGAAGCTACCGGCTACGGCATCTCAGATGAAGACGGCGTATTCTATGTCACTTTTGACTACGCTACCTACACTCCAGGTGAAAACCAAATGCCACAATTTGACGATTTGAAACACGGCATCATGTATTTCTGGAAAGATGCTAAGCGTGGCACCTATTCTCACGCTTTCTCTTATCATGATGATTACTACCATCCGAGCGGCACCTATGTTGAAATTGGCGACCACCAGTTGCGCACGCAGCTCGCTCCCGATGGCGCCTGGCGAAATCTCTAGAGGTTAATAATGGCAGATATAAATAAGCAAGAAAAACAAAAAAAGGAAACGCCAAGGTGCTAATAGAAATCCTTAAACACTTTTTTAGTATAGCTATCCTGTATTTTACTACCATTTTTCTGGTAATGGGGGCGGCCTTTGGAGGCATAGCTAAAAAATCTACCGGCATCAGTTCTGTTCTTTCAGTGACGGCCATATTCGCAGTTCCTCTTCTGTTTGCGGCAACTCTTTGTGTGATTGCTGATTTTGTTCTGATGATAAAACTAAAAAAGGATCCCCTTGACGAAAAAATAAGAAAAATAAGAGAAAAAACGAAAAAAGCGTACAAGACTCTATTAATGCTCTATGTTTGTTTCAGTATTTGGTATCTTGTTCTTATAGTAATCGTCACCTAAATAGTCGTCGAGCGAACACGAAAAAACGCCGAGATGGCGGCTTTTAACTCGAAATTTTGGCTCCCCGGGCCAGACGTCGTTTACGCCTTCGGCGTAACCCCCCGCAGGGCGTCGCCCCAAAACAGAAAACTTTTTTTCTGTTTTCACCCTCCTACTGCGTTCGAACTGGCTTCGCCAGTTCTCGTCCGGCCCCCCAGGAAAGTAATTAATAAAAATAATGCCCTTTGGGCATTCTTTTTATTAATGGCTCCCCGGGCCAGACTCGAACTGGCAACCTCGAAGTTAACAGCTTCTTGCTCCACCATTGAGCTACCGGGGAATGTCCCCATTATAGCATATTTTTCTGTTTTGTGGTAAAATTATTTGAATGGAAGAAAAAACAATTCAGATTGCTGGATCTATTACTGTTGATGAGCTCAGCAAAGCTCTCGGGCTTTCTGTTACCGAGCTTATCGGTACGCTTTTTAAAAATGGCATCGTTGCCACGATTAATCAGCGTCTAGATTTTGAAACAGCATCTATTATTGTCGACGAGTTAGGATTAAAGAACGTCAAGCTCGAACGCAAAAATACTTCTACCAAGACTTCTGATTATCGCCGCGAGCTCTCCGATAAAGCGGTACTCCGTCCACCAGTAGTTGCTGTAATGGGCCATGTCGACCATGGTAAGACCACCCTTCTCGACACCCTGCTGCACAAAAAGACCGTAGAGGCTGAAGCTGGCGGCATTACTCAGCATATTTCTGCCTACCAGCTAAAGCATGGCGACAGGCTCATCACATTTCTGGATACCCCTGGCCACGAAGCCTTCGCTGCCATTCGTCAGCACGGCGCCATGCTGACAGATATTGTAATCATCGTGGTTGCCGCAGATGACGGCGTCAAACCTCAAACCGTCGAGGCTATCAATTTCGCCAAAACCGCCAACGCCAAAATCATCGTTGCTATCAACAAGATTGATCGCGAAGGCGCCGACATCAACCGCACTATGGCAGATTTGTCCCAGCATGGCCTGCAGCCCGAGGAATGGGGTGGCGATATCGTCATGGTGCCAATTTCTGCCAAAATGAACCAAAACCTAGACCAACTTCTCGATATGGTTATTCTTACCGCCGACATAGAAGAACTCAAAGCTGACATCGATATTCCTTCCGAGGGGCTCGTCATCGAATCCCATATGGAGACAGGCAAAGGCTCTGTGGTAAACCTCCTCGTTACGGGCGGGGAATTAAAGACCGGCGAATTTATTGTCGCTGGCTCCACTTATGGCAAAGTCCGCACTATGCTAGATTGGCAGGGCAAACCAAAAGGCAAGGCCACTCCGTCCACCCCAGTTACGGTTACGGGCTTTAAGGAGCTCCCCAATTTTGGTGACAGATTCCAAGAAGTCAAAGATGAAAAAACCGCCCGCAAGATGGCTCTTCTTAATGCACAGGCCGCCTCTGACGAGTCTGCCAGCACTAATGTCACTTCTACAGATCTTCTCCGTATGATGACCACAGCCGACAACTCCAAAGTTTTCAATGTTATTATCAAAGGCGATGTACTTGGCTCTGTCACTTCTGTAGTAGATTCACTAAAACTCATCGACACCAAGGGTGAAATCACCCTCAACGTAGTCCATACTGGCGTCGGCGACATTAGCGAGAATGATGTTTATATGGCTGCCGGCGACAACACTGTGATTTATGGCTTTAATGTGAACGTTCCTATCAATATTTCCAAAATGGCTGCTCGCGACGGTGTGCCAGTCCGTATCTACAAAGTCATCTATGAGCTCATCGACGATGCCAAACACGAAATGGAAAACCTGCTAGACGCCGAAATTATCGAGGAAGACAAAGGCGAAATGAAAGTCCTCGGGGTCTTCCGTACTGAGAAGACTAATATTATAGCAGGTGGCGAAGTACTAAAAGGTGACGTCAAGCCCGAATACCTCGTCCGCATCATGAGAGGCAAAAAACAAATCGGGGAAGCATCCGTCGCTTCCGTCCAAAAAGAGAAGCTCAAAGTCGACAATCTTGTCGCTGGTGAGACCGGTGGTTTAGCTCTTAACACCGAGCATAAAACTGATCTTGAAATCGGTGACCATCTCATTTTCTTCACTCGCGAATCCAAGAAACGCACCTTGTGAAATACTATTTTAGGCATATTTCATAGTAGTCGAGGGATATAAAGGCAAAATCTATGATTTTGCCGCCGAAAGGGCGAAGCAATGTGATAAAATCTACGATTTATCACATTGCGAAGCTCCCGAGACGCTATGAAATATGCCGACTATAGCATAAGTATGTTATAATGAAATCATGGAATTTGACGAAAAGTTTCTGCAAGAAATGGGCCTCTCAGCCATGCCAGAGGAAGAAAAGAAACAATTCTTAGCCTACATCCAGGAAGAGTTGGAAGTTCGCATCGGAGAGCGCATTTCTCAAGGCCTCACAGAAGTGCAATTAAACGAATTTGATATGATTACCGATATCAATGAGGCTAGGAAATGGCTTGAAGCTAATCGTCCAGACTACCGCGAAATCGTCGCTAGTACTGTTGAGGAAATGAAAGCAGAAATTCGTGCTAACCGCAACAAACTCATCTAGCTATTCAATCTTTCTTATATCCGTTTAGAAATGCTCTTGCATCCATCATTTTGCGTCCCTCCGGCTGGAGACGCTCTATCGCAAGTATTTGATCGTCAGCGCATTTTAGCTTAAGGGGTGCCTTATCACCCTTCTTTAAGACATAAGCATCTAAAATGATACAAGAAATGCCAAAGAAGGCATATTTTGGCTTTGGGTAGCCCTGAAATGCCACAATTTTGCGCAGAGTCCGTTCTGCTGTGTCTGTTTCGGGTGTCAAAAGCGACATTGATTTGTCCATTTTGCCGCAAAATGTCGGCCCCCCCCTTTGCTTAACCGGCTCGGGCAAATCAGCTAGATGAGAACACACCCACTCCGCTCCCGTTTCCGCAAGCGCCTGATAGATGGCCAATTTCGGCGGAATCAATTCTGAGACTAGCCCTGAACCCGCCTTTTTTGCAATTTTCGACCCAGTCAGAGTCGTCTGGTAGTAGATTGGCCCTGCATCCATCTCCTGTACGAGCTTCATTACTGATACTGAAAAATCACTATCCCCCGCCAAGATCGCCGATTCGATCGGGGAGGCACCGCGATAATGGGGCAAAAGGGAAGGGTGAATGTTGATAATCCCCTCCGGCTCAAAAAGCTCTAGTACTAGCTTTGGGATTATTACGCCAAAAGAGGCCAATACTCCATGTATGTCCGGATTTTCACGTTTTAACCTACAGACCTCCTCTAGATCCTCGCGTCTCCTAGCATGAAAGACCACCTGGCACTCGCGCTCTATTACCGCTAATGCATATTTTGCTAGCGGCCCATTTCCAAAAAAAATTACTTTTTCCATTTTAGATTATTCTTCACCCCAAAGCTTAGGGTTGTTTGCGATTTCTTTCTCGTAATCCGTCACTGGTATCAACTCTCCGCTATCGTCCATCTGATAAAAAGCGTCTTTCACGCCTTTAATGTGATCAATAAACAGGATTCCGTCTAAATGGTCAATCTCGTGGAGTAATGTCCGCGCCATCTCTCCGGTAGCCTTCAATCTTACTTCTGTACCATCTTCTAGCTTAGCCTTTACTCGTACCTTTGAGTGTCTAGGTACTTTACCATAGATAGAGGGGACGGAAAGGCATCCCTCAAAATCTTTTATCTCTTTGCCGTCTGCCCGGATAACCTCTGGATTAATTAATGCCGTAAAAGAAGCGTTCTTTTTGTCCTCCATATCGTCGCGGACGATAATAATACGCTTTAAAACCCCCATTTGTGGCGCCGCCATCGCTGCGGAGAGCTCGTAGGGGTGCTCTTTTTCCCAATCGAGGGATAATTTTCGCATATCAGCGATAATGCTCAAAATCTCATCGTCAATGACGCGCACTTTCTCAGATTTCTCCCTCAGCCGTGGATCCGGCGTAGTAATTATTTTCATAAGCCCATTATATCATATTTAAGGGGTAGAGTAAATATAGCTTAGATGTTCTAGCCTGGACCCGCTAATAAGATAAAATTATTCCGTTATAATCAATTCATTCGAATCAATATTTTGATCTTCGAGAGAAACGCTCTTTATCGCTGGATCCTCGTAAGTATTGTAATAATAGGTTTTCGTCGCCGTAGAATAGCCACCAGTATAAATAGTCTTTTCATACGCACCATCACCCATGGCAGCTCCGCCGTCAATCATTGCTACCCCTGTCAAAGTATGGAACATGCGAGATACATTAGAAGCCTCATCGGATTGCACTGGGTAATGCGTATTGAGATACGCTACGCGGATAAAACGATCAGTAGAATAGAACCCACCAGGGATACCGCGCATCAAAGAACCCGAACCAAACGCCGTCATTTTGGCCTTACCCCATTTCACCTCTTTTGGCATTTGGGGGAATAGATTCATATAGTTACGAAGATTTTCCTTGTGCCAGCCATATCCTGGTTGGTTGGTTAGAATATCTACGTCATTCTTATGAATTTCCATTCCGTTAACTGTATATTCTACTACGATAGAGCGCTTAGCATCGCCAATAATCCAGTGCAACTGCGACACGGGGTATTGCTCATTAATTGGCTTAGCCACGATTGCTACATTACTGAGGGCTTTTTCCGCTTCATCTACAGTGTCAAAATTGAGTGCCACCCAGAGAGGAAACTCATAAGCAGCTACATTTGTTTTACCTTCTATTGGTGTGTCCTCATATTTAGCATAACCAGGGAAGTTTAAGCCTGCAACCGCAAGCCCATTTTCGTTAGCACAGTCAAAGTAAAGTGGTGTGTTTTCCGCGACAATGCCCATTCCGATTAAAGCTGGAGATTTTGTCATTTCGCCGAGAAAGGCTGATTTATATTTGTACCCACGTGGCGTAATTACGACTTTTTGTCCATAAGGGGTAGACCAGTCTAGGTTTCTCCCAAAGTACATATTAGAATCCCCATCACTAAATCTTATTCCTGTGCACATAAATTCCTCCTTTTAATTCTTATACTACTTTATCGCATAATTTTTAATCTGTAAAACTCTTGTTTATTTTGAGGCACCAACATATAATTATGCCTATGGCGTCCAGCGGATTGACAGATGAAAAAATGTCTAACAAACAATTCTACGAGACAGAACGAGCCATCTTTATCGCCTATTCAAAAATTCGAGATTATCCCACAGCCAGACGCTTGACGCGAGCTGCACGCATTTCTCGTTCTACTCTTTACCGTCATCATCCCAAAATCACGCGCATTCCTCGGGATTACGAGGACTATTTATTAAGCGTCTATGATAAAGCTATACTAAAAATGGTTCACAATAAAAAAGTAAAACTAAAAATCGTCATCCTCAGGATGCTAGTTTTTATTATGAACCACAAGGAGGTATTTAAATTGCTCCTCAGCGATGGAAGAAACGCTACTATTAAAAAAATGTTATCCCGTATCAAGCCTAAGCTCGTTGACGAATGGGGAACGAACAATAATTTTGACAAAGTTTTTTACGTCTATGCCAACGAAGTCATCGGCATCATCGAACTATGGGGCAGACAAAATTTTTCCGAGCAGCACCTAGGCTCCACGCTAAATGATGTCATATCTATTACAAAAACAGCGCCTCGTCGCCTGTCTTTTTTAATCAGTAGCAAATCATAACAATCCTGGCGGATCTAGGCTAACCCGAAAATTTGAATCCAATTTTTTACATGCTTCGAGCAACGCTTTACGTGAGCGGCTTCGCACTATAATTTGCCAGGTGTACCCACGCGAGGTCCGTTCGTGAAACGCCGGATATGGCGGGGAAACAATTAGCTGTGGATCTGCCATCAGTCGCTGAGCTGTTTCGCGTACTTTTTTTAGTACGATTGCTTCTGTCTTCATTGTGATATCCAGCCTCATCACAAATTTAAAAGGCGGAAAACCGGCTTTGCGCCGTCTAGCAATCAAATATTTATAAAACCCGACGTAATCTTCTGCTGCGGCAAATTGCAGCACTGGATGCTCTGGCCGAAAGGTCTGGATAAAAACCTCTGCCGTCTCGCAGTGTCCTCGGCCTACTCGGCCAATTACCTGGGTCAAGAGCTGAAAAACCCTCTCCTCGGCCATATAATCAGGTAGCGAGAGCCCCGCATCTGCCTGCACCACTCCGACAGTGGCTAGCTTTGGTAGATCCAGCCCCTTAGCGAGGGTTTGTGTGCCTACTAATATATCTACTCCACCATCACGCACCTCTGTATAGGCCGCTTCTAACCCCTCACCTTTTTTATTATCTGCATCAAATCGTCGCACGCGTGCTTTTGGGAATAGTTTAGAGAGTTCACTCTCAAGTAGTTTCGTTCCAAACCCTTTATGTACGAGCCCCGGCGCCCCACATTTTGGGCAAGTCACCGGCACCTTTTCAGAAAAACCGCATGTATGACAATGTAATACATATTCATCGGCATGGAGATTCAAAGGTAAGAAACAATTCGGGCAGAGGAGTTCTTCGCCGCAGCTTTCACAAATCGTAAGTGGCGCTGAGCCTCTCCGGTTGTGAAAAATCAAAGTTTGCCACCCGTGCTCTAGATTTCTGGAAATAGCGGCGAGCAAGGCACTAGAAAAATATTTGTTTTTACTAAAATTGTCTCTGTTTTTAAAGTCTATAATTTTTATTTTTGGCTTAATTGCTGAGACTTTGGCTTTTTCCGTCAGCTCTACTACTGAGTCTTTTTTATCAGCAAAATAATAATCCGAGGCATCCGGGGTAGCCGAACCTAGTACTAAAGTGCAGCCGGTCTGCTTTGCTATAAAACTAGCTACCCTAATAGCGGAATATTTTGGCGCACTTTCTTGGTAATACGTACCTTCGTGCTCTTCATCTATGATAATAAGCCCAAGATTATCAAGAGGGGCAAACAAAGCCGACCGGGGCCCTATCGCTATGAGCGGCTCTGAGGATTCCAGCAGGGCATCAAAGACTAAGTGCCGCTCCGCCTCTGTTTGTTTAGAGTGCATTACTATCACTCTGTCGCCAAAGATCTCTTGAAAAACCCGAACAAGTTGCCCCGTTAAGGCTATTTCTGGCACCAAAAGGATAGTGGATTTTTGCTCGGAAAGGGCCATAGCAGCCATTTTGAGGTATATATTAGTTTTGCCGCTTCCGGTCACGCCATGCAGTAGCCGCGTGGCTCCTGGGGCCTTTAAAAGGCCTTCCAAGGCCTTTTTCTGGGCCTGGTTCAGTCGAATTTCTGCAAAACCTCCATTTTGTTCGGTTTTATCAGACTGCTCGGATAGACATCGCCCGTCCGAACCGAACAAATGTTCGGTTTTGCGGCGCTTCTTCTGGACCCCTGTCGGCAAAATTAACGATACTGCCTGCCCCGAAGCCGCCAAATAGTAATCATGCAAGAACTGCACCGTAGTCAGCAAATGCCGCGGCAAAGGCTTTGAATACAAAACTTTCAAAATCGATCGAGTCCGAAAATCAGGTTGCGCAACTTTTTTAATAACAACGCCCGGCACCTCGCGTTTACCTACTGGCACCATCACAATCTGCCCCGGCACCAGGGAATCAGAACAATCATAGGTGAGAGCCTCCACTTTACCCTCCGGTATCACCTCGTAGTACATATTACTATTATAGCACTCGCGTGGTTCTTTGCATGGCCCGTAGCAATCGAGGGACGTAAAGACAAAATCTGCCGTAGGTAGATTTTGTCGCCGAAGGGGCGGAGCGATGTGATATAATCTCTGATTATCACATCGCGAAGCTCCCGAGACGCTACGGGCCACACAAAGAACCATGGAGATGTTTTTACTGATTATTTCTAGAAACCGTGCTATAATAAAATAAGTTATGCGAGGTAATATGTTGGAATTATTTGTGACTTCTCGGGTGCGCCGCAAGATTTTAGTCGTTTTTGCCAAGTATCCTGATTTTAAAACCCATGTCCGTGGCCTCGCCAAGCTCATTAAAGAAGACCCCGGTAATATTCAGCGAGAGTTGGAGCGGATGGCGGCAGGCAATTTCCTTATCGTTACTAAAAAAGGTAATACCAAGATTTATCAAACTAACAAAAGTTTCCCCATCCTAAAAGAGCTCCAAAGCATCGTCATCAAGAGCCAAAAAGGCAGCAAACCTAGCAAAACTATAGGGTAATCCATTATGAATAAGGTATTCACACAGCTTGTCGAGCAGCGCGGCTTAGATTATGATTTTTTACATCCGGATTATAATAAGCTCAAAGATCCGTTTATCCTCCCGGGCATGAGGGAAGCGGTAGATCGCATCAAGCAAGCCATCGTAAGCCAGGACAAAATTCTCATCTACGGAGATTATGACGCCGATGGGGTGACAGCTAGCACTGTAATGGAGGAAACTCTAAAGCTTGCTGGTGCAAAACCTGGCAATATTAGCATCATGCTACCGGATCGCTTTGCCGACGGATATGGTATGAGCCCGCGGCTCATCACTCGCGCCAAGGAGCAAGGTATAAATTTAGTTATCACCGTAGATTGCGGCTCGCGCAACCACGACATAGTTAACGAATTAAACGCACTAAATATTAACAGCATCATCACCGATCATCACGAAACAGACGACGCTCTACCCGAGGCTGTGGCTGTAATTAATCCCAAAAGAAAAGATGCCCCCACCGAGTCTCTTTACAACCTTGCCGGTGTTGGTGTAGCGTTCAAACTCACAGGGGCTTTAGTAAAAGAGCAAATAATTAAGCCCGGTCAAGAAAAATGGCTCCTAGACTTAGTTCTTATCGGTACTATTTGTGACAGCATGCTGCTCACCGGTGAAAATCGTATCCTTGGGTTTTATGGGATGAAAGTTCTAGCCAAGACTCGTCGCCCCGGGCTAAAAGAATTAATGTTAAGGGCGAAAATCAAAAACCTAAACACGAACTCTATTGGGTTCCAAATTGGACCTCGCATCAACGCCGCCGGTCGTCTCGAAACTGCTGATCTCTCCCTGAATCTTCTTCGTGCCGACAGCCCAGTAGCGGCAGCTCCTCTCGCCGAAAAACTTGAAACCTTAAACAAGAAGCGACGTCTTGAGCAGACTAAAGCCATCGCAGAGATTGAAAGTCGTGGCTTACCAGGCACACCAGTAATTATCGAAACGGGAGATTGGCACGAAGGCATCCTCGGCATCATAGCTGGTCGCTTAGTAGAAGAGCATCACAAGCCAGCTTTTGTCTTGGCGGACGTCGGCAACAATATCTACAAAGGCTCTGGTCGTAGCTTTGGCGACTTCAATCTTGCGGAGGCCTTGAATTTCGCCAAAGATGCAATTATTAGTGGTGGCGGCCATGCCGGCGCTGCAGGCGTCCGCCTTGAGCAAAAAAATCTCTACGGATTTCGCGAAAAAATTAACGAATATTATCGTTCGCTTCACCTAGAAAATCAAGAAAAATATTTTCACACCAGAGCCGACCTCGCGATTTCTGACTTTTCCGACTTGAATCTGGAATTACTAAAAGACCTAAAATCCTTAGAGCCATACGGGCCAGGGAATGAAGAGCCAGTCTTTCGTCTAGAAAATGTAAAAATAATAAATAAGACTAGGCTGGGCGCCGAAGGCAATCATCTTCGCCTTGATCTTGTCGACAAAAACGGTAAGACCCTAAAACTCATTGCTTTCTTTGCTCCCGAAGCTTGGCTGGACCTCGACACCGAGACCAAAATCGAACCCCTAATCAAATTCATCGAGAATGACTTTAATGGTGTTAAATCTATTGAGGCGCGTATTGTGGATATACTATGTTATAATTAACTCATGAGGAAGGCTATCGTCAAATGCAAACTAAAAAGCCGCGACGCTTTCAAGAGAAAACTCACCGATATTGAGTTCGAATTTTCACCCATCTATTGGCAGCATGACCGCGTGTATGTGCCTCGTGGCTACAAGGGAAACTCTAATTACCCACGTCTCATCATGCGCACCGAAATCCGTTCCGTCGACAAACCAGCAAAATACTTTTTTATTTTGAAGCGTCACATCGAAGATTCCGGCGTTGATATAATCGAGGAGACCACCATTAAAGATTACGAAAAGATGGTCAACATCATCCTGCAGCTCGGCTTCAAGCCAGTAGCCGAAGTTTCTCGCCGCCGCGAAGAACTCAAAATGGGCGAGGGCAACTATATCTATATAGACAAAATCGACAGCCTCCCCGGCTATTACGCTAAAATCGAGTCCGAGCTCACTGATAAAGACTCCGTCGTCGAAGCCCGTCTAGACCTCGAAAAAACCTTCCGCACCCTCGGCGAGTCCAGTTTCGTAAATAGCGCATACTTCGAAATAAAATAGATTTGTGTTTTTTCTCAGCGATAAAATTACGCCAAGATAAAAATTACAACAGCCAGCCTATTTTTGCTCGGCGTAACAAGTTCGCTCGCAAAAATGGTGGCGTTGTAATTTTTATATGGGTAATTTTATATGCTTCGAAGAAACACAAATCTATTTTATCTAGAAGCAATCACTTCATCCACGAGGTGGTTCGCCATCGGGCTCGGAAAGTAGTTTCTTTGATTTAATTTCGTAGCGTTTGCCATTCACTGGCGATACGTAGTAATCTTCGTTCAACAAATTTACAAACATAGTTAAGTCTTTGTCATCCATAATAATGATAGAGCCATCATCGTCGGTCATTAGTTCAAGTTGCATTTCGTCCGCGTAGTCAAGTAGTTTATCCTGAGGCATCTCTTCTGCGATATCCATCGCCTGTACTTTTTTCAAAATTGGTTTTTTATCAGCCAGCAACGAATCGAGCGTCAGCCCCTCGGCAAAAGACAATTTATATTTCTCAGTCAACTCCCGAGCCTTTGCCTCGGCAATTACCTGGGATTTGTAATCATACTGAAACAAATTTTCAAACTTAGCTTGATTGAATACTACAATTGTGCCGTCCACAATTGCTACCTGGTTATCATCTGGCATCTTAAGTGCAATTTCGGCAGAGAATGGTTCAAAACTTTCACCGTTAATTTCCCAAGATGAGGCGCCCTTGAGTGCCGATGATGCTGGCAAGATTTTGGCAATATAAAAGGTCTTCATGCCAGAATCGCCAGGGTAGGTAAACTTGGCTATAATTCCTTTTACTTTTTTAAAATCGTATTCATTTTCGGAAAAGTAATCAATATCTTTATATTCATTTTCGATCAAGTGAATCAATGTCTCTGCCCGGCCCACCTTGGAAAGGGAAGTACGGTAAATCACTTTCTCTTCGCCATCGGCCTTCTCGTATTCACGACATTCTAATCCCTTGTCGGCCTCCTCAATTATGTAATGAATCGCCTCCTGCATAAACAGTGACTTCACGGCTCCAGCCAGTTTGTCGGAATACTTTATCTTGTATGGCGTATAGTTTTTGTTAAACAAAAACAGCTCCGCAGATACGTTATTTTTGATTTCATCCACCTCGTTCGCCCACAAGAACACATCAAACGGTCCATCAGTATTATTCATATTTTTCTCCACTTATTTTTATCAATTATAGCACACCAGAAGTAATCAGAAAATGCCTTTTGAGGACCGTAAGCCTGGGCGAGCGCCCTTGAGCGTGTCCGAAAAAGGCATTTCTGATTACTATAGACGTTCGGTTATTATAAAACATAAATGAAAAAAATCAATCGTCTTTGTTCGGGAAAATAACAGGGAAGTTTTCCACAATGGTGCAAAACCATAAACTTAAAAAAAGTCTAAAAAAGCTCTTGCATTTTTGTGGGAATTATCATAAACTTAAATCAGCGAACAATAAACAAAAACGCTAAACAAAAATCGTACATTAAAAATGTTTGAGGCCGACCATCTAGGAGCTATGGCGCGCATTAAAGATTAAGCGAGATGCGTCAAAAAAATCGTGCGTTCTTTCCTCAAATACACACCTCCCAATAAAACTCTATATGGTCTAAAAACACAATAAGTCTCTCAACGGCTACGATTCTGTGATTTGCCTAGCGCAAACCAAATCGTAGTAGATTAGTTGTGTATAAACAAAAACTAAAGCAGAAACAAACACGCCGCAGTTTCTAGTTGAACGGTCTCAAACGATGTATAATATATATATGGAGAAACTACATATCCCTGTATTATTATCAGAAGTCTTAGCAGGCCTAAACCCCAAACCTGGCGAAACGTATTTAGATCTTACCGCAGGCTATGGAGGTCACGCTAGCAAGATTTTGGATGTGACACAGAACTATAAAGATGCAGTTTTGGTTGACCGCGACGAAGTTGCTGCCGAGTTTTTAAAAAGCAAATTTCCAGCTGAAACAACCATCATTAATACAGATTTTTATAGTGCAGTGCTACAGCTTTTCGAGTGTGGAAAGACTTTTGATATGATACTCGCGGATTTTGGAGTTTCCTCTCCGCAATTAGACATGGGTGAGCGCGGCTTTTCATTAAAACATGACGCCCTGCTCGACATGCGGATGGACCGCAGGCAAAAAAAGACGGCAGCAGATGTAGTGAATAAGTACAGTGAAAAAGAACTAACGGAGATATTAGTAAAATACGGTGAAGAGAGCCCCGGTCGCGCCAGGATCCTGGCAGGTATTATAGTCCACCATCGCCCGATTCGTACTACCAAAGAATTGGCAGATTTGATTCGGAATAGATTGCATGGCCATTATAATACACACCCTGCCACCACGATTTTCCAGGCAATTCGCATCGAGGTCAACGGGGAACTAGAGCAAATCGAGCAAACATTGCCGATTCTCCCCAAGCTCTTAAATAGTGGTGGCCGCCTAGGGTTAATCACTTTCCACAGTCTAGAAGATCGGCTAGTCAAGGATTACTTAAAAGAGGCCACCAGCTTTGGTGAAGAATCCGAGATAAAAATTATCAATAAAAAGCCGGTTATGGCGGTAGAGTCGGAGTTAGTTATCAACCCGCGAGCCAGGAGCGCCAAGCTTAGACTGGCAAAGCGGAATTGATAAAAATAAAAACATAAAAAAGGAGGCAAACATGCCAAAACAAATCGTAGTTGCGAATAAATCTCGCAAGCAAACCATCAAGGTACATTTCCGTTAGTCTCCCTTTACCGGGCAGGGCTACGGCTTCTGCCCGGGGTTTCGGGACTAATGATATGGACCAAAAAGGTCCACCAATTTAGAGTTCACACGGAGAGTGTGGAGTGTATGACCTTCCCGGGGCTCCTCTTCACGAGTTACTTATAGCTCTGCTCGTGATGAGTCCCCGGACTAAGAATGAAATAGAAAACGATAAAAAACAAAAATAAACATCAAGCGAGGAAAACCAAAAATGTTCAATCAAGCAACTTATGTATCTAGACGAGGCGGTGGTATAAGCAACAGCTTTGCGCGTAATCGTAATACCATTCGTCACACCAAGCGAAGCCTTGGTTCTATATCCCAAATCGTAATTGTCGGTATGTTGACACTGGTTTTTGGTTTAATTTATGTCGCAGAAGGCACCAAGGCTACCAGTTTTGATTATGAACTTTCCTCTGTTGAGTCCGAAATTACAGAGCTTAGTGCCAAAAAAGATGATCTCGCAGTAGAAAAGGCGCGTCTTACATCTGTAGCAACCGCCAAAAACAGCACTGTTGCCGCCACGATGGAGAACGCGAGCGTTACGGGTTATGCCACGGAATAATTATTCCAGCACGAGCATAACTACAGAGAATTCGCATCGGCGAATCAAAATTCTACGAAATATAGTTTTTGTATTGCTTGGCATTATTTTGCTTCGGCTTTTCTTTATTCAAATTATCGAACATGGTATGTGGGTCTCGAAAGCCGACGCTCAGCACACTCTGCTTGAGACCATTACCGCGAGGCGCGGTGAAATATATATGATGGACAAAGGGGAGCCAGTGGCTGTGGTTTTAAACCAGACCACATATCAAATCGTGATCGACCCTACTGTTACCAAAAAAGAAGATATCGAAAAAGTCCTTGAGGCCTATGCAGCAGAATACAAAGTTGCCGATATCGACAAGGTCTATGCTACTGATGGCCTGCGTTATTCAATAGTAGCAAAAAACATTCCCCGTGAAACGGCCGAACAAATCGCGGAAGCGGGAATTCCTGCTATTTGGCTCAAAAAGACCAACCAGCGAGTTTACCCTGAAGGGCAGCTGGCCTCGGGGCTTCTAGGATTTGTCAACAATGATGGCGTGGGGCAATATGGTGTAGAAGGCTCACTAAACAAACAGTTATCCGGCGAAGACGGACTTATCAAGGCTACTGCGGATGTGAACAAGGTCGCCCTATCAATCGGCAATGACAACATCAAAATACCCGCCAAAGATGGCGAAAATATTGTTTTATCTGTGGATCGCAGCCTAGAACAAGGAGTCGAAGAGCTAGCTGCAGGAGCTATTAATTCTACGGCTGCCACCAATGCCTCCGTTTTGATTATGGAGCCAGATACCGGCAAAGTCATTACCATGGCTAATGTTCCGAATTACGATCCTAGCCGCTACGACAACGTCACCGACGCTTCCGCCTTCGTAAACTACGTCACTGACGTCCCCTACGAGCCTGCCTCGATCTGTAAAAGCTTTGCTTTTTCCGCTGCCTTAAATGAGGGCGTGATGACTGCCGATACTACATATTTCAACCAAGGATACGAAACGGTCGACGATTGGAAAATTGATAATGCTGAGCAGAGGAGTTCGTTATATGGCACTATTAATATGCGTACAGCTCTCTATTGGTCACTAAACACTGGTTCAATCTATGCCCTAAAGCTTCTCGGAGGCGACCCTACTTCCATCAATCAGCAGGGTAGGGAAAAACTTTTTGATTATTATCACAACAAATTCCGTCTTGGCCAGGCTACGGGAATCGAACTTATCGAAGCTGAGGGGTTTATTCCAGACCCAAACGAAGGCTGGGGGCGCGATTCTACTTACGCCAACATGACTTTTGGCCAAAACCTCGGTATCACTATGATCCAGACTGCCTCGGCTTTTTCTGCGGTAGTCAATGGTGGCACCTGGCGCACACCGACCATCGTTGAAGGGGTATTGAAGGATGGGGAAGTTCAAGAAAAAACCCAGCAGGACCCGTCCAGCAAAAGAATCGAGGACAAAATCCTCTCCGACGAGACCTCCGCTGCCATGCGGGACATGCTTATCTACAACCGTAATTACAAAGTCACTGGAGGTATTGATCGTCCAGGCTATGCCATCGGAGGTAAATCCGGTACTGCCCAGGTCATTGTGAACGGTGCCTATGATAACACTTTCGCACAGCTTGTCGGTTCCTATATTGGCTTTGTTGGCCCATCTGGAGAGTTGCCAAAATATGTAATAATGGTTAAAATGTGGGGAGAGGGTGCTGGTGTAGGCAGTGGCGACGCCATGGACCTTTTCGATAAAATATCAAATTACCTTATCGATTATCAAAAAATAAAACCAGGGGCATAATTAGATGATGACAATCAGTGATGAAGTATTTCATGGTTTACTCTTAAGCTTAGCGGGGTTTCTCTTCGCAATGGTCTTAACGCCATTCTATACCCATTTTGCTTATAAATATAAGTTTTGGAAAAAACAAAAAACCACTACAGTGGACGGCAAAGAGCTTCCCGTCATGCGAAAACTCCACGCCCACAAGTTTAAACACGTTTTTCCCACCATGGCCGGGCTCGTGGGCGTCCTCGCTGTCACTATTGTTACTTGGGCCTTTAACTTAGATCGTGGACAGACATGGCTGCCACTCGTAGGGTTCCTCGGTGGGGCACTAGTGGGAGTGATTGATGATGTTATTAATATATTTGGCTCTGGTCGCGGTGCGGCGGGGCTACGCGGTCCTGTTAAATTCTTTCTTATCACTGCAGTAGGACTCGCGCTCGGATGGTTTTTTGCAGTCAAGCTTGGCTGGACTACCATGCTCATTCCGTTCTATGGCGACTTCGAGGTCGGCATTATCGGGATGATTCTAATTTTTGCCTTTGCCGTAGTAGCCACATCAAATGCGGTAAATATCTCGGATGGATTAGATGGTTTGTCAGGGGGGCTCGCCATGATGGCCTATGGGGCCTTTGGTGTGATCGCTCTGTTCCAGGGCAACATTATGCTCTTTGGTTTTTGTCTTACCGTAGTCGGGTGGCTACTTAGCTACATCTGGTTTAATGTGCCGCCGGCTAGATTTATGATGGGCGATACTGGCTCATTTGCCCTCGGTGCAGGGCTAGGCGTGGTCTCCATGATGACCAATTCATTTTTGCTCCTACCTATCATAGGATTACCATTTGTAATTGAGGCTGGTTCTAGCTTACTTCAGCTATTCTGGAAAAAGTTCTTCCATAAAAAAATATTTATTTCTGCGCCCCTTCACCACCACCTCGAAGCCATCGGCTGGGGTGAAGCCAAAATCGTCATGCGCTTCTGGATCGTAGCGGGCGTCTGTGCTATCGTAGGGGTATTTCTCGCCGCCACCGGAGGCGCAATATGATACCTTATCGGCGGGTGATGGTTCACACCGACGGGTGGCCGAGCTTGGGGGCCCCCCGCGGAGCCTTAGCGACGTGGGGGAAAATGCGAGGACAGGACCCGTCGGGAGGATACAAATTATGAGAAAGCACAAATCCGACCTGGTCATTCTATTCGCTACTCTGGGGCTCATGGCACTGGGCCTGATTGTGATTTACGCTATTGGTCCCATGCGCGCCAACGTCCTCAATAGCACTTATGGTTCTGATTATGACCCTAACTACTTTTTCCTAGGACAGCTTCGCTCGGTAGGGCTAGCTCTTGTAGCTTTCTTTGCGGCATTCAAATGGATCCCCTATAAATATATCAAAAAAGTCGCTAAACCTCTAATGATCACGGCTATTGTGCTCTCGGCTTTGCTCTGGATTTTATCGCTAGTAGGGTCTAGCCTGGTAAAATGTGAGCTTGGCGAGTGTCGTTGGTTTAGTCTGGGCAGTATTAGTTTTCAGCCCGCAGAATTATTAAAACTTTCCTTAGTAATCTACCTTGCAGACTTTCTCGCTCGCAAAAAAGAAGAGGGAACCATCGGTAGTCTGCGTGAATTTTGGCTGCCACTATTAATTGTTTGTGGCGCATCGTTATTCTTGGTCGTAATTGCTCAAGGAGACTTAGGCACCGGCGTGGCGCTTATCGCCATTATCCTGGGGATGCTACTGGCCTCCGGGGTGCCAGCTCGGCAATATCTCATTGTTCTAGCTATCATCATAGTTGGGGCAGTAGGAGCCGTAGCTTTTTCTGGTCACCGTATGGAGCGGGTAGACGCTTGGCTCACTACTTTGACCGGCGGGGAGAGTTCGGATTCTACCTATCATGTAGATAATGCTATGTTAGCTATTGGCGTGGGCGGGTTTTTTGGTGTAGGCATTGGTAATTCTGTCCAGGCTACGGGGTATCTCCCGGAATCTATCAACGACTCGGTGTTTGCTATTATGGGTGAGACATTTGGCTTTATTGGGTTGTTTCTGATCATTGCCGTGTTTGCTGCACTTCTTCTTCGGATGCTAAAAGTCGCGGATCATACCCCAGCGCAAGAAGACCGCCTACTCATAATCGGAATCTTCTCCTGGACCTTGGCTCAGGTCGTGGTCAACATTATGGCTATGACTAGCCTAGTGCCTGTCACTGGCATTACTTTGCCACTACTCTCCTATGGTGGCACTAGTATGATCTTTATCGCTTTTGCTTTGGGGCTAGTTTTACAACTTTCGTGTTATACTAGTAGGGAGGTAATAGGAAAAGATGAAAATATTAGTAGTCGGCGGGGGGTCCGGGGGCCACATCACTCCAGCCGTCGCCGTAGTTCGTGAAATATTAGCCGAGCGCCCTCGCGCCGAGGTAGAATTTTGGACCGATCCGAAATATTACAAAAATGTCACCAAGCTCACTACCGAGATAGGCGTGGCTTGGGGCGAAGAAGCCCGCAAGCAAAAATCTACCTACATCCGAGTACGTCGGCTTCCAGCCGGCAAGTTCCATCGTTATGCCAATTGGCACTTTAGGGATTATTTCGTCCACTTTGGCGTCACCGTGAGGGAACTAATCCTCGGCAATATTCTAGGTTTTCTAGGTTTTATCGCCGGGCTCATCACCAGTTTTTGTCGCTTGATGAAAAAACGCAGCCGCCCTGATGTTATTTTTCTAAAAGGCGGCTATGTGTGCCTACCGGTAGGCTTAGTAGCTCGTCTATTCAAAATCCCCTATATTATTCACGAATCCGACGTCGTCGCTGGCCTCGCCAACCGTATACTCATGAGCAAAGCTAGAAAGGTAGCCTTTGGCATGCCTGTACCCGAAGAAACACTCCAAAAACACCCTAATTATGTCTGGACTGGGATCCCCGTAAGCACCGAGTTCAAGGCTGTCAGTCCGTCGCGGCAGGTTTCTCTAAAAAAAGCCTTCTCGTTTAATCCGGACAAGCCCCTAGTAGTCATTACGGGCGGGTCCCAGGGCTCCGAAAACCTAAACGAAGCCACACGCGCTATCTTACCAGAGTTGCTCAAATTTACCTCCGTAGGGCTGGTTGCAGGACGCAAACACTATGAGAATATGGTAGATCTCAAAAAATACGAAAACTGGGAAAAAGCTTCTCTCGAATCTAATTTCCGTATGTGGGAGTTCAGCACCACTATGAATGAGCTAATGGGCGCAGCTGACGTAGTAGTATCCCGCGCTGGCGCCACCACTATTGCCGAGATGGCCGCATTAAAAAAAGCCACTATCCTGGTACCATTTGAGCGTCTCCCCGGTGGCCACCAAGAAAAAAATGCCGAGAGACTTCGCGATACTGGGGCCGCAGCCGTGGTTAGCGATATAGCAATGGTAGCAGACCCCACCCGGCTCCTTGCAGAAATTCGTCACCTAGTAAAATCTCCTCGTCTCCGTGCCGAAATGGCCGACCGCCTACATAAAGAAGCTCGTGCTGACGCCGCCCGTCGTCTAGCCGAAATTATTTTGAAGGAAGCCTAGATGGAAAAAGACACTCGCCCAGAGCTTGTCCATAGGCGCGCTAATCGCAAATCCACCTTTCAGATGGGCCGTACTATCGGTGCCGAGCGTGAGCGTCTAGAGACCAAGAGTGAGCGTACCGCCGCCCGCAAAAAAGACAAAAAGAAAAAGGCCCGCCGGATTGGCCTCACTATCTTTGGCTTTGTGGCACTAGCCGCAGTCCTAATCTTCCTGTGTTTTCTTTTTGTGGGAAGCGGTGAGCCCGCCCCCATCAGTACTCAGCCAGAGGCCGAAATTACCGCTAACCCCACCATAGAAATAGTCGACGAAGATGCCTCTACTGGTGGTCACATCACCAATCGTATGCGCTCCTACGTAGCCCAAGCCGAGCAAGACTTTCGCGATGTGGGGCTAGTCCCCGTGAAAGTCGTGGTGCCTACTGGCTCTGTACGCGAGGTAGATTTTTACCTAGAAGGCCACACCGGCTTCATCAAGCTCCATATTGATCGCGATTCTGCGGTATCTGTAGAAGATGCCGAACGTATGCTTCGTTATCTCACCAGCCAGGGAATCAATGATTTCCAATATATCGACGTCCGCATCCCTGGCAAAGCCTACTGGAAATAGCTAGGCCTCGTCCGCCCCAGCGCCCACCAGGCAGGCGAGAAAAAGTCTTGCTTTAGCAAACCATAAGTGCTATCATAAAAATATATTAATAAAAGGCCGTACACGATGTCCCGTATTCAAAGAAACATAACCAAAACTTATGCCAGACCTATCAAAGGTCTTTTTCTCCTGGCTATCCTAGCCATCACGGGTGCTCTCTCCGCCCCCACCGCCTCCGCTGCCGACTCTCTCACTGTCACCTCTTCTGGTGCCCAAAGCATCAACATCTCTTCTGCCGGTAGCGACCCTACCACCGGCATCAGTACAGCTATTAGCAAAGACCAAATCACTGTTTCCACTACCTGTCGCTCAGGCTACAACTTCACCATGTCTACATCCGTCAACAACAATCACCTTTATCTGGGCGGCAACAGCAGCAATAATACTTCTGGTACCTACTTTTCACCAGCCTCTGGTAGCACTGCTCTAAATAGCTCCGCCAACACCTGGGGCTATTACTACAATGCGGATGGTACTACTCCCGCTGCTAGCTCTACCTTCTCCCCAGTCCCAGCCCTAGGTAGTACAGTAGCTACAGTCAAAACTCCTCTCACCACTCCTAGCCCCACAGACATTAATGACGAATTCTCCATCTACTATGGTGTAGCCATGGATAGCTCCATGCCCATCGGTACCTACAAACTCATCCCAGATACTAATAATAGTAATCAAGATGGTACCATTGTCTATTACACTACTATAGCTGATGTCTGTGTATCTTATACAGTACATTATGATCCCACAGGTATATTCAATGGTCAGAGCATCACTGGCACCGGCACAGTAGCAGACCAAATTATCCCCGAAGGTGTAGCCACACCGCTCACCACCAGCACCTTCAATGGACCTACAATCAGTGGCACTACATACTACTTTACCGGCTGGAACACAGCTCAGGACGGCTCTGGTATTAGTTATACTTCAGGTCAA
>JAZQCE010000026.1:0-1747 GCA_045546095.1 Candidatus Nanosyncoccus sp. | reverse complement strand
CCCTCGGTGTTATCGATATTCCCGTTAATAAAATCGTTGGTGTCGCAAGTATTTGTGGTAATTATTCCTACACCGTCGATTTTCTTCCTATCGATCCCCCCTCTAGCCGTTTCGCAAAAATATGGTGCAGTATCTATCTGGACTATCTGAACGAAAGAGAAATCGCTCCCATTACCTGCTACGAGTATTTAGGCCAGTTTTATGTCATTGATGGAAAGATCCGGGTCAGCGTTATGAAATGCAATGGTGCTACTGTCATTTCTGCAAATGTTATCCGCATTCTTCCCTCTGACAAGGATAGCACCCAATCCATTCAGTACTACTCTTTCCTCGAAAGCTACAAAAAAACCGGCCTCTATCAGGTCGCACTGTGCTCCAAATATACCTTCGAAGATCTGCAGAAGGCCATGGGCCATGACAAAGATTATCAATGGACAAATCAGGACCGCTACTCTATGCTGTTCACACTCTGCTCTGTTGAGTATGGACTAAAAATGAGCAAGCTGAATCATCTGGCACTTAGCCCCATTGATGCCTTTATGTTCCTTGTTGAGAATCATTCCTATAAAGAGGCAATCAGAATGTCTTCCTGGCAGATGGCCAAGATCTTCAAAGCAAACAAACACAAGCTGTTTGAACTCGGCACATCCATGAACAACAAAGTAACCCTTGCCGCTTAATACACTACTTATCTTTGGAATGATTGCTTCTTCTCCTCTCATCACGGAAAATCTCCTGCACCTAAGTGCGGGAGATTTTCTGTCTACTCTAGTATTCACACACCAACCGCAGGAACAGCATCTGCATGTTTAGGTATAGCAAGGGAATTCGGTAATTCTGTGCATGAGTTAGCGCACTTTGTTTATTCAAAGCATCTCGCCAAACCACTATAATATTCCATGTAAAGTCAAAAGAATACTTTAGTGCAAAAGGAGTCTATCATATGAAAGAACATTTTGGCACCCTTCCTTCCGGAGAAAACACAACGCTCTATGGTTATAGTGCGAATACTCATAGAGTCATTTCCTCCATCTTCAATTTAGAAGATACGGCAGGTTGATAATTTTTCGAAAAAACTTTCTATCAGAAATAAAAAAAGCGGTGCCCTTTTAGAGAATTCAATGAAAACTCAAAAAAGGCACCGCTGAAATTGATTATTTAGCAGGAATACCGCTTCAACATCGAGTAAATATCGGTTTTTAGGGGTTTGACATCTATGGAATTGCAAAAATTCGTGTTAACATTTTACCCCAGGTTTCCGAATAATTTCTTCCATAAAATGCGGAGTAAATAGAAAATGCACACCTTTTAATCAACTTTTCGAAGTTGAAATCTAAAGTGTGCATTAACTATGGAGGTACCGGCCAGATTTGTTTGCATCTATTCTCCTCTCAGCGAGGAGAATAGATAGATGTTTCGCTCGGTCAAGCCCTCGCGAGCAATAGTCCACCGGACTATTGCATTTAGGTTTTCAAATCTGGGCCGGAACGACAAAAAAGAGAGGACCCAAAAGGGTTCTGTCTTTTTTGGAGGTACCGGCCAGATTTGAACTGGCGAATGAGAGTTTTGCAGACTCTTGCCTTACCACTTGGCCACGGTACCATATTGGAGCGGGTGACGAGGCTCGAACTCGCTACCTCCACCTTGGCAAGGTGGCGCTCTACCGGATGAGCTACACCCGCATTTTGGTGCCTCCGGTCGGAATCGAACCAACGACACGCGGATTTTCAGTCCGCTGCTCTACCTA
>JAZQCE010000025.1:0-30583 GCA_045546095.1 Candidatus Nanosyncoccus sp. | reverse complement strand
ATGCACCAATGTATATATCACCTTCCCACTATATGTACCAGCAGGTTGGGTCTGAGAGATATATGCTGCATAGGTAGTAGTCAGCTCTGCACCAGTAGCAGTAGTATTGCTACTAGGTATATCAGTAGCAGAGTCTCTATGTGCTACCTTTACATAGTCACTAGGTACTATGCTGTAATTGTTATAGCCATTGTCTAATTCTAGGGCATAGGTAGCACTAGCGTTAGTAGCTAGCTTCATAGCCCAATTGGATGTATTACCAGATTCTGCTATGCCAGTATCTATGTTTCCTATGGCTGCTGGTGTACCTACTAGCTTAGTGCTATTAGTTCCTCCTACTTCTTCTCCTGTGTATCCTGCTGCATATATAGCAAAGCCATTATTGTCATTACAAAAGGCTTTGAGGGTGGTAGTACCGATATTGTCTTGGTAGGTGCCATTCGTTATATTAGCTGTATGTGAATCCATACCAGTACCACTCATTGTACAGGATACTGGGACGGTGATGGTGACGTCGTCTACAATGTCAGTATTGTCTGCAGCAGAGACTATTACACTACTAAGAGCAGCGCCAGAAAGGAGCGTAGCACCAGTTAGAATGCTTGGTATAATGAATAGTTTATTTGTTTTTGATATCTTCATATATGTGTACGGCCTTTCTACTTTATATATAACTTATATTATCATAACCATTAATATAATTCTACCCCCTCCCGCGGGGGGAGTCAAGAGCAAAAATCTGCCTCACCTGCGTTTCCTCGGACAACAAAAACCGAGAGCAAGCTCTCGTTTTACCGAATCAATAGTGAGTACGATTTTTGCTGCGCAAAAATCTGCCTCACCTGCGATTGCTCAAAAAAGAAAGAGCAAGCTCTTTCTTTTTATTCGCAATCTTGGTGAGTCGGGAGGGGCTCGAACCCTCGACACCGGGCTTAAAAGGCCCGTGCTCTAACCAGCTGAGCTACCGACCCAAATTATTAATGTGGTGGGCGATACAGGAGTCGAACCTGTGACCTCGTCTACGTCAAAGACGCGCTCTAGCCAACTGAGCTAACCGCCCGAGGCCGTGAATCTGGTGGCTCCGACTGGACTTGAACCAGTGACACAAGGCTCTTCAGGCCTCTGCTCTACCAGCTGAGCTACAGAGCCACATCACGTATTATACCACAAGTATGCTATAATTGGAATATGAAAAAGTTAAATACTTCTCCAGTTTCTGGCATGCAAGAGCTACTCCCTGTCGAGCAAGCCACATTTGATGGCCTAAAAAACAAAATCGCCCGCATCTATAAGTCTCATGGTTTCATTAATATCGAAACGCCATGCATAGAGCGGACAGAAGTCCTCCTCGCCAAAGCCGGTGGTGACACCGAAAAGCAAATTTACGAAGTTAAAAAGACCGGCGAAAAGGATGTCAAAAAATCCAGTCAGGCCCTCCGGTTTGACCATACCGTACCGCTAGCTCGCTACATCGTCGAGCACGAAAGCCAGCTCACCTTCCCCTTTAAAGCTTCTCAAATTGGCCTAAATTTTCGCGGTGAACGCGCACAAAAAGGGCGCTTTCGCGAGTTTTACCAATGCGACATAGACATTATCGGCCGCGGATCACTCTCCCTCGCTTACGATGCAGATGTCATCTCGACCCTTATCGAATCCATAAAATCATTCGATCTAGACACGCCTGTCTTGGCCCGCATTTCCAACCGCAAAATTCTCTCTGGCCTCTTAGAACATCTCGGCCTGTCCAGCAAATCTACAGAAATCTACAATATCGTCGATCATGCCGAAAAAGTTACTCCAGAGCAAACTAAGGCCAGCCTCGAAGAATTAAAACTCAGCAAAGAGCAAATCAAAACCCTACTTTCTTTTATAGACCTACACGGCGAGCGTTCCGAAGTAATCAAACAATTAAACAATCTAGAAATCAATAATCCGGCCTTCACTGTCGGTGTCGCCGAGCTAGATCAAGTCATGGGCCTTCTAGAAAGCATGGAGCTAAAAGAGCAGATAGTCGCCGATCTCAAAATAGTCCGCGGTCTAGACTACTACACCGGTACAGTTTTCGAATTCGTCCTCCCCGAGCATAAAAACATCGGCTCCGTCGCCGGTGGCGGTCGCTACGACAACCTCACTGGTTTTTTCTCGGACCAAGCCTTCCCTGGCGTAGGCGGTTCCATCGGGCTCACACGCTTGTACCATATCCTAAACGAACATAATCTCATCAATCCTGGAGCACAAAGCCTCACCGAATATGCCATTATTCCTGTTACCGATCAAGAAATAGAGTACTCTTTAAAGCTCGCCTCAAAGCTCCGCGACAAGAATCATAGCACCGCCGTAGTTTTCCTTGACAAAAAACTAGGCGACAAGCTCACCTACGCAGCCAAAATCGCCGCAAACGGCATTGTAGTAGGAGAAAAGGAAGTAGAATCCGGCAAACTACAGGTCAAAGACTTCGCCACTGGCAAATCACGCAATTTTAGTTTCATCACTGAGGACATTATTGAGTCCACCACCGACCCCACCGACTTCTGGACCGACCCAGCCGAGCCATCCACCTTTTTATGAATATACAGTGTAGCGAATGCTCATCTTGGGGACCACAAGCTCAGGCGAACGCCCTTGAGTGTATCCGAGAAAGGGCATTTGTGCTATAATTATAAACACGTAAAAAGGAGATATTATGGCAGATTTTAACAAAGTCTTAACCCCAGGGGATTATAAAAAAGGCGAGCTAAATGTCGTCATCGAAATCCCTACAGGGTCCAATCACAAAATCGAATGGGACCGCGAGCACGCTTGCTTCATGCTTGACCGCGTAGAGCCTATGGCTTTTGCAAAGCCCTGTAATTATGGCTTTATCCCCCAGACATTAGACGAAGACGGCGACGAGCTTGACGTACTTATGATTACCGACCAGCCACTTACCACAGGTATTTGGATGCAAGGCAAAATCCTTGGCGTCATGAAATTTGTCGACGGCGGTGAGGTAGATGATAAAATCATCTGTGTTCCAGCTGATGACCGCAACAATGGCGACACTTACGAAAAACTAGAGGATCTCCCGGCGCAAACTCTAAAGCAAATCGAGTTTCATTTCAATCACTACAAAGACCTCAAAAAGCCTGGCACCACCGAGGTTAAAGCGTTCGAGGGTGTAGACAAAGCCAAAAAAGTAATCGCCGACTCTATCGCTCGCTATGAAGAAGCACATCCCGAAATTAAAGCCATGAAAGCAGCCGAAAAATTCGCAGACAATACCAAAGAGGCTATTAAAGACACGGTAAATAAAGCTAAAAAAATTATCGACGACGCCACAAAATAGTCACCCCTAGTAATACAAAAATCCCGCCAGCCTAGGCGGGATTTTTGAGTAATTATTCTAATGCAAACTATTCGGTCACTTCCACCGTTTCAACATTCGCCCCGTCGTCAACAACCTCGCCATCATCAACCGTCTCTACGGATTCGCCATCGCCTGTAGAATTCATATTCTTCATCGTCTCCACGAATTCAATTTGCTCCTTTACATCAGAAGCTTTCATTCCTTCATATTGATCTGGGGTAGCAGTTACTATCAAATACTTACCATCAATAGCGATATTGCTCATGTCCTCACCAGCGTCTTTCATGGCATCATAAGCAGACTTGGCAGCTGCCGCATCCGCATATTCTGCATAAGTTTTCATCCCAGTAATCTCCTCACCGGAGTACGTATAGACCACATGCGTCTTTAGCGGAGTATATGCAGCTTCTTCTTCACTGAGCTCCATATCACTCATATCGACTGTCAATACATACTTCGAACCATCAGAAACAAAATAGCTATCGTTCAGAGCATTTCCCCTAGTTGCCAACACCACGGCGACCACAATAACGACGATTACCACCGCCGCAGCGCAAATACCACCGATAATCTTTTTTTTGTTTTCTTCTTTAGCCTTAGCTTTAGCTTTGTTAGCCATATCATTCTCCTTTTATAAGACCATTATAGCATACAACTAAAAACCATAAGCCACTTTTGAGCAAAATGTCACCCAGCAAACATCACAATTCTGCAATTTTTACACGAATCTGCTTAGTGGTATCACGGTCGCGCACGGTCACAGTATCATCTTCGAGGCTATCAAAATCTACCACCACGCATTTGGGCGTGCCGATTTCATCTTGTTTACGGTAGCGTTTGCCAATGTTGCCAGAATCATCCCATGTCACATTACCGTATTTCGCCCGCAAAGCGTCATAGACCTTTCGAGCTTTTTCCACTAGCTCGGGTTTGTTTTTTAAAAGTGGCGACACACAAAACCTATATGGAGCAAGCATCTCCGGCAGCTTCAGTACAGTTCTAGAAGCACCATCTACTTCATCCTCAAAATAAGCCGCAGATAACACCGCTAAAAACAGTCGCTCCACGCCAATCGAAGGCTCTATTACGTGTGGGACAAATGTCTCATTTGTCTTTTTGTCTCTATACTCCATATTTTTGCCAGACTCACGCTGAATATTCGAAAGGTCGAAATCCGTACGGTATGCGAGCCCCATTAGCTCCTCTTCTCCGTTCGGGTAACCATACATATAATCTATCGTTCGCTTGCTATAATGTGCCCGATCTTCCTCTGGCACCTCTAGCTCGTGTATTTTGTCGGCTGGAAGCATCATTACATTCTCCAGAAAATCATGCTGCAGTTTTCGCATTTTCTCAAAATTCTCCTCCCACGCACCAGGAGCCACAAAATACTCTATCTCCATCTGGGAACATTCGCGATCGCGCAAGATAAAATCACGTGGGCTAATTTCATTACGGAAAGCCTTTCCTTGCTGAGCAATACCAAAAGGCATATCAGGATAAATAGTATCCACTATATTTTTATAATTCGTAAAAATTCCCTGCGCAGTCTCAGGCCTGAGGTAGGCAATCCCCTTCTCGGCGAGTTCTGGATTTTCAGCTGTGTCCTCAGGAAGTACTGCGCCCACATGCGTAGCAAACATCATATTAAACTTACGAATTGGCCCCCAATTCTCTTTGCCACACACCGGGCATTTTACATGTAAATCTAAAAACTCCTCCGTAGTAACAGACTCTGTAATACCATCTGCTATTTTATCTGCGCGAAACCTACTTTTGCATTCTTTACACTCCACCAAAGGATCCGCAAAAGTCGACGTATGCCCAGACGCCACCCACGTCCTAGGATTCATAATAATGGCCGCATCGACACCGTACATATCATCTCTATCCTCTACAAAGTACTTCCACCATGCATCCATAATTTTTTTCTTCAAACTCACACCGAGTGGCCCATAGTCCCAGGTGCCAGCCATCCCACCATAGACTTCTGATCCCTGAAAAATAAACCCTCGTCTTTTACATAAACTCACAATATCTTCTAGTTTTCCCATGCATTTATTATATCATACGTTGCAATTAGGCACAGCGCTACACCTTGCCAGCCACCCGCGCTAATCTCAGGATTCGCTCTACCAAATCTTGATCCACCCGCACTCGCCTCACAACATCAAGCGTCGCATTAGACATTAATCGCATTAACTTGATTTCATTTACCCCATATTCACCACCGTCTCTACTTATAAAAGCCCCGTCCTGCACGCCCCAATCATATTGCTTTCCCACATCTAACTTCTCTCCGCTCGCATCACGATATAAATTCACTTCCTCACCCCTAGCACGAGCCAAGTTAAGCCAAAACCACGCTTCAGCTAGCTCTAATCCCACCCCACTGTCTAGCCCCTCTAGCATCTGCTGGATTATCACGAAAAAGTCAGGATTATCAGTGTACTCAGCAGCCGCATTTACTCTTTTTAAACTAATCGCCGCTAGCCCCATCCGATCGAAATCTTTCAAAATATTCTTATAATATTTCACCATTTTAGCCCCAGTCACTACTCCGAGATCACCTTTTCCTTGATGGATATTAAGATCTACCAGCGAAAACATCTCAATTCCGCCAGCTAGTCGCGACTTTTCCTTCCTCGCCCCCTTCGCAATCGCCGAAATCTTACCATCAGGCGTAATGATATTTAAAATTCTATCCGCCTCACCAAAATTTGTCCGGCGAAGCACTACCCCCAAAGTACGGTAATCTCTAGTCGCAATATCTCTCGACATAGGCTTTTATCTCCTTTGGCACCATCGTGCTTTTATCAAGTACGCCCACAACCCCATAAACCGACAAGTCCTTGCCGGCAAAATCTAACGACGAAACCACTACTACGGGTACCTTCGCCGTATCGGAATACGATATTAGCTCATTCAAAAAAGTAAACCCATCTGGTCCGTCTAGTAAAATATCAAGAAAAATCAAGTCTGGTATCACCCCTTCAGAAATCCGATTCATTGCTTCAATTGCATTACTAAAAATTTCCACTTCTGCCACACCGCAAGCTCTAGCTACACACCCAGCCATTACCTCGTCGTCATCAATTACAAAAATCATTCAAACAAACTCGCCTGTTTAGAAATTGGTAATTCCACGAAAAAACTCGTACCGTCCCGATGTCGGATAGCCCCGACTCTCGCGTTCATATACTTAGAAAATTTCGACGCAATATATAATCCCAACCCTGACGAACCTGGCCGCATTGCAATCGAAGTCGGCTTACGTATCCACCCTTTTCGCATCTCACGCCATACGTCCATTGGCAAAGTCGGACCAAAATCCCTTACGGATATTTTAATCTTATCCCGAGAATCGTGCACCGTAAGCTCGGCCCTAGTGCCCTCTCCGGAATAGTGCATTGCGTTCAGCAAGAAATTATACACTACACTATACAGCAAATCACGGTTTGCCGTCACAAGCCTCGCTTTATTAGAATATTTTATAAACAAATCCCGCTGATTATGACTAAACAGATAAGCCAACTCACGTGTCACGTCATCACAGACCGCGCGCACCGCTACAGGCTCCATCTGAAACAGCCCATCTTCCAGTCGACGTATCTTAGCGAGGTCGTTTACTTGTCTTATCGCCCGTTCTGATACATTAATCATTTCCGTGCGAATGTGCTCGTTTGGAGCATCCATCTCATCAAAAGCGAGAGCTAGCTGTCGCAACACCGCAAGTGGAGCCTTGAGCTCATGCGCTGCTACCAAAATACCGTCTACCTCCTCCTCCATACCCCCATTATATCACGAACTATTCATTGAAAGTAACAGTACCGAGCAACTTGTCATAATCCGCCTGGAACAATACCGAATCAGTCTGCAAGATAGCAGTTTTATCCCGAATCTTAAACGTCACAATGTATCCAGACAGCTCAGTCCCAGGAATCGTGCCGGTGTATCTGTTTGCCGTAATATTATTATTCGCTCCAATCGTAGTAGATGCCATGGTCAAATTAGAGTTTTTCCTGTCCATCGCCTTTTGATATTCTTGCGTCACTTCATCAAAGCTCTTGTCGCGAATAGTCACCCTGAGGGCGTTAATCGTTTCTTTTCCTACGGCATCCACCTGAATCGGATTAAGATAGGCATTAAAATCGCCTCCTGCCGTAGCAGCCGCCGCAATATACAAGCTCCATGTCTTAGGATATTCAAAAGTCAACTGTCCATAATCCGCCGGCCCAGAAAAAGTCTTATATGGATACTTTTCGCGCTCAAGAAATTCGGCCTCGTCTTTTTTGGCCTGCTCGTCTTTTGCCTCAGCCGCAGCTACCGCTAGCTTACCGTCCAAATCAGATTGCGCCTCATTGCGCTCCATAAGCATCCAAATAAATAAGCCAATAAAAGTCACCGCAATCAATGAAACCACGATTATCACGATTGTTTTCACGAGTCCAGCAATGTCTTTTTTTGGCGTCACTGGCGTCTGAACTTGCTGCACCATCGGCATACCATTCGGCCCCGTCTGAAACTGTGGCGTCATAGAAGGCTGACTTGGCTGTATCGGCGGAATGCCCTGAACACCAGACATACTACCCATTTGTTCATTATTCATAAGCCTATTATATCACATCCATATTATTTACTAAAATCTTTTGTCAGCACTTCGATTTCATTTTTTAACTCGCTCAGATCTTTTTCAATTTCTTTTGCCAGGACCACTGCTTCCTTATACTTACTGGTAGCCTCTTCTAACTTAAAGTCGTCCGAATAAAACCATTCTACTTCTGTATCTAATTTTTCGATTTTTTGATTTAGGCTTAACTTCTCTGCCATTTTAATTCCTTTCCGTTATTTTCTTAATTTCCGCCTCAATCTCTTGTTTGTATGTTGTAATTTTCACTACATTACCAGGAGATATTTTACCAGACAATATTGCATAACCTTGCTTCAAAACCTTTTCCGGATTGAGCGCCTCAAGTAACTTTATTTTATGCTCTAATGTACTATGTATCCGCTCAAATTCATTCCACATCCGCTCCCTTACCTTTTCCAGCTTTTCTCGATTCAGCCTCATCATTGGCTCCAAATATTTTACTTTCACCAGATTAGCCATCCGTCGTAAACTCTCAACATTTCGCTTTTCGGCAAGTTCGATTTCTTCGTCAATCTTACGTCGAGATCTCACTAAATTCTCGTGTGCGGCTGTTCTTGCCCGTTCCATTTCCTGATAAATTATCTGCTCGGTTCGTCGCATCGTACGGCCAAGTCTCACCATCTCCTCCCTCTTGTCGCGAGTCAGCATTTCGGCCGCATTAGACGGCGTCGAAGCCCTCACATCCGCAGCTAAATCTGCCAATGATTCATCTACTTCATGACCAATACCCGTAATTACCGGAATTTTGCTTGCCGCAATAGCACGCACCAGTTCCTCGTCATTAAAAGCCGAAAGGTCATCCGCACTACCCCCTCCTCGAAGAATCGCAATCGTTTCCACCTCCGATTGCTCATTAAAATATTTTAAAGCCCTAATTATCTGATCCGGAGCATCAAGCCCTTGCACCTGCGTATGCGCTACCTGAATTTTCATTCCACCCCACCTAGCATTCAAAATCTTAACAAAATCTGCATAGCCCGCCGCCTGAGTCGACGAAATCACGCCCAGCCTCGTAATGTCTCTCGGCAAAGGTCGCTTTTTCGCTGGATCAAACAACCCTTCTGCATTTAATTTCTTTTTTAACATTTCAAGCGCCTTTTTTAGGCTACCCTCTCCTGCCGGCTTCACCGCATTCACCGTGAGAGAGAACTTCCCCCATTTAGTCAGTTTTGGCACAGCGCGCACAGTTACTTTCATGCCATCCTCTAGAGGTATCCTTAGCGACCATAGCGTCATGAAACAGCCAACACTAGATTCTTCGTCCTTAATATCAAAAAATACCCACTTTCCCTGGTTTACCTTAAAGCTTGCCACTTCCCCAGTCACAAGCACTGACGAATAAGCATATTCTAGTGTTTGGTTTACCACACCAATAAATTCCGTCGGAGTAAATGAATTAGCATCAGGCTCTCTGGCGTCATTTTCTGAGCATCGCGAGTTGCTACGAGCATGTTCGAGCGAGCCCCGTAAAGACGGGCGCGAGCGAGAACGCGAAGGAAATGGTGCTAGAGAGTCTGCATTGTTCATCTTCTCTCCCTAATTGCTTTGTAATACGGCACCGAGCCAGAAACGATAGTGAATAGCAACGTAATCACCCGTGTCATCACCGTCACAATAGTAGCAGTCGGAAAATCTACTCCTAGCGCAATCATCACCCCCGCCATCCCCAACTCATACAACCCATAGGGGATAATCCCGTCAAACACCGACCCAATTGCCTCACCTATCATAATAAACGGCAGAAGCTCCGGCCGACCAAGAGATATCGCCACTATCCAGTATGTCCCGATTTCAAACAGACTATATACTACCCCCCAAACGATGGGATTTTTCAAATATTGTTTGTTGCTTTTTGCGATTTTTAGACTCTGATGAATATCATCAAAATAGCGATAAATTTTCTCTTTTTGGACAATATGCTTTCTTCGCCCAAAGGTAAATATCCTCCCAGCCGTATTTGTCGTTTTTTCGACTATTTTTGAGAAAAATCCAATCCGTCTGCTACTGCTTGCGATGTATATAACCAACCACAAAAATAGCAACACACCCATATTCATCACTAGTGCCACAGGCACAATCCACATAGCCTCACTAGGTATCAAGCTTAGCGACAAAAGCACGATGATGGCAATAAGAGCTTGTAAATAGTTGATCACCGTAGTAATCGCGTATCGAAACACATAAAGAAAGCTCGCCTGCCCCGCCGTCACATTAAATGGCTTTAGCCGATAAGTCAGAAAAGCCAATCCACCTACACCGCCAGCCGGCACTGCGTGATTAACAAAATTGAGCTCCGTAGAAATTCTCAAAATCTCCCCGTTGTCAAACTTTCTCACATTTCTCTGATGCTTGAGATAAGAAAAGAATATCTGCCCACAAGCATAATACATAAAAAGCTGCTCAGGGATCAACAGTAATAGCACAAAAACATTCGTATCTTGCAAATGATCTAGAGTATCCAAAACATCCGGCCAATTCTGGTACACAACATACCCTACCAGGACAGCCGTCAAGATAATTAGGATTGTCTTAAAAGAAAACCCCAGACTTTTTTTCTTAGCCATAACAAGATTATAGCATAGATTCAACCATAAGCGGGTGGCCGAAATATCTTTTTCGAAGGGCCTCCGGAGCCTGGCAAGGCGAGGATGAGCGGCTCGACCCCTGTGGCGACAGGGGTCGAGAACGCAGCCCGAGAAAAATGATATTCGGCCAAAATCCGCTTATAGTTTTACCTAACTTCTACCCTTACGCGTGGCAAAGACTTACCCGAAAAATGTGTCTTTTTCGTTTTTACAAAAGTAACTACACCGTCTTTTGCAGCGTGAATAGTAAAATTGCGCGACATATATGTGCCAGGTCCAGCAATCTTCGTAGCACCAGTCTGGCGTACCAAGACCTCACCATTTTTGACCTTTTGGCCACCAAAACGCTTCACGCCAAGACGCTGGCCAGCATTATTATGAATATTTTTGGCGGTACCGCCAGCTTTTACATGTGACATCTATTTTTTCCTTAAAATTAATATATCTCTCGCGACAACTTGTCCATCTCGATGGTAAAGAAGCCCCTCTCGCGTTTTATTATCAACATTATACCCCATATTATCTATCAAGTCAAGATTTTCCAGCCGTTCATAGCCACCGTCTGGCCGGAGCCACGCCGGCACAGCAATCGTCACGGGTGTACCAGACTCAATCTGACCGTGTAAATTCTTGAGGAACCCAACGATAATTGCTCCGCACTCTTGCTTTTGCTCTTTTAACTCCATCTCGGTCGGAATTTGCGACATCGGCTTTCCCAGATACCCCTCACACGCCACCGCCGTCACAGGCTGTTGCCACTTATAGGAAGTAGCGTCCCCCACCGAAATCCGGCAAAAATTCTTCCACCGGTGCCACGCTAGAGAGTTCGCAACGCCGTTAGTAGGAATCTTATATTGATTCATTTCTTCGCGTTCTCGCTCGCGCCTGTCGTTACAGGGCTCGCTCGAACTGGCTCCCCGTTGGTCGCCATGCTCAGAAAAGAACCAAATAAGATTCTTCTTGCTGTATTCCACCATCCTATCACTTACATCCGTTCCATACGCTCGATACCCCATAAGTAAAGCCTCTTGCAATACTACGCCAGTCCCACAAAATGGGTCCAGTATTGTAGAACCAGGCTCCAGTGGCCCACATAGGTTAATCAGAATCTGTGCGAGCTTTGGCGGCAACATGCCGACTTTCGCATCCCGCGCCGGTCGCGCCTGATCTCGCTTTGCATAGGCATCAATATCTTGCACGCCAATCACTCGGTACCATTCGTCGCCAACTTTGATTAGCTCCACCTTTCGCGGATTTTTACCAGAGAGCCCATTATGTAGCGAGGTGGCAGTAGATAGCGCCGCATCTTTATTCTCTACCACCCGCACGCTCCGCCCATGCCGCACCAAAATTTTCTTCAATTTCAAAGCCTCTCGCTGCGCACCACTCCGCGAAGCCCCCTCCGAATAATCCGAAACCCCTATCGTGATTTTTCCCTCCGGCAATTCCTTTAAATAATCGAGCGGGCTGGATTCTAGCCCTACTGCCAATTTCTGAGTCCCCCCAAGCCTAGAGATATCAAGTGGCGCAGAAATGCCTTCAGAAGGGCCTCCGGAGCCTGGCAAGGCGAGGATGAGCGCGCCGCCCCCGTGGCGACGGGCGGCGGCGACGCAGCCCGATGAAGGCATTTTGCGCCACGAAGTACCGCTAAGCATATTGAGCTCAACAATTGATATCTCTGGTTGCCTACCGAGGACCGCTAAGTATTTCACTTTACCACCAAGAACTTGTTCTTGCCTTTCTTTATAATTGCAGTCTGTTTTAGCTCCACATCATCCGACACTTTTACGCCATTTATCGTAATCGCTCCTTGAGAAATAAACTCCCGCGCCTTCTTCTTCGACTCGGCCAGGCCGTTATTCACTAATGCCTCTACTAGCATTACACCTTTTTTCTCCACTGGCAAGAATTTAGCAAACTCCAAAATCTCATCCTCAGTAAAATCTGCAAAATCAGTAGTCCGATCAAACAATACCCTAGTCAAATTTTCAATCGCTTCCGCATTTTCTCGCCCATGTACCACGCTAGTCGCACCAAAGGCTAGAGCCCGTTGTGCAATTCTCTCCTCTGGTTTCTCGGCATGTCGCCTGAGGATATCTTCGATTTCTTCTTTCTCAAGCAAAGTATAAATTTTAATCAGATATTCTACTGACTCATCCGGCTGGTTTAGCCAGAACTGATAAAAATCAAATATCGAGGTATAATTACCAGAGCCATTATCGGCACCTGCGAGCCACACAGCGTTGCCCTCACTCTTGCCAAACTTCCGCCCAGTCACCGGATCGATGACAAGCGGCGTAGACCACACGTCGGCCTTCGCCCCCTCTAGACGCTTGATCAAGTGAATCCCACTAGTACAATTGCCATATTGATCCGCTCCGCAAAGTTGCAAATCTACTCCATACTCACGGTATAAATGCAAGAAATCATACCCCTGAATCAAAGTATAAGAAAACTCGGCATAGCTTATTCCCGAGCCACCTTCACCAATCCGATTCTGCACAAATTGCCGATCGAGCAGCTGCGTCATCGAAAACGCCTTCCCCACCTCCCGCAAGAAATCCAGGTACTTCATGTCGCGGAACCAGTCAAGGTTATCAACCATATTTAAAGTAGTAGGAGGAGCCACTGAGGTCTCATCCTCGAGGGCCGTAAGGTCGGCCGAACGGCCTTGAGTGTGTCCGAGAGGATGAGGCTCAGTGGCCCCCGAGACAACTCTTTCGACCTGTTGCTTAATGCACTGCTTGTTGCGCTCGACTTCCTCAATGGACTTGAGCTCGCGCTCGCCGTTTTCTTTTGGGTCACCGATCTGCCCCGTCGCCCCGCCGACCAAGAGATACGGCTGATATCCATGCCGCACAAAACACGCACACATCATAAGCGCTGCCAGATTCCCAATCGTGAGCGAATCTGCCGATGGGTCCGCCCCCCAATAAAACTTTTTGTTTTCACGGGTATCTAACTCTGCCGGATTTTCTATGGTCGTCTCCGCCATAAACCCCCGATAAACTAATTCCTCTGATAATTTCATATCCCAATTATACCATACAGCGCCAAATTATCCCCCAGTTCCCACCCGCCCCGGATTCAGGAGTGACAAGACAGAAAAGAACAGGGGTAGACAGCGGAAGGGGGCGGCTAGGAGCCGGCTAGACACCTAATACTGTAGCCACTGTACTTATTGTCGTTATAGGTACCCGGAGAGACATACGTGCTATGCAGAGTCAGTCTGTAGCTATCGTAGTTACTGCGCGCAGTTGACGACCAATAGTTGCCGAAGATGCCCCCATAGTCCGCAGACGACGAATCGAAGTAGCCGGAGTAGAGGAAATTATTCGGGAAGCTTCTAAAGGCTTGTATGGCGGTCTTGCCGGCAGAATTGGTCGTAGTGTTGTTGTAGTAGGCATATGTTCCAGCATTACTATCATTTGCTACGCTACCCATAATGCCATAACCTAGATTATAGAATTCACGCCAGGTGGAGGGGGTTTCTGTCACGTTTACTGACGTAGTAACGCTACCGCCTGTAGGTAAGTGCCAGCCAGTAGGACAGAGTGAGGTACCGGTATTAGATTGGTTATTGGTGCCGTTATAGGTAAGGTCGGCAATGGCAGCATGCCATGTGTAGTAGTTGCCGTAGGAGTATATACCGGCCTTGGTGGTGCTGTTGGTGGCACCGTTTGTGGTAGGGTTCTGGGGGCGGCCGGCAGAGGTAGATTGGTTATTGTAGTTGTTATAGCGGGGCATGCGGTAACCAGCATAGTTGGTTTGGCTAATGTTTATAGTAGCAGTGCCGCTCTGGGTACCAGCATAGTATAGGGAATTAGCAGTAGTAGCATCGGTAGCACCCCCAGTAGCCGTGAAGTCTGCATTCTCAGCATCGGCTAGGCCAGAGAAGTTACCATAGTCTGTGCCAGTACCAGAGTATTTGCCATAGCCTTGGGCGAGGGCGCCAGTGCTGTTGTCCGAATTAGTGCTCTCTAGCCGGAGGTTTTCTATCATCCAGCAATTACCGTCGGCGAGCTTGGCTACGGCATAGGTGTTGTTGTCGCGTTGGTCAGAAAGGGCAGTGATACTTTGGGAGAAGATATTAGTAGCTTCGTCTGCCTTAGTTAGGCTAGAGCAACCTGTCCAGTTTTGTAGGTCGCCTTTACTCTTTACCCATACAGCGTAGAGGGAGAGACCATTATTGTCTCCTGTATAGTCTGCAGTATTGATAGTGATGGTTTCTTGTGGACCATAGAAGTGAGCATTCTGGTTGGTAGCATAGTCATATTGGTCACTCCAGCCAGCAAAGCCATAGCCATCCAGACTAAAGTTGGAGGCGAGTAGATCTACAGATGAAGCAATGCTCTGGCAGCCCATAGTACCTACTGCTTTGCTATTATTAGCATAGTAGCAGATTTTGCCAGTTTCGGTAGTCTGGGGCTGAGCTGGAGTTTCACTCGCTGGATGGACTAGGGTGTATTTGACTTTGCCTGTATAAGTATCGGCTATTTCATTGCTACCTATATAGGCACCATAGGTAGTAGTGACACTAGAGCCTATAGCGCCAGTACCTAGATCTGTGCTGGAGGTACGAGTTGCTATCTTGGTATATTTGTCTGGTACTGCATGGTAAGAACTAGCATCAAAGCTATTTTCTATGGTAGGAGCATAGGTACCTGAGACTGCGTTTACTTGCATAGCCCAGTTTGATGTATTCCCGCTAGTAGCGGTGCCGGTAACAATAGTGCGTTTGACGCCTGTACCTGCGGATGAGTCGTCTTTAGTACCCACTAAGGTAGTGGTACCAATAGTATCTCCAGTATAGCCTACTGCATAGATAGAGAACCCCTCACTATCATTACAAGTGACTTTGAGAGCAGTTTGTCCTATACCACCTACTCCACCTGCTGTACCGAGACCTACATAAGTACCTGGGCTAATGGTAGCAGTATGGGCAGAATCGGTAGTAGAAGTAAAGGTACAGACTTCTGCTACAGTGACAGAGGCTGTGGCAGTAGTGGTTTCCTCTACGGCAGAAGTACTAGTGGAAGCCAGAATACTACCAGCACCAAGAGTGGCACCGAGAGCTAGCGCAATTAGAGAGAGACGATTTTTGTATGGTACTAATCCACTTACTCTAGTGTTATTTTTGTTTACATTATTATTTGTCTTTTGCGCCGCCTGTGTCATAATGCTTATATTATACTATGTTTTGCGAAATTAGGGCAAGCGTTTTCAAAAATCACCGCAGCCTAATCAAAGCTCAGCCCCTTCGCGCGCCTTATTTGCCCATTCATCTGCCATTTCGTTAAACTCCACCCCCACATGCCCCCTTACCCACACCAATTCCACGTGATACTTATGATACAGCTCATACAATTCCTTCACCAAATCCAAGTTCATGATTTCGCCCTTAGTCTTTTTCCAGCCGCGAGCCCTCCATCCATCAGCCCACTTCGTCAGCACATTAATCCAAAACTCCGAATCCGTATGAATTTCGCACCCTTCCTCGCCAGCGTACTTCATCGCCGCAATCATCGCCGAGCCCTCCATCCGGATATTGGTAGTATCGGCCTCGCGCCCCAGCACCACTGGCCGCCCAGCACCATCCACGACTTCTATCACCGCATACCCCCCTGGCCCAGGATTGGGCGAAGCACTCCCATCAGTCCATAATATCTTCATATCACTATTTTATCACACCGTATATATATAATATACTTGATTTTTGTATTACAATGTCATACAATAGTAATATGAGTACAAGTATAGCCAAACCAAAAACCACCAACAACTTAATCCAGGTCCGCGTTCCCGCCGACCTCAAGGAGCGCGTCGCCAAGCTCTTCGAAAGCCTCGGCACCAACACGTCCGACGTCATCCGCCTGATGCTCGTCCGCGCCGACGAGACCAAATCCATCCCCTTCCCCATCCGTAGCGGCGCCTACCCCATCTCTGCCAACGAGCGCATTCGCGAAGTCGCCGCCACCTTTGAGCTGGAGGATATGCCCCTAGACGAGCAAAACTTACAGGATCTGTACGACATCGAATTAGCAAAGATTACGACCGAAGAAGTTCGTCAGCGTATCATAGCGGACATCAAAAGGAGACACCAGTAATGCAAGACCCCTACTGTTATCCAGACTCTAGAGTGCTTAAAAACAAATTCAATATACGAGACCCAGATGAATTACGCGAAGAAGAAAGAAACCTCTCCATTCTGCGCAACCAAGAGCTCTTCAATACCCCCATCAAGGGCCAATTCGACTTCACTCACCTCCAAAAAATCCACGCCTACCTCTTCCAGGACATCTACGCTTGGGCCGGCGAGGTCCGCACCGTCGACATCGCCAAGGACAACCTCTTTTGTCGCGCCTTCGCCATCGAGTCCGAGGCCAAGCGCATCTTCGACGAGCTCAAGACTGAGAAATTCCTCAAAGACCTTGCCGCCGGCGACATTTCCTCCAGGCTCGCCTATTACCTTGCTGAGATTAATGCGCTCCACCCATTCCGCGAGGGCAACGGCCGCACACAGCGTGAATTTATCCGTCAGCTTGCTTACCAGAATGGTTATTTCTTATCCTATGCCGGTATCACGTCCGACGAAATGATCACCGCTTCCAAAGCTTCATTTAGCCTCGACTACGAGCCAATGCGGCAGCTCATCCTTACCCATCTTCGGCCGCTTATTTAATCACTTCGTCGATAATCCCATATTCTTTTGCTTCCTCGGCGCTCATCCAGTTATCCCGGTCCATATCCTTCTCTACCTGCTTCAAATCTTTACCTGTGTTCTTGGCAAAAATCTCTGCTAGGCGCTTTTTTAGAAACACACCTTCACGAAGCATTATCTCCTGATCGGTAATCTTACCCTCTGTCCCAGACGACGGCTGATGAATCATAATTCTGGCATTTGGTAGACAATACCGCTTACCCTTGGCCCCAGAAGACAGCAGCATCGCCCCCATTGACGCCTGGAGCCCTATCCCGATTGTCTCCACATCTGGCTCAATATAATTCATCGTATCAATAATCGCAAGCCCATCATACACCGACCCACCAGGCGAATTAATATATAGCTTTATCGGCTTTTTCGAATCTTCGTGTGCCAGATACAACAACTGCGCGATTACTAGATTCGCCGTATGCGCGTTCACGTCCTCCCCTAAAAACACGATTCGATCATTGAGCAGTCGAGAATAGATATCATACGCTCTCTCACCCTTATTTGTCTCTTCTACCACTGTGGGCACTAGATAATTTTTCATTTTACTCCTTTACTAATTTCAATTTCTTGTTTACATATACCAAGGTCGGGATGTCACCTTTTTTGAGCTGTCCCGAAATAATTTCTTCTGATAATAGCGACTCTACATCTTCTTCGATCTTACGCCGAAGCGGCCTAGCACCATTCTTTGGATCATACCCTTCCTCTATCAAATAGTCCTTTGCCTTGGTATCAATCTTCACCCCAATACCCTTCGTCGCCAAACGTTTTTTCAGATCGTTTATCAGATTATCAAATATCTTCTCTACGTCTTTTCTCGTCAACGCATGGAACACTAGGATATTATCCAATCTGTTTATCAACTCTGGGCGCATCACCTTTTTCAAAGCTTTCATTGCATAGGATTTATTTTCCTCGTATTCCTCTGCCAAGGCTTTCTTATCTTTCTTAGTCTTAGCGGTAAATCCAAGCTCCGATTCCCTATACATATCCGCCGAGCCCAGATTCGATGTCAGAATAATAATCGTATTATTAAATTTAACTTTATTCCCCTGACCATCCGTCAATACGCCGTCCTCCAATATTTGTAATAGCAAATTAAATACATCCGGATGTGCTTTTTCGATTTCGTCAAAGAGAATCACCGAATAAGGTTTGCGTCGCACCGCCTCTGTCAGTTTGCCGCCATCGTCATATCCGATATATCCAGCTGGTGCACCCACAAGCCTAGACACGTTATGCTTTTCGCCAAACTCGCTCATGTCAATTTTGATTAATGCACTTTCACCACCAAACACCTCACGCGCTATCACCCTGGCCAGCTCCGTCTTGCCTACGCCTGTCGGCCCCATGAATAAGAATGAACCGATCGGCCTACGCGAATCCGTAATTCCGCTTCTGCCCCGCCTGATAGCCTTCGCTACCGATTGGATGGCTTCGTCCTGTCCGATAATAGACAGCTTTAACTCGTCCTCGAGGTTCATCAGCATTTTCATTTCCGATCCATGCACCTTTGATACGGGAATACCAGTCTTTAGCGATACTGCCGTAGCCAAATTCTCCTCTGTTAAAGTAGGCGTCTCTATCTCCTTGACACCAGATTTTTCTAACTTCTTTATTTCTTGCTCAAGTTTTGCAAGCTCAGTCTTATACTCGGCAGCTTTCTCGTAATCTTCTTTTTCGGCAGACTCTGAGATTTTATTCTCGAGCGTCGCCTTTTCGATTTTCATCTTTTTATACTTGCCACCACCTTTCTTGTCTGCAGCCACCTTCGCAATCGCCGAGGCCTCGTCGATAATATCAATCACCTTGTCCGGCATAAATCTATCGTTGATGTACCTCTGGCCCATCGTAATAGCTGTCTCCAAAATCTCATCGGGAATCACCACTCCATGATGTTTTTCATAATGTTTTTTAATTCCTTTCAAAATCCTGAGTGTCACTGCACTAGAGGGCTCCTCCACCATCACAGTCTGAAATCTACGAGAAAGTGCTTTGTCTTTTTCAATACTCTTACGATACTCATCTAGCGTTGTGGCACCGATTAAATTAATCGAGTTACGCGCTAGCGCTGGCTTCAAAATATTCGCTGCATCCATCGAGCCTTCACTAGACCCTGCACCACTAAGCAAATGTATCTCGTCAATAAATAACAGCACCGAGTCATCACCAGTAGCTTCGTCGATTATCCCTTTAATGCGTTCTTCAAACTCACCGCGAAATTTTGTCCCCGCCACCACACTAGAAAGATCTACCTGATAAATATGTTTACCGATCAAATTACCCGGCACCTCGTTTTTGACAATCCTTGTCGCCAGTCCCTCCACAATAGCCGTCTTGCCCACACCAGCTTCACCGATTAACACCGGGTTTGACTTTGTCCGACGCGAAAGCACCGTCACTACTCGCTCGATTTCGTTCTCGCGCCCAATCACCGCATCAAGATGCCCGAGCTTCGCTTCTTCAGTCAAATCTTTGCCGTATCGCGTCAAAAACTTCAGGGGCGACTTTTTCAGATACTTAGCCTTTTCAGCTTTTAACTTCTCGTCTTTCGTCTGTTCCTCAACTAACTTCTCTATTCCATCCATGATCTTATCTATATCCACCTTTAGTCCCTCAAGTATCAACGAAGCCCTCGAATTTGGCTGAGAAAGCAGCGCATATAATATATGCTCCGTACCAATCACAGTGAGCCCTTGTTCCTTAGTATATCCCTGCGCCATTCGGAGCGTCAAAATCACCGCTTCTGAGAGCGACATCATCGCCATGTCCGATCCAGGTACCTCTACCGCTACCTTATTCAAAGCCTTTTCTACTTCTTCTACGGTAGCCCCCTCTTCACGCACCAGCTTAGCACCCGTAGAATTGTCCATCGACATAATTCCAAGTAGCAGATGCTCTGTGCCCATATATCCGTTATTATATCTCTTGCTATAATAATCAGCCTTCTGCAACGCAAATCTTGCGTTTTCCGAAAGATGATTCATAATTTCACTAAATTCTGCTTGCATATTTTCCTCTCTTTTTGGACGGAATCATCATTTTTGGCAATTCTCATCCAGCTACCCCTATTATAGCAAATTAGCACTCATCATGCAAGAGTGCTAATTTACTATTTTTTGCCTATCCTAGATTTATTCTTCGCCCATTTCCCGTGCCATTTTCTCAAGCTTACGAAAATCTGTTTTATTGGCACGAGTGAGCGGAAGATCGTCTAAGAAAATCACTTTGCGAGGAATTTCATAGGATTTGAGGACAATACGTCTTTTACCTAAATTGAAGGGCTCTGTAGCCTGTTTCATAATTTCACGACGAACCTTATTGTTGTGGCCTACACCATCCTCCGTCACGATAAACGCATACGAGGCGAGCTTTAACTTAGCGTCAGGCCCCTTTACGACATAACATTTTTTGACCAAATCAGACTTAGCAATAGCAGCACGCACTACTTCATAATAAACTTTGGCTGGTAAATTATTAATAAAGAAAGTAGCACGACCAACCAGGGTAATAAAACCTGTCTCAGTGACATAAGCCAGGTCACCAGTTTTGACAAATTTCTTGCCATGGATATGAACAATTTTTTCCTCGTCAAGCTCAGGACGATTATAATAGCGATTTAATATATGCTTACCAGCGGCGTAAAGAATACCGGTTTTACCAAAACCTAGCTCCTCGCCAGTCTCTGGGTCGAGCACCATCACGTGCGCACCAGCTGGAATTTGCCCGACTGAATCTGGATTATACACTCTGTCACCGACAGCGGTAGAGATAAGTCCAAGCGCCTCGCCCACGCCGTAACCATTACTGATCTTGATCTTTTTCAAACCTCGAGATTTAAAGAAATCAAGCGCCGCGAGAGAGGCAGACTTTTCCAGACGTTCCCCACCAGAAGCAAACATTTTTAGCTCAGAGATATCAGTATCGTCCTTGAGAGATGGCATGGCTTCGAGCAGGGGCGGAATACCAAAAATAGTATTAGGATTCTTGCCAATATAATAATCTAGATTGCTATCATCAATATCTGGAGTCAATATTACCTCACCCCCACCACAAATCGGCGCCAGCACCGACACTACTAGCCCATATGGACAATCTAATTTGACATAACTCATCCAAGTATGAAGCTCCTTGTCCCACATCTTCACATCAGAGGCAACCTTTGAATATATGGCCGAAGCAATTAAATTTTTGTTAGTAAAGACCATGGGTTTTGGCCCAGAAGTAGAACCAGAAGTAAAAGAAATCAGCGCTTCTTTATTGGCAGAAAAAGTATTTCGCGGCACGCGTCCACGATGCTTCTCGGCAATTTTTTTAATGTTTTGTTTGCCGACCCAGAAACCATCTAGGGCAAAAACCTCGATATCCTCAAGTTGTTCATCGTCTGGCCCGCCCTCGTCCACAGTGCGGCCATCAAGATTTATAACGTGCTTTACGGATTTAGCATCACGCTTTAATTCTTTGATACGCTTGTCACTATATTTATAGGTAATGGCAAGCGGAGATTTAAATTCGCCTAGATAATGAAGCAAGGTGTCGCGCGGAGTTTTTTCATCAAGAAACGCCACAATAGCGCCGATACGATTGGCCGCCAAGAAAATTAGAATGTTCTCATACATACTACGGCCAGTAGCTACGGTAATTATGTCGCCAGATTTAACACCAAGGGCCAGAAAGGCTTTGGCAAGCATTTTTTGGTCGCTCTTTAACTCGCGGCGAGTGAAATCAATTTCCTTCTGGTTTGCCACCACCGTATCCCAATGGCGAAAACTCGAAAGGTTAAACAAAGTTGATATACTGACAGGTGGAACAAATGGATCACGCTTCTGACCTTTAATTTTTAACATATTACCTCGCTTTTTAACTACTATCATTATAGCACAAATTCATGGCACCCACTATAAATATGCTATAATCAGGGTATTATGATTACAAAAGCTATTATCCCGGTAGCCGGATGGGGTACTAGGCGGTTACCAATCACTAAAATTATCGAAAAATCTATGCTACCTGTCGGCAACAGGCCCTTAGTAGATTATTCCGTCCAAGAGCTCATCAAAGCCGGCGTCAAAGATATCTACATGGTCATATCCAATGTAGAGCCATGCCAGGTACAGGAGTTCTATAAAGACAATTTGGCCCTGAATCAATATCTCAAGGACCGCGGCAAGGAAGACCGCCTCAAGCTCGCGAAGACTCTCCCAGACGACGTCACTATTCACTACACGATTCAGGACCCTGCCGGCAAATATGGCACCGCCGTGCCTATCGCCATGGTAGTAAAAGAATACAGCATTAGCGAGCCGGTATTAGTATTTATGGGCGACGATTTCATCTGGAACCCAGACGGCGAATCCGCAGCCGAGGCTCTTATCAAGTCCGTAAAATCTGATACCGATTCCGCTATCCTTGGCGTCGAAATCGAAAAATCAAAAGTCGAAAAATACGGCGTCCTTTCCGCAGAAAACGGCAAGCTGGTCGGCGTTGTTGAAAAACCCACTCCAGAAGAAGCCCCATCCAACCTCATAAATGTATCCAAATATATTATGTCACCAGACTTACTCCAAAAAATCGTCAAATATGTCGACGAGCACGACTTTGGCCCATTGGATCAAGAATACATGGTCACCGACCCCATCGATGAGTATATTAATAGTGGCGGAGTCATGCGCGTCGCCCCCACTACCGGTGAATACTTAGATGGTGGCTCTGTCGAAGGCTGGCTCCACGCCAACAATGTTGTTTGTGGTCAAAAATAACCACTTATGCTACAATAATTACTATGGAAAGACTACAGTTTGATGGGCCTGTAGTGCTCGCAATATTAGATGGCGTCGGTCTAGCCCCAGATGGGCCAGGCAACGCAGTAAGCAAAGCTAGGACTTCGTTCCTAGGTCACGCAGCGCGTGAATATTTACACGTCGCATTGGAAGCTTCTGGTGAAGCCGTGGGGCTCCTCCCCGGGCAAATGGGCAATTCCGAGGTCGGCCACAACACCATGGGGTCGGGCCAAATAGTAAAACAAGGTATAGCTCGCGTTGAAGAAGCTTTTGATTCTGGACAAATCTTTAATTCCGAATCCTGGCGAGGAGCAATCACCAGAATACTAAGTCAAAATCAGCAAAATAACCACAACGACCAGCAAAATATCTGGCGCGAAGCAGACAAAACCCCTGCCACCTTGCATTTTGCCGGTATTTTCTCCGACGGTGGCGTACATAGCCATATTTCTCATCTAGAGCAAATGATTAGCCAGGCGTATGACGAAGGGGTCCGCAATATGCGCATCCACGCCATTTTTGATGGTCGAGATGTTCCGCCTCAATCTGAACCTCGCTTTATCAGGCGCCTAGAAGACTTCATCAATCGTTTCCCAGACGCAGATATTAGAATCGCATCTGGCGGCGGTCGCATGGTCTGTGTCGCCGATAGATACGAAAACGACTGGAATGTAGTCGCCGCCGGCTGGGACATGATGGTAAATGGTGAAGCCAATTATTTCTTCCACAACGCCGAAGAAGCCGTCACTACCCTGAGACGAATCAAGCCAGACGTCCAGGATCAATATCTCCCGCCATTCGTCATTGTCGACCAAGACGAGAAACCTGTCGGTCAAATCAAAAAAGGCGACGCACTTATTTATTTTGATTTTCGCTCCGACCGTGCCATCGAGATAGCGATGGCCTTCACCTATTGGGATTTCCCTTATTTCAATCGCGGAAATTACACCCCAGATGACGTATATTTTGTCGGTATGACGGAATATAATTCTGATACCCATGTACCAGAACACCGCCTGGTAGAGCCTATTCGTATCTCGGAAACCTTAAACCAATTTCTGAGCAAAAAGGCTATTTCGCAATTTGCAATATCAGAAACGGTCAAATTCGGCCACGTTACTTATTACTTCAACGGCAACAGCTACGACAAAGCCCATCAAGAAGAATTTTATCAGATAGATTCATATACCGAGCCATTCGAGACCAGACCCTGGATGCGCACCGCCGAAATCACTGACGAAGCCTTGAAACGTATGCAAGAATACAAGTTTGTCCGGCTAAACTTCCCTGGCGGCGACATGGTTGGTCATACTGCCGATATGGAGGCTACAATTGTAGCCATGGAAGCCATCGATTTATCTCTAAAACGTATAGCTAAAAAAGTCGACGAACTTGGTGGCTGCCTAGTAATCGTCGCCGACCACGGCAATGCCGAAGAACTATTAGATGAAAACGGCAACCCCAAAACTTCCCACACCACCAATCGTGTTCCTCTTATTATCTACGACAACACAAACAACCGTGAAAAATATCATTTAGCGGGGATAGAAGACCCAGGCCTCTCCAATCTCGCCGCTACTATAGCTATTTTACTTGGCCAAGTTGACTATCCTGGTTCTTGGAGTCCATCCTTGATCGCCTAAACACCACGATATACTACCTCCGCCCACTATACAAACATAGACAGCTTCTCGTTATCATCAAAATAACCCCTTACGGGGTTATTTTGATATCTACTAGCCTCTACAACGAGAATAGGCACAACACCACGATGTTTACCACCGCAATCACGCCTACCACACGTATCCCCCACTTAAACCATGTCGAATAATCAACTTTCGCAAGTGCAAGACCAGCCATAATAGCGCCACAGGTCGGAGTAATCAAGTTTACCAAACCATTAGCAGCTACGATTGTCATCGCTGCTACGTTAGTGCTGTATCCAAGGTTGGCCGCCACCGGTGCAATAATCGGTGTAGATAGAGTAGCCAAGCCAGACGAAGACGGCACCAATATAGATAGCACGATATGTAATAGATAGTTCAAAGGCACAAACGCCATTTCTGGCAAGGTCGCCAAGAAATCAGACGCATTATAGATGATGAAATTGTCTAACGAAGTCTGTGCCATCAGCACCGAAGCACCACGAGCTACCGCAATCACGAGCACCACGCCAATCATATCATCCGCACCGTCGATGAACGTGTCGATAAATCCGTGTTCTCCTTGTCGGTTGATGATCGCGAGCAATATCGATGCCAAGAGGAACCATAATGCCGCTTCGTAGAACCACCAGCCCCCTAGCGGCGCCCCTGTCAGCCATCCTGTCCAATCATCAAAGAAGGTAATTCCAAAGTCTCCCCACGGGATAAATCCAACGATCATCACGAGGAAAGTCAAACCAAACACAATAAGAGAAGCAATCTGCCTGCCAGACAATTTGAGCGATTCATCCTTTGTGTCCAAGAACTTAGAATACTTCTTTTCCGCTACAGCCTGTTCTCGCAAACTAAGAAAAGTCGAACCCTTATCGCGTTGTACTTTTCTAGCATACCGCACCACAAAGAACGCCGAAATCGCAAGTGTTGTGAGCCAGAGCACTGTCGCGATTAAGATAATCGTACCCTGATTAAAATCAATTCCAGCATCTTTCATTGCAGACACGGCTACACCTGTAGCAAACGGGTTAATCGTAGACCCGAGCACACCAGATCCAGCACCGAGGAGAATCGTCGCTACACCCACCAACGGATCCATTCCCGCCGCAAACATCGTCGCTGCAATCAATACATAGAACCCTACACTTTCTTCCAAGAATCCATAGGTAGTACCAAGTATCGAAAAGATAAACATCAAAAGTAGGATTAGTAGATATTCTTTGCCGTGCATCTTTTTGACTAAGATTTTAATCCCAGTCTCTAGAGCTTTGGTCTTCGCCATAATCGCCAAGAATCCACCAAGCACCATCACAAAGATACACACATCAATCGCGTTTTCAAACCCGAGAATCGGCGCGATTAGCACCTGGTAAAGCTCTGCGCCCACTACACCAGAGCCATTCACGATCGCACAAGTCTCACCAGTAGCCTCCTCACAGGCCTCCATCGATTCATAAGTTGTCGACTCGATAGTCTCAGCTTCGCCAGCGACCTCGACACCCTCTGTAGTCTCAACACTTTCAACGGCTTCACCAGTCACCGTAGCTTCTTCGCCAGCAGCTACGGTCCCCGCAATTACACCCCCCTCTGCACCGTCGGCACCATTCTCCGCTGGCAAATTTTCACTTGTTATTTCGTCACCCACAGCTGGCGTGAAAGATTCCCCCTCAGGCAAAGCTATTGGCTGCTCTCCAGCCGGAGCCATGCCCTCCTGCTCAGCCGGTCCACCAGCAGGCATTTCACCTTCCCACTCACCAGGGCCAATCTCTTCACTGGCAGTATCCGATTCCACCGGAGCCACCGCAAACTGCGCCCTTGGCAACACGTGAGACACGATGCCGAGCGCAATGATTAGAATCATAATAATCGAATATGCCGAAAGCATTGCTCGACTACGTCTCTTACTCCTATTCTTTTTCCTAAACATTTTATGTCCTCTTATGGTTAATATTTACCCCTAAAGCTCTTTAATCCCGCTATTCCTCCTCTCGTACCAACGCCATTGTCATACAGTGCGAACCACCTCGTCCGCGCGAGAGCTCTGAGCTCGGAATTTCAATCACCTTAATTCCATGCCTCTTCAAAGTCTGATTTGTTACATAGTTACGATCATAAGCGAGCACCACACCTGGGCGCACGCATAGCAGGTTGACGCCGTCACTCCATTGCTCACGCTCAGCGTCAATCCTCTTGCCATTACCACACTTGATCAATTCAACCTTATTCAGGTGCAAATACTTCTCTAACACTTTTTGCAAGCCCTGATGGATTTCTACGATCTCCAACTCACCACCCCTACCTGCACTGATCTCATAAACTGTGGAAATATCCATAATCGCATCTTGTACAGCAAACTTATCCACATCCACCTGTGTCATCACGGTATCTAAGTGCATGAAGGATCTCTCGTCCGGAATATCAATCGCCAGCACATATTTAAAGTGGTTACCCTTATCTTTAAATAATTTACGTGCAAAATTTGCAATCGCATCCGGCTCAGTCCGCTGCGAAATACCAATCGCTACCACCTCTTCTGATAATACCTGGATATCACCACCTTCAATACAATACGGCTCAGCCCTATCATAGTATAGCTTGGTGTCATTATAAAACGGATGATACTTATAAACATATTCCATGAAAATCGATTCCCTAGTCCTAGTCACCGACCACATCTTATGCAGTGTAGCTCCATGACCAACCGTAGCCATCGGGTCCCTCTGAAAATAAATATTCGGGATCGGGTCAATTATCATCTTGCCAGTATCACGCGTCGCATAAAACCCAGATACTTTACCGAGTTTCTTTAGCTCAGAAATATCAATCCCAGCAATACACTTACGAATCATTTCCTTCGTGTCTTTGATGCCATTCAAAAAGTCAAAACAGTGCTTTGCCACCTTCGGCGAAGTCACGCCTGCTTCAGCAATAAACTGTTCCAAAAACTTCTTCCTTACCGTCCTGCCGCCAGCTTCAATTGCTTCCGCAGCAATATCCACCAGGTACACTACTTCTACGCCCTCAGCTCGGAGCGCATTAGCATACGCGTCATGTTCCTGTTGGGCAATCTTTAGATACGGAATGTCATCAAACAATAATCGCTCCAACGTATTCGGCGTCAAATTCAAAAACTCATCCCCCGGCCTATGCATCAGCACCTTTTTCAAGGGCTTAATTTCGCTAAAATTGCATATTGTTTTTTTCACTTAATCTTTCCTTCCCTTAATTATTAATAAAATTTGAAATGGAATTCACTTCCATTTCAAATTTCAACCTGGTTTCTTCTCGTTGGGGCTCTTCTTTAGAGAAGAAGAGTCCCATAGCGTTAAGAACATCACCGCTTTGATTGTATGCATCCGATTTTCCGCCTGTTCAAAAACTAGAGACCTTTCCGACTCAAACACTTCATTGGTCACCTCCATCTCATCAATTCCAAACACTTTGTTTACATCCTGAGCAATCGATGTATTAAGATCATGAAAAGATGGCAGACAGTGTAGGAAAATAGTATCTTCCTTCGCTTTCGCCATCATCTCGGCATTCACCTGATAAGCCTTGAGGAGCTCAATTCTCTCCCCCCACTTTTCCTGTGGTTCACCGAGAGATAGCCACACGTCCGTATATATCACATCAGCTTTGCCACTCAACTCAGAAATATCACTCGTTATTGTAATGGTCGAACCATTCTTTTCCGCAATCGGCTTACATCTCGCAACAATTTCATCCGAAGGCCTCAGCTCCGTCGGACCACAAGCGATAAAATTCATCCCCATCTTGGCGCTCATCGCCATCAAGGAGTTCGCCACGTTATTGCGAGTATCCCCCACAAATGCCAAAGTCAATCCCTTAAGTTTGCCAAAATGCTCTTGAATAGTCAGAAAATCGCCGAGCGCCTGTGTCGGATGACATTCGTCCGTCAACCCGTTCCATACTGGCACATCTGCGTATTTCGCCAAGTCATCTACAATCTTTTGATCGAACCCACGATACTCTATCCCGTCATAAATCCGAGCAAGGACCCTCGCCGTATCTGCAATCGACTCCTTATGCCCCATCTGCGACCCTGACGGATCTAGGAACGTCACTCCCATCCCGAGATCATATCCTGCCACCTCGAAACTACATCTAGTCCTAGTAGATGTTTTCTCAAACAAAATCGCAATATTTTTATTTGGAAATACCTTATGCGATCGCCCTTCTCGTTTTAATTCTTTAAATCTTTTTGCCGTTCCCAGCATATAGCGAAGCTCATCCTCGCTAAAATCTAGTATTCGTAGGAAATCTTTTCCGTAAAAATCCATTTTTGATGCCCTTATTTATATTATGATTATATATTAATTTTATCTTAAACACAAGCATGTTATAATATGTTTATGGTTAAGAAGCGTATTGTATTAGCACTTGGCGGCAACGCCTTACAGAAAAAAGGCGAAGCTACCGCCGAAGCACAAAAAAAGATTGCAAACGAAGTCGGCAAAATCATCGCCGAGCTCGCAGATAAATACGAAATCGTCGTCGCCCACGGAAACGGCCCACAGGTAGGCAATATCCTCATCCACGAAGAATCTGCCGCTACCGACAAAGCTCCCGCCATGCCACTCGAAACCGCTGTCGCCATGAGTCAAGGCCAAATCGGTTACTGGCTAACCCAGGCCATCAACAACGCTCTCGCCACTAGTGGCAAACGTCGCAAAGTCGCTACCGTAGTGTCCCAAGTCGTGGTAGACCGAGACGAACCTGCTTTCAAAAACCCCACCAAGCCCATCGGCCAATTCTATTCCGAACGCGAAGCCAAAGCCCTCGCCGCGCGCAACAAATGGACCGTAAAAGAAGATGCTGGTCGTGGCTGGCGCCGAGTGGTGGCGAGCCCACTCCCTATAGACATTGTCGAAAAACACACCATCCGTGAATTAGTCTCAGAAGGCATTATTGTCATCGCCGCCGGTGGCGGCGGTATTCCAGTCTATCGCACCAAAATCACCAAGCGCCTCAAGGGCGTAGACGCCGTCATCGACAAAGATTACGCTGCCGAGAAACTCGCCGAGCTAGTCCATGCCGACATCTTCATATCCGTGACCGCCGTACCAAATGTCTACATCAATTACGGCTTGCCCCATCAAGAGGCTTTACACAAAATTTCTGCAAAAGATATCTCTAGTCTCATCAAATACGGCTATTTCAAGCCTGGCTCTATGCTCCCCAAAGTCACCGCCGCTATCAAATTCGCCCGCCATGGCGGCACCGGCATTATCACCGACATAAAGCATCTCGCATCCGCCCTCTCCGGCCGCGCTGGCACTATTGTCACAAAATAATCGTATTCCGCGCCACCCGTTCCAGCTCATATAGGCTCGCTGGAACGGGGCGCGTTATTCCTTGGGAGATGGCGTCAGGGAAAAACACTCAGGAACACCCAGGACCAGCCCAGAACAGCTACTCACCCACCAGGCATCTCATAGTATAGCCGCCGTAGCGAAGGCCGTAGCTATTGCCCGGGTACACGTCCGTAGGAATTACGGATAAGAGGTACATACCGCTACCATTGCTGTAGGCAGAAGACCACCAGTAGCCATAGCTGCCCTGAGTGGCCGCCGAGCTATTAGTGTAGATACCCGACAGAGGGGTAGATAAATTATACTGCAAACTATTAGAGTTTGTAGCATCGCTGCCATATTTACCAGCAAGAGTCGCGTATTCGCCAGTGCTACCTCCTGTAGGCATCCGCCAGTTTGCTGGGCAGATATCTTGAGAGGCATCTATAAGGGTGTCTGGCACGTCTACACCACTACCACCTGCATAGCAGTAGGTACTAGCAGATGCAGCACAGAAATTATAGTAGACACCTACC
>JAZQCE010000024.1:0-19758 GCA_045546095.1 Candidatus Nanosyncoccus sp. | reverse complement strand
GGTGCTACTTCTGGCGGATTTTCTAACCTAGATATTACCCTAGGTGGTACTGGCGCGACCTCATCATCTAGCACAGACCCTACTGGCGCTACGATGTCTCTTAGATGGCGATCCTTCCCGAACAACTTCCTCTACTCCGGCTACTTCGGTACGTCGTCCGCGGGCAATAGGGGCAGCTACGGCTACTATTGGTCGTCTACTGCGCGCTATTACTACTCTAGCTACACCCTGACCCTGTATAGTTCTAACGTCTACCCAGGTACCTATGGCTACAATAAGAGCAGCGGCGGCAGTATTAGGTGCTTGGCCGGATCCTAGCCGGTCGCTCCCCAGGTCTCTCGGGGCCTAGTCGTCGTCCGTCTTTGTTCTTGCCGCCAAAGTTATTCCTGAACCCGGGGTGGGTGATTTTGTAATTTCCTGAGGGGCCGAAAGGCCCCTCAGGAAAGTATGGAATCACTTACCCCGGGCAAAGCCATTCCCCGACAAGGGGAATGGCTGATTTTTTATATAGGGTGGAGGAGGGGTAAATATGGGTAATTTTGTGGAACTTGATTTCCCTTTTTGTTGGAAATCTAGGTAAATTATTGTTAAAATTTAAGAAATAGGAGAGGCGTATGAAAATTACACATAAAATGACAATTCCAGATAGGCTGAGGGAGATTTTGAGGGTAACTGGGTGGAAACAGAAGGAATTAGCGGGTAAACTGAATGTCTCGCCAAAGACCATGAGTTTCTGGGTTAATGCAAAAAAGCGACCATCGGAGCAGAGTGAAGCTCGGATTGCGGCCTTGTTTGATGAAATCATGAATAGTAAAGGTGAGTTCTCTGCTGGTCAGAGCGTGGTGCAGGACTATCAGGCTAGGGAGGGATTTGACGAAGATGATAAAAATTTTACCATTGCTGAAAAGACTTATTATGAGGGCAAGTGTTTTGTGCTAGCTAAGGAAAAGGAGAATAGACGATTTGTTTACCTATATCCATCGGTAGGTAAAAATAATGGGGAGTGGTATAAGGCTGGGGGTAATTCCATGGTTTTTTATAAGACGTTTTTGGCACCGCGGCTCGGTAGAGAGGCGAAGCTCCGAGATGATAATGATGGAGCGCATAGATTTAATAGTGGTATTGTCTCGGTGCGATGGGGGAGAAGGCTGATTGAGGAGGCTAGGGCGCTTGGCTATGGAGCAGAGATAATTGATCACGGGGTAATCGTGGTTGATTTGATGAAGGACTATGCGAAAGCAGAGATTGTCAGCTTGGCTAAGGCCGTGAAAGCCGAAAAACATAAAGTGAAAAAGATGGTAAAGCCTGTAAATAACCACCCTAAACTAATGGTTGCTATGAATGAGTTAATCAAAGTGTTGCCGTCTAAGGTTAAAAAGATCGATGCTTCGTACAGAGAAATATGGGGGAAACAGTTGCTCGAACCTATGGCTGAGCTCGTGAAAATCTATTTTAGATTTGCGAATGGCAGGATGGAAAAGCGGGATGCTAGGCTAGAGATGCTGGAGCGGACTGACGACCTTACCGCCATGGTATATATGATGGATGAGGCGGGCATGTTAAATGTGACTGCCAGGACGAGGCTGGGTGAAGATGTTTTGAATATAAGAAAGGAAATTGAGGCGAATTTGAAATGAGAATTAAATATGAAAATAATGATCCAGAGAGGTTGAAATGGATTGAGGCAAGTTTTAGTAATTATCTCCAGGAGAAGTTGTTTATAGCTTTTAAGGAAGCGAAGAGAGGGAAACGAAGCACAAAGGATGAGCAGCGTTTTGAGCTAAATGCAGATGAGAATTTGAAGTTACTACGTGAAGATATGCTAAATAGAACATATGCCCCTAGTAGAGGTACAGCGCACATTATTCATAAGCCTGTAAGACGAGAAATTTTTGCGGCGCCTTTTCGGGATAGAGTAGTGCACCATTATATTTATGATTCGGTGTATGATTTTTGGGATAGGCGGTTTATTTATGATTCTTATTCTTGCCGGGAGGGGAAAGGGACTTTGGCTGGGATACAACGGTTAGACCACCATATACGGTCGGCGTCGAGAAATTATGCTGAGCGTGTTTTTATATTGAAGCTGGATATACAGGGGTATTTTATGTCTTTGCCGCGGCGAGAACTTTATGAGCGTGCAGTCTGGGGGCTAAATCTGCAGTATGCTGGACGGCTGGATTCGCCGGAATATAAACTACTGAAGTTTTTGTGGCATCAAGTGATTTTTGATGACCCAGTGAGAGGTGTTAAGAAAAAAGGTCGGCTGTCTGATTGGGATTTGCTGCCAGATAACAAGAGTTTGTTTTGCCAATTGCCGGGGATTGGGATTGTGATTGGGAATTTGACCTCGCAGCTACTTTCCAATATTTATCTGGATATGCTGGATAGATTTGTGACATATGATTTGGGGTACAAACATTATGGAAGGTATGTGGATGATTTTTATATTGTGGTGACTGAGGCAGAGCTGCCCCAGTTGAAACGAGATGTAGTGGCGATTGAAGAGTTTTTGAAAACCAAGAAGCTGACATTGCACCCACATAAACGGTTGTTGACTACGTCGGACAGGGGGGTGCCGTTTCTGGGGGCGATAGTGCACCAGGGATATATACTCCCAGGAGAGAGACTGAAGAATAATTTTAGAAAAGCCTGTATGGAAGTGGAGGCCGGTGCGAAGGACACAAAGACTTTGGTTTCGTATCTTGGCCATGTGAAGCATTTTGATAAGATTAAGTTTGTTGCTGATGCTTTTGAGAGGGTGGCATGGGATTATAATTATTGATATTTTGGGGCTGAAGGAGGGTATATTGGTTAAATAAAAAACCTGCACCATGACTATGGTGCAGGTTCTGACGCTCTTTGGCACTTTTTAGTGAGATTTTTCTGGAATAACTAAACGGCAAGAACAAAGACGGACGACGACTAGGCCCCGAGAGACCTGGGGAGCGACCGGCTAGGATCCGGCCAAGCACCTAATACTGTTGCCGTTGTTCTTATTGTTGTTATTGGTACCTGGGTTGACGTTAGAACTATTCAGGTTCAGGTTGTAGCTATTGTTGTTATTGTTCGCAGTAGACGACCAATAGTTGCCGTTGCTGCCCCTATTGTTCGCGGACGACGTATTGAAGTTGCCGGAGTAGAGGAAGCCGACTATACAAATAATAGCCTTAATGGGCAACAATAAGATACAAGACTGGAAGTCGCTTACGTTTGTTTCGTGTCTTGACACGAGAGAAATCCCAAGGGGCACACATGATTTGATGGCTTTACTTGGAGTAGACCTGGCGTTCAGGTGCGACTTTGAAAAATCTCGGCATAGTGGGTGGATAGAGAAAGGGCTTTATTGGCCATTAATCGGTATCCGCCTTAGGAAGTACCTTTTTTATTATACAATATAGGTCTTCCCTAATCTGTTGGTGGGGCTAGAGGCTGCGGAGGACGAGGTTGCGGTCGGGCGTGTGGCGGTATGGGCGCGGGCACGAAAAAAGAGGGCTTGGCCTGGTTCAGTGAAGTACCAGGTCGCCCTCTGTAGTTGTATTTTATGAGATTTATTTATAAATGTCAAGGCATATGCCGGATTTTTCTATGATAATGATTCTGCGTATGCGTCCTGGTGCCGAAAAGAGTTTTAGAATATAGTTTTTCGTTTCATTAGCGCTTCCTTTTATGTTCCTTAGATCAAAAATGACTTTGTCTGATTGTTTTTTAGCCTTGCGAAAACGCTCTTTGATGGTATTTTTGTTTGTTGTCGTTAGAGTTTTTACTTCCCAGATGGTTCCATTGATTAGAAAGTCAGGATTTTTTGATTTCGGTATACTGACTGGACGGATGGCTTCGATATTAAATCCGAACAGTGTTAAGTAAATTGCCGTGTCTTCCTCTAAACGTTCTAGTTTGACCCCGTTTTTGTAGAGCTTTCCGATTTTGGGTTTCGAAACTTTTTCTAATTTGACGATTTTCATCTTATGACCCTAGCATAGCTCGAGCCGTAAATCAACCCCCTACCTGCTAGAGGGGGAGGCGGAAGAAGTTGGTGTCGTAGATTTTGGCGCCTTTGTGGAGGTAGAAGGCCTGCGCGGCCTCGCGGCCGTGGCCGGAAGTGAAACAAAGCTCGGTGCAGCCTTTATCTCTGGCCCAATCTAGCATGGCGTCCCAGAGAGCGCTGCCGACACCCTGGCCGCGGACTTCTGCGTCTGTGACGAAATCCTCGAGATAGGCGACTTTACGGACGATGGGCCCCATAACGATGGACAGGGTGGCGATGCCGATGATCTTATTATCATCGTTGGTGGCGAGAAGCATATCGTGGCTATTGGACTCTATGAGAGCTTTGAACCACTCTTCGGGGATTTCGCCGCGGTCTTTGCCGCTGCGAGAGAGCTGGATGAGGAGTTCCCTGACTCTATCTGCGATAGGTTTATCATATTTAGTTAATGTGGTGATTTTCATGGCGTCCTTTCTCTGAACGGGTCCTGCCGGGCCTTGTCCTCCCCCAAAATTGACTGCAATTTTGGGGGTCCCCCTCCAGGCCCGTCACCCGTTCATGTTAAGCTATTCATTAATTCGCTTTTTAGCTTATTGGCTAAATCTATTATAGCATTTTCGTCGTTGCCCCACATGGTGATGCGGATTAGGGGCTCGGTGCCGGAGGGGCGGACGAGGAGGCGACCATCCAGGGATGCGAGCTTTTTGCTGTAGGCTAAGAGAAGTTGCTGGGCCTCTGCGGAGGTCTTTAGGGCCTTCTTTTGCTCGGGGGTAGCGGGGAAGTTGACGATTGTCTGGGGGAATTTGGTGATGATGCCAGCGAGATTGTGGAGAGACTTTTTTGATTCTGTGACGGCTTTTGTGATCATAAGGGCGGTCAGCATGCCGTCGCCGGAGGTGAGGCCGGGGAGGATGACGTGGCCATTTTGCTCGCTGCCGATTTTGATATTATGCTGCTGCATAGCGGCGACAACGTTGGGGTCGCCGACATCGGTGATTTCGGCGTGGATGCCGGACTCTTTGGCCCAGTTTAAGAGGCCCTGACCAGCCATAACGGTGGTGACGATAGAGTCTAGACCGAGGAACTGCGAGAGGAAGGCGAGCATTTGATCGCCGTCTACTGTGCCGCCGCGAAAGTCTATGGCGAGACAGCGGTCGCCGTCGCCGTCGAAAGCGAAACCGAAGTCTAGGTGATTGTCTATGACGAGGGATTGTAGCTGCTCTAGGTGGGTACTGCCGCAGTCTTTGTTGATTTCTGTATTGTAGGCGGGGGTGCAGTTTATGAGGGTGACCTCGGCGCCGAGGCTTTCGAATATTTTTGGGCCGACAACACTGGTGGCACCATTGGCGCAATCTAGGCCGATGTGGAGACCGGTGAAATCGGCTTTGCCGACATAGGATTTTAGATGGTCTAGGTAGAGATTTAGAGATTCGCGGTGGATATCCTCGCGGAGAGAGGGGGGAATGAGGGTGTAAGTGGTGTCGGATACTAGAGCTGCTTCGATAGAATTGCGGCCTTTTTGGCTGAGCTTGACTCCGCACTTTTTGCCGCGTTCGATGATTTTGATGCCGTTGTCGGCGACTGGATTGTGAGAGGCGGTGACGTCGATGGCGAAATCAAAGCCTGATTCGTAAAAACAATGGATAATGGCGGGGGTGGGGAGAATGTCGGCGTTGGCGTATTCTAAGCCGAATGTTTCGCAGGCGGATTCTAAGTCGGCGAGAATCCACTCGGTAGATTCGCGGGTGTCGCCAGCGAGGAAAATCTTGATATTGTCGCCGGCGTAGTCGATGAGGCCGCGGACGATTTTGGCTAGAAATTCGGGAGTGAAGTCGGTCGCTTTGCTCCTGATGCCGTCGGTGCCGAATTTATGCATTTTGGCTCCTTTCGATTTGTTTGATTAGAACTTTGAGAGTGAGAATGATGTCGCCAATGGTGCTGCCGCGGGAGAGATCGGCGAGGGGGATTTTGAATCCCTGGATAATAGGGCCCGCGACGGTGAAGCCGCCGAAGCGTTCCATGGATTTGTAGAGGATGTTGCCGGAATTGAGGTCTGGGGTGATGAGGATGTTGGCCTGGCCGCCAATAGTGGAATTTGGGAATTTTTTGTGGCTGATTTTTGGATCGATGGCGGCATCTAGCTGCATCTCACCGTCTATTAACCAGTCTGGGTGGTTATTACGAATTTGGGTAATAGCGTAGTGGAATTTGTCGAGGTCGGGGTTACGGCCACCAGAGCCATTAGTGGAGTAGGAGAGGATAGCGATACGGGGCTGGGCGCCGGTGAAGGATTGATAAGTCTTAGCGGTGTCTTCGACTATCGTGTATAATTGCTCTTTTGTGGGTTGCTTGTTGACGCCGCCGTCGGCGAGGGCGTAGAGCTCGTTGCCTTTTTGGCAGATGAAGCAACTAGAGAAGAATTGTGACTTTAGGGGGATAGCGTCCTTGTAGGCGAGGAGGACATCGCGCGAGGAGTAATCTAGGCCGGAGAGCATGGAGTCGGCATCGCCAGAAGCGACGTAGCTAACAGCCGTCCCTAGATCGGGGGCATCAAAAAACTCAATATCCGGGAAACTAGTGATGGCCTCCTGTATTATTGAGTTCTTTAATTCAGGGATGACGATTTTCATAGGTAAATTATAACACGGTTGGCAATCAAATAATACCATTCGGGACACGGGTCGCTCGCGCCCGTCGTCACGGGGCTCGCGCCCTCTTTCTCGGTCGTAACCTCCGAACGGTCCCGAATGGTATTATTCTGATTGCTCCGTGAAATTATTTATCGACGACTTCGCCTTCTACGGCGTCGTCTTCTTTGCCTTTGGAATCGGATTTTTTGCTATCGGATTCGGCGGACTTATCAGCGCTGGCGGCTTCGGCTTGGTAGAGCTTGGCGCCAATAGGCATGATTTTTCCGTTAAGCTCTTTTGCGGCTTCTTCGAATGCGTCTTTGTCGGCTTTTTCGTCATTTAGGACTTTTTTGGCGTCCTTGATAGCGTCTTCGATTGTCTTTTTATCATCGTCTGATATTTTGTCCTTGTACTCGGAGGGCATTTTTTCGGCGCGATAGATAGTGTTTTCGAGCTGGTTTTTAGCATCGACAGAATCGCGCTTTTTCTTGTCTTCGTCGGCGTGGGCCTCGGCTTCGGCGCGAGCTTTTTCGATATCATCTTTGCTCATGTTGCCGGAGTTTTGGATGGTGATGGACTGCTCTTTGCCGGTACCCTTGTCCCGAGCGGTGACGTTTAGGATGCCGTTTGCGTCTAGATTGAAGGTGACTTCAATCTGAGGTACACCACGAGGGGCTGGGGCAATGCCGTCTAGGATGAAACGGCCGAGAGACTTGTTGTCTGCTGCGAATTCGCGCTCGCCCTGGAGGACATGGATTTCTACTTGAGGTTGATTATCGGAGGCGGTAGAGAAAGTCTCGGATTTGCTAGTAGGAATAGTGGTGTTGCGATCGATCAAGGGTGTGCGGACCCCGCCCATAGTCTCGATACCGAGGGTGAGCGGAGTGACATCGAGAAGAAGAATATCTTTGACGTCGCCTTGAAGTACGCCACCCTGGATAGCAGCACCTACAGCCACGACTTCGTCGGGGTTGACGCCTTGCATGGGGTCTTTACCAAAGATGTCTTTGACTTTGGCAACAACGGCTGGCATACGAGTCATGCCGCCTACCATGACGATTTCGTCAATGTCCTTGGTCGTGAGCTTGGCGTCTTTTAGGGCTTTTTCGACTGGACCGGCGAGACGGTCTAAGAGGTCGGATACGAGCTCTTCTAGCTTGGCGCGGGTCAGAGTGTATTCGAAATGCTTGGGTCCATCTGCATCAGCAGATAAGAATGGGAGATTAATGTCGGTAGAGGTACTGGAGCTAAGCTCTTTTTTGGCTTTTTCGGCTTCATCTTTGACGCGCTGCATGGCGGCGGCGTCGCCTTTGATATCGATACCGGATTCTTTTTTGAATTCGTCGACGAGGAAGTTGACAATGACATTATCGAAATCTTCACCACCGAGGTGGGTGTCGCCATTCGTCGACATTACTTCAAAGACGCCATCGCCGAGCTCCAGAATGGAAACATCGAAAGTACCACCACCGAGGTCGAAAACGACGATTTTTTCGTCTTTTTTGGATTCGAGACCATAAGCCAGAGCTGCGGCGGTAGGCTCGTTAATAATGCGTTTGACTTCGAGGCCAGCGATTTTGCCAGCATCTTTGGTGGCTTGGCGCTGAGAATCGTCAAAGTAAGCTGGTACAGTAATGATAGCTTCGGTGACTGGCTCGCCGAGGAAAGCCTCCGCATCGGCTTTGATTTTACTAAGAACCATGGCACTGATTTCTTCTGGAGTGTAATTCTTGCCGTCCATTTCTACGGCTACGCCATTACCTTTTTTGACAATCTTGTATGGGCTGATGTCGAGGTCGTGCTTGACTTCTTTGTCTTCGTATTTGCGGCCAATGAGGCGCTTGATGCCATAGATGGTATTTTTAGGATTGGTAACGCGCTGACGCTGGGCGACTTTGCCGACTAGGCGCTCGCCTTTTTTAGTGACGGCGACGACGGACGGGGTGGTGCGGTCGCCTTCTGCGTTGGTGATTACCTCTGGCTTGCCTGCGACCATGTAGGCGAAAGCGCTGTTGGTAGTACCTAAATCAATACCGATGATTTTACTCATATAAACTCCTCCTAGTAACAGTCTTTACATAAATCATGCATCTCGGGAGCTTCGCGATGTGATGATCAGAGATCATGTCACATCGCTCCGCCCCTTCGGCGAAAAAATCAGAGATTTTTTCTTTACGTCCCTCGATTGCATGATTTATGCAAGACGTTTGTTGCTTGTTAAGATTATTTTACTATATATTGGCACTCGGTGTGGGTGAGTGCTAATCTACCTCTATTGTAGCACGTTGGCAGTCATAATGCAAGAGTGCTAATATAGGGGTAGAGGAGAATTTTGTAGATATTTTGGAAAAATGTTACACATCTAAATATATGTGTTATAATAGTTGATAATGACTGGTAAAAAAGATGATATTTTGAACGCAAAAGATTTGGATATTGACGAACCGAAAACCAGGGATCTTGAGAACGAAGAGGAACTATCCGATGAGGAGTTAGCGATTACGGCGGAGAATGTAGATTCTTTTGCGGATGATTCTGTGCGGTTGTATCTCCGGGAGATTGGCAAAATTCCTTTGCTTACCCCCGAAGAAGAGGCAAAGCTTGCGCAGCGAATCGTAAAAGGCGACAAGAAGGCCAAAGATAAAATGGTAGAATCCAATATGCGTCTGGTGGTATCGATCGCAAAGCGTTACGGTGGACGGGGATTGGACTTTTTGGATTTGATCCAGGAAGGCAATACTGGGCTTCTCCGTGCGGTAGAAAAATTTGATCCAGATAAGGGCTTTAAGTTTTCTACCTATGCTACCTGGTGGGTAAGACAAGCAATTACACGAGCGATTGCGGATCAAGCGCGGACGATTAGGATTCCGGTGCATATGGTGGAGACGATTAATAAAGTACTCCGTACTACACGTAAGTTGACTTCGGAGCTAAACCGTGAGCCTACCAACGAGGAAATTGCCAAAGCTCTAGATATGGAGCCAGAAAAAGTGGACTATGTAATGCGTATTAAGCAAGATATTGCATCGCTCGATGCATCGGTAGGCCGTGACGGTGATGATGAAGATTCGGTGCTCGGAGATTTTGTGGAAGATGAGGAGCGCGCATCGCCAGAGGATTCGGCGGCAAATCAGATTTTGAAGGAGCAGTTGTCTGAAATTATTGCTACGCTTACCGATAGGGAACAAAAAATAATCCGTCTTCGGTTTGGCATTGGTGGGGGCAGGCCACATACACTAGAGGAAGTCGGCAATGAATTTGACGTGACGAGAGAGAGGATTCGCCAGATAGAGGCAAAGGCACTCTCTAAGCTACGAAAAAATAAGGACACTAAGAAGCTACATGAGTATTTGAGGTGATAATATGAAAAGAATAATAGGCTGTTTACTGGCTGTAATGATGGGGGGTATGATGTTGACGGCTCCAGTGTTTGCGAGCTGTTCGCAAGCGGAACTTGATAAGGGCTGTGTAAACACTTCTATTCTTGGTAATAATGGGTGTAGCTGTGATGATGGGCGTGGTTCGGAAATCAAACGGTTGCTCGGGGTGATTGTAGATGTGATGACGATTGGCGTAGGTATACTCGGGGTACTCGGAATAACGATTGTGGGGATTCAATATTTGACAGCTGGTGGAAGCGAGGAAAAGACACGCAAAGCGAAGCGGCGGTTGCTAGAAATTGTGATTGGGCTGGTGGCGTACGTACTAATCTATGCTTTACTCAAGTGGCTGGTTCCAGATTTTCAAGGTATATAAATGAAAAGGATTTTGATAGTTTACAATCCGCGTTCGTCGCGGTATGCGGAAGTGCGAGAAGAAGTAATCGCGAAGACTCGTGATCTAGGGGGCTACATAGTCGGTAAATATGAGGTAAAAAAAGGTGGTGTAAAGAAGAATGTGAGCGATTTGGCTAGCATCCTAGAAGATGGAGACCAAGTAATAGCGGCTGGTGGTGATGCGACTGGGGTGATTGTGGCTAATGCGATAATGAGGTCGGGCAAAGACGCGACGATGGCAGCGTTTCCCTATGGGAACTTTAACGATTTGGCGAGGACACTAGGAACAAAAACTCTAGAGATTGGTTTAAAGCGACAGGAATACGTCTTTCTCGGAACTCACCCTCGCGCCCGTCGTCACGGGGCTCGGTCGCTCCGTATTCGCCCCGTCGGCGAATATGCTCCTCGAAAGAGTATTTCCTGTCGCTTAAGTAAACTTTATCCGTTAGAGGTTCTCATCGATGGGAAGTTGTGGCGGTATGCGACATGCTATGTGACGATTGGCATGACAGCGGAGGTGGTGAAGACTTTTGATCATCCGAGGGTGCGAAAATTTTTGAAAAGCAGTGGTGGAAGGACGTTTGGGTCGTATTTTCATCTCGCGGGATGGTATTTTCAGAATAAGCGCGGGAAGGTATTTTTGCCGGAATTTAGTCTAAATGGGGTAAAACAAGACAAAAAGATATCGGACTATTTGGCCGTGAATGGTAGAAGTATGGCGAGGGTGATGAGGGGTGGAGATGATTTTTTGAAGCCACGGGCGTTTCGGAGCGGTACGGCGAGACTGACTAGCTTTGGACGACTAATTGGATTTATGTGTAAGAGCATGCTAACTCGGATACCTGGTGAAGAAACAAAAGGAGATGTATTGACTTTTGACAAACCAGCTAGGATAGAGATACAAGCTGAGGGTGAGTCGGAGGTTTTTGATGGGGTGGAAAAAATAGAGATAAGGAAAGCTTCTAAAAGTATTAATGTAATCGCTGGGCGTTAGTGGCTACGAAATAGAGGTTTTGACGTGTGATATAATTGGTGTATGGATAATGTGAAGATTCTTGCTATTGTCGGGATGAGTGGGAGTGGAAAATCTGTGGCGGTGGATTATTTGACAGAAAAGGGTTACCCGAAGATATATTTTGGCGGGATGATTTATAAGGAAATGGAAAAACGAGGAATTGAACGCACGGAAGATGGTGAGAGTGAGAAGAAATTTCGTGAGATGATTCGCGAGACGGAAGGTAAAGATTGGGTGGTGAGGCAAGTGATTTCTGAGACTCGTGATTTGATCGAGGCAGGACAAAAGAGAATTATTTTGGATGGAGTTTATTCTTGGACGGAATATAAGACTTTGAAGCACGAATTTCCGGGGTGTATGACGTTTATCGGGGTCGTGGTGGATAAAAAATTGCGATATAAACGTGTGGCAGGTAGGACTCTGCGGGCGTTTGACGGAAACGCGATACGCGAACGCGATCGGTCGGAGATAGAAAACCTAGAAAAAGGTGGACCAATCGTGGCGGCGGATTATTATATACTAAACAATGGGTCTGTGGATGACATGAAAAAACGAATAGATGAGATATTGAAGGAGATAAAGTTTTGACGGAGCTCGCAAATATATCATCCGTAGCTTATAAAAAGGGCAATTGGATGAGATATACTTTGTGGGGGCTAGCTACGTTATGCGTGTTGGTGCTTGCGGTGACGTTTGTAAACACGATGAATGGAGAAATTTCGGCGTCGGTGCCAGATGGGTATAAATTTATGCTGACCGATAATTATGGAGAGGGGAGTAATGTGAGAACAACGTATTATGTGTATGATGGGAAGATTTTGATGGAGGACGAGAGTTTTATGGATGATAAGGTGAATCGAGTGGTGATGATTTATGATGGGATTAATACGAATGATTTGACACTTGATAATGAAGACAGGGTGGATGTGTGTGAACTTGGGTCGTGTAAATCCCATCCCAAGGTATTAATGACGATAAAAAATTTAATTTCACGCAAGACTGGGCGTGAATACATAGGATTCTGATGAAAAGGTTGGTGCTAATTGACGGTGAATCGGTGTTTTATCGGGGGTATTATGCGATGGGTGCGCTTTCATTATCGGACGGGACGCCGACGGGCGGCGTATATGGGTTTGCAGCGATTGCGATGGAGATCGTGAAGAAATTAAATCCCACGAAGGTGGTGGTAGCGTGGGACTCTAAGACATCGGTGGATAAGCGGCGGAGAGTTTATCCAGAATACAAAGCTGGGCGGGTGAAGCCAGGCGATGATTTTTATACACAGATACCACTGCTACAGGAATTGGTTTCTGATTTTGGATGGAGTTTTGTAGAAGTGCCAGAGTATGAGGCGGATGATATTATTGGTACGCTCTCTTTGCAGGCGGATGAGACACTTGATGCTGGCGGGGTCTGTGAGTATGAAACATATATTATTTCATCGGATCTAGATATGCTACAGATAGTGGACGAGAATACACATATGTGGCGAATACTAAAAGGTTTTTCAGAGATTCAACAGATTGATGTGGCGGAAATAGAAGAAAAATACGGAATATTAAAATCACAATTTTTGGATTTCAAGGCGCTAAAAGGTGATTCGTCGGACAATATTCCTGGGGTGCCAGGGATTGGCGAAAAAACGGCTGCGAAGTTGCTTGGGGAATACGGGGATTTGGACGGAATATATAATAATATAGATAAAATTAATAATTCTTTGCATGACAAGTTGGTGGTTGGGAAAGAATCAGCATATATGTCACGCGAGATTGCTAAAATTATGTTTGACGCTCCGGTAAGGCTCGCTGAAATTCCGGATTTTCATTTTGACCGCGAAAAGACAATTGCAGGGCTCAAGAAACTTGAATTCAATTCGTTAATCCGCAAGATTGATAAAGATACGGATTTGCTGCATGATTCGCGCATTTCGGGAGCTTCGCGAGGTGATAATTTAAAAATTATATCACCTCGCTCCGCCCCTTCGGCGGCAAAATCGGAGATTTTGCCTTTATGTCCCTCAATGCTTGCGAATCATACAGCAAATCCGCGGATTGATCATGACGCTATTGTTGATTATGACATCAAGGGGCTGATGCACAGCGATGAAAAAATTGCGAAGGAAATTTTGCAGAAAAAACGTAAGTTTTGGGATCTGAGCCAGGCAGGGTTTTTACTAAATCCTTTGGCTCGGGAGCAGATCACGCTTTTTGAAGCGGCGGACAAGGAGAAGGTTTATCAAGAGCAAATAGCGGAGTATGATAAATATCCAAGGCTCTATACAGTGTTGACGGAGTTAGATTTGCCGCTGATTCCGGTTTTGTACAAGATGGAAAAAAGAGGAATGTTGATTGATCGGAAGTATTTTTTCGATCTCGAAAAAGAATACTCTGAGGAAGTGGGTAGACTGGAAAGAGAGGTGTGGGATTTGGCTGGGAAAGAGTTTAATGTAAATTCGCCCGTGCAGCTATCCGAAGTGCTATTCGAAGATTTGAGGCTTCCGACAAAGGGAATTAAAAAGACGACCAGGGGCTATTCGACCGGAGCAAAAGAGCTGGAAAAACTAATAGATTTGCATCCGGTAGTGCCAAAATTAAAGGAGTATCGTGAGGCGACGAAGTTGCTTTCGACATACATTGTGCCGATGGCGGGGTTGGCAGACGCTGAGGGACGGATTCATACTACGTTTACTCAGAATGTGACGGCGACAGGGAGGCTATCTTCGCACGATCCAAATTTGCAGAATATTCCAGTGCGGACGGATGAGGGGAAAAGAATTCGGACCGGGTTTGTAGCTGCACCTGGGAAGACGCTTGTATCGGCAGATTATTCGCAGTTTGAGCTGAGACTGGCAGCTGCGCTGGCTGGGGACACGAATCTGATAGATGATTTTAATCGTGGCGTAGATATTCATACTAAGACCGCGGCGGAGGCATTTAATATTCCTATTGGTAAAGTGACGAAGGAGCAGAGACGGGCGGCGAAAGTGATTAATTTTGGAATTTTGTATGGGATGAGTGTGAAAGGGCTTTCGGATGCGGCGAAGATGCCATTTGGTAAGGCTAAAACTTTTGTGGAGAACTATTTTAGGCTGAGAGCGCCGATTAAGCGATACCTAGATGCGGTCTTGAAGCAGGCGAGGGAGCAGGGGTATGTAGAAACATATTACGGAAGACGGCGGCCGACGCCAGATGTGAAGTCATCAAACTTCGTGATTCGACAAGCAGCGGAAAGGGCGGCGCAAAATATGCCGATTCAGGGGACCGAAGCGGATTTGATGAAGCGGGCGATGATAGCGATAGATGGTAAACTGCCCGAGGGTGCTGAAATGGTGATGCAAGTACACGATTCGCTAATCGTGGAATGTGATGCGAAACTGGCTTATGAGGTGGCTACGATACTAAAGGAAACTATGGAATCTGTGGCGCCAGAGCTCAAAATAAAACTCGCTGTGGAAGTGACGGCTGGGAATAATTGGGGAGAACTATAAAAAACATCCGAGATGAAGATGTAGTCTCGGATGTTTACTAGGCTATTTGGGGCTATTTGGCGTAAGCGACGTTTCGCTCCATGGCTTGGGTCTCGAGCATGACGAGACGAGTGGCGTCATCGACGGATGAATTGACTGAATGTTTGACGCGGGCGTGTTCCTCGGCTTTTTTGGCGTCGTTCCAACGATCTAGGGTGCCTACGAGATAGCCGGTGATACGGCGGAGGCGCTCAAATTTGCCTTCATCGAAGTATTCGGCGTGAGCGTTGAAATATTCTTTGGCGGCTTTTTCGCCGGCTTTGGAGCTAATGAGCTTAGTGCCTGCTTCTACGAGACACGAAACGTGTAAAGTCTCGTATTGGTCGAAGTCTTTAAGGGCTTCGGTGGCTTCCTTTTCGGAAATATTAGCGTAATTTTTTAGTGACTTTACGAAACGCTTGATGTCAAAAATTTCGGAGTCAGAAGGATTGCGATAAATAATTTTCTTCATGGTTTGACCTTTCTGTTTAGTTTATAAATATTACCTAATTACTATTTTAGTTCCATATTTAGTGGGTGTCAAGTGGAAAATTACGCTATATATGGTGTTTTGGTGGAAAACTCGGGTTTTGTGGTAGAATAGGGATATGCCAGAATTGCCAGAAGTGGAGACGATTAAGAGAGGCCTCAAAGGCTTTATTTTGCAGAAGAAAATTACAAAGATTAAAGTGCTGTGTGATAAATCTTTTGTGGGGGAGCCGGTAACGGGGCAGATTTTGGGCCTTCGGAGATTTGGCAAAGCATTGGTGGTAGATTTGGATAATGGATATTCTTTAATGATACATCTCAGGATGACGGGACAGTTGATTTATGACGGCGACGAACGATATGCTGGGGGGCACCCAAATGAAAATTTTGTAAGTGATTTACCAAATAAACAGACGAGAGTGGTGCTGGAGTTAGAGAATGGGACACTTTATTTTAATGATCAAAGGAAGTTTGGATTTATTAAAGCGATGCCTACTGCGGAGGTAGAGGAGGATAGCTTTATTAGGAAGCTAGCGAAAGAGCCTTGGCAGATGACGGTGGAGGAGTTTTGTGCAAAATTACAGAAACACAAAAATTCGCCGATTAAGGCGGTGATTCTTGACCAAACGGTGGTGTCGGGGCTCGGGAATATTTATGCAGATGAGGCACTTTTTGCGGCTAAAATTCATCCAGAAACTAAGGCGGGGAGATTGACGGAGTCGGAGGCACGGGTGCTGTTAAAATCCGCGTGTGAAGTGATGGATAAATCTATTGAATCGGGTGGGTCGACGATTCGGAATTATGTAAAAGCCGACGGTACGAGAGGGAATTATTTGGATTTATTTGCTAAAGTATACCATCGCGATGGAGAGCCGTGCTTTAGGTGCGGTGCGATTATTCAGAAGATAAAAGTCGCTGGGCGGGGGACGCATTTTTGCCCAAAATGTCAGGAGATGCAGTATGATTAAGGTGTTTTATGGTGAAGATAGAGTACGCGCTCAAGAGGAAATTAAGAAGTATTTGGGTGATGGATACGAAGTTTTTGAGGGGGAAGATTTGGCACCGCGGGATTTGCCGAGTTTGTTTATGGGGGGGACGTTGTTTTCTGATACGCGGGCGATATTGGTGCGAGACATGCTTCAAGGCAAGGAAATAGGTGAAGAACTGCCTAAGTATTTGGATTCTCCGCACAAAATTGTATTTTGGGAGACGAAGCTAGATAAAAGGTCTAGTGTTTATAAGGCTTTGAAGGAGAGGGTGGAATTTAGAGAGTTTGCGAGAGCTGAGGATGTAAATAAGAAATTGGTGTTTGAGATATATAGGACGGCAAAAAGAGATGGAGCGAGGGCTCTAGAGCTACTTGAGAAAATAGAAAATGAACAGGAGCCGATGATGTTGCTAGGATTAATGGTGGCGCAGGCAATTAGGGACTATGATGCTCATCCGGGAGCAAAAGAAAAGAGAGTTCTACGTGAACTCTCGAATCTAGATATGCAGCTAAAGTCTGCTAAATTGCAGCCGTGGGTTTTGATAAAATCGTTTCTGATCTGGCTGTCTACTTTGTAGATGTGGTAGACTTTGTAGTCTTGGTGGTTTTGGCTGTCTTAGCTGTTTTTGCTGACGTGCTGGACTTGGCGCTGGTGGTCTTGGCTGTCTTGGCAGTACTGGTGGCTTTAGCGACAGGTTTTTTTATGGCTTTAAGCTCGAGACCGGCAGCCTTGGCGATGGCATGAAGCTTGGCCTTGCGGCGAGAGGCGGTATTTTTCTTGAGGAGGTTCTTTTTGACGGCTTTGTCGTACTCTGACTGAGCCTTGGCGAGAGCCTCTACGGTAGGATTGGATTTGAAAGCCTTGAGTGCGGCTTTGATATCTTTCTTGATTTTCTTATTGTGCTCGGTACGCTTGACAGCCTGACGAGCGGCCTTTTTGGCAGATTTAATAATCGGCATTTTCTTCCTATATATGATTAAAAATTATTGAACTGCATTTATTATAACTCTTTTCCCTGAAAAAGTAAAGACTTGAATCTCGGCCTTATTACATAATTCACCATATCTCGGAGGCTCTGCTTTCGTGAAGACTTGTATTTTTGAAAGGCTTATGTTAACATTTTGATAGAAAGGAACAAAAATGCCTGATGAAAACGTTTCGGTACCTGCTCCGACAGATGCGGCGGGTGCTCCAAGCTTACCCAATGTAGCTACGGATGGGGCTGCGACTTCTGCGCCTGCTTCTGGTGTGGGTAGTGACGTGACGACGCAGGCTGCTCCTGTTGCGCCAGCGGTGGCTACTGAGGCGGCACAGGCTGATTCTTCTGAAGTTGCGGCAGAGGTGGCTCGCAGAATTATTGAATCTCATAATGTGCTAGTGGCACTTTCTTCGGATCCATCTGTGGACGAGATGGCTGCCGCGATTGGTTTGACTTTATATTTGGATAAAATTGGAAAAAGGGCGACAGCGATTTATTCTGGTGCGACGCCGAATGCACTTGAATTTTTGAAACCAGAAGAAACATTTGAGCCTACCGTGGATGCTTTGCAAGATTTTGTGATTGCTCTGAATAAAGAAAAAGCCGATCATTTGCGATATAAGCTAGATGGTGATTATGTGAAGATCTATATTACACCTTATGGGTCTAAAATCTCTGAAGAGGATTTGGATTTTTCATATGGTGATTATAATGTAGATTTGGTACTAGCACTTGATGTAGCAAATGGGGTAGATCTAGATTCGGCATTGCGTGAGCACGGGCGAATTATGCATGATGCTGTGATTGTCAATATCACTACTAGTAATCCTGGTAAATTGGGAGAGGTTGAATGGAGCGATAAAAAGGCTAGCTCTGTTTCGGAGATGCTGGCAAGGCTTCTATATAATACTGGCAGTGATAAGAAGATTGAAAAAGAGGAAGCGACCGCGTTTTTGACTGGTATTGTAGCGGCTACGAATAGGTTTTCAAATAATAAGACGACACCAGATACGATGAGGCTTGCTTCTAAGTTGATGGAGTCTGGCGCTAATCAACAATTGGTATCAAAAAACATTACGCCAGATGTAGAAAATGAAATGTTTGGCATAGGAAGCGTGGGGGTGACTGAGGCTGCTCCGAAAATTGAGGAAGATCCGACTAAGTTAGATATTGAACATGATGGAGAAAAAGGCGCAGACGAGTCTAAGGTAGTCGATGCTACTGTCACGGAAAAAACTTCTACTTTGCTAGATGATTTGAAAAATGCAGAAGCTTCACTGGCTATGGCTGGGGCTGAGACTACTCCAGAGAAAGTCGATGAACCGTTGAAGATTGATAGTACGGAGGCAGAAACTCCGCAGGAAGCAGAGGTAGATGCGGTTTCTGATGCTGAGGAGGCGGGGAAACCTTTGGAGGAGGCTTCGGAGAAGCCTTTAGAGGAACCTTCGGAAGAAGTCTCGGAGAAGTCTTCGGAAGAAATCTCGGCTAAGGCGTCGGAGGCTGATGCGGGTGGACTGTCCGAAAAAAAGGCGGACGATTCTTTGGGGGACAATAAAGAAAAAATAATCCAGCCTCTAAGTGATATGGGGACTGCGAACATTGCTGCTGGTGAAGAAGATAAATATGGACATATGCTAGAAGAGGCTTTGAAGGGGATTGAAAATAGCTTGACCCCTGATGGGCAGCTTCCTCCTAGTGAAACTATCACGGGTGGCGGTGCAGAAAATACTGAGGGGGGCGCAGTGGCTAATCCCAATCCAGCGGTGGCTAGTGCGCCCACTGTACCTAGTAACCCAGAAATAAATGGTGTGCCAGAGATTAATTATATGCCTATGCCGGGTGATGCGGTGTTGCCGCCTCCTCCGACCCCACCGATAGATATGGATGCTCCAGCTCCTGCGGATAGTGCTGCAGCTGCAGGTGCTGGGATGAATACTACTTTGCCTCCAGTAGAGCCGATTGCTCCGGCTGTGCCGGTGGCTGATGCGGCGCCAGAGCCGCTGGGCGCTCAGCCAGCGATGCAGGACCAGGTATATCAGCCTCAAGCTTCTGACCCGGGTGCGTTTAAGATTCCGGGGACGTAGTGAGTGGGGTAAGAGAGTTGCATTATTTGGTTAAATGATATATAATCATATGGAGTGGAATCGTAGCTCAGTTGGTTAGAGCGCTGCCCTGTCACGGCAGAGGTCGCGAGTTCGAGTCTCGTCGGTTCCGCCATTTGAATTAAAAGCCGCTAATGCGGCGTTTTTTGTTTTTTTCTAAAAAAGCACTACTGTAATAGGAAATGTATGTTATAATGAATGTAATTATTAGTTAAAAGGTCTATACATGGTACACAAAAAGAAATATAGTACGAAATCTAATACAAAACATAATGTGATAGAAAA
>JAZQCE010000023.1:0-1982 GCA_045546095.1 Candidatus Nanosyncoccus sp. | reverse complement strand
AGAGATTTCGCTATTATTGACTATAACCCTAGTGCGAAGTTCTGGGCTCACGAGGAGCTTGTGGAAAAAATGCCAGGTGATACGACATTCTTGGTGCTAACTTATGAAGATAATGAGGCTCTATCAGAGCGTGAAGTTTCTAATATCGAGAGCCATAAACCCAAGCCAGGCGAGGAGCCGAGCAACTGGTGGACTGTTTACGGCCTTGGTCAAATTGGTGTTCTTGAAGGTAATATCTATTCAGGCTGGATTGAGAGCGACCCTGAAACGATTAAGAAAGGCGAGCTGGTGCGTTATGGTTTGGATTTTGGCTTTGGACACCCTACTGGCATGACTTCAATATATGAAATGAGCGACGGAAGCATTGGTATCATCGAGGAAATCTACAAACATGGTATCAACTCCAGCGACTATCCTCAAGAGCTAAAGTCGCACAATATTGACCCAAGTGTGCTGATCGTGGCAGACTCGGCAAGGCCAGAGATTATATCAGACATTAGGCAGGCTGGCTATCGTATCATCGGAGCGAATAAGGATGCTGGCTCGGTAATGCGTGGTATATCTCGTGTTCAAGAGCGTCAGGTTTATTTCTACGGCGAAAACCTGAAAAAGGAATATCTAGCTTATCACTGGAGAGAAAAGCGTAGTACCGGCGAAACTATCTATGAGCCAGAGAAGTCAGATGATGATTTAATGGACTCGTTGCGTTATGCTATCGACGATTTGAAACGTAAGCGGTTTGACTTTTAGAGCTTGTTGTGGTATACTGGGGTCAGGTGGAGCACCTCGTAATCTTAATAAATCGTGATAAAAAGGTTTTTTATAATTTCCTAAACATAGATAATGGAAGCACAGATTAGTACGCTGCCAGAACTCTTTAGTTGGTTTTATTATCGACACACTTCAACTTATACTTGTCTTAGGAAAAACCACACCTGAGCCACCTGGGTGTGGTTTTTTGTGGTATATGAAAAACAACTGAAAAACGACTGAAATTTCATACGTTTTGTCCGATAAAATTTATCCACTAACTTAGCCACTAACTGCGAGGCGGGTTTTTGTGTTATAATGAAACTAGCCTCGCACATTATATAAAGGGGGTGATACTATGGCACGAATAATCTGTGAAGCATTAATTGAAGATGAGGCTACCAGGAAGCGTGTTCTCGCAGATCTATCGGATTTATACGTTCGACCTAAAGTCTTTAGAGATTATGTCTACGTCGACTATCACACAGATGAGTTGATGAAAATCAGGGAGGTTAAGGACGTATTCCGAGATTTGCCGAACTATCGCATCAAGCAAACAGGTTAAGCCAGTATCTACTGGGGGTCACCAAGGTGGCTCCCTTTTACTTGTGGAAAACTTCAATAAAATTAGTGTTGACTTTGAATTTCGCTTGTGGTAATATAAAAGCATAAGCAACTTAAAACGAAAGGAACGAATGAGCAAAACAGATGACTCGGCTGATTTCGACCTGCTAGAACGAGTGGAGAAATCGCCAGAGCTAACCAATTATGTCATTAGAAACAAGATTGGCGAAGTGAAGAAGAACGCAATCATCGTGGCATTGGTGGCTAGCACAGTGGCATTTGCACTAGGCTTTGTGGCCGGAATGAATATATTCCACATCGGTCAGCCAAAGAACATAGTAGAAGTCCAAGTCAGCAAAGAGTAGGCACGATATGTTTTAGGGGCTTTGGATAACAAAAACAAAAACGGAGGAACAAAGTGAAATTACACCAAATACTATTGATCGCAACGGTTAGCACATTAACATTAACCCTCCTGGGCATTGTAAGCGTCGGCTACGGCTTAGAAACACCAAAGATGATGTTCGATGTATTACCAACATTAACTCACGTCCTAGGCTGTTCTACGGCGGTATGCTGGGCTATTGGCAAAGTTGCGAGAGCTGTGCTATAATAGTCAATGCCCACCCTAAAAAAGCACTATACCAATGGTGCTTTTTTGTGTTATA
>JAZQCE010000022.1:0-140324 GCA_045546095.1 Candidatus Nanosyncoccus sp. | reverse complement strand
ATCAGTGGCACTACATACTACTTTACCGGCTGGAACACAGCTCAGGACGGCTCTGGTATTAGTTATACTTCAGGTCAATCCGTTACCGATTTAACTACTGTAGGCAACACTATCACCCTCTACGCCCAATGGACAGACTGCCCAGGTGGCTACATCTGCTACGACAAAAACGAAGGTTCCGACACCTCTCACCAGGTAGTAGGCACCATGGGGCAGCAATCAGTCTCTAGTTCTGCCACCTCCACCACTCTCCTTGCCTCTAACTTCAGTAGAGACACCTATGGTTTCGCTGGCTGGAGCCCAGACCAAACCATCACTAATTCTAGCAAGATTTACGGCCCCCAGGAAGACATCACCTTCACTGCTGGTCAGTACGCTACGGGAGGTCTCAAGCTCTACGCTGTCTGGGTAGCCTCTGCTGGTTCAATCCAGGATACTAATACGGTAAGCTCTGTCTGTAGTAGCCTCACCAAGGCCCCCACCGACGGCACAGCAAATCTCAGTTCTGTTTCCGCCCTCACCGATCAGCGTGACAATAACACCTATGCCGTAGCCAAGCTCGCCGACGGTAACTGCTGGATGATAGAGAATCTCAGGCTAGAGAGCACTAACTCAGACAACAGCACTGGTACCCTCGCCCAAGGCTATGGCAAATATTCTGGTACTGGCACAGACTATGGTAACTTCGCAGGGTTAGCTGATGCAGAATCCACGGGCTTTACAACCGTCTATACCGCTAATAGCTTATACTACAGTGGCACCCAGGAAGGTACAGCCAGTATAGATATAGGTACATCAGACTTCCCAGCCTACCGTATGCCCCGCTACAACAACTGGAACAACCAATCTACCTCTGCCGGTCGCCCGCAGAATCCTACTTCCAACTCAGCCACCAACAGCACGACCAATGCAGGTATGTACTCCTATGGTAACTACTACACCTGGCATGCCGCCATTGCCGACCTTACCTATAACGGCACCGACGATAATAAGTCTACTACCGGTACCTCACTCTGTCCTACTGGCTGGCACTTACCTACAGGCGGTAGCGTTACTACGTCAGTAAACGTGACAGAAACCCCCTCCACTTGGCGTGAATTCTATAATCTAGGTTATGGCATTATGGGTAGTGTAGCAAATGATAGTAATGCTGGAACAAATGCTTCCTACAACAATGCTACGACTAACTCTGCCGGCAAGACCGCCACAGCCGCCTTTAGGAGTTTCCCGAATAACTTCCTCTACTCCGGCTACTTCAGTACGTCGTCTGCGTTCAATATGGGTAGCGGCGGCAACTATTGGTCGTCTACTGCGAGCAGTGTCCTCAATAGCTACTCTCTGTACCTGAATAGTTCTATCGTACTCCCAGGTACCACTTATAACTATAAGGCCGGCGGCTTCAGTATTAGGTGTCTAGCCGGCTTCTAGTGATGAACTGTCCCCTCAAAAGTAGGCACTATTTTTAAGCTGTGCCCCAAAAAGTAGACAGCCCCCTCCCCTCCCCATGTTCGGTATTTGTTCGGGTAGGGAATTAGTGGCTATTTTAAAAGATATGATTCACCACGCTCCTCGACCAACAAACTTCAGAAGTAGGGAAATAAACCAGGGAAAAAGTCAAATCGGGGAATCCGCATCGTTGACCGCACGAGGCAGATTTTTACAGGGGTAGCCCAAAAAAGCTCCAAAACGCCGTGCAAAACGAAGCCGTCCGCTAACGTAGATTGGCCGGGTGGCAACACCGATTTTTCTTGTAGCTTAAATCTGATTTAAAATTTATGCAGCCAGGACTTGGTCTAAACCAACATAACGCGAGGATACCGCGCGCGCGAGTTAGGCTACAGCCAGGGCCAATATAAGCCAGCTACCAGCTCGTCGGCAAAAATCCTCGCATGTTAGACGATTGTCTTTACGTCTTTTAACCATAAGCGTAATGTCCTAAAATCTATATTGTGCGACGTTACGCTTATGTTTAAATTCACGGACATAGATCCATCCAAAGCCCACCCAAAATCCGGCCCCTCGTCCAGATTTCTCTTTTTGTTTCCTTTTAGTGCTTTATTGCCAAAAATCCGTCGACCGAATTATCTTTTGTTGCATAATGATCTGCGCGGTGTATAGGCTGCTCCAGCGAAGTGGCATGGTGCGAAGGCCTAATGTCTACAGTTGATTTTTCTTGGTATTCTACCTCTGGTTTAACAGGGGTAGAAGCGGTGCTCTTTTTTGTCTGCGCGACAGGGGAAGCAACAGGGGTAGAGGCTGGAGCGACCTTTGTGGCGTGCGTTGTTGGGCGGACAGAGGTAGAATTAGGCACAACAGGGGAATCAGCATGTTCTTTTGAGCTCTTTACATTTTTCGAAATTATCTTTTTCCCTCTTTTTGAAGTCTTTTTCTTTCTTGTGTCTTTATCTGTAGAAAGTTTTTCTGCTTTACTATTTGGTTGCTGATTCTCTGCCTGCTTGCCCGTTGACTCATTTTGTTTGCTAGCAACCAAGGCCGCCAGATCTTTGAGTCCCAAAGACTCACGACCTTCGGCGGTGTTTGGGCTTAGTTTCTGGCGACGAAAATCACCTGCAGGCGTAGCTGGGTGTTTTAAGTTCGGTCTTTGTTCGGGTCGGGAATTAGATTGGGTAACAGGTCTAAACACAGGTTTTTCGACCCCATTATTTATTATAAGTCTTGGCTCCTGGCGTCCTGAATCGGCTAATTCCCTCTTGTATTTTTCTGATTGTTCGATGGTTTCACGAATTTCGCGTTCCACCTCGAGCCTCGGTCTAGCAAAATACTCTCTAGAATGAGCTACAATAGCGTCGAAATTATCTTTCGGCGTATCAGGAATAGAAAGAGTAGTGGCGGAAAACGCTGGCACTTTTTCGCCACCTATAATCATCGAAATTACGAAATGCCGGTTGTTAAGCTGGATAATGTCTGATTCATCAAAAGTCGGCTCAAATTGCTTCACGAGGATCGGTGCATCGTCTGCGGACACGCGGAAAGAAATAGTGGTTCCCACATTACCGAATACAGCATCGCGCACAGAATCCGTCATCTGTGCCACGTATTGATTCGCTACGGTCAAATTTAGGCCATACTTGCGAGCCTCGGATAGAATCACGGCAAAAGAGTCCGTTGCGAAATTTTGGAACTCATCTACATACAGATAAAAAGGCCGTCTATCCGCTACATTTGGGATATCAGAGCGACTCATGGCGGCCAGCTGAACCTTAGTCACGATGAAAGCGCCCAGGATAGCGGCGTTATCCTCACCAATCAGCCCTTTAGAGAGGTTTACTACTAGGATTTTACCCTCATCCATAATCTTGCGAATATCAAAGGACGACTTAGGCTGGCCGATGATGTTACGAATAATCGGATTAGCCGTAAATGCACCCACCTTGTTGAGTACTGGGGCGATAGACTCGTTGACCTGTTTTTCATTCCATTGGCCAAATTCGTGCTTCCAGAACTGCAGGACTGTTACATCTTTGCAGTATTCTAAGGTTTCCTTGCGGAAATCCTTATCTGTGAGTAAGCGTGAAATATCCAACAGGGTAGTAGAAGGCCTATCGAGCAAGGCTAGCAAAGTGTAACGGAGAATATGTTCTAGCCTCGGCCCCCATGAATCGCCAAACATCCGTTTTAATACGCCTATCACCTCTGAGCAAATATTCGGTTTACGCGTAGGGTCGGTAATCTCTAAAGGATTAAACGCCACCGGGAAAGCCGTATCTGCCGGATTGAAGTAGACCACGTCTTTTACTCTAGATTCTGGGATAAAGCGCAGGTTATTGATGGCAAAATCTCCATGCGGATCCACAATGCAGTACCCTTGATTGTAAAAGATGTCAGAAAGAGCCAAAAGTTCAAGTAGGCCGCTCTTCCCTGCCCCCGTCTGTCCGATAATATACACGTGGCGCGAGCGGTCTCTGCGCAGCAAACCAAACTGATGATTGATTCCTCGGAAATTCGTCAAACCAAAAGCCGAGATGTTTTCATCGTTGGTATTGGCCCCGGTCAGTATTGGTAATTTGGCCGGTGGCTCCGCAGTTTTTGAAGATGCCCAAACGATATTTGGTGTCTCTACGGATGTGTGGGGCAAATGGTAGACACTCGCAAGTTCTGAAATATTCAAGATAAAGCCGCGGTTGGTGAATTGACGCATCTTGTAAGCATCTAGATCTGCCGGGTTGAATGTCCCTCCAATCTGGCGAAAACCATTTAGATTCGTGGAATTGTATTGCTTAAAAGTTCCAACCAGAGCCTGCATATTGAGCTTGGCGTCGGTCTGATCCTTGCCCAGATAAACTAAACGGATTTTTACCTCGTATCCCAGTTTGGTGGCTTTCTCCTCGGCCTTTGCAATCTGAGTCTTAGCACGTTCAGACAGCTCTACCTTGACCTCAGAATTGGTCCCTCCTGCTGGGGGACGAAACAGTGCCGCCAACGCTTCTACTAGCCAGGTCCAATCAATCCCTAGTCCACCAAAAATAGAGCGTCGCCCAGATTTGACTCGTTGAATCCATTTGTCTGTAGTGTTTTTGTGCCAATCATCAGGGATCGGGCGAGCAAGAATCTGAATCCACAGCTCCTCCGAATTATCAGGACTTAGCTTTGCTAACGTCCCCGTGATACCAGCCAGAGGGTCTACCTCAAAAGACTCAAAAGTTTTAATCGGTAAAGCTTCATTTTCTACTAAGCCCAACTCTGCCATATAACTCACGGGGTAATTGCCACGGCCGTCCGCATAGTCCTCATTCATTTTGTAAATCTGTACAGTAGGATATTGTGAATAAATCTGCCCCTCCACGAAACTTTGCAAAATCTTTGGCACCCACACGTAGAATCTAATCTGCCCAGCTGTAGAAACAATCTCGAACGAGAGGTGCTCCTGTACGCCGCCAGAATTCTTGAGCTCTTGTTTGTCACGCAAAATCCCATGCAAACTAGCGAATAATTGCTCTGCTGCGAGTTCTTTTTTGTCGTTTTCGCGCGGTATTTCGAGCATTAATAGGACCGAGTCAACATTTAGTATTTTTAACTTGTTTAGTTTTTGATAATTCCGATAAGTCAAAAAAGCCAAAACCCCCACTACGGGAATCCAGAATATTGGCATTAAAATAAAATGTATGATCGCTTCCATGATGTTTATTATAACACAGTAAGCTTAATTATTACAGACACTAAACTAGGGTGTAAGAATTTTTGCCGACTTTCTTAAAAAGTTCTTTATTTTGTAGGTTCAGTAATATAGTAGTCTCTTTTACTTTGCGGACGTGTAATACATGCTTTACGATCTCTTCACGCGATAATGGCTCTCCGGCCTTCTCCAGGATAGATTTGATGATTTCCGAGATGGTGCCTTTTTTGTATCCCCAGCTAGAAAGAGCATAAATTCCCCGCCCGATTAAAATAAAGCGAGGGTCCTTAATTAATTCGTTATGGATAGCCTGTACGGTTACATTTTTTCTCTTAAAATTAGACTCGCGAATCCTCTTGGCAATCTCAGAAAAATGCATCGGCTTCTTCTCTGCTTCGAGGACGACAAAAATCTTGTCTCGGATATTCTTTGGGTTGACGGAGGGCCATTTAGCTAGACCCCAGAGACCGTTTAGTGTGGCTAGTAGCTTGGAAATTGACGCAACTGCTCTGATGTGGTCAGGGTGTTCATAATTTAATACCTCGTCAAGTTCGTCTAAGGTCATTGGCTTTTTGTGCTCGCGAACTGTCTTCACGATTTCGTCGACACGCTCGCGAATAACTTTGCTATTGCCGTATTCTGCAATACCTATAGCTACATTATATCTATCGTTCTCTTCCACTATGGTCAGACTTTTGGCGAAGGTTGCGATAAAATAAATACCCGCTCTTTCACGCGCAGTGGTTTCTTTGTCGTAGACTTTGTCGGCTAAGTCAGTAAGCTTGGCGACACGCCCCATCTCCGTGAGGTTACGTATCAAGATTTTCTCGGCAGCGGCTAGCTCTGGGATTTGATTTTCTTCGGCAGTAATCTGTAGGCGGATTAGAATAGCTTTTTCAAGCTGACGCACTCTCTCCCTAGTAATGGATAACATTTCACCGATTTGCTCTAATGTTTCTTTTGTGCCATTTAGACCAAATCTACGGGAAATAATTTCCTTTTCGCGGTCCTGTTCAATGATTTTTAAACTGCCTGAGATTGCTTTTTTCAGAATTTCCGCGTTTTGGTTCATCGGCACCTTTCTTTTTCCACCCCAGTTAATAATATCAATTCTCACTATAATATCATAAGTATGTATATATGTCAACTATGAAATTACTGAATATCTATTATTATTGTAGCACATTTTTTACAAAAATAGAAAAAAATTGTTAAAAGCAAAAACTCAATCAGAATTCACAAAAATTGTCCACAAAAATCTGTCGAAGCTATCTCGTTTATGCTATAATAAAAACAACATACTCACAGGTACGCAAAATGCAAGAATTAAAAGGCATAATCAACAACCAAATATTAAACACTAATTATCTAGCTATTAAGCTTCTAGCTACTGGGCTTGTCGTCGCTATGAGCGCGTTCGTGACTAGTGGCAATGTCTCGGCTGAAGACCCAGTAGTAGACGATGTAGTGGTGAACGTACCCATATCTTGTACCCTAGCTGGCAACGTGGACACAGAGCACACCGACAGCATCCAGAATGGTCATTACTCCAAAGATATCGGCACCACTACCCTCAAGGCCACCTGTAATGATATTGGCGGTTTCTCAATTTATGCTATTGGTTTTTCTGGCGACCAAGACGGCATCACTAACATGATCGGCACCAATCCAGACAACATTATTATCACTGGTACTGCTACCAGCGGCCCCACTTCTAATTGGTCCATGAAACTCTCTACTAACGACGTCGCCACTTATCCTATTTCGATTGAAAATAATTTCGACAAATATAGCGCAGTTCCTAGCTCCTATGCCAAAGTCGCTACCAGGGGCGCGGTCACCGACCTCGGCAATGCTTCCGTTGGTTCAGTGCTGACTTCTACCTACGCAGTCTTTGTTAGTAATACCCAGTACGCAGACACCTATACCGGTAAAGTCAAATACACCCTAGTCCATCCAGCTAGTGAAGAGCCACTCTCCCCCCAGACTACCGAAACTGGCAAAATCTGCTACTATGCCAACAATAGCAAAGCAGTAGGCACTATGGGCTGCCAGGATGTCACCGCATCTCCTACGCTACTAGCCTCCAACTTTAGCCTAGGCGGCTATGGCTTTGCTGGCTGGAGTGACCAATATGATTACGCTACCAACCAGAATGCCCACTTCTATGGTCCACAAGAAACTATCACTATCAATACTGCAGACTATACAGGAGACAATGATGGCCTATCTCTCTACGCTGTATGGGTCAAAAGTGCGGGCAGTCTCCAGGACACGGAAAAGGTAGCTAGTGTATGCGACAACCTCACTAAAGCTCCTACCGACGGCACTGCTAATCTCAGTTCTGTCTCCGCCCTCACCGACCAGCGTGACAATAACACCTATGCTATAGCCAAACTCGCCGACGGTAATTGCTGGATGATAGAAAACCTCCGGCTAGAGAGCACTAATTCAGACAATAGTACTGGTGCCCTGGCGCAGGGGTACGGCAAATACTCTGGTACTGGCATAGACTATGGCAACTTCGCAGGGTTGGCTGATGCAGAATCCACCAACTTCAAAAACTCTACCACCGCCAACTCTCTTTACTACTCTGGCACCCAGTCTGGTGATGCCACTATAAATATAGGAACTACCAATAATCCAGGCTACCGTATGCCCCGCTACAATAACTGGAACAACCAATCTACTTCTGCTAACCGCCCACAAAACCCCACTACTAACTCTGCTACCAACTCCACCACCAATGCAGGTATGTACTCCTACGGCAACTACTACACTTGGCATGCTGCTATTGCCGACCTTACCTATAACGGCACCGACAATAAGTCTACTACCGGTACCTCACTCTGCCCTGCCGGCTGGCATCTACCTACAGGTGGCAGCGTTACTACGTCAGTAAATGTGACAGAAACCCCGTCCACTTGGCGTGAATTCTATAATCTAGGTTATGGCATTATGGGTAGTGTGGCAAATGATAGTGATGCTGGAACAAATGCCAACTACAACAACACTACGACTAACTCTGCCGGCAAGACCGCCACAGCCGCCTTTAGAAGCTTCCCGAATAACTTCCTCTACTCCGGCGTCTTCGCTACGTCGTCTGCGGACAATAGGGGCAGCAAAGGGGACTATTGGTCGTCTACTGCGCGCAATAGCCGCTATAGCTACATTCTAGGCCTGAATAGTTCTAGCGTGTACCCAGGTACCATTGCCGACATTAAGTACTACGGCTACAGTATTAGGTGTCTAGCCGGCTCCTAGCCGTTCGGGGTCCTATTCGCCCCTGTTCCCTTAAACCCCCCTGTGTCGATATTATTTTTTAGCCCTCTTCTTGCCACCTCTGGTACCGCGACGAGTAGTCTTAGGCTTATTATTAAGCATTTCGCGCGCGACGGTTTCAGTGACTGTCTTTGGGTCAATTTCTTTTGGTATTTTTACGTTGTTTCGTCGGCCCGGACCCTTTACATATGGCCCATAGGCGCCATTAATAATCATAATTTCGCCCCAGTCAGCAATTATAGAATCTACCTTCTTCTGATACAAGGGCAGCGCTTCCTCCAGCGTCACATAATAAGGATCATAATCTTTCATCGGGATATTGTATTTACCGCCCTTCAGATATGGCCCAAACGGCCCGTTGGCGGCAATTAGCTCTGCTCCGTCTGGAGCTTTACCTAGTAGCCGCGGCAGTACCGGTAGTTCTAGCTGTTTCAGTGCTTGCTCTAAGGTTACCGTCTTTACGGATTTACGCTTCGGCAACGGAGCAAACACGGGCTTTTCCCCTGTCTCTTTCTCGTTATCTCCTAGCTGGATAAATCCGCCAGTCTTGCCAACTTTTGCAAAGATCGGCTTGCCGCTCTCTGGGTGGTGTCCGAGCAGACGGGCATTATTGTATCGTTCTACCCCGTTTGCGGCGAGTACCGTATCATGAAATGGTCCATAAAAATCTCGGAGCATTTTGACGCGCTCTAATTTGGCGTCTGCGACCAAATCTAAATCCTTTTCAATGTTAGCGGTAAACTTATAGTCTACGATATTTTTAAAGTTCTCGGTCAAAAAACCAGATACTAGTTCGCCAATCGGGGTCGGGATTAGTTTGCCTTTATTGGCGCCGTATTTCTCCTTGACGAGGCTACGTTCTACAGGTTGCGTTTTGTCATCAGTCTCTATAGCATGTATCTTTATAGTAGTTTTTGCCACCTTAGCATTCGCCATTTGGGTAGCCACCGTGCGAGACCAGATCAGGTGATACAGACGCTTCTCGTAATCATTTTTCCCTGCTGCAGTTCTCGTGATATCCGTCGGGCGGATAGCCTCGTGGGCTTCCTGGGCCGAGGCATCCTTGGTCTTAAAATGGCGCACTTTCAAGTAGTTTTTACCAAAAGTCTCTTCGATATAGCTAGCGACCATTGCGACGGCCTGAGAGGATAAATTGAGAGAATCTGTCCTGTGGTAAGTGATTAAGCCGGCCTGATAGAGTCCCTGCGCAGCACTCATGGTGGTGCGCGATGAGAACCCTAGCTTGCTATTAGCTTCAATTTGCAGCGCCGCAGTAGTTAGTGGTACGGGGCCAGACTTCGCCCCCTCGGTTTCTTCTACCTCTGCTACCACAAAATGCGATCGTGAGAGACTCTCAAGTAACGCCTTTGCTGCTTCCTCGCTTTCTGGAGCGTCGCCATCTAGCGTAGCTACAAAACCGGTTTCCTCTTCAGTGGAGGCCAGAGTCGCAAGCTGCACCACTTCACGCTCTTGCCCCTCAGATTCACCTTTTTCTACATATTTTCTAGCCTGTATAGCCGTCATGATCGAGGCATAAGTAGAAGGCCGCCCAATTCCAAGCTCCTCTAGCTTTTTTACGAGCGAACCCTCGGTATAGCGAGCGGGTGGCTTGGCAAACACTTGCTTGGCGGTAAGATTTGATATCTCCAGATAATCTCCTTTTGTGAGCTTCGGCAGCTCCAAATCCTTACTCTTGCCATAGACCTTGAGAAACCCGTCAAATATGACGACTTCGCCTTTAGCGGTAAACGATGTATCCCAACTCGGGGCATTTCGGAGCGCGGCAACGCGAGAATTAGCGCCGGCCGCCCGTGGCGACGGGACGGCCGGACGCGGCCCCGAGTGGGATATATCGTTTACCCCAGAAGTTCTAAATTCGCCACTAACCTTGAAGGTATATTTTTCATCGAATTTTTCGATTTTCTTCTCACGCTCTACGATGAGTCGAAGCGCTGGTGACTGTACGCGCCCGGCGGACTTAGCCCCCGGGACCTTTCGCCTCACAATATCTGATAAATCATACCCCACCAGCATATCTAAAGTCTGTCTAGCTTGCTGACTAGATACCATATCCATATCTACCGTCCGCGGATGCTGAATTGCCCGTTCTAGTGCAGGTTTGGTGATTTCGTGAAAAGTAATTCGCGCCGTGTCCTTTGGTAGCTTTAACACTTCGCACAAATGCCACGAAATCGACTCACCCTCGCGGTCTTCATCTGTCGCGAGCCAAATCTTGTCAGCAGCTTTTGCTTCCTTTTTTAATTCAGAAATAATCTTGGTGTGTCCCGGATCTATCTCGTAAGTTACATCGAAAGTAGATTTATCCACTTTGGTATCTTTACGGATATGCCCCACCGAAGCCAGTACTTTAAAATCCGACCCGAGGTACTTCTCGATCGTTTTTGCTTTCGCCGGGCTCTCTACTATCACCAAATTTTTTGCCATATATACTATGATATCATATGCGGTCAAGCACAACCAAAAAGACCCTACTGTGGGGTAAGGGTGGGCATCACCTCACAAGTAGGGTCTTTTTGGCCCTCTAACGCTTCACTACTACCCGGGTGAACCCCGGAGCGTAACCCACCTCACACAAATTGGGGCCCGCCGGTTAGAGGGGTTGCTAAGCCTTTGAAAGGACCCTTTCAAAGTGGAGGTAATACTTATAAACTTATGAACCATGAAGAAATTCAAAAGCCGAAAGGCTTTCAAAAGCTCGCAACTTCTGCTATACTAGGAGTAGTATAGCTGAAATTATAACTTATTTAGGTGCGGTGTGGCACACTTTTTGTGTACCAACTGTATAAATTATAGCACAGGAGAAAATATATGTCAACACTTTTTGCATCTAATTTTACAAAAATCAACCAAATTTCACCCCAAGAGCAAGATTTTACAGAGGTGTTAGAGGCTATTGCGCTTAAGCCTAAAATATTATATTACTGTGGAAAACTGCCAAAAAATATGACAATAACAAACAACAAAGTAGACCTAAAAGATAATAAAAAGCAATCACTGTCAACAATAAAAAACCGAACATCTAGACCCAAAACAGTTGCCATCGTGGGATCTCGTCACGGCACTAAATACGGCGAAGAAATAGCCTATAATCTCGCTCGCGAGCTATCCAAGAAGGGCGTGATTGTCGTTTCTGGCCTTGCTTTTGGTATAGACACGGCTGCACACAGAGGATGCCTAGATGCTGGTGGAGTCACTATCGCAGTCCTAGGTACCAGGATAGACCATATCTATCCCAGAGCCCACCTCGATGTGGCTCGCCGGATTATTGAAAAAAGCGGCGCTATTATTTCTGAATATGCCCCGTCTAGTCGGCCAGAAGCCGAGTTAGCTCCTGGTGAATATATAGATGACCAGGGCATACGTCGAATAGAACACAAGGTTTCTTTTCTCCATCGCAACCGCCTCATTTCCGGACTCTCAGACATAGTAGTAATCGTAGAGGCAGCTGAAAAATCTGGCTCGCTCAACACTGCTACCCACGCTCTAGAGCAAGGAAAAACCGTTTTTGCTGTACCAGGCAATATCAATAATCCATATTCACAAGGCTGCAATAAGCTTCTACGACAGGGCGCCATACCGTACACTTCTCCGGATGATATCTTAAGGGAACTGTTTCCAGAAGACTATTTGGGGAGACAAAAAAGACTTCATCGTTCCCGTCTAGTGGGAGACAATGACGTAGAGACCAAAGTTTTACAGGCGATAAGTAGCGGCCTTCGCTCCGGCGAAGAAATCATGGCTGCGACACATCTGCCGCCCGAGGTCTTTAATCAGGCGGTGACTATTTTAGAAATCAAATCTCGCCTTCGTCCTCTCGGGATGAATAATTGGAGCCTAATCTAGATAGTCTTAAGGGCCGCATTTCTGCGACCCTTAGGAGCATTACCATTTGAGCGGTGCCGTATTGCCATTAGCCACGACAACTCGATTAGCCAAACGGAAAGAGAGACTCGTATCCATATCCCAATAGAGTTTTTTTCGGATATTCATAGCTAGACGTTCCTCAGCCGGGTTTCTCGAACCGTAGACTATCCCGAGGACGTCGTTCTCTTCATTAGATACGTAGCGAAGCAGATCGCCATAGCCGGCAAGCTCCCTTTTTCCAACAAAGAGCCTGCGATGAACGACGAACGCGTTACTAATCAGTGGTATATGATTGAAATCAACTTCCTCTATCCAGTTCATCTGCTCCTCATATCCACGAGTGCACGGTGCTTGCTCTAGGGCAAAACCAGCATGACGTAGTAATTTGGAAGATTTTCTCCCCCATTCGATGACGACTTTTGCTCCAGCTAACTCTAGGCACATAAAAGCATTTATATGGCCATCGCAATCTTCATCTAGAATCAACTCCCTGATCTCCGATTCTTGTCGCCAGCTATTATGGGCCCCACTTAGTACAGACCATAGTTCGGCAATCTGCGATTCGACGGGAATTTGTGAAGCCGCTCCAGTCAGTAGACCACGTTGTTCCAATGCCTCTCTGACAAAACTCTCCTTCATTGTCTCGGACAAAACTTTCGGAATTTTGCTTCCCATTTCCTCCCCTTTCTCTCGAAAGTTTTCCGTTGGTCAATAGGTAATAGTGATAAGTTGCTCTAAAAACTAGCTTATTTAATTATCTCATATAATACTAAAAAGTCAAGCTAAAATTCTTGCTCTAATCTATCTGTGGCCTTCTTTAATATCTCTGGTAGACTAGCCTTTTCATCTGGCGTATATTTCGATAAAACAAAATCAACGTCTCCGATTTTTTTGCGGAGGTCGTCGTTCCCCGTTCCTACCCGAATTCTAGCGAAATCATCTGAGCCTAGCTCTGAGATGATGGATTTAAGCCCGTTATTGCCTCCCGCGGAGCCAGAGCTCCGATAGCGGACTTCGCCAAACTCAAGGTTAAAATCGTCACAAATTACTAAAATATCAGAATTGTCCATTTTGTAATAATTTTTATAAGCTTGGACTGCTCTGCCGCTTTCGTTGTAAAAATCCTGAGGTTTAATAAAGATCACATCATCCTTACGCCCCCATATGGCACCCAGGCGCGGTTTGTCGCTCCAAGACAGCCCATTTAGCTTGAAATAAAAATCAAGTACCAAAAACCCGGTATTATGCCGCGTCCAATTGTACTTTCTTTCTGGGTTTCCGAGCCCCACGACTAATTTCATAATCCCAATTATAACACATATAAAATGTGCCCCGTCAGGGAAGGTGGACGGGGCACTGAAGAAGGAGGAGAACATGTTACTTTTTGGCAGCTGGGGCAGCAGCCTTCTGGCGCCTAGCAATCTCCCTTACGAGGGGATGCCGGACGACTTCCTCCTCGGTAAAGTGTACTTGAGCCACCATGGGACTGTCGAATAATTGCCTAGACGCATAAATTAGGCCATTATTGGACTGGTCCAAGTAGGGCGCATGTATCTGCTCGACGTCACCGGTCAAGATAATCTTACCATCGGCACCAATGCGCTTAATCAAAGTATCTGCCTGAGAAGCATTTTGATCCTGGAACTCATCGTAAATCGCTAATTCGTAGGCAAAATCGCGCCCTCGTGCCATTTCTATTGGCACATTCGAAAACCAATTGTCCCAAATCAGATCCACACGATCTTTGAGCTTTGCTTTGATCGAGCGATTCGTCGAATCACCATTTTGACAGTTGGCGTCATAACCTTCGCCGTTGCCGTTGCCATTGCCGTTTTTGCTGCGCTTCTTAGGTCTATTGTTCTCAGCGCCAAATTTACTAAGCGCTTCGAGTTCCCTCTTTAGCTTTGCATCACTATGCAAGAGATAATTTCTCAGGGCATTCTTGAGCGGTTGAACATCCGGGTCCATTTTTTCATCAAGATCACCAGGCAAAGCACCAATGTTGCTTCGATTCTCGCACGGTACTGCTGTTACGCCGATGAAATCACCGTTTTTGCACGCTACGTAGCCGAATACGGTAGCCATATAAGTTTTACCAGAACCAGCAGGTCCGGTACAAATAACTGCCGAAATTTCTGGGTCCATCAAGGCTTCGGCGTATATGGCTTGTCCGATATTCTTGACGCTAGTAGGAAAATCGCGCACATAGCGCAAATGTACAATAGCGTCGAGCTTTGCATCGTACCTACCAACACAATCAAAGAAAGCATCGGTGAACGGGTTGTAGCCAGCAGGCCAATCCTCAAAACTAGAGACTCTCATCGCAATGAATTCATTCGCAATTAGTCTTGGCTCATTTGGCATCAATTCCTCGAACCTTTTGCGACTAAGCCCAGAGCCGTCCGGATCATTGTAAAATTCAGCGAATAATTCCGCCGGCACCACAACGTCACGACGACCCGTATAGGGCTCAGGGTATTTGTATCCATAACGCTCGGTCCTAAGGCCACGCTCACGAGCACGGATTGCCAAGCCATTGTCGTTTGTGAGTAAAACCACATTGTCGTAGCTCATCCCCTCTACGAGGCTGGGCTTTGCCGTACCATCGATAGGCAATCCGCACATCGACATACTAGCAGCGAGCGCCGTCAGGATAATCTGCCCATCCATATCCGTACTGGACGGATGGAAAGGCAAGCATTTCCAGAAGTCTTTGTGCACTGGCAAGATCGAAATTAGCTGATTGCCGTACCCAACCGTAATAGGCGCCCTCAGATTATAGACATCGCCCATCGTATGAATATCACCCTCAAACAGATTGCGAAGCCTACGTATAACCGTACGGGCCGCTACGCCACGATCAGATTTTTCCCCCTTAAAATTTGATAATTCGCGCACGACCACGGTCGGAATCACGAGATGTGCTTCACTGAGATCGACCGTTGGCTCATGTGGCTGTTTCCCTTCTTTTCCTGGGATGATGCCATCATAGTCAATAATGATGTTGGTATCTATCACCCACACAGATTGGTCATCAGACATATTCTACCTCCTTTTTAAAGAACATGTAGCTCCCCCTCTACAAAAATGAGAGTGTCGCAATAAAAGATTACGACCACTCCCTCCACGGACTATTATAACATATTTTTAAGATTTCTTATCGTTTCGATAAGAAAACTTAATGGGGGTGCCGACGAACGGGTATTTTTCACGGATTTTACGTTCCAGAAACCGTTTCCAAGACCAATGCAGTAATTCTAGGTCGTGCCCATGCACCACAAACCAAGGCGGGCAGATGTCGGTCTGTACGATATATTTAGGCTTTGGTCTGGTATTTTTTAGCCCCGCTGGGATATGTGAAGCAACAGTGTCGCTCAAAATCTTATTCAAGTCTGATGTCTTTACTTCTAGATGGCGATTTTCATCTACCTCTAAAGAAAGCTCAAATAACCTTGTTACGTTTTTGCCAGTTTCGGCGCTAGTAAGGAGTACAGGTGCATAGGGCAAAAAATTAAAATCTCGCTCCAAATCGTCCAAAATCCCATCAATGTCTTTTGGCTGAGGCGAAGACAATGCTGGCTTTTTGCCGTCCTTGTCTAGTGTTTCCGCTTGTGTGGACTTTCCCTCGTTAAAATCGTCTATTTTAGACTGGATCAGATCAGTTTTAGTGACCACCACAATGATACCTTTCCCTGCTTCTACTATCTGGCCGGCCAGAGCCTGATCTAGCTTGGCGTGAGGCTCCGTAGCGTCGACGAGAAGCGCACAGATATCAGCTTCTTCAATAGCAGCTAGCGTACGAATGGCTGAAAATTTTTCAATCCCCACCTCCCTCTTGCCAGGGCGACGCAATCCTGCCGTATCTAATACTTCAATTTCGCGGCCTTTGTATTTTATCTTCACCCGATTGACATCACGTGTCGTCCCCTGTCTGGAGCTGACTATTGCTTGCTGTTTTTTGCCAAGTGAATTAAATAGACTAGACTTTCCCACATTCGGCCGCCCAATCAGGGCAATCTTCAAGGTGTCATGGCCAGACAATTGGGAATGTGCTTTTCGAGCGACGCCGGCCAAAGAAAAGTCATGTTCCAATTGCTTGGCTAGCCCTGCGATGCCTTGCCCAGTAGTAGCAGACACATAAAAAGTATTTTCCGGCGCTATGCCGAGTGCGCGAAACTCAGTAATTGGCAAAGACTCGCCGAGATCGCATTTGTTGAGCACTAGGTATACTGGCTTTTTAGAGCGGAGGGCGTCTTTCGCAATTTTGGCATCACGATGGTCGAAATATTTTGCCGAATCCAAAGTAACCAGAATTATATCTGCAGAGTCAATAGCGTCAGCGATTTGGTCCTGGATAGAAGCTTCGAAATCATCCGAAGGCTCCTTGAGCCCAGCAGTGTCGATAAGGATAAAAGAATTATCGATCGTGGCTATAACACTGTCGCGAGTGGTCCCCTCTTCGCGGGCTACGATAGCTATATTTTTGTGTGCCATGCGGTTCAAAATACTAGATTTCCCAGCATTCGTCTGCCCTATCAAAGCCACAATCGGTAATTTTTCCATAGCAAAATTATAACATAAAAAACACCACCTGAAAAGGTGGTGACTCCTGCGTGATTAAGGCCTTCACTTCGCACGGGTGACTCCTGCGGGATATTCATCCCGGGCGTCGTCTAAAAAAGAAAAAACAAGAACTCCTACGGAGCTCTTCTTTTTTCTTTTGGTGACTCCTGCGGGATTCGAACCCGCGATTGCCTGGATGAGAACCAGGAGTCCTGGACCACTAGACGAAGGAGCCAGATACAAGTTGCGGACCCAAGGGGGGTTAGGTCCGCAAAATGATTATAGCACAAGTCGGATTAATACGCAACACTTCCATAAGTCGGGACGGCGGTGACAAATGTTTGACCAGGGGCTAGTTTAATTTCTTCCCCATCGGAATTTGTGAACTTAATTTGATCCTGTGCACTTGGTTTTTGCCACTTACCCTTGATTGCGGAGCCGTTTTGGAAGATATAAACATCGCCTGAACCAATAGTGTTGATGTCTTCGTGATAATTGTCGGCGGCCCTAGACTCTTGTACGACCATCGCTACCACCACTGAAGGCGCTACTTGAGTGAGACTACATACGTCTTCTGGGTTCTTTTCCCCTAGGTTCTCAGAAGAGCAACTGTAGACCTGATGTGCAGAGCCGCTCGCGTAACTTCTGAGATACGTATTAGTCTTGGCGTCGTAATTGTAGTTTACATTAAAATCTGCCCAGCCGCCTAGATTAATGGCAATCGAAGGTACCGGGACGTTTACTTCGTCTGTATTGGCTGTGGCAGCTTTTATGATTGATAATTTTTCAGTTACGGATTCATTGATGCGTTCCATGTCAGATTCTCGCGGTGACATACGAGCAAACCCTTTGACGTCTGATGTAGTATACTCACGATCGGCGCTAAACTGCTTTAAGAAGCTCGCGGTAGTAAATAAGTTGTTCCATAGTCGACCGCTGTAAGTTCCGCGGTACATATAAGTATAGTCTTCACTTAGGTCTTTATATCCGTTGGCCACGGCTGCTAAAGCATCGCCAGAGCCACCAGCATGCACAATTGTGCAATCAAACGGAGTATCCCACTGCAAATAATATATACGGAGTGAACGAATTGGACCAATCACAGCTGACTCTGGATTCTGGTAGATAGCAGCAAAGCGAGTGATTCCTGCCTCAGCAATTGCTTCAAACACCACCCCTGCTTCAGTCAAGCCTGATTGTGGTCTGGCGCCATCTGTGCCATTCGGCATCTGGACACAATAAGTCGGCGCATTCTTTTGAGCTCCTGGTCCCAGCGGCTCTCCAGTCAGGTCGCTCAGCTCCGTCTCTGCGTTATTTACAGAAGGAATGTCTGGATAGGCCAAAGTAGGCCCGTCGGCCTTAATCCCCAGAAAAGCTATCATCAAACATATCATTCCGGCTACAAAACTTATTCCACCAACAAGCTTCAAGATTAACCACTTACGTTCGCGTCTCGCGCCCACATTATCAGTATTCGGGTTATTATTTTTAGCGTCTACCCCCTCAAAAGCAGCCTTCAAATCTGCTACTGATACCGCTTGAGTTTTGTTTTCGTCCATATTCTACTCCACTTAAATTAGGCGATTCTGTCATTATTATAATCTATAACTTAAGCTTTTTCTAGACTTTTCCACAAGATTATCTAAAATTTAACCACAAACGTTTACAATTATAAATCCTTATGCTATACTAGATACCAGTAAGGTCATTACACGAAAATGAAAAACAAATTCCATGAAACAAGAATAAAAAGTGAACGTCTATCTTATAATAAGGCGATTTCAAGGACTAAAAAGCAGATTGCTGCTGTCTCGATCGGCGCAATCTCCGTATTTGCCGGTATTCAGGCCAGCTCTTTGGTTTCTGATCAAGCGACTGCTGATGTGAATACCACTTTTCAAGTTAACGTTGTCGAAAGTCTTTCTGTAGCAATTACTACTCCTGCAGAAGGCGACAGCGGTGGGATAGGAACATTCTTGCGTAACGCTGTCGGTCTAGAGGTTTCTGCCAATAGCGGTAATGGCTTCACGGCATCCATGTATTCTAAGGGCAGCACCAACCTAACAAACACCACGAGCGGTAACTCTGAAACCCTACCTACTCTTAGCAACTCTACCACTAGAGGTGCATTCCCTGCCAACTATTGGGGTTACTCACTGGGCGAATACAAACTCGACGGCGCTTCGCAAGGGACTTACACGTTAAACGGTCACACTTATGGAGAAACAGAGCCGGGCAACGGTAACAGCAATTACTATCCCTTAGTCAGCACTAGTGCTTCACCTATCACCATCATGGACGGTGCAACGGGTAGCAAGAAAACTGGTTCGCAAAATATCTACTTTGGTGCTAAAGGTGGTGTCTCTCAGGCTTCTGGTACATACGAAGGCACCGTAGTTATTAGTGTTATTACTGGCGCAGTGTCTGAACCTACAAACCCTGCTACACCTGTTAATCCTGCCACAGATAATACCAGTACGGCGAACCCAACCTATGCTGAGACTTACGGCCCATCTGGTAACCAGGGCTGGACTACATATACTGCCACATCAAGCGACACGACGGCTGGCACCAACACCACTACAACCGAAATTAGCGACGGCGACACACGTAGCTCGTATCAGGCACCTGCTGGCGTAATTGAGAATACCTATTCCAACATTTCCAACAGTACACCGCTTGCCACCGGCCTCGCAGTGACTGCCGCTGTGGCCGCCTCCTCTGGTTATATGTTCTTTATCGCCGCCAATCGCAGAGAACGCGACGAAGACGAAGAAGAGGCCTAAACCTCCCCAAGCTGTGATATAATATATCTTATGAAAATTATTACCAGGTTTGCGCCTAGCCCTACTGGCTACATCCATATTGGAAATGTCCGATCTGCTATTTATCCATATCTTCTAGCTAAACAGGCCGGAGATGACGGCAAAATGATTCTCCGCATAGAGGACACTGATAGAGCCCGTTACGTGGAAGGAGCCACCGAGCTTATCGAGGACACCCTAAAATGGTTGGGTCTCGGCTGGGATGAGGGGCCAGTCGTAGGCGGCCCCCATGCACCCTATTTTCAAAGTGAACGCAAAGACATTTATCATCGATACGCGCGCAGACTAATAGACTCTGGCCGCGCATATGCCGATCCTACACCTCCAGAACAGATCGAGGCATACCGTCGTGAATGCAATGAAAAGAAGATTCCCTTCCTCTATCGTAATTTTCGTCCCGCCGTCACGCCGGAATGGCAGCCAGGCATACCTCTCAGGTTCAAGTCTGATCCTAAGGAGCGTAGCTGGCATGATGAAGTAATGGGGGACATGCGCGCGGGGCCAGAAGTCCAGGACGACATTATCCTTATCAAAAAAGACGGTTATCCTACCTATAATTTTGCTCATATTGTCGATGATACCGAAATGGGGGTCACCCATGTTATGCGAGGCGTAGAATATCTGTCTAGCACTCCAAACTATTTAGCTCTATACGAAGCCCTAGATATTATATGCCCCAAACTTGTTTCCCTGCCGCACATACTGGCTCCAGGTGGCAACAAGAAACTTGGTAAGCGTGATGGTGCCAAATCTGTCACCGAGTATCGTAGTGACGGTATTGTCGCTGAAGCTATGTTGAACTATCTGGCTTGTCTAGGCTGGAATGATGGTTCGGAGCAGGAAATATATACCAAGGACGAACTCGTCGAGCATTTTTCTCTCGACAGAATCCAAAACTCGGGTGCTCGCTATGACGAAACGAAGCTCCTCTGGATGAATGGCCAATGGATTCGTCGTATCTATGACGAGCAAGGGGCTAAAGTCCTTTATGCCCGCACGGAGGACTTTTGGCCAGAATCGGCCAAAAAACACAGTGACGAATATAAGATTGAGGTTCTTTCCATCATCTATGATCGTCTCAAAACGCTTTCGGATTTACGCAATATGACTGATTATTTCTTTTCAGACCCCGAAATTGATCTCGAGATGCTTACGAAAAATAAATTTCTAAAGAAGTTTTCCGAATCAGAGCTAGAAGGACTTTTAAAAGTTTCCGTCCGCAAGTTGACGAATCTTAAGGATTGGACTGACGATTCGTTACAGGCGGCCTTAAATGAACTTCTTCAAGAATCCGGCAAAAAGCCTGCCGAGCTTTTTAGTCTAATCCGATTAACTCTCAGCTTTGCGCCTTTTAGCCCTGCATTAAATCTCACACTGAGGGTTCTAGGCAGAGATATTTCTCTTGCTCGTCTAAACAAAGTAGCAGCCGCAATATAGGGTATACGGGACATATATCAAAAAACCACGATATAGGAGATCGCGGTTTTTTGTGAGGGCTCAGCTATTGCAAAGAGGTGGCAATTGAGCGAATTTGCTTGTTCGTCAACACGCCGGAAGCAGCTTTTATCTTGTAGACAATCCCACCATTCACCCAGGCAGCATCACTATTGCTGATATAGATAGTCAAACCTTGTTCACGTACTATTGAGTAGTTCTCGCCGTACTCTTCTTTTATAAAATTTGAAACCAAGGCATTCGTATCCCAGGAAGATTTTTCTTCAATTAAGGTAAATTTTGTCTCAGCCGAGCTATTGACGAATTCCATAGTGATTTTACCATCTTCTGATGTGATGCTAGACACACTATAATCCCGCGGCACATAATTAGGATAAGTGGGGTTCATACCGGTCTGCATTGCGGCCACGCGGAGAGATATGTCTGGCATATTTAAATTTACGAAATAGACTATGGCGAACACTGCTGCCGCGGCGCACGAGAGCGCCAGCAAGACACGACCAAGCCCGAAATGGATTTGCTCACCTACGTTTTTGGTCTTTACCTTTGATTTTTTGCTTTCAGAGTCCATGGGTGCTTTCTCGTTTATTTTTTCCGCTGAAGCCAAGGCTTTCTGTATCGCCTGCTCCTTGAGTTCTTGAGCAGAAACTTTTGATACCTGCATTGCACTCTGGGCCAATGCTCGAGCTCGCAATTTTTCATTCGCTACTGTTTGTATTGGATGCAAAGAAGCGGGCCGGGCTGGATCTTTATCGACTACTGGCTGCGCATTCCGTATGGCAGAATCATTATCATTATTATAACGGCTGACTTTGGGGCTACGCTTAACAGATACCATCACATCTGCGCTTTTTGTGGGGCGCTTCGTATATCTTCTGTTTAATGTAGTGGAAGTCTGAACCTGGCGTCGATTCATTTTCATCGCTCTGTCATTTTCGGATGATTGCATTATTACCTCGCTTATTCTTATACTAATAATAACCGTTTTAATAGAAAAACACAAGGGTTAATTTTTTTAATAATTATGTTATAATATATGCAACATCTGATAAGTAAAATATCATGAACGACGAAAAATTTAAGAAAAGGCAAAGCCTCAAAGTTATCATCTCCGAAGCCATTATGGTCCTAGCTGTTGTGGCTATGGTCGTGGTATTGGCTTTTATAGTCTCAGGCTACTGGGTAAGCTCAGACCTTAAAGTTGAACGCCAAGGTATGGTCCAGGTGTCATCTATCCCCACAGGAGCGAATTTCGATGTGGATGGCGAGTCCTCATGGTTTCAGCGTACAAACACTTCTAAGGTTCTGCCCAGCGGTGAGCACACCATCACTTTGTCCAAAGAAGGATATGATACCTGGAGCAAGACCATAAACATCTCAGAGGGGCTCCTCTATCGTATTCACTACCCACGACTTTTTCTGCAAGACCGCAAGACAGAAAAAACATTAAACATTACCGGTATCAAGAATGCTACGGTGTCTCCAGATAATAAAATCCTCGTTCTCATAGGTGATACTACTGAGTGGCAAAAAATAAATTTAAACAGTGATACTCTCGTCCCTGAGAAACTCAATCTTTCAGAATATCTCCCCGCAACTAGTCTTGCTGAAGGCGCCTCGGTCGGCCTTTTTAGCGGAGAAATTATAAATGCAGACTGGGACCGTAGTGGAAGCCACATCCTTTTTAAAATGCTTGTCAATGAGACTACTCAATGGGTCCTGATGGACGTAGAAAATACAAAGAATACCATCAACCTTACTCAAGAATTTGGAGCCGATTTTAGCAACGTTAAAATCCTTGATGATTCATCCAATAATCTATTGGCCGTACAAAACGGGAATCTACACAAAATCAATATCCCGAATAAATCTATCTCTACGGTTTTGGTCAAGAATGTTATCGATTTCGACCATTATGAGGACGAAATCGTCTTTTCTGCCCCCGCCGAAAAAGAAGGATATATGATCGGTCTAGTCAAAGCTAATAACGGAGAAGTCACAAAACTAGAGTCAATAGACGTGCCGGCGAAGGTCGCAATTTCAAAATTCTACGATGAGAAGTATATTACTACTCTAAAAGACTCCAAGATTAACCTTTATAAAAAGACAGATTTTGTTCCGGTGTCGGAGTTTAATTTGTCTTTTATTCCTAAAACTATGGAAGTCGGCCACGATGGAGAATTTATCACTATGACCGAAGACAGCAAAATTGCGACCTTAGATATGGAGGCGTCTCTGGTCCGAGAATGGTCGGTCGAGGGCGAAAACTTCGGATGGATAGATAACGATATGATCTACTCGGTAGTAGACGGAGATTTGATCGTTTACGATTTTGACGGATTCAACCGTCGCGTACTAGCCAAAAACGCCTCCAATCATTTCCCAGTCAAAATTACGGACAACAAATGGCTTTACTACATTAGCGATGGCTATATTGTGAGAGAAAAACTCACAAAATAATTTCTTTACTATGCCCCAGTTAACCAGTTCCAAATCCCCTCAAAGAAGGACGGTTCGTTGGATGGTAGTGAGCCATCAGAGTTCTGGTCAACCGTAGGCAGATTTTCTGCGTTTTTTGCCTCTTCATAGTCTGGGGAAATTTGTTCAGCAGTGACCAGCAAACGATAGCGAGAAGTCCCGAGCGGCGTACAGGTTACTAAGGTGAGTATAGGCTTATCCGTCTGAACCACTAGGGCAGCCACATTTGAAGGCTCCACGACTTCTTTCTTAGTTACTTGGTAGGTATATCTCACGGAATTATAATTTATATAAATTAGGTCACCGTCGCTTAATCTCTCTAGCCCCGAAAAGATATATTTATATGGGTTTGAGCTATAGACATCACCGGCCGAATGGCCTGTAATCACAGTATTGCCAATCTCCCCAGGATAGGCGCTGGCTCCAGCGATTCTGTAATGGGCTACACCGTTATTCATGGCAGACATTACGTCGCTAATGGGGATACCAAAGTGTATTGGTACGTCGATATTTAGCTTAGGAATAATTAGTCTAGGTTCCGCGGACACTGTCTGTGTAATGGTAGGATCAATTGCCTCTATTTCAGAGGCTGGAGCGTTTCCCGGAGAGACATAGGCCATAATTGGAGCAAAGATGAGTCGGTTATATTGTAAGAACAAAATCAAAAGCACGACCGCCGCACCAGCCAGAATCGGGATCAATTTTCGGTGTCTCCTTGTTTTTTTTGCGCTTTCGGTGGCCTTTTTCCGGATTCTGTATCTGAGCTCGTCGCGTATATTGTCTTCGTCTTGAGAGATGGCGGCTTGACTAGGTAATATCGGTTTGCCAGTCCCGATATTCATGTCTTGTTTCTTGCCAAGCTTAGCACTAGAGCGGGTTAAGGATTTTAGGATTTCTTCCTCTTCTGCTTTTTCCCTGGCCTGTTTTAGTTTTTCTCGCTCAATATAAGTTCTGGCCGCCTTGGAATAATATTCACTATAGTATTTCTGATAATAGTCCTGCCAAGCGGAATGATATTTTTTCCAAGACTCAGAGTTGATTTTTGGAGTAATTGGTTCGCTTTTCATATGGGCATCGTTACCACTACTGGGCTCTTTGGTAGATTTTTTTGCGGATGCAGCATAAGCCGCTAGAACCTTTTTTCTAGCCAGCGCCGCCGCAGCCTGTCGCTGCAAGTCACTCGAAGACTGCCCACCATTTTCGGGATTCATGGAATCATTATAGCATATTTTACCGGTTCATGATATAATTGTGTCCAATGGGCGAGTGGCGGAACTGGTAGACGCGCTAGACTCAAAATCTAGTTGTTGCTAAACATTATTAGCAACTTTTTTTATTCTGCAATAAACAGAATGTCCCCTGTAATAGAGGTCATTTCTGTGTGTAATCTGGCTGCGAGATTCATCGTGATTATGATTTTTTACCCCACTTTTTACACCAATTTCGGCTAAAAATCCATATAATCACTCAATTTCTTGATAGCCTCTCGCTTACTATCAATATCACTATGTTGGTAATATTTCATAGTGGTCAATGGTGTGCTATGACCAAGAATCGACTGACAATCCTTTACTGACACACCAGCGTCTTTTAATGTGGTCGCTGCAAAATGTCTTAAACTGTGCAATACTACTCGTGGAAGATTGTTATCTCTGGCAATAATCTGAAAATGATGGCTCACGGTAGACGGAACAACCATTTTTCCATTCTCTTTTACAATTAGTCCTTTACAATCAGATTTTGTCCTCAAATCAGATAAGTATTCAAACACTCTGGGTGGCATTGGCAATATCCTCACACTGCCATCCGTTTTTGGTGTGCTAATTTCGTGTTGACCTCTTACTCTACAAAACTGCTTATTGATTGAAATAGTTTTATTCTCCCAATCAATATCTGACCATTCTAGTGGTATTGCCTCCCCTCGCCTCAACCCACAAAACACATATAACAGGTAAAAGAACTCATATCTATCACCGTTAATCACTTCTAGGAATTTTTTTACATCTTCTATCCCCCAGATATCGATTTCCTTTGGCTTGGTTATAGGGATTTCAATATCCCTAGTGTCAATCACTCTTGTTGTTAAACCTAATTTTCTGGCTTTTCGCAAGGCTTTTGACATAATCCATTTAACTTGCTGTGCAGTTCTAGTGGATTTATTGGGGATAATCAAATCATCCACTAATCTTTGCAAAGTATAGGAATCAATTTCCGAAATTGGTTTATTTCCAATTCTTTTAATGATGTGAGCGTTAATTAGCACCTCATAACTCCTACGAGTCGATTCCTTAATCGAATAATCAGTCCGAAGCCAATCTTTGAGGAATGAGGCAGTAGTTATGCCACCAGTCCTCTCCGATTGTTGCAGGATTGCATTTGCTGAACATTCTTGCCACTCCTTTTTCAACTCTGTTAAATCTCTGCCATAGATAGATTTACGTTCCTTTTTGCCGTCTGGGTATCTAGCCCAATACCTAGCCTCGTAAAGACCGTTGCCCTTTTTGATGGCGTGAAAACTAGATTTCATTGGTGCCTCCTCCATACGACCTGCGACTATCGAGGAATACCCTTAAATCTGACGCTTTCACCATTGTTCTAGAAGCAATCTTTATTGCAGGGAGTGTTTTTTCATTCAAATAAGAATAGACGGTGCTTCTGGATAATCCCAGCAAGCGTCCAACCTGTTCCACTGATAACAACTCACAATCTAACATAGTATTATTAGAACAGTTTATTGTAGTTTTGTCAACGCCATCACCTCTGTTCTGTAAGGACGGCAGATTGGACTCCATATTATAGTTAACCATTTTGCCCTCCTCGTCGTAATGAATATAGAATTTCAGTCCTCTCACCTCTTTGTGATGATAATAAACCATTAGCCTTCATCTCATTAAGTATGGCTCTAATCTTTTTCTCGCCGACATCAATCCCATTGCCAAGCAAGGCTTCTTTTATCTGCTTTTGATTGAGGCACTCATTATCAGACAGCATATCCACAATTGACTCTTTCATTATGTCGCCCCTATCCACTGATTTAACATTATCTACAAATCGCCATACGCTTGAATTTGATGATTCTTTTACTAATTTTGCCCTAAAAGGTGTAATCTCCTCATCAAGCCGATTTTTCGGTTGGGAAACCACAATGATATTGTTCGTGCCACGATTAATTGATAGATGGATGTCACACGAGGCTACAATATCGCTAGACCCACGCACAGAATCGATATTGCCACCTTCATAAGACGAATTGCCTTTTCTATTGTGTGCTATGAATAGGGTTGTAATGCCTGCGGTCTTAAAAGACGAAATTCTCTTAAATGCGTCTGCAACCTCGATTGCACTATTTTCATCCTTAACATTTAAGAAACGCACCAGCGAATCAAATATTATAAACTTTATTTTATTAATTGCACAAAAGGCTAATAATTGGCTTTTGTAGGTTTTATCAATTTTTTTACCACCAGACCAAACCTGATAATAAATAGGCAATCCTTTTAAGGCACCAAGCGTCAGAAGCCTATTATGCAATTGTCTTTCCCCTGCTTCACCGTCCACTATCAATACGGCAGACTGCTCTGTTTTGAATTGATTCAAAAACTTTTCTCCCGTTGAAACCGATAATGCCATCTGATATGCTAGCCAAGTTTTATACGAGGCTGGTTTCGCTGACATTAATACAATTGACCCCTCTGGGATAAGTCCATCCACGAGCCACTGTATAGGTGGAAATTTTTTATCTAGAAGATTGTCCAGACTTTTAAAACTGTCAATCCATTCTTCTTTGTTACCATTGGAACTTTCATCCATATTGACAACATCTTTTTCGTTAGGATTATTCATAATCCCTCCTTTCTTTTTAAAGTTGTAAATATGGAAAACCGGTTTTCCGCCCATATAATAGCAAAAAATAACCATCTTATACGGTTAGTGAAAATAGTTGAAAAGGCTTATGCTTATTCTTCTCTGCTATTCTCTAACTAAATATTTTTCATTGACTGTCACTTTTGGGGTTTCGTCGTAAAATAACACATCGTCATCAAGGTCAAAAGCCTCTTTTAGTTTTTTGTTCACACCCTCAACTGCACTTCTGACTTGCCTTGCGTATTCCCCTTGGAATACCTCGGCACCTTTCTTTGCTCTACTCTCCTTAAAAGCGTCAAAAATATCATATCCACTATGGGATTTTAGTGGCTCACCGAAAACAATTTCACATACAATTGATTGATATTCACCAGATATTGTGCAAGTCTTTATTTCATTATCCTTGTAGTAGTTAACGGTATTTGTTTTATCAAAGTATTCAAAAAGACACTTATTCTTATATATTCGTCCCACAAAACAAGTGTCATACAGGAAATTTTTCGTTTTTTCTACCAAGTTTCTTTCGAGTTCAGGATGGCAATCTGGTGAAGCCTTTATTTCTACAATTGCTCTCTGCCCATTACCAAAGTCCACAACCAAATCAGCATATGTTATGGTTCCAGAATCTGTTTCTACTTTGTGTTCATTGAATATTTTTGTTTTGTCGTCCATATACCTATTTTACTATAAAATTTTCTCAATCTTGAAAAAACAGTTGAATAGTGGTAAAATAATCATATTGGGCGAATGGCGGAATTGGTAGACGCAGTAGACTCAAAATCTGCCGGTGGCAACACCGTGAGGGTTCAAGTCCCTCTTTGCCCACCAAATAAAAAGGCTTTTTGCCTTATTTTTTTGACTCACTTTTTAGCAAAACCATTATTATTATGGTAAAATAGAAACAGGTATATTGGAGGAATGATGTCTAAAAAGAATGTGTTAGTTGCCCCAGTGTTGAAATGGGTAGGAGGCAAGCGCCAATTATTGGACGTCCTAGTTCCGTTAGTGCCAAAAAACTACAAAACATATTGTGAACCTTTTCTGGGGGGAGGAGCATTATTATTCAAACTTCAACCACAAACAGCATTTGTAAATGATGTAAATGAAGACCTGATGACAGTTTATGAAGTAATACGTGATGATGTCGATGGTCTAATCGCTATACTCAATACTCACGAAAATAATTCAGATTACTATTACAAAATACGTGACTGGGATAGAAACAAAGAGTCATATGCAAAATTATCAAAAACAGAGAAAGCCGCGAGAATACTATACCTTAATAAAACGTGTTTCAATGGTCTTTTCAGGGTAAATAATGCAGGAGAATTTAATTCGCCATTTGGCAATTATCGTAATCCAAACATCGTTAATGCTCCGACATTGAAGGCTGTAAGTAATTATTTCAATACAGCAACAATTGTTTTTTCTTCCCAAGATTATCAAACTACACTTGAAGAACTGCCGAGCAACGCATTTGTCTATCTAGACCCACCTTATGACCCTATCTCGAATACAGCAAACTTTACTGGCTATGCCAAAGGTGGATTCGGAAGAGATGAACAAATTAGATTGCGAAAGTGCTGTGATGATTTAAACAAGCGTGGTGTAAAGTTTATGTTGTCTAACTCGGCTACCGATTTCATTAAAGAACAATATTCTGCATACAACATAACAATCGTAAAAGCAAGACGAGCAATCAATTCTGTTGCTACAAAACGAGGGGATGTTGAGGAGGTTGTAATAAGAAATTATGAATAATTCAAATGATTATCAAACTAAAAATGACAAGGCTTGGTTAAAACTGTTCACCGAATTAAACATCTTGCAGGAAATAGAAAAAAATAACGAATTCATAATAACTGCCCAGCAAATAAAAAGTATATCAGGTAGAGAACCTCGATTGATGGCGAAATTCGATCATAGTGAGAACTTGCCAAAACTATTTCAAGAAAACCAACTGGCAATATTACCAATCACCAGAGGCAGTTATGTTATCTCAAATTTAGAAGCATATCATAATTTTGAAGAAGAAGAAAACTCCATTAATAGATTTTCACTACCAGACTATATTCAAAGCATTAATGTGGATAATATTTTTAGCGAAACAATCGCATTAAATTGTGCTTTCGCGGCTGGGATAATTGATGATTTCCTTGATGAAACCAATCTGCAACCGACTGTTTCTGGTCGTATGAAATCAGGACGATTTAATTTCAACATCCATAATACAAGGAGCAAAACGCTACATAATATCAATGTCAATAATGCCCAAATAGAAATAGACGCTGCATATGAAGGAGCAAACAGCCTCACTATTTTTGAAGCAAAAAACGATTTGTCAACCGATTTTCTAGTGAGGCAACTTTTTTATCCATTTTCAACTTGGAGAAACACTATCACAAAGCCAGTTCGTTCAGTTTATATTGTTTATTCAAACGGTATTTTTAGGCTCTATGAATATGGGTTTGAAATACCAGATGACTATAATTCCATAAAACTATTAAAATCAAAAAGATATTCTGTGGAAAATACGGATATTTCACTTGATGATATACAAACCCTAGATATCAAAATTGTTCCTGAACCACAAGATATACCATTTCCACAAGCAGACGATTTTGATAGAATCATCAATCTATGCGAGTTATTAAATGAAAATCAGCAACTTACAAGAAATGACGTGACAGAAAACTACGCTTTTAATGTTCGTCAAACGAACTATTATACAGATGCTGCCAGATATTTGGGATTAATCGAAAAAGGTAGAGATGAAGGAGATGTTGTTTATAAACTAACCAACCAAGGAAAAAGCATACTATCATTAAAATTTAAAGCCAGACAACTCGAATTTAGCAAACTAATTCTGCAACACGAAGCATTCAATACTACCTTTCAACAATGTATGGAAATAGGGGCTATGCCAGCCAAGACACAAATAGTTAATAATCTACGATTTAGTAATCCACAAATAGAAAGTGATTCTACGCTCGAACGACGCTCCTCTACAATACGAGCGTGGCTTGAATGGATTTTACAAACAGTCAATCGAGAATGATGAAAATAAACGGTTTTTCATTAACCACCTAAAACTTACCATCTCCAACCATAAACCATCCTCAAAATGCTTTATTTTGCCAAATATGACCCGTTTTAAAACATATACGCACCTAGTTTTGCCTCATTTTTCGTGGTATAATTAAAAGGTATCAAACCGAGGTTTATGCCTCAAAATGCAAGTAGTGCTTGACCGTATTGGTCACGGTTATTTCGCTCAAATTGCAGGGCGTAAATCGGGCAACAGGCGAAAGTCTACTTGCACAAAAAAGGTTTGATATACCGTCGGTTTCGCCCTGCTTTTGTGTCAGGACCCTCCGACAATTAATAATTATCAAATTTAAGGAGGTAAATAAATGAGTGGGGACACAGCAAACCCAGAACAAAATACTGGCAACACAAATATTAATAAAACAGTAGAATCTACAAATAACATTGTGACAAATGGTGCAGAACAAAAGAAAACTAGTTCTTCCAAATCAAAGAAGAAAACAATCATTTTGGCTTCGATATGTGGATTCATTGTTGTAGCAGTCATTGTAATTGTCATTGTGGTGAAACAATTTGCTGGTGTTGCTAAACCGTCCGATTTCGTGGGGCTTACTATTAATGAAGCGACAGCATTAGCCGAAAAAGTTGGTCTTGAAAGTGACGCTTGGGGATATACCTATGACCCAAATGCTCGTGATGAACAAAAAGTATCGTTTGTGTCTGCTGTGTATTTTGCTGATGGTTCACAGGATTACAGTTATGATAAATATATGAGCACCGATATGCCCCTTAAAAAGGGTTATAAAATTAGTTTTGAAACCCAAGATAAAACAAAAGCCCAACAGGAATCCATAGATGAATGTGATGAATTGGGCGACAGTTATACTTATAAAATTGATAACGGTAAAGTTGTCTGCTATGAAAAAGAAACAAATAAAACTGCCACCCCCACCACACCGTCCAATAATACTTCGACTGCCGAATCTAACACCAGTTCCAATACCACTTGGCGAGAAGTTCTTACTGAATATGAAGCGTGGATGAATAAGTATATCGACTTTATGATTAAGTATAAAAACACCACTGACAATTCGGCTCGCGCCTCAATGTTAAGCGAATATAGTGCGTTAGTATCTGAAATGTCTGAATGGACACAGAAACTAGACAACATAAAGGGTGATTTAAGCACATCTGACCTCAATGAATATATTCAAACACTCACTCGCATTAATCAAAGATTAAGTGAAATTCAATAAAAGACAAAAAATACCATTAAGATTGGCGACTTTGTTTGGTCGCCATTTCTTATTCATCCAAAGTAATAATTTTATGCTCAATCAATAACTGTTTAACCCTTGCAATATCCTCTGGCGAATCAGTATTTCCAAACATCTGTTTTAGGTATTCATCAATATGCTGTGAAAAGTGTTTGCCATCTGCGTCTTTCCATTCCATCAAAACAATATTCATCATCGAAAAGACATTGTCATTTTCTTTTTTCAGCCAATCTGGTATGACGAGCATAAAATATCCATCACACAGTTCCATACCCTCATCATTTTCTCTATTATTCATAATATGGTCATTATACGACGGATTGTCACCCCATTCAAGCCAGATTGCGATTATGCCTTTTTACACCACTATTTACACCACTCCTTATGTGCCCATATGTGTATTATAGTGTCAGTGATTCCCATCCAGTAAAATAAGCACAATAGAAAAGTATAAGGCTCTTGACCACTTTAACAGAGTAGGTTTATAATAAAAATGAAAGGATTTTGACAATTAAAAAACACAGGGCAAAAAAGGACGAACTAAACTCAAAATCTTGTGACCTTCGGGTCGTGAGGGTTCAAGTCCCTCCTCGCCCACCATCGGCTGGGATGAGTTCCTGTTTTTTATATTGCCAATGTTGCACTTGATGATTGAATTTAGGAGCTCCATTTACAAAAGGGGGCTTTTCCATCACAATATATGAATATGGACAAATGGATTTATGATAAACTATCTTCTAGATTTCCTCATTTTGAGGGCTTGACCGCCCTTGATTTAGGTTGTGGAGAAGGGTTAAATGCTGTAGGGCTCGCTAAATTAGGGGTAGAAGTTACCGCAGTAGATAGGCAAACTGCGATGATAGAGAGAACACAAAAATTGGCTAATAAAGAAACGGCGATAATTAAAACCGAGGTTATCAAAATCCAGGATTTTCAATCCGACACTAAATACGACATCGTTTTATTTACTCACGTATTACACTTTATTCCTAGCGAAAATAGAGAACGTATTGTCCAGAAAGTCGTAGATTTGATTAAAACCGGAGGAGTATTGGTATTTGCTGACCTTGAAGATGATTTTCCTATTCCGGCAGAATACCTCTCATTACTTGAGGCTTCATTAAAAGACATTAAAACCGAAAGATTTTCAGTTAAGGATGAACCGCATTTGGGTGCAGACTACCCCCACCACCATAAAGCCTTTTACCTAATCGGAACCAAGCAATAAAGCATACACTACTTTTACACTTCCCCTCTAGTGTCCATAGATATATTATTGTGTCACAAAAAAATACTTTAAACCCCTAGTTAAAAACTAATAACAGAGCGGTGAGATAATCCATAACGCTTCCATTTACTAAACTCAAAATCTTGTGGTAACGATACCGTGAGGGCTCAAACGCGGTAGGAGCCGAGCAAAAATCTCAAACTCGTTTGAGATTTTTTGAGGCGACACCCCGCGGGAATCTTTTTCGCTTCAGCGAAAAAGATGACGCCCCCCCTCCTCGCCCACCATTATTTCAACTTTACTGCAGTGCCGTATGCAAGGATTTCCGAAGCACTGGCGGCTACGGTTGATGAGCTGTAGCGGAAACATATTACAGCATCAGCGCCCTCTTTTTTTGCGGCCTCAATCAAGCGGTCCACTGCAGCCTTACGAGCCTTATTCACCATGTCCGTGTAACCTTTAATTTCGCCACCAACAATGTTTTTAAAGCCAGCCGCAATGTCGCTTCCGATATGCTTGGACTGAACTATTTGACCCTGGACCAACCCAATCGTCTCTTTTATCTCTTTGCCTGGGATTGTATCACTAGTAGTAATAATCACGCTATTCTCCTCTAAGTTAATTTATTATTTTTATCATACCATAAAACATCTTTTCAGAAAACTTCCACAAAATCATCAACAATCGTCATTCCCAAATTATGTCTTCCCAAATCACATCGGATACTTTCTTCTCGGTGGCGGAAATCTCCTCATGATAGCCATTTAAAGATTTAAAAGGCATGAATTGTGCTGCCCTCTCCGAATTCGGCATCAAGGGGCGAGACGGGTCATGGTAATGTGGTAGATCGATGATATCGTCATAACCAGGGCTCATGCTCGGTGCCCTCCGATTTGCTGGTTACGTTTAATCTGTGTAGCGCCCTCTTCGAAATTTATTCCCTTCAAAATTGCATTTTTGCCGTAACGATCTTTGATTTTGAGGATAGCCTCGGCGCGGCGCTTTTCGCGAGCGGTCTCCAATGCCTGTTTTTGATAGTCCGTGAAAATATCTAATTGCCTTGGCCTGCGCACTGCTCCGGCGGATTTTATATGGTTTGCCACCAGGTACATTCTCCGCACCGGTAGCTCAGGATTAATTATCCGGTCAAACAGTTCAAGCGTTTTCTTAGTAATTAAGTTATTTGCGGACGTAAAATCACCAAGGTTTATCGTACCATGGGCATGCGCTGGGATTTTACGCCCGTAGCGATCATGAGTGACGTCGCCCTGGTAATTTTGGAGACCGGCAACATCGTATCCTATCGTTAATACTATCTGATCTGACGCCAATCCATCGCGCACTAGCTTCAACGCCATTTCGTCCGCCATTTCCGCAATCACAACTTTAGCTTGTATAGATTTGTACGGACTAGCCAATACCTGTCCAATAGAAATACTGTGGTTTTCGGACCGATAAGATTTAATATCCGAAATGGTTACTGGCTCATAACCCCAAGCATGGTCGATTAAAAGCTCGGCATTAACGCCAAACTCGTGGTACAGTTTGTCCGAGCCAGTTAGTGAATAGCGGGCCAGTTCCCCCATCGTATTGATCCCGAGTTTTTTTAGTCTCCTAGCATATCCTGGCCCCACTCGCCAAAAATCCGTAACCGGCGTGTGACCCCAGAGTTTCTCACGATATTTTTTCTCATCTAACTCAGCAATCCTTACTCCATCTTTATCCGCCGGCATATGCTTGGCTTCAATATCCATAGCGGTTTTAGCGAGATATAAATTCGTGCCTATACCAGCCGTAGCGGTAATACCTGTCTCGACTAACACCTTCCGGACCATCGCCATTGCGAGCTCATGCGTAGTCATCTTGTAATTCTTGAGGTACGAAGTGGCGTCAATAAACACCTCATCGATCGAATAAACGTGGATATCCTCTACGGCGACAAAAGACGCATAAATCTTAAAAATCCGGCGACTGATATCCATGTATTTTTGCATTCTGGGTGACGCAATGATGAAATTGTCAGTCTTCTTATAAACCTCAAACAACCTAGCTCGGCCAGGAATACCCAGAGCCTTCAAGGCTGGCGACACAGCGAGACAAATCGTTTTCTTGGTACGCGTGGGATCCGCCACGACTAATCGTGCCGTTAAAGGATCCAATCCTCTCTCTACGCACTCTACCGAAGCGTAAAATGATTTCAAGTCAATCGCAATGTATTGCTTATTTGTCCCAAGGGAAACCTTCGCCATAATGACCCCATTTGGCTGTCTCTTCATAGATGGGACGCTTCAAATCTAGAAAATCGATGATCCCCTGTGGCGTTAGGTCGTATCCTTCAACCTCTTCTGGTTTTCCATCGATGACTACGGTTTTTTCCAAGGGCTCCGCATACCCAATCGCATAGGCCAGTCGCACCAACACTTCGTGTGCTTCTCGTTCTCTTAGATAGTCTACCGCAATGCGACGCGCCATATAGGCAGCCGAGCGATCCACTTTAGTGGCATCCTTACCAGAATAACATCCGCCACCAATTGCAACTCTAGGGCCGTAATTGTCCACAATGAGTTTGCGGCCGGTGAGCCCCGTATCGGCATCGAAGCCACCTTGGCTCCAGTCGCCAGCTGGGTTGATATGAAGCTCTAGTTTGCCTTCCAACTTTTTATTCTCAATAAACTCTCGCACCAGCTTCTCTAATTCATTGTGCGGCACATTCTGGAAGCTCGCTACGATTGAATCGATCGAGCCGTCCGGCGCAATCGTTACCTGAGTTTTGCCGTCGTACGGAAACTTATCAAAAATAAACTGATTTAAACGTCGTGACAGTACTACTTCTCGCGGTAGCATTTCTGGTGTTTCGTCGCAGGCGTAGCCAATCATGATTCCCTGGTCTCCTGCTCCGCCAGTATCTACACCGGAGGCGATTTCAGGCGATTGCTTCACGATTTTTGTATGGATTTCGACATCTTCACCTGCGATACGTTTTACGATCGATGGGATATCCACGTCAGCAGTAGACGTGATTTCGCCAGTCACAAAAACCACTCCGTGGCCTCCACAGGTTTCCGCCGCCACGCGGGCATCCGGGTCTTCTTTTAAGTATGCGTCCAAAATCGCGTCGCTGATTTGGTCGCAAAGTTTGTCTGGGTGTCTTGGAGAAACGCTCTCTGCAGTTCGATAGAACATATCTTTCCTTTCTTGGTCGGATTTACCACCTTGTTGCTATTGCAATAGGTTGGCAGGAGGTCGTAGGGCCGTTCCCTTGCTCCTTCTTGATATTAATACTTTTATTATAGCTATTTTTTGCGCTTTTTACTAGTAGTTTTGCTAGTCGTCTTCGTAGATTTTTTGCGCGCTTCTTTGCGAGCAATCTTATCCTCGATACCTTGCTCACGGTTGTGCACGCCATAAATCATACTTGTCACGCCAACAATCAGCATGTACGCCCCGAAGAAACGCATGAACGTAGTGATTTCAAGATTACCAGCATTTAGAATTACTAGACCCATCACGCAGCCAAACACTCCAGCGACTACACGGATAAAGCGATCTGTAGGGTCCACCGTGGAGAGGAATCCATGGAAAATATCTACCAAACCAGATGCAATCGTGTAAACTGAGATAATAATAAGCCCAGAAACAACGTTGTCTTTAGCCAAGAATAGCAAAAGTACGGCCGCTACGACATCGATTAGCGCGTCAATTACGGAATTAATCCAGCCGTGCTTTTTTGTGGAACTATATAATGCCCCTACGGAATCGATAATCCCCATGAGAAGCAAGAATATACTGACCATTGCGATAATATCCTGGACTCCATTCCGCCCAGTAAACAAAATCAAGCACCCAAAAACGCCAGCCAACACCCCTCTTAGCACAAACATTAGCCAATGCTTATCAATAAATTTGCGATTAATCTTTGCCATATAATTCCTTTATTACTTATGCTTATTATATCATAGAATGCCTAGACATGTCGCCATTTTCGACGAATTGTCTCCACTAGCCAGGTTATCCTGTACTTTATAGGGTTTAAAACCAAGTCGTGCGCTGGCGTATAGCGAAGCTCGTCGCATCCAAATGAGCGTTTGAACTCCGAAACACCATAAAATCTATGTGTTTTTTCGTCTGGCTCTACTATCCCCCACAAATTATAACGGATGCAGCCTCTTTTCCTAGCTTCTTCCATCGCTGCAATATGTAAAAGTGGTGCCGCAGAATATTTGGTACCCAGTACAGACGAAACACCATAATGGTAACTCGCCTCTGGCCCGTAAAAAATCATAAAATTTTGCGCTAGTATCTCGCCATCCTTGCGAGCAGTGTAAATTAATACCTCTCCGCCTTCGCGAAAAGCCCCAAACTGTTTTTTTAAAAAAGAGGTGGAGAAAGCGACATATTTTTGCCTCTCTGCGTGCTGTTTTTCTAGATTACAAAATTCATTAATCGTTTTATCGCTCGTGTCGGCGCTAATTTCTATATCGTTTTTGGCGGCTTTCCGGAGCTTTCTCCTGAACCCTTGTGAGGCGCCTGCCAGAATCTCGTCTTCTGATTTATTTAAATCTAGTACGCCGGCAAATTCCACTGATAGATACATTGGCGCCGGTTTTAACCCGTGGTTTTTCAAAGTATCTAATATCTTATCAGACAGAGGCTCTTGTGGCCTAATCCGTACAAAAACGCATCCATGAGCCTTGCCTTGTTTTTTTATATCTGACAATACGCTAGAAACAAGCTTTTTATTTGTAAAATCAATTAGCGGTCCACCTGCAACTGCGAGATATGTTCCTCGCCTAGCCGTCTCTACTACGCCTGCGTAAACTCCGACCATTTTGCTGTCGTCCATTACGACGCGCCGCACGACCTTTTTTCCTCTAGATTTATGGAATTCATAAAAATCCCAAGATTGCAAAAAATTAGATTCTGGACGAGATTTTACGAATTTATCCCAGTCTTTTTTACTTTCCGCGTCTACTATCCTCATAAATGCCTCCGTTTCTTCCGCGCTTTTTCCACAATTAAATTTTTGATATAGCCTAGACGTGATATCACTAAATCGTGGGCGGGTACATATTCCACAATCGAGCCGCCAAACCCAGTCTTAAAGGTGGTAACACCAGCATAGCGGTGGTTTGGCTGCCCAGCGGGGGCAATCCCCCAGAGATTAAAACGTTCATAACCGTCTGCCTTTAAATCTCTCATGGCTCGCCAAAGGAGAGCATATGCGCCAGGCAACTTGCGATTTAGCGGGGTAGATGCCGCTTCGTAATAGTCTCCTTCACGTCCGTTTTTGATGATTAACCCATAAGCAATTTTCTCTCCTTCTGTAGTCTCAGCTACATAGATTTCCGCATCCTTACCAAAGGCTTCCCTCTCGGCAAGCAAAGTGTCCAAATCTGGTGGAACGAAATTTTGTCGTCTCGCAGTATCTAGCTGTACTCTATGAAATTCTTTGAATAACCCTTCCGGACCCCCTTTAACTACCTTAATACCGAGCCTGTCAGCGCGACGTACCTCGTATCTGGTTTGTCTTCGCATATTTGCCAGTAGTGTTTCTTCTGGCTGGGTAAGATCAATCATCACAGTATGCTCTGCGGCAAGATGCATCGGAGACTCTTTTAATCCCAGCTTCGATAAGGTTTCCAGGTTTTTGCGATTTTTTACTAACTGCGGGCGAATTCTTACAAAGACGCATTTTTCAGCTTTTGCAATTTCGGTAATTTTGTCAAAAACATCTTTTACGAGCTTTTTGTCGTTCCAATCAATCAGGGGTCCACAAGGTATTTCAAGGTAACGTCCACGTTTTGCATCTCTTACTATCATCAAGCTACGTCCTTTTTTTCCGAATTCCTCTACTATTACCTTTTCACCGATTAGTGAGTTCATTAGCCCATATTGCGGAGATTGTAAAAAGTTGGCCTCAGGAAAAACATCCACTATTGCTTTCCATTCCTTGGCATCCGCGGCCGATATCTTAGATGTCATTCCGCTACCCATTGCTTTTTTCCCTTACTACATGCTGACTTATAATCTTTACGGCTGGAGCTAACTCCTTTTTTGTATAGTGGTTCGGCAGATTAATGATATGTCTTGAAACGTACACCGCATTGGGGCACTCCTCCTCAGGGAAATGTACTTTTTTATAATAGCGCTCTGGCGATACGGGCTTCTCGTACCAGAAACCACTAAAATAGTAGCCAGATTTCATCAATTCCTTCAGTACTAATTCTCTATCTTCCACTAGGTAAAACCCCCTTAAGGGCCTTTCGCCTGATTTGTTTAATTTTTTAAACTGTTCTAGGGCTAATTTGGCTTCGAACTTGCTAATTTTGCGATCTAAGTCTAGCTCGTTGTCAGCGGATTTCTCTACCCAGTGGATTTTGACCAGCAGCCGCATCAAGGCCCCACCGAGGCGTATGCGAGTCAAACCGCGACAAATTGCACCAAATAATGGATAAAAACGAGCACGCAAATGATCAGATGGCCGCGGAGCTTTTGTGGGGCGTTTGATTTCATGTCTACAAGGCTCTCGCAATACCACTGCGCCGCCCGAGATAGTATCGATGGATTTGTCCTTGCCAAAAGAGAATACTGCAGCTGCTCCGACCATGCCCGCCTCGCGCCCATCAGGATATTTCACTCCAGCTGAATGTGCTAAATCCTCGATAATTATGAATCCATGTCTCTTGGCAAACTTCTCCACCGCAGCTATATCTACTGGATTACCTAAGGTATTTTGAATAACGATGCCCTGAATTGGAGCACGATCGTGTTGAATGCGAAATTGGTCACTTCTCGAGCCTCCTTGCTCGCGCCTGTCGTCACAGGGCTCGCTTCGTCGATTGCTCCCGTTGTCGCAAATGCTCTCGGATTGACCAATTCTCGCATTCAACACGGCTGGGTCAAAGTTCAAATCCTCTTTAGAAATATCCACCCAGATAGGGGTAAGGCCGGCGGCTTTGACTGCCTCATAAACGGCATAACAAGTAAAACCATTGACGATGACCGCATCTCCGGGCTGAAAATATGCCTTCAAAGCCAAACAGAGCGCAGAACGACCGTTTTTTGCCAGGATAACTTTCGTATCATCGTCGTCTTTGCCTCCGTATCGCTCGCGGAGATAACGTTTCAGTGCTCTGCAGTCGCTTTTGCGTCCCCAAGCAAAAGTATGTCGCCACATCTGCGACGCAGAATAATTAGCTGCCATACCTAGGAAATAATGTTTCACCTTTTCATCCTTTCGACTAGCGCGGCTAGTACTCTAGCTAGCTCGTCTGGTCTGGAAATATATGGAGCGTGAGTCCAGTTTGCATAAAATTTGAGCTCTGCATTCGGTAACTTCTCATACATCAAAGTCGCATGACGTGGCGGAGTCGTCGAATCTTTTTTCCCCCACAGAATAAATGTCCTAGTCGTAACTTTACCAAAATCCAAATCTTTGTCGGATGCAATCATATTGGCAAGTGTTTTTTTCATATTGTCGGGCGCCTTAGAATAGTCTGTAGAGCCAGTCAGGCGATGAAAGACTTTATCAATGACCTCAATCCTTTTCAGTGGTTTGCCAAGCTTAGCCACCTTTTCTACAATTTTTTTACGAGCGGTTGGCTCATAAATCCCAGCGCTATCAAGTAAAATCAGGTATTTTAGCTTTTCTGGTCTCTTGGCACAGAGATTTAAAAGAATTCTGCCTCCATTCGAATGACCCAAAGCGATCGCTCCATCTGGTATTTCCTGGTCAGCCCATTTTATGTAACTATCAATCGTAAACTCTTTTTTTGATTCTTCGGTCAACCCTGGGACATGTAACATTTTTACGCTGATCCCTTTGTCCCTAAGTAACGCAATAGTCTTTTTCCACGGCTCTACGGTATATGTCCATCCATGTACTATATAGAGGTCTGCCATCTTTAGGTTCCTTTCCTTTCCATTACGAATCAAGCCCCCAACTCTTACGCCTTTGTACGGCCGCCTTTTCTCTGCGACAGAGCTTTGCCGCGTCATTGGGGTCGGCTAAAAGTTTTTCAATTACCCATTCTAGGTACTGGCTGCCTTTAAAAATTAAAGTTTCACGCCCTGTGACATTGCGCCTGATGTATTCTAAGGCCTTCCGTGGATCAAGGGTGGCGACTGCGGAAACACCAAGTTTCTTTAGTTCTGGGGCAGTAAATTTCTTCGTCCTCTTGCCGACTAATACTACCTTCTCCGGCCTGACGTCGGCAATCAGTTTTGCCAAGCGCTTGTGTTCATCATCTGTTAGTGAACCCTGGTCTACTATATCGCCAATAACCAGCCATTTATGCTCAGCATGCATTCGCCGGGCCATATCTAGTGTAGAGGCCATGCTAATCATATGTGCATTATAGCTACTATCTACAATATTAATACCTTTATATCCTTTAAAATAGGAGCTACGTCCCGGTGCTGCTCTCATTCCAGAAAAATCCGGGTTAAATTTTATCTTGAGAAATTTCATCAAATCCTGAAGGGTAAAAAGATTAAAAGCGATATCTTTTGGCTCTGGACGGTTAAAATGAAAGGTAGTGTCACCATATGTGAAATCCGTAGAGTCTGGATAGACCACATATTTCTTCATCTCGGTCTTCTTGATAGGTACAACCTTGGCATCTATGCCCACTGTAGCCTGTCTCATCAGCTTGGAATCTGCGTCTATATAAACCCTCTTGGTGGTGTTTGCCGGCAGATTTGCGAATTCCGCCGTGATTGCCTCGGTTAAATCTTTAAACTTACCGTCTTCTACTACCTTCTCAAATTGCACCGCATGCGATAATCCAATAGACACCCATATTGTTACCTCTGGGTGTAACCACTCCGCTAAAAACTCAGCCTCGTGTGGACGCTCTCCGTCAATCTCTACCACATAAAACTTTTGTTTGTATCTTTTAAAAATACCCATAAAAGGTGCAGCAACAAAAAGCCATAACCAGCGAATTTTAGAGCCTCGTACTCCCTTCAGCCCCAGGAGGTCAAAAGATATTCCAAACGCCGAGTTGGCGTCATGCGAATAATGGGCTCTCTCACCCATTTCGTACTCTATCATATTGAGCATCGTGGTCTTACCAGCAGAGCCAGTTACCGCTATCACCCGCGGCTGCCATCTTTGGAATACTCGGTTTGCAAAATGCCGAAAATACTTTGCCGCGATAAAATAAAACCGTTTTTTAAAACTAGCAGCACTCATGCTTCCATTATACACTAAAATCCGCCAGATTGGTATTTTCTCCGAACGAAGCACATCTTGTGCTTACTGGAATTTGCCAAGAAAAATCGCGCAGATTACTTCTTGAGGAGACGAAGCGCGTCTAGTTTCCGGGCAAATTCTTAGCAAAAAATCGCACAGGTTGACTTTCAAGGAATTGAAGCGCGTCTAACCGACGAGTGAAATTCCGAGAAAGGTAAGATGTGCGATTTTTTCAAGAATTTTACATTTTGATTTCGGCGTCTACCCCAGCCGGGAGTGACAGGTTTTGCAAACTCTCAATTGTTTTTGGCGTTGCGTTAGAGATGTCAATTAGTCGCTTGTGCACTTTCATCTCAAAAGCTTCACCGCCTGTCTTATATACGTGTGGAGATTTTACCACTGTAAAAGTAGAGCGCTTGGTCGGCAAAGGGATGGGCCCACTTACGGATGCCCCCGTCCTGATTGCTGTGTCTACGATTTGTCTTGCGCTTTGATCGATTACGCGATGATCGTAAGCCTTTAGGCGGATACGGATTTTTAGTCCTGTATCCTTTTTGCTTTCTGCCATTTTTTTCCTTTCCCCTCTATAACCTCAGATTAACTATAGACTGTTCTTCAATGAGTTTTTAGAGATTGATAATTAATTTATTAACACTTAAAATTATAACACTCTCTAAAAAGTAAGTCAACCCACTTATATTGACTAACTAGCATAACTATGCTATAATAAAAGCATTGAGCGTACACTATAAAGAGGAGAGTGATTTTAATGCTCATGCACACTGACGGTTATGTAGAGGTTCTGTCCGAAGATCACGCGACGGAGGAAGAGGCTCTGGCGTATCTGGATACGGCCGTTGATTTAATCAAGCGAGTCGAGGAATGGAAAGTTGACGCCGAGCTCCAGATGTTTCTCGACCAGAGGTCTATCCCCGTGTCGGAATTCAACACTCCAAAAGAGTTTGTAGAATTTCACAATTTCTGGCTGGGGGAATTACACCACGCGAGCGTAGACGCAGGTTTTGTGGAGCATGTAGATTACCGCCGAATCCGCGCCATGGCTCGTGCTCTGGCTACTAGCTTTACGCGTCGGGGCTACTATCTGGAGTTCCTCCAGGCACGTCGCAGGGGTATCTTGGGAGGAAAAGATTACAAACTTCCTTCATTCCACGAGCTAGAGCTCCGCTACCAGTATCATCTCTACTCTGTAGACCATGATTCTATTGGTGTGGACGTCGACAAAACTTTTAAACAGTGGTGCGACTCCGACGAGTGCCGCACTTTCTTCGACGTAATGGAGCTTCAGCCCAAAAACAGCTAGTTCTTTTCGGGGCTCGCATGACCAAAAAGCCGCCTTTTAGTAGGCGGCTTTTTCCATCAATAAGCTATCAGCTATTTGATGACTTTAGTGATAACGCCAGAACCGACGGTCTTACCACCTTCGCGGATAGCGAAACGATCATTATCGTTCATAGCGACAGGCTGCAAGAGCTTTACCTTAAAGGTAACCTGATCTCCAGGCATTACAATTTCCTTGTCGGCAGGTAATTCTACTTCACCAGTCACATCGGTGGTGCGGAAATAGAACTGAGGCTTGTAACCCTTAGAGAACGGAGTGTGGCGACCGCCTTCCTCCTTCTTCAAGATATAAACCTCTGCCTCAAACTCAGTATGAGGAGTAATGGTGCCGGGCTTAGCAATTACCTGACCGCGCTCGATCTGATCGCGCTCGATACCACGGAGCAAAAGCCCTGCGTTATCACCAGCTTGACCCTGATCCAAAGTCTTATGGAACGCTTCAATGCCGGTAACGACAGACTTCTGGGTGTCCTTCAAACCAACGATTTCTACTTCGTCATTTAGCTTGACTACGCCCTGCTCGATACGGCCAGTAGCCACAGTACCACGGCCCTTGATCGAGAATACATCCTCAATTGGCATTAGGAATGGCTTGTCGAGATCGTGCTCAGGCACGTCAAAGTACTCATCCATAGCAGTAATGAGCTCCATAACGGCGTCTTCGTTTTCCTTGTCGCCCTCGAGAGCCTTAGTAGCAGAACCCTTGATGATTGGAGCGTTGTCACCGTCAAAACCATATTTATTCAAAAGATCACGCACGTCCATCTCGACTAGCTCTACTAGCTCCGGATCGGCGAGGTCCATCTTGTTTAGGAAGACAATGATCTTTGGTACATTCACCTGGTGAGCAAGTAGAACGTGCTCACGGGTTTGTGGCAAAGGACCATCATTCGCAGCAACTACGAGGATGGCACCATCTACCTGTGCGGCACCGGTAATCATGTTTTTAATGTAGTCTGCGTGACCTGGCATATCTACATGTGCGTAGTGACGCTTCTCAGACTCATACTCTTGGTGAGAAGTAGCAATGGTAATACCACGAGCCTTCTCTTCTGGAGCGTTATCAATTTGATCATAAGCGACTGGCTTATTAACGTCCGAAGGAAGTCTCTTCGCAAGTACGCTAGTAATCGCAGCCGTTAAAGTAGTTTTACCATGGTCAACGTGACCCATGGTGCCCACATTGATATGTGGCTTGGAACGGTCAAAATTCGCCATTCTTTCTCCTTTTTTCTATTAATGTTTGGAGCACTAATAAAAACCAGCTCCAAAACTCTACTCTACCATTTTAGACTATTTTATGAAGATTGTAAAGAGTCTTAAGAATGATTTCTATTGACATTATTCAAGAAATATGTTAACATACAATTACGTGATAATATATCACTGCAGCTTAAGTAGAGTATGTTGTCTAGTTGGCTATTTGTTTGGTAAGCCAGTGGCTTAGAAAGGAGGCCGATATGGCCAAAACAGCAAGGACGGCTGATCTTACCGGTAGCATGGCGGCAAATTTGTTTGTAGCATTAAACCCAATGGAAGTCGAATACTTCCACAATCATCCGTTCCTGCAGACAGTGTTGCCGGACGGAGGCGTAATCGTCACGGACGTCGATCCAAACGACCTCATCTATCCCGAGGGGTGGTATTTTGCGAAAGGTAGTTTTCGCAACAAGCACAACACCACCACGGGATTATACGACGAGATTCCAATCATCAGGAGCACCGGGGAACCCTGGTAGACAGCGTATAGAGAAAAAGCCGCCCGGATACGGGCGTCTTAAGTTACTATTTTATCCCCGATAAGGCGGCAGGTCTGAATCTTTAAAGAATAGACCGTCCTTAGCCATGGACCTCTCCAATATCAAGACATCATCGGTCTCTACGCTCGGAAGCTGGCATACTTCTTCCCTAGTCCAACTCTGGAATTCCTCAGCGGCAGAAATACCTGCTGCCTCATAGACCTTTTTGCATTGGTTAAAGAGAAGAACATCCTCGACTTGACCTCCGACGGAAAACCTATAGGCATTGCCTTGGTTCTCGGCGAAAAAAACCAGAGCCATATGGATGACTTCATGAACGGTCTTTTCTAGAGATGATTCCGCCTGCAAAGACGGGCAACCGTCGGCATTAACCGATGCGACTATCGAAATATCATTGGCAAAAGCTCGTACTACGACCCCATCCAAATATGGGGCGCTTCGTATTTGCCTGATAAGCTCCACGCGTTTTAAGTTATTTTCGGGGCTGAAACCCAGCCAGCGATTGGGAAACCGAATGACTACCTCAAGAGGCCCCATACGATGTAATTCCACTGGGCTTTTGTGATGTATTCCTTTACGAGACATATCTGCACCTTCCTTTCTGGGGATAAAATATTAAAGTACAAAATACAAACTTAATTATAGTATATTCTTAGAATCCTGTCAACTTTTCGTCCCGAATTCTACTTTTCCAAGGAAAACTCTATATTCCAAAAACACCCCTATAAAACGATTATTTTGAAAAATCGGAGCGCAAAGTTATTGACAAAACCAACCGTGAGCGTTATATTAAAGACACAATAAGGTCATTAAACAAAAAAGGAAAACAAAAAAATGAAGTACTCAAATTCATTTAATTTGACGTGCAAAATGTCGATTCGCAAAATTATTGCGATCATGAGCGCAGTGCTCTTCTGCATTTTTGCGTCAATCACTGCTGTCAAAATAATTAACAACCAAGCTATAGCTGTCACCAATGATGGCGATCAAGTAACCGTAAGTTACGATGGTAATAGCTGGACTCAATATGGCGCCAATTGGCGTACACCTGTTTTTACGGTAGCGGCTGGGGGTAATTACTATCTTGGCGTTTGTGGTAGTCCAAAAATGCTATCTACTGAGGGCACATTTCACGCCCAGGCGTATTGGTTAGACAACGACACTCTCCGAGAAATGGCGTTGATAGCGTTTATTTATACTCAGGATAGCGGCAATCCTCTTATTGCTCATGGGCAGCAAGTTTTCTTTGGCCAATCACCAGTCAATCGTGCGGAAAATTATGCACTTTTGCACGCAATTACTGGCTACTTAAATATGGGTAGAAACCCTGAAGCAGGAGATTTAACCAACGAGGAATTGTCTCACTTACAATGGATGGACAATACCCTCGGTAATACTATTAGGGGGAGTAGTGAAACTAGTGACCTTAATGATCTTTGGGTTATGGCAAAAAACTATCGTCTCTATGGGCTCAAGCAAAACGAAATTCAAGCTCAAGGAATGCAAGATATCTTATGGATTGAAAATGATGCACAGTTTGGAAATATCAAAATCAACAAATGTGATGGAGCCGACTCCTCATGTGCAGCCCAGGGGTCAGCCTCTCTTTCTGGCGTCACCTTTACTGTTAAATATGCTGGTAACGACAGAATATACAATCAGCAAACTGGCGAGTTCTACAATAACGGCACCGTAGTCACCACCGTTACTACCGGGAACGATGGTACTGCCACTGTGTCAAATCTTCCACTTGGGGACTATACAATAGAAGAAACTAGCACTACTAACCCGAGTTATGTATTAAACGTCCAAAGTAAAAACGTTACACTTTCTACTAATGGTGCCACTGTCGAGACCACTTTTAACAACCAAGTTTCAAGGGGCGACGTGCATTTTACAAAAAAGAACATAAATGACGGCAGTGTTATGAGTAACGTCGCATTTCGCATTACATCCAAAACGACTGGCGAAAACCACATCGTAGTTAGTGACTCTAATGGGATAGTAAATACGGCGGCCAATGCTCACAATAATCAGACCAACGGCTATGATAGCGTGGCCCTTAGCTCTATTACGTATAAGGGATACGGAACCTGGTTTGGCAAGACGCCAGTTGACAATTCACTAGGTGCACTCCCGTACGACAGTTACGAAATAGTAGAACTGGACTGTAAAGCTAATGGGTCTTGCATTGATATAGCATCACAGAAAAAATCGTTTACAATTGACAGTAACAATCAAAATGTAAACCTCGGTACATGGGAGAATGACTGCGTCGAGTATGAGCTAGCGACTACCGCTTCCGATAAAGCTGACGGCGACAAATACGTAGAAATTAGCCAGACTGCAGGAATCAAAGATACCATCCAGTACTGTGCTAAGCCAGGCGTAAAATACACCATAAAAGGCGTACTTATGGACAAAAACACTGGAGAAAAAATACTAGTAAACGGAGCTCCAGTAGAGCAATCCATCACCATCACTCCTACTAAAATGTGCGACCAAACCGAAATGACATTTGACTTTGATGCATCGGAACTCGGTTACAAAGAAATCGTAGTGTTTGAGAGTCTATATGATGGAAATAATCTAATCGTAGAACACAAAGACATTAATGACAAAAATCAGACAGTAGAGCTAGTCAGTCTAGCGACTACCGCTTCCGATAAAGCTGACGGCGACAAAATATTATCATACGGCAAAGAAGTCGAAATTAAAGACTCGGTAAGATATTGCCTCAAATCCGGACAAGAATATACGGTAAAAGGCATCTTGATGAATAAAGCTACCGAAGAAAAAATTATCGTAAACGGTCATGCGGTGGAATCCGACATCACGTTTACGCCAGAGCAAGATTGCGGAGAGATAGATATGTTCTACAATCTCGACACTACCAATCTAGGCGGAGCAGAGCTGGTGGTATTTGAAAGTCTATATATGGATGATGAATTAATAGTCGAGCACAATGATTTTTCAAACGTCTCAGAGACAGTTACGGTAGAGGTACCTGTTCCGGATACAGGGTTATTCACCAAAGAACGCGTGAACGGGTCCGAATCGAATGAAAACATGATAATTGGCGGTGTTGCATTCGTAGCCGTGGGAGTTTGTGGGTATATTGCGCTAAGGTTCATCAGAAGGGGCCGCATCCTGAGACGATAACGAACAGGTGTCACATATATCGGCAATCGCAACCAGATAACCAGCCTCATTGAGGCTGGTTATTGTTTGGTCGATGTGGCTTAACTCTACTTTGAGTTTCGCTTCTCGATGATATCTTGCGCCACGTTCGGTGGGACTTCCTCATAGGTGTTGAGTTCCATACTGGAAGCCGCACGACCTTGGGTCATTCCACGTAGGTCGCCGGTATAGCCAAATAAGTTAGCTAGCGGACAGAAGGCACGGATTAATTTAGCTCCACCGTTTAAGTCTTCCATCTCGTCTACGCGGCCGCGTCTAGAGTTGATATCGCCAATTACGTCACCCATGAATTCTTCTGGGGTGGTAATCTCTAGCTTCATTACGGGCTCAAGTAAGACTGGGTTCGCTTTTTTGATACCTTCACGAGTAGCAAGTGAACCGGCCAAGGTAAAGGCAAGCTCAGAGGAGTCTACGTCATGGTAGCTACCATCATATAGAGTGGCTTTTACGTCTACTACCGGGTAACCCGCAATTACGCCACCCGCCAAGGTGTCCTCCACGCCCTTTTGTACAGGCTTGCGGTATTCCTGAGGCACTACGCCACCCTTAATTTGGTCGATAAACTCAAAGCCTTTCCCTGGCTCGTTTGGCTCAAACTTAATCCAGACATCACCATATTGACCACGACCGCCGGATTGCTTGACATGCTTACCTTGGGCTTCGGCGGTGCCGCGGATGGTCTCACGGTAGGCTACCTGTGGTGCGCCAGTGTTGGCCTCCACATTATGCTCACGTTTCAGGCGGTCAATAATAATTTCAAGGTGAAGCTCACCCATACCAGAAATAATAGTCTGGCCAGTTTCTTCGTCAGTATGAACGCGGAAAGTAGGATCTTCTTCTGCCATCTTTGAAAGACCCAGCGCCATTTTTTCCTGATCGGCCTTGGTTTTTGGCTCTACGGCAATAGACACAGGTGGATCGGGGAACTCAATCGATTCAAGCAGAATTGGATGTGCGGGGCTACATAGCGTAGTTCCGGTCGTTACGTTTTTCAAGCCAACCACTGCGGCGATATCGCCCGCACCGATTTCAGAAATATCCTTACGATCATTGGCGTGCATACGCACCAAGCGACCAATACGCTCTTTATCGCCCGTAGAAGCATTGAGTACGGTGTCACCGGATTTTAGTTTACCGGAGTAGACGCGGATAAAGATAAGCTTGCCTACAAACGGGTCGGTAGCAATCTTGAATGCGAGCGCAGTCAAGGGCTCCGAATTGTCGGCTTTACGAATGACCTGATCACCGGTCTTAGGATCTGTACCTACCGTCTGACCTTGATCGCGGTCGAGTGGGCTAGGAAGGTAATCCGTCATTAAATCTAGGACTTTCTCTACGATCACGCCACGACCATCGCCACCGGTGACTAGGAAGAAATCACCATCAAGTACGCGTTTGCGAAGAGCTGCCTTTAGTTCGTCTACAGTGATGGCCTCCTCGCCTTCATTGAAGAACTTTTCCATCAAAGCTTCATCGGCCTGAACAGCCTCCTCTACTAGCATCGAGCGTGCATTCTTGGCTTTTTCTACCATGTCCTCTGGAATTTCACCAACGGTTAATTCGTGATCGGCATAATCTTTGTAAGTATAGGCCTTCATATCGATGAGATCTACAACGCCACAAATGTCTTTTTCGAAACCGATTGGCAAATGAATCGCCACAGCGTTCTTTGATAAACGTTTATGGATAGAATCTAGAGATTTGTAGAAATCGCCACCAATCTGGTTGATCTTGTTTACGAAGCAGATGCGCGGCACGCCGTACTTAGTGGCTTGGCGCCACACAGTCTCAGACTGAGCTTCTACGCCCATCTTGCCATCAAATACCACTACGGCGCCATCTAGTACACGAAGAGAACGCTCCACCTCGGCAGTAAAATCGATGTGCCCCGGAGTGTCGATAATGTTGATTTGATGATTCTTCCAATAAACCGTAACAGCAGCGGAGGTGATTGTGATACCACGCTCTTTTTCCTGCTCCATCCAGTCTGTATCAGCACCACCGGTGCCGCCCTTGACTAAATCGATTTTATGCTTAAGGCCAGTACGATATAGAATTGCTTCGGACGTAGTGGTCTTGCCTGCGTCAATGTGGGCAATAATACCAATATTGCGCAGATTTTTTAAATCCTTAACTTCAGTAGCCATATGCTCCTTTATTTTATTATTTATTCCGTTCTTTCTCGAGCTCCACACTCAAAAAGAAATAGATTTCTGCAGATTATTATATCATATAATTTCAGGCTATGACAATTTTTTGCGTAGAATCTCTTGTACGGCGGAAGGGTTGGCTTTGCCCCGAGACTCTTTCATTACCTGTCCGACCAAGAATCCAATTACTTTTTCTTCGCCGGCACGGAAATCTGCCTGAGCTTTTTGTGTCTCCGGCTTTGCTAGCACCGTGTCTACGATTTTTTCAAGCGCATCAAGATCGTTCTCTTGGATGAGCCCTAATTCTCTAGCGATTTGTTTTACCCCACGTCCCTTCATTTGCGGATCAAATAGTCGGAGGAATACTTCCTTGGTCGCAGTAGAGGATAGCTCTTTCTTATTATTCATCTCGGCGAGCTCACTCAAATCTTTGACGCTCGGCAAATCATTCAAATATTCCGCACTCTTTTCCTCGGCCAACAAGACTGATGTGAAAAGATTGGCTATCAGGGCAATGGCCGAATGCACTTCATCGAGGACCGTAGGCTTGGCCGAGCGGCCTTGAGCGTGTCCGAGATGAAGCGCATCGGACATCTCACCAAGCTTCCACATCAATTCTGGGTAATCAAGGAGAACCTCCAGGGTATCGCTTTTTATGGCCTCGCCAAAGATTTTACGGTAATCGGCCGGCATCAGCGGTAACTTAGCCGATTCCTCGTCGATAAACTCTGATGATAGATTAATTGGGGGCAAATCTGGCTCAGGCATATAGCGGTAATCCTTGGCTTCTTCTTTAGATCTCTGCCCGGTAGTTTGTCCAGAAGCATCATTCCAGCCACGCGTTTCCTGCACTACTTTTTCGCCTGCATCGAGTAATTTGCTCTGCCTCTTGATTTCATATTCTACAGCTCTTTCCACCGAGCGGAATGAGTTTAGGTTTTTTACCTCCGCTCTGGTACCAAGCTCGTCAGAATCTTCTGGAGCCAGAGAAATATTTACGTCAAAACGCATGTTGCCGTTATACAGGTCGCCATACGTCACGCCGGCATGGCGCATTAACCTCCATAGTTCTTTACAGTAATCGTGGGCATCGCGCGCAGAATGAATATCTGGCATAGAGACTATTTCGATTAGCGGCGTGTCAACCCTATTTAAATCTACTAGACTATAGCCGTTCACGTGCGTTAATTTTCCAGCATCCCCCTCAAGATGGGCATGCTCAATACGGATTTTTGTACCCGATGGCAGCTCTACGTAACCTTCACCGATGATCGGGTGGTAAAATTGTGTAATTTGGTAGCCTTTTGGCGAATCTGGATAGAAATAATGTTTGCGATCAAACCTAGAGTGCTGGTTTATTTCGCAGTTCATCGCCCGTCCAGCACGGATGGCATATTTAATCGCTTCGCCATTTAGCCTTGGCAACATTCCTGGCAGAGAGTAATCTACTGGTGACACGCAGGAGTTTGGCTCTTTACCCCTGGCGTCATTATCTACCTCTGAAAAAAGTTTTGTTTTGGTGCATAGCTGCACGTGGCACTCAATCCCAATCGTCGGCATATATTTCATTATATTGCTCCTAAGTCTTTTAATGCTTGTTTGTATACGTTTAGTGCGTTCGAAGCCTGTTTGTAACTTATTTCAAAACCAGACTCATGCGCGATGGCATTACGTAATTTGTGAGCTCGCCAGACGGCATTCAGATTGGTGAATTTATCCCCCGAACGTTTTAATCTGTCCCCCATTGTCTTGCCTGGCATCCCCATTTCCATAAGAGCCTTATCCAGGAGCTTATCCGCATCAATAATCGTTACCGCCCAAGTCGCAGAGTTATCTTTATTTAGTTTGTTCTCGATCGCGAGAAACTTGGACTGATACACCTCGCGATTAAACGTGTAGTTCCGTTTACCGGTCAACAATATTGCAACGAATATAAACACCGCTACAATTAGTATTGCGATTATGAAAGTAACTACGCCACCATCCATTATTCAAGCTCCTTTGCAAAACTAATCAAACTCTTATCACTCCGCCGTGGCCCCACCAGCTGCAAGCCGATTGGGAGCCCGTCTTTCGTTTGACCCGCTGGAATGGCTAACCCAGGTACGCCAGCGAGATTCAGTGGCACACTCATAACATCCTCGAGATACATTGCTACCGGATCGTTTACTTTTTCGCCAAGCCGAAAGGCTGGGTTCGGAGATACGGGTGTTAGAATATAATCACATTTCTCAAACGCATTAGCGTATTCCTGCACAATCAAAGTCCTGGCTTTTGCTGCCTTCAAGAAAAATGCGTCATAAAAACCACTCGATAACACGAAGTTGCCAATCATAATTCGGCGTTTGTTTTCTGGCATAAAACCTTCGCTTCTAGTATTAGAATAAAGGGCATCTAGGTGCTCAGAATCCTGGGAGCGAAATCCATACCTAACCCCATCATAACGCGACAAGTTACTGGCAACCTCTGCTGGCACAATAATATAGTATGCCGCCAAAGCGTATTTTAGGGCCGGCATCTCGAGCTCCACAATCTTGTGTCCTTTAGATTCCAATAATTTACATTTATCCTTCAGGGCTTTCCGGATCTCCGCATCCACCGACTCATTATCAAAATCCTTAATAATACCAACCGTGCGGAAAGAATCCGGAGATGCCTCATTGAGGACCGTAGGCTCGGCCGAACGGCCTTGAGTGTGTCCGAAATGAGGCATCTCGGATTCATCGACAATAGAAGTGTCTGATTTTGCATTTGCTACAGTGTTGGTATTATAGTAATCCGGCAATGTAGTCATGTCTTTCGGATCTTGCCCAGAAGTGACCGACATTAAGAGGTCCATATCGTCAGGTGTCTTAGCGAAAAATCCGATACAGTCGGTAGATGATGCCATCGCCACTACGCCATAGCGCGAAATACAGCCATACGTCGGTTTAAACCCATAAACACCGTTGAAAGAAGCTGGCTGACGAATAGAGCCACCAGTATCGGTCCCTGTGGCAAATTCTACAATGTCTAACGCTACGGCAACGGCAGACCCTCCAGAAGACCCCCCGGCTACACGCTCGCGGTCGCGAGCGTTTAGCGTTGGGCCAAAGTAAGAATTCTCCGTAGAAGAACCATGAGCAAAAGCGTCCATATTGGTACGTCCTATCATAATTGCCCCCTCGGCCTCAAGTTTTTCTACTGCTGTTGCAGTGATTGGTGAACTAAATCCCTCCAGGATATGCGCCGAAGCGGTGGTCTCGCCCTCGGGGCTCAAGAAATTATCCTTAAGAGCATAGGGTACGCCAGCAAGTTTGCCCACTTCTTCACCAGCGGCGATACGCGCATCAATCTCGCGAGCCTTCTTGATTGCCCCGTCTTCATTTAAGTAAGTAAAAATATTATAGTCTGCGAAATGCTTAGCTTTATCCAATGCATCTCGTACTAATCTCTCTGCTGTAACCTTTTTATTTGCTGTCTTCATTTATAATACCTTTGGAACTTTTATTTGATGATTTATCTCATTGGCGGTAAGGGCAAGCAAAGCTTCGCGCTCGGCGTCCTGAGGCAAAATCTCGTCCTCTCGCCATACATTATCCATCTCGAAAACCTGATACGTCGGCTCTACATCATCGGTGTCGAGCTGGTCGAGCTGCGAGATGTATTTTATAATGCTTTGCAAATCCTTGCCGAGGGAGTCAATTTCGGTTTCACTCAATGTAAAATTTGACAAATCTGCCAAATGCAAAATATCCTCGCGTTTTATTTCCATAAAACAATTATAACATTATTTTGCATTCCTAAAGAGGATTTTCTTGATATATTTAAAAATTGGCTTGGCTTCTTTTAAGTCTAGGAAGTAGCTAGCAACTAGATATGCAGCAAAAGAAATGGCAGTAATAAGCAGGAACTTCGGGATTGTGATTACTAAGGATACGTCTGTCGCCATAAGAGGAATAAACTTGGTCATCGAGAAGGCGACGCAGCCTGCAACAAGGCCAGCAATAATCATCCGTGCGGCCGCTCTCCAGAAGGCCCTATTCAAGAGCTCGCCGCGCGACCGCTTCTGCAAGATAGACAAAAGAATTACTATTTCAACGACTGCTCCAATTGATTGAGCGGCCCCTAGGCCATCTACGCCAAGCCCAAGCGAATAAAACCATACCGAAAGCCCGATCGTAATTCCTATTGCCAATATTGATACGTAGAACGGCGTTTTGGTGTCCTGGAACGCATAGAATCCGCGCGAAGCAATATGAAATACACTTCTAGCGAAAATTGCGATACATAGCATTCCAAGTACGGATGAAATCGTCCCATTACTGTCATTGTTACCTATATTGGATATAAAACTTGTGACGTACCCTCGAGTGAAGAAAGCTATCACTGCGACCGGCAAAGCTATCCAGACAATGGTCCTGAGCGCCTTACGGAAAGTCTGATAGAATTCCTTCTTATCACCAGAGCCCAGTTCTTCGGTCAGCTTAGGAAAAAACGCCGTGGAAATCGCTACGCCAATCAGATTAACCGGCATCTGATGCAAGGCTGAAGCTTGGTTAAACGACCGTACTGCTCCTGCCCCCATACGAGACGAGAGGTTGGTGTTTACAATCCCGTTGATGTAGTCAATTCCTTGATCCAGGGATCTGGCTGGAAGTAAGTGTAAAATTGAGCGAAAACCCTGATTTTTCCAATGTATTTTAAAATTATAATCCATTCCCAACCCAAACAAGCCTATCAATGACACAATGAGCTGCATTACTGCGCCCAGAATTACGCCAATTGCAACACCCATGATTCCGCCTTCAAATATTTGCACGCCAAACAAATTGATTCCACCCGTAAACCAAGTAATACCAATAATAATACCTATATTATATATAGCTGGCGCAAAAGCATAAAACACAAAACGCCCCACGGCTTGTTGGATGGAAGTCAAAACAGTAGCAATACTAAACAGGAACGGATTTATCGCTATCACTCTTGTCATACTGATAGCCAGGACCATGCCAGATTCGTCGAGTCCTGGGCTAACAACATAACGAATTAAAGGCTCGGCAAAAATCATAATCAAAACAGATGCAAGTAAAGTTAATAGCGCAAGCAAATTCAGAAGCGAAGACGATAACTCCCACGCTGACTTTTTGTTTCCAGTGGCTAATCTCTGATTAAACACAGGGATGAATGATACCGATAAAGCCCCCGATGTTAAAATGAAAAACATAAAATCAGGGATTGTAAAAGCTGCCGTATAAGCGTCAATGCCGGTAGGGTAAGTTCCAAGATAGTAAGAATTTAGGAGTCGATCGCGAAATAAGCCCAAAAGTGCCGAAACTAGGGTAGAGCTAGCTAAAACAATTGCCGCCGACTTTACCGACAGCTTTGAGTTTGCTAGAGCCACCACCGACCGAAACTTAAATTTCCTCATATATACAATAATAGCACATAAAAACTTTAAGTTTTTGTAGTTTTTGTGTATAATATAAGCATGACGAAGAAGAAATCTGAGGTGATTTTGCCGTCAAAATCTAAAAAGGGTAAAAAATCCTCTAAAAAAACTGCGAAGAAAAACATGAACCTTTACTCGAGTCTAGCCTACAACTATCGAGCAAAGAAGGAATCGAGCTCACGTCGCCGGGCCGAAGATCTGGCTAAGCTCCCTAAGGAGCCCGTTAAGCGATTCTTTGCTAGGCTTCATCCAAAGCGAGTCTTTAAATGGTGGTTCTCTTGGCGGGGCCAAAAAGCCATTCTTAAGTTTCTTGCAGCCTGTTTCTTAATTTTAATTATCTTTATCGGCGGGCTTTTCCTCTATTACAAGAAGGACTTGGATGAAATTCGCCTTGATGAAATGACCATCTCGGAGACGGTCAATACATATTTAGATCGCAATGGCGACGTGCTCTGGCGTGATACTGGTAGCGACGATTATCGTCTAGTCGTAGACGCTGAGGATATCCCAGAACAAATGTATCAGGCCACTATCGCTATTGAAGATCGCAACTTTTACAATCACGCTGGTGTTGATTTTGGCGCCATGGTCCGCGCTGCCATCTCGACACTTAGCGGCAAGGGCGTTCAGGGAGGATCCACCCTCACCCAGCAGTTAATCAAACAGGTTTATTTCTCTGATGAGGCAGCTAGCGAAAACCGTGGTGGTCTTACTCGTAAGATTAAAGAACTCATTTTGGCCGTTGAGCTCGAAAAAATGTATTCCAAAGACCAAATTCTCACGATGTATCTTAACCAGTCTCCATACGGCGGTCGTCGTAACGGTGTAGAATCTGCCGCTCAAACCTATTTCGGCAAACACGCCAAAGATTTGAATCTTGCTGAGTGCGCTTTACTCGCCTCTATACCAAACAATCCAGGCGTCTTTAACCCATATAATGAATATGGTCACGATCAACTTATCTGGCGTCAGCATTACACTCTAGATGTGATGGCGGAAATGGGCTACATCTCAAAAGATCAAGCAGAAGAAGCAAAGCAAGTTGCCATTCTCGATACAATCAAACCAGAGTCTAGCCAATATGCTGATATGCTGGCCCCACACTTTGTATTGGAGGTGAAGAAGCAGCTCGAGAATAAATATGGAATTCAAACTATGCGCGCCGGTGGTTGGACTATTAAGACCACCCTAGACTATCGTGCTCAAAAAATTGCCGAGGAAGCAGTCGCTGTTGGCGCAGCTCACACCTACAAAAACAATAGCGACGACATCGCTTTAGTCTCAGTAGACGTAGGCACTTCACAGGTTGTTGCCATGGTGGGTTCAATTGACTTCTTTAATGCTTCTTATGGTGAATTAAATGCTACGACGGATTCACTTATTGAGCCAGGCTCATCTATTAAGCCGATTCTAGACTATACTCCATTATTCATGCAACGCGAAGGAGTAAATTATGGCCCAGGTAGTGTACTGAAGGATGAAAACATCAATAATCTTTATTGTTCTGGCTATTCTGGTAGTTGTTCGCTTACTAATGCTACTGGTACTTTTTATGGTAATGTAACCATTCGCTTCTCGCTTGGCCACTCTCTTAATATCGCCGCAGTTAAAGCTCTTTATATCAACGGCATCGACAATTCTCTAGAAATTGCCCACAAGCTTGGTGATGTTTCTTATTGCGAGGGGCGTGAAGGTTATGGTCTCTCTATTGCAATTGGCTCAGGCTGTGGTATCAAGATGGTTGAGCATGCCAATGCTTATGCGTCACTAGCGCGTGGAGGCTCTTATAAGGACCTGGCGTATGTCCTGGAAATGAAAAACTCCGCTGGCGAAGTAATCGAGTCGTGGAGTGATCCAGAAGCTACCCCAGTTGTAGACGAACAGGTGGCTTATATGATTTCCAACATTCTCAGCGATCGCTCGGCCAGGTGGTTTAACAACGAGGGCTTTGTGGTCCCAGACGTCTGGACTGCCACCAAGACTGGTACTACTACCACCACCAATTCAGCCGTGACTAAGGATTCTCTGATCGAGAGCTACTCTACCGCTCTTTCTACCTTCGTCTGGAACGGTAACCATGACGGTGCGGGTCTCACCTCCAATACTAATGATGTAGTGCGCCACACCGTGGGATCGTATATGGAGCGTGTCCATAAGGAAGTTTATGAGCCAGACGGCAAATGGCACTACGGCGATCAGCCGGCTCGTCCCGCAGGTATTCAGACTCTTACCGTAAACGGTCGCACTGACATCTGGCCCAGCTGGTACAACGCTAAAAGCTCTGGCGTCACAAAAGAAACTCTAATCTTTAACCGTTATAATCATCTACTCGCTGCAGCGTGTACGCCAGAAGATTATAAGATTCCTGTAGAAGTAACCAAAACTATCGATCCAATGACTGGCAACGCCGTGTATAGTGTACCGGAACCTTATAATAGAGACGCCAACGATACATGTGATTACGAGCCTCCACGGGTATCCTTGTCCACCGATGGATGCAAACTGAAAGCCGCCGTCACTAAGGGGACCTACGACCTTGCTAGCGCTACCCTGTATATTAACGGTGTAGAGAAAGGCGGAGTATCACTGAGCAATAGTGCTATCTATACACTAAACGGCACCGAGACCTCGGCTCGCTTAGTAGTCTCAGATTCGTCTGGTTACTCGTCATCCAGCGAAATTCCGCTCACACCTAATACCTCTTGTAGGAAAATTGACGACAAGAGCGACGAATAATAATTTTAATTAATCAACCTTCTTGTGTCGTGCTATCTTGCGCACCATTTTAGCAAATATCATTTTACCGGCAGAAGTTTCATGGAATCTTACGAACTCCACATTTAGTACTCGACCGACTTTGTTTGACGCATGATCGACCACTACCATTGTTCCGTCGGGCAAATGCCCTACGCCTTGTCCGCGGTTGGAGCCCTTATCTGTGATTTTTACCTCCATCTTTTTCCCTGGTATAAATTCTGTACGAACAGCAAGCGCTAAATCATTGATGTTCAAAGTTTTGATCTTTTCCGCTTCGGCGACCTTTATTAGATTATAATCTAACGTTAAAATCATACCATTATTTTCCTTTGCGAGGCGGAGGAGTTCTTCGTCTACCTTTTTGTTGCCGTCGCCATCGTTGTATATTTCGGTGTTCACGCCGATGACTCGTTCAAGTTTGGCCACATTTTCAAGACCCGTCCTAGCCCTGATACGCTTATCGGAATCTTTTCCGTCAGCGAGTAATTGCAGCTCTCTTAGTACGCTCTTGATGATAATTAAATTTCCACTCATAAAGCCGGTTCGTGCAATGTTGAGAATCCTACCGTCAATCAGTACGGACGTATCTACGTAAATTTTGCGTCCTTCTATACGTACTGGCTTATGTCGCCAGAACATTAAAAAAGTCGTTTCCGCCAAAATAAGTACGCCTACTATTAAAACAATAATAATTAATAATTCCATATCTATCTATTGTATCAAATCCTTGCCATATTGGATAGCATGGAGGTGGTTCTGAGCCAAAAAAGCCTCGTATTTCGAAACTAAATCGCCTCTTTTTAGTACTCTAGCTACATCAATAGCTAGATCGTAGCGCGAAGCCGCGTTGCGACGGAGCATTTCAAAAGGTGTAGTAGTGGAACCTTCCTCATTAAACCCGTGCACGCGCAACCGGCTCCGCATTGTGTAATTTTCCAGAATATTTTCTAAAGTTTCTGGGTAGCCATGGAAATTGGCGAGAATTGGGCGATCAGTCGTAAACAGCTCATCGAACTTCTCGTTTGTGAGTCGGTTTTTGGTAGTCCCAATGCTCCGATAAGACAATGAATTGATATAGATGAAGCGTATTTTTATCTCTGGTAGGTCACATTTTAATAGCTTGATAGCTTCAATAGATTCATGCGCTACAATATCACCACAAGCCGTGAATATAAAATCCGGATTGTCGTCAGAGATAAACTCATACAAAGAAGCACCACCGTTTACAAACTCAAAATTCGCGTGATGCGAATCAATATATCGTGGCCTCTCATTCTTATCGAATGTTGTAAGATTTACGACATCCGTAGAATTAATCATGAAGCTGTAGGTTTCTTCTGCGGCGACATCGTCAATTGGGAATATACAATTAGCTAATCTTGACGGTATAGATAGGAGTGTAGAGATTAGCGCCGGAGACTGGTGAGTAAAACCATTATGATCTTGCCGCCAGCACGTAGAAGTAGACAGTAGATTTACTGCCGGTAGAGGCCTTCGCCAACCTACATGCTGTGACTGTTTAATAAATTTCATTTGCTGCAGAAGTTGTGCGGTGATAATTGGATAGAAAGCTTCGTAGCTGCCCATCATTGCCTTCTCGCCATTGGCAAGATGTCCAGTCATGGTAGAAAAAAGAACGTTTTCGGAGAGCATTTCAATAATTCGTCCATTTGCCGATTCTGGCAGGTCCCATGCCTCCCGTTTTAAATCGCCCCACGCGCGTTTTTCTACGGTAAAAATCTCATCAAATTTATTTGAAGTAGTTTCGTCCGGTGAAAAGAAATAAAAGTGAGGATCGTTATTGAATTCCGCAGTCAGTAGTGAGCCAATTTTTTTTGCGGGAGAGTATAGTTCTTTTCCCGGATCCAACACTCTATCTATCATATTGTGATTCCTTTCTTTGCGTCAAACAATTCGTCTACACCGTACGATCGCATCCAGTCTTCAAGTATTTTTAATTCCCTTGCATCGGACCTCGGATTTTTTAAGGGGATTTGATGGGCCTCATGAAATCTATTTGGGCCACCATAACCTTTTTCGTTCAAGTAGATATAAAAAGGCGAAGGCACTTCGGTATCTAGGGCCACCTGGAACTGCTCTGGGTTATCATTATTTACCCAAATTGGCGTAAAACCAAAACCGCGAATCAATTCGTTTAGTTCGCGCTCTGACTTGCGGGCATAGATTGAGGGCGCCGAAATCTTATATCCATTAAGATGAAGGATCGGAATTACTCTACCGTTGATTGGGCTCGTAAGCAGTTTACGCAAATTTAATGAATCAATCGCAGTGGCCGTTTCTAGCTCGCCGTCACCAACCAACACTGCTATGGTTTTTTCGGGGTGTCCTAAACTCATGCCATACGCATTCGCAAGCGCATAACCTAGCTCCCCACCCTCAGTAATTACGCCCGGAGTAATCGGACTTGCGTGGCTCGGAAAGCCATCTGGCCAAGAAAAACTTTTACATAAATATTCCAATCCAGGCAAGTCGCGTGTAGCTTTTGGATCTACTTTTTCCAACTCGCCGTCAAGCCAGAGATTGGCGTTTAAGGCCGGAAATCCGTGCCCTGGTCCCAAAATAAAGCAAAAATCAGGATTACTATGGTATTTGTTGCGTAGGTTTGCATACACGACGTTTATTCCGTGACAAGTCCCCCAGTGTCCGAGCAAACGCGGCTTAATGTCGCCGTGCCTTAATTCTCGTTGTAGCAAGAAATTATTCTGTAAGAAAAGTTGTGCTACTACTAAATAATCACACAACCGTATGCGCTTTTTTATCTCTTCAATTTCTTTAATTCCCACCGCGCTCATACTTAAATTATATCACAGCCGACACCAAAACAGAATTATCAACCAAATTATCCGCCTATGTAGACTATTTCGCTAAATGATATTCTCTATTTCTTCCCCTCCATGAAAGCCTTTATCCGTTCAATTTCATCGCGAAGCGCCGCAGCTCGCTCAAACTCCAAATTGGCTGCGGCTAGCTGCATTTCGGAAGAAAGCTGCTTTATTAGTGCTGGTAGCTCGTCTTTTGGTATCCTCTTGATGTCGAGCTTATTTTCTTTCTCCTTCTCTGGAATAATTGCTCGGAGTCCTGCCGAAATTTCTTTTTGCACCGACCGCGGCGTAATGCCATGCTTTTCGTTGTACTCTTTTTGAATTTCGCGCCGACGATTAGTCTCGGAAATCGCCTTTTCCATACTTTCGGTAATGAAATCCGCGTACATGATAACTTTGCCTTCCTCGTGTCTAGCGGCACGACCGATAGTTTGTATCAGGGCGGATTCAGAACGCAAAAAACCTTCCTTATCGGCATCTAGTATCGCCACTAAAGAAACCTCTGGTAAGTCCAGACCTTCGCGTAGCAGATTAATACCAACCAGCACATCATACACGCCAGCTCTCAAATCTCGCAGGATGTCGCCCCGCTCCAAGGTGTCCACATCGGAGTGAATATACGCGGTCTTTACCCCCCGCTCTTTTAGGTGATCGGTTAGATCCTCCGCCATCCGCTTAGTAAGCGTAGTGATTAGTGTGCGTTGCCCCTTGGCAATACGCCGGTCAATCTCTTCCATTAGATCATCGATCTGCCCCTCAGATCCTCGTACTTCTATTTCTGGGTCCAGCAAGCCGGTCGGGCGAATCACTTGTTCCGCTGGTTTTGGCGAAACCTCTAGCTCATATTCTCCTGGTGTAGCAGATACATATATAGCCTGGTTAATGTGTTTCTGAAATTCGCCATAAGTTAGCGGTCGATTATCTAGTGCAGACGGCAAACGAAACCCATAATCTACTAGATTTAGTTTCCGAGCATGATCACCATTATACATTCCACGCACCTGTGGCAAGGTCATATGCGACTCGTCTACGATAAGTAACCAATCCTTCGGGAAGAAATCCAGTAGTGTGGAGGGCGGTTCACCAGGCTTTCTGCCATCCAGGTGCCGGGAGTAGTTTTCGATTCCCTTTACAAACCCGGTTTCTTTTAACATTTCCAGGTCGTACTTAGTACGCTGGGACAGTCTCTGTGCCTCCAAATACTTCTGGTGTTTTTCAAAATATTTCATTCTATCCTCAAATTCTGCACGAATCGTGACCAGAGCTTTTTCTAGTTGATCCCGCGGCGTAGCGTAATGAGTGTTAGGAAAAATATGCACGTGGTCGGGCCTTTCTCGTATTTCAAAAGTTAAAGGATCTACGATTTTTACGTCCTCAAGTGTATCAAATCCAAATTCAAAACGATACGCATATTCACCATTAGCCGGATACAAATCAATCGTATCCCCCATTACCCGGAAATTCCCCCGTTCAAATGCTAAATCATTTCGATGATACTGCATCCCGACGAGTCGGCGGATAAACTCAAGCTGGTTCAGAAGCACGCTGACAGAATCCTCCGAGGGAGTAAGACTTGGGCTAGCGCCCCGGAGCGCTCCCGAGGGAGGATCTGTCAGCGTGCTTCTGACTGAGCCAACCGAGTCGTTTAAAGCAGAATCCTCGTGCGTCAAACTCCATCCGTTCTTATTTCGCCACATCGGTAGCGACATCTCGGTATAGTGTATCGGCGAGCCAATGCCATAGATACACGATACTGAAGATACTACAATTACGTCATCACGAGTAAGCAGCGCCTCCGTCGCTCCATGTCGGAGCCTATCAATTTCGTCGTTGATTGCCGAATCCTTTTCGATATAAGTATCCGTAGAAGCGATATAAGCTTCTGGTTGATAATAATCAAAATACGATACAAAATAATGCACCTCATTTTCTGGAAAAAACTCACGAAATTCAGAATAGAGCTGTGCGGCCAAAGTTTTGTTATGAGCTAAAATCAATGTTGGTTTTTGAACGTTCTGAATAATGTTCGCCATCGTAAAAGTCTTTCCAGACCCTGTTACTCCTAGCAAAGTTTGTTCATGTATACCACACCTCAGCCCATCTGTGAGTTGAGCAATTGCAGTTGGCTGATCTCCGGTTGGCAGATATTTAGAAACTAACTTAAACTTTGTCATATCTAAAATTATAGCATATAGCGTCTATCAAAAATTGTGGAAAACTCAGTAAACACAGCCTTTATGTAAATGTTTGTGCTATAATAAAACTATGCGAGTGTGGAGATCTCGCCCTTGAAAGGCGTACGAAAAATATCATTCTTTATAATCCTCGCATTCTCTAGCTTGATTATTTCGAATCAGGCGGTTTTTGCTGATCAGAGTTTGACGATCTCGCTAACACCCAATCCTGTCACAATAGATACCCTGCCAGGCAACTTTGAATCAGCTTCTCAGGATCTTACCGTTTCTACAAACAACATAGCTGGCTACACCGTCAAAATGGCCACAGCCGGGTCATCGACTTCGTTGGTCCATACAGAGGACAGCAGTAAAACTATCCCAACCTTCACCTTACCTAGCGAACAATCGAGCATACCAGTAGCATCATTAGGAGATGGCTACGGCTATAGTTTGGATAACGGAGCTTCTTATCTCCCTGTTCCAGACCCGAATGGTGTGCCAGACGATATTTTCCATACTTCTACTCCTGGCGAAGGTAGCCATACGTTAACTTTTGGCGTCAAGGCACCAGCCAACGCAGCGGCTGGCACGTATACTAACACCTTCACAATCTACGCAGTAGTAAACCTCGAACCGTGCGCGGCAAACAGTATTTGCTATTATGGCAACGATGATGACGGCACTGGGTCTATGCCGGACCAACCCGTCGAGTCTAACAATGCCATATTGATGGCTTCTAACTTCTCTCGTCCTGGCTATGGATTTGCAGGATGGAACACTGAGATAGACGGCACTGGCACAAATTATGGTCCGAGCCAAACCATCACTACCGGCGATTTGTCAGTCGAGGGATTGCAGCTCTATGCACGCTGGATTCCGTCAGCCGGAGATTTACAAAACTGGAATGGTTGCGAAGCGATGAATACTGGTGATATTACTGCCCTCACTGATACCCGAGATAACAACACTTACGCAGTTATGAAGTATGTCGATGATAATTGCTGGTTCATGGAAAATATGCGTCTAGATTTGTCTAATCAGGATCTCACAATTAGCGCATCAAATACCAATAATCCTACCCCAGACTTCATAACAGCAGCCAATGCACACCCCGCTTCTACTAATAATTTCTGTACGGGGAACACAGAAGCCTGTATCAACCGACTCTTGTTTAACTCCAACAATACCAACCGCGACCCTACTCTTACTCCGGCTTATGACACTAATGATGCCAGCAGTTCTTGGTACTCATATGGCAATTATTATAACTGGTATACTGCAACTGCTGGTAACGGCACTTTTAGCCTTGCCACTGTAGGGGCAACAGTTGTTGGTGACCTTTGCCCTGCGGGTTGGCGTTTACCAACGGCATTTAGTGACAAAGACGATTATGCAAAGCTAGATAAACTCATCGGCGGCAATGGCGGCGAGCAGGCTACCGGAAGTACCGGTATTGCTGCATCCGAAAGGTGGCGAGCTTACCCGTTTAATTATATCTACAGTGGAGAGCAGAATGGTACTACTGCCTACAACCGCGGTAAATCCGGAAGCTTCAATACGGCAAATGTAAAAAGTAACCTCCGTTCGGTTAATTTCTGGATTCGAGCGGCAGGAGTATCAGCTTCGGCCAATTCTACTGGTAGGCAACGTGGCCAGACTATGCGTTGTATCGCTGTCAAGCAATATGTGGCCACTGGCACTATTCATTATGATAGTAACGGTGGTACTGGCACCATGGCCGATGCGACCGATATTGATTTTGCCACCGCCACTGCCGCTACCAATCTCTTTACTAAAACCAACAGTGCTTTCGCAGGTTGGAATACTAAAGCAGATGGTTCCGGTACTATGGTCGCCGAAGGCGGTTTGGTCGCAACTGCTGCTAGTGAAATGGGGATCGAAGACGGTGGCACGCTGACTTTGTATGCCACCTGGAAGCCAATTTATTCCATCATCTATGACGGCAATGGAGCCGATGCGGGTAGTATGAGCATGGCGAACCATATTAATGTCACTGTTTCGAGTAGTGTCGGCTTGGTTGCCTCCAACTATTCACTACCAAATTATGGCTTTGCCGGCTGGAGTACAGATCAAGACGCAGCCACAAAACTAGCAAACGGTGAAACTGTGACGGTTTATGGCCCTAACGAATCAGTTTATATCAGTAACAGCTTCGTCCAAAATGCTGACGCAAACAACAATATTACTCTCTATGCTGTTTGGCTCCCTGCTACTACCAACATGCAAAACTTTGGCACTACGGAATGCTCCGCTCTGGGCACCGGCAGCATAATTTCTCTTACTGATAGCCGTGATAATAATACCTACGCAGTGGCCAAGCTCGCCGATGGCAACTGTTGGATGATTGAGAATCTGCGCCTTGATCCTTCCAGTACTAGTTTCGCAAGTAGCAATACTAATTCCCCGACAGCATCTTTCATCACCGATGCACCTAATTCCGCCTCCGAAAATATACTTTGTGGCGTAAACTCGACTAATTGCGTCAACAAGATTGCCTTTAATGCTAATAATATCGACCGCACCCTCACTGCTTCTTATAATACTAACAATTCTTCCAGTTCGTGGTATAGTTATGGTGTGTTGTATAACTGGTATACCGTTTCCGCTGGCAATGGCACTACCACTACAACTAGCGGGAATGTTGCTGGAGATATATGTCCAACAGGATGGCGACTTCCGACTGGTGGATCGGCAAATGTCAGTGAAATCTCCGCACTTAATAATGCGGTAAATGCAGGCAATCTCAAAAACGACTCGAAACTGCGTACTTTCCCGAATAACTTCATCTACTCCGGCGATTATAATACTGCTAGTGCCGGCGGGCGGGGCTCCTACGGGCGATACTGGACCTCTACAGCATCGAGTGATTATAATGCGTATAGATTAGGATTTACTGGCTCTGAAGTCACCCCAGTTCGCGCGTGGAATAAATGGGTGGCCTTCCCCGCACGTTGTATGATTAAAGATCCTACCGCAGCACAAACAAACTCTACGTTAGCACAGCCAGAAGAATCTACAACGAACACTAGCAATGCAGCAAAAACGTCAGAAGAAATAAACACCGACAAGTCGGCCCTTTCTTCGATCGAACCTTCGATTTCATCCGTTATAGAAGATGACTCAAGTAATGCTTCAGCTATTCAAGATGTTGCTACGACTGACGCACCTGCAGATGTTAATAACACTAAATCAAATTCCACCACAAACGCCAGCTATAGTGACCCATTGGGGGTGACTGAAGCAACCGCAGGAGAAGAAGCCCGCGAGCAATCCACCCATGACACTCTAACTACTATTGCGACAATCGCTGGAGCAGTAGGACTGATGGCCGCAGCGCTAGTGGGCCGTACTAAAGAGGATGATTCATGAAATACTCAGTAATTGTAAAACCTGGCACTAGCCAAGAAAAGATTATCGAGACTTCGCCCGGCGAACTCACCGTCTATCTTCGCGCTAAGCCTCACGACGGTGAGGCTAACACGGCCCTCGTCAAGCTATTAGCAAAACACTTTGGCGTCTCAAAGACGAGCATCAAAGTCATTCGCGGCACCAAATCCCGCAATAAAACCATAGAAGTATAATTTTTAAAATGAGTAAGCATATGACGAGCCCAGTTAATTTTTACAACCATTTCCCCGTCCGAGACATACGTTCTATGTCGAGGACTGGGCGAAACGTTGTAAAAATTAACATGGCGCGCAGTCAACGCGAACGAATTTAAAAATTATACTTCCTTTGCTTTAATTAGTGGGAAGGGCACGGCTTCCCGCCCTGGTACCCCCTCCAGCAGCCAGAAGTTCCGCTCCGAGTTGCCCCATCCACAGGCCGGTGGCATACCATACTCTAACATTTCAACAAAATCTATATCCATCATTTGGGCTTCATTATCGCCGGCGTCGCGTGCAGCTTGTTGCTCCTTAAAGCGCTCTAGTTGGTCGAGTGGGTCATTCAGCTCTGAGAATCCATTTCCCATCTCCGTGCCAGCAATCACTGGGTGGAAACGTTCAGTTACTAGTGGATTTTCGCTAGATTTTTTCGCCAAAGGCGACAAACTTAGCGGCTCTTCTATTACCCAATACGGTCCAGCTGAAGTCTTGCGAATCAGTTTCCATACGTGGTCGATTAAGTGGGGAGTAGTCATGTCGAAATCGGACTCCACTCCGGCATCTTTCAAAATCCGAATTAATTGATCTCTATTCGGCTTAAACACGTTCACATTGTATCTCTCGTGCAGCAAATCAGCATATTTATATCGCGACCACTCACAATCTAGATCTATCTCAAATTCCCCGACATTAAATTTCAGTGTACCCCAAGTCTCCTTTGCGACATATTTCATCATTTCTTCATAAAATTTCATTCCGTCTTCATAATTTTCGTAAGCCGCATAAGCCTCGAAAGCGATGTGCTCTGGTAGATGCTCGTCATCTACTCCCTCATTACGAAATCTCGGCCCAATATCGTACACTTTTTCAAAGCCACCACCTAGTAGTCTCTTTAGGGGTAATTCATGTGAAATTCTCAGATAAAAGTCTTCGTCAAGTGCATTCATATGAGTAACGAATGGTTCTGCATCTGCCCCACCAGTCGTATGCTCAAGCACGGGTATATTTATCTCGATAAAACCATGACTATTCATAAAATCACGCGTAGCTTGCCAGAACTTCGATCGCCTGACCAATCTCTCGCGTACCTCCGGATTCACATTCATGTCTACATAGCGACGACGATATCGCTCTTCTTTGTTTGTAAACTTCTCAGGTGTCGGTCTAAGCGATTTTGTGAGCAGCCTGACTTGGTCGGCAAAAACGGATATTTCGCCGGTCTGGGACTTATCAACGATCCCCCTCGCCTCAATAAAATCGCCAATGTCGAGGAGTTTGATTTTGTGGACATCTATAGAATTCCGAGCCACTCCTTCCTCGAGGACCGTAGGCTCGGCCGAGCGGCCTTGGGCGTGTCCGAGAGGAACGGAGCGGCCGGAATTCTTGGACTGCTTCATAAAAATTTGCACTTCGCCAGTATAATCGCGTAGTTTGATAAATGCTAGTTTGCCAAATGAGCGGATTGCCGTAATTCGGCCAGCCACACAAACCTCCTGCCCTTGCTTCTCGTCGAAATGATTCACAACTTCAGAGATCTTAGTATTGCGATTGGATTTTGATGGGTACGGGTCAATTCCTGCTGCCCTTATTTCTTCTAGTTTACGTAATCTTTCTTTGCGATAATCTTCGAGTAACATGAGATTATTATAACATAAAAATCAAACTTTTCAGCCTCCAGATATAGCAAACCAAAGGAAAATTTATTTAATATCTAAAATACTTACTTTTTTGCCGTTAAACTCTAGCTCCTCGCCAGCCTTGTGGCCAAACAAGATTTTGCCAATAGGTGATTCATTAGAAATCCTTCCCTCGAGAGGATTGGCTTCTGTTGGTCCGACGATAGTATACTCTACCTTCCGGTTGCCCATTTTCAATGAAACAGTCGCGCCCAATACGACTTTGTCTTTCTTGCCGCCGCGAATTATCCTCGCATTTTTTAGTATTTCCTGGATTTCCATAATCCGACTCTCGGCCATCTTTTGTTCGTTGCGGGCCGAGCTATATTCCTCGTTTTCAGATAAATCGCCAAAGGACCGAGCAGTAGCGATCTTCTCGGCAATCTCCGGGCGACCTTTAATTAATTCGTCAAGCTCTTTTTCTAATTCCTTTTTACCTTCCGCAGTCAGGTTGATATTCTTCTTTATCATAACGACTCCACTTTATTAGTATATAAAGTTTATCCAAATGTAGCTATTTTGTCAAGCCTCACTGCTGAAAATTTGTGCTAATTTAACTAGCTTTGTTTCGCCTGTCATGCGATTGGTAATCTCTGCAGAATCAGCTTTAAGTGTTTTGTCCGAGATCACCAAACGATACGGAATTCCCATCAGCTCTGAATCGGCGAATTTTTCTCCGACACGTATATCGCGGTCATCGAATAATATCTCATTATTATGATTAGAATACAACTCTTCTGCCCTGGTGGTGCCAGTATCGCCAATACCGACCAAGTAATATTTGCAGGGAGCAACTTCTTCTGGCCAAACTAAGCCTTTTTCATCGGAATAATTTTCCGCAATTATCCCCATCAATCTAGAGATACCAATCCCATAACACCCCATATAGACTGTTTTTTGAATATTGTCTTCGTCGGCAAATTTGAGGTCGAGAGGTTCTGAATATTTAAACATTAATTTAAATATATTACCTACTTCTGCGGCGGTCGTTTCTTTAAAGTCCTCTTCCTTGACGCCAAAATCGCTCAGAATTTCCTTACTAAACACTTCCTTGTTTAACACCAATGACTTATCCTTGTTGTAGTATACCGTATCTTCACCTACAGAAGAAAAAGTCTGAAATTCGTGTGAGAATTTTGAGAAAATCCCACCACTGGCAAAAGTTTCATATGTACAGTCGCCTAGCCCTACTCGCTCAAATACACGGGCATAAGCATCTTCCACTTTGGCGTAAAAATCATCTAAATCTTCTTCCGATGTGTGAAAGCTATATAGGTCTTTCATCAAGAATTCGCGACCGCGCAGGATGCCGCTTTTAGCGCGAAGCTCATTGCGGAACTTATTCTGAAATTGATAGATTGCGAAAGGTAAATCTTTGTAGCTAGATATATATTTTTTTACCATAGTGATCATCGGCTCCTCGTGAGTAGGAGCTAGTCCCAATAGCCCGCCGCTAGAAAGTTCGGTTTTGAACCAAATATCTACTTCTTGGTCGGAGAACCTGCCTGTCTTTTCCCACGGCTCTGGATTTTGTAGGGCAGACATTAGTACTTCCTCGCAACCGAGTTTGTTTAGTTCTTCGCGCACGATGTTTTTTATATTTTCTATTACCCTAAGACCTAACGGCAGATAATCATATACGCCTGCAATTTCCTTATGAATATATCCGGCCCTGGTCAATAAAATGCCGTTTCTGGCAGTCTCATCTTTGGGAGCTTCCCTTAAGGTCTTGATAAAAGTTTTTGACAATCTCATGCACCCTATTATAGCATATTATCAAAAATCGCACGACCACTAGCAGCATAGCCGGCGAATAATCTAAAAGCCGGTGCCTAGAATATATAATGCGTAAAATGCTACACCGTTTTTTAGCATATGTAGCAAAATTCCGGCATAAATTGTGCCCGTAATCTCCCTAAGGCTGCAAAGCACTATTGACATAGCAAACACGTTCACGCCAACATTCCATTGTAAATGCACGATGCCAAAAAGTAGTGACACTAACAGAATCGACAAAATCATCCCTACCTTATCAGAAGTTACGTCTGAAAACCTCGTTCGTAGCTTACCATATAGCCAACCTCTAAAAATTATTTCTTCGGCAACAGGAGCCACCACGACCAGCGTGATAAATGCAATCAGCCGATCTGTTCCAGCTAAAGATAAGCTGAACCCGATTTCTTGTGCCTGCCCAGCATCGAACCAGGGGAAACACATAAAAAGAGCAGTGAGTCCAGATGCAAGCAGGAGATATACGATGAAACCAACCGGGGCAAGCCCAATGTCGGTCCACGTAGGCCATCCGCGAAGCCCCAGTTCCGCACGGCTCTTTGCGCGCATTCTTGGTACCGCAAAAAGAATCAAAATCAAGGCTATTGTGTACGATAAGGCAGAATAGACCGCCGACCATACCGGCTCCTGTAGGGCGGAGCCTCCTATCAACGCAACTAATATGTAGCCAATCACCAACTGTGCTACTACCACAGAAGCCGCGACCCAGACTAAACACAAAATAGCGAATAACACGGTTTTCCAGGCGGATCTATTTTTTGTCGCAGGCTTTACCACAGGGGGGGCTGTATTTACTTTGCTATCGGCCTCTTTTTCTGCCTTTGCTTTCGTCATTGTGCAATCCTGACTATGTCTAGAATCGTCACGATAAATATGAGGGCCAGCAATACTATCATTGCTCTAGAAACGACCTTCTCCTCAGTCTCTTTGGTTAGTTTTTTATGTCTCAGGCGGTATATTGCAATCAGCATCCAACGTCCTCCATCTAGCGCCGGTATAGGCAGCACGTTCATACAGGCAAGCGACACGGAAATCAGAGCTGCGAGAAATGCGAGATTAGATGGTCCTGCAGCGGTAAAGGCTGGGAATAGCTCTCCTACAATTCCTACTGGACCTGCTACGGAATCGCCTACTGTGGAGATTGCTTCCTGTCCATTTTGGCGTACGCCAGCATCGAAACTAAACTGTTCCGCGACCCCCGAAATCAAATTCCAAAGCATGATCCCAAGCCCCTTAAACGTTTCTCCCGTCAATTGCGCCGTGAGTCCAACTCCCACAATAGGCGCCGACCATGTCGAATATGAAACGGACTGCGTTGAGGACATCGAGACGCCGAGCAAATATTCTGAATCGGTAGAATTCAATTTAACACTTGTGTCAAGATTAGTTTTATCGGCGCAATTTGATAACTCAACGCAAGACTCATCCATGCGTTGGATGGTATAAGAAACTTCTTCACCAGCATGAGCCTGATTAAAGGCGTTAATATCGCTAGCGTGACGGACCTCTTCCCCACCAACCGCCAAGATGTAATCGCCCTGCAAGATGCCGGCCCTACTAGCTGGTGAATCTTCTGCAACCTCGGCGACTTGTACTGGGGTGAAATCTGTCTTCGTGTCTACGGGGACAGTAAATTGCCCATTTAGGAACTCGGGCATACCCGTCCAGGCCAGCACGGTGAAAATCAGAAAAGCGGTTAGCCAGTTCATGGCTACACCAGCGAATAAAATCTTGGTTTTAGCCCAAAAACTAGCTGCGCCAAACGTACCCTTACGGGTGTCAGCATCAGATTCGCCATCCATCTGGCAGAATCCGCCAATTGGCAACCAGTTGAGGCTAAAAATCAATCCCTCTTGAGGCTTTTTCCAGTCTTTGCGTGGCAATCGCTGCCATTTTTTAGTCTTGGGATTTTTGACCCATGCTATCCCTCTCGGTGGGAAACCTATTCCAAATTCGAGCACCCTTACCCCATTTCGCCGCGCAGCAATAAAATGTCCCAGCTCATGAAGAGTGACCAAAATCATTAATACCAGTAAACCAATTATTACGCCTATAAAAATATCCATACAGTTTATTATACCATTATTTTCCGAAACGCCGGTTACGCTTTTCGTATTCCGTTATTATTTTTTTAATATCCGATGACTCCATCTCTGGAAAATATTTTTTAATAAACATAAACTCACTATATGCGGCCCTCCATAGCATAAAACCGGAAATTCTTTCTTCTCCCGACGTCCGCACGACCATGTCAAGGTTGGGGATTTCGGGATGGTAAAGGTGTTTGCGTATTGTACTTGGGGTGATTTCGCCCTCAGCTTTTAGGGCGATATTTGCAGCGTCTGCTATCTCTTGCTCGCCACCATAGTTAAAACAAAAACATACCGTTGTACCAGTACAATCAGCGGTGATTTTTTCGGCCTTCTCGCCAAGTGATGTCATAATCGGACTAATTTTACCCCGAGAACCCAATATTAGGAGCCGAATGTTATGTTTTGCTAATTTTTCTGCAATTTTCAATATCCTAGCCTCGGCCATTTTCATGATATAGCTGACCTCAGACTCTTCACGACCCCAGTTTTCAGTGCTAAAAACATAAAAAGTAATATACGGTATCTCCGCTTCTTTAGCTCCAAGGATCAGCCTTTCCATGGCCTTTAGGCCGTGTCGATGGCCTTCTATTTTAGGTAAACCATGTTCCTTGGCCCATCGCCGATTACCATCGGCGATTATTCCTAAATGCGTCAAACTCATTCTATATTTTCATTATTTCGTCTGATTTTGTCTTAAACTCAGCATCGACCTTTTCGCTAAATTCTTTCGTCAGTTCGTCGACTTCTTTTTCTGCGCGCTTTTTTACATCTTCTCCCATTTCTTCGGCAATTTTGATAGCTTTCCTTGCGTCTTCGCGGACATTCCGTATAGCAACCTTTGCTTCTTCTACTTTTGCAGAAGCCGTTTTCACGATTTCTTTCCTGCGTTCCTCAGTAAGAGCAGGAATCGGTACTCTGATTACGTGACCATCGTCTGATGGGTTGAGTCCAAGAGCTTGGTCGGCCCTGATGGCTGCAGTAATAGCCTGAATATTGTTTGGGTCAAAAGGAGTAACGACGAGCAGGCTTGCGTCGGCCGTCGTAATATTTGCTACCTGATTAAGAGGCATATATTGACCATAAACCTCGACCTTTATTCCCGAAAGCATGTCTGGATGTGCTCGACCAGTCCGTACTTTTTTCATTTCGGTCTTGAAATGCTCAACGACCTCCTCCATCTTTTTACGATCTTCTGCTACGTCAAACATAAAACTCCTTTTATTAATAATTTCATTATAACACAAAAACCCCGAAGCATACTACTTCGGGGCGCAATTTGAGACTTAAGCCTTTACAGCTTCTTCTGATTTGGCTTTCTTCTCTGCTTCTTTGGCGGCTTTTTTGGCCTTGTTTTCGAGAGCGGCCTTCATTTTGGCTGCCTTCTCGGCGCGAGCCTTGAAGCGGTCCACACGGCCTTCGGTGTCGATAATCTTTTCTTCGCCGGTGAAGAAAGGATGGCTTGCCGAAGAAATCTGAATTTTTACGAGTGGATATTCATTGCCGTCTTTCCATTTGACGGTTTCTTGGCTGCTCGCTGTAGACTTAGTCAAAAAAGCAAAACCAGCTGCTTCGTCGGAAAACACGACAGGAGCATATTCTTTAGGGTGTAATTCTTTTTTACTCATAATTCCTGCCATTATATCAGATAAAATAAAAAATGTAAAGGAAAAGGGCAGACCTTAGTCTGCCCCAAATAGCCCCCAGTTATAGGATGTCGTCAATGTCGTCTACGATCACATCGATAAAGCCGCGCTCTTTTGCATCACTAGGAAGCATGTAGAGCTCCACGCGGGCCAAAGCATCGTAGTCCACCGCTTTCATATCACTATGCGTCAATACATGGTGTTTAATGACCTCGGTGTCGAGGCGTTTCTCAAAATCCATCTTGTCTTGGACCTTACTAGAGGTGCCGAAAGCGCCCGAAGCGCCGTCATGCATCAAGAACATCGCATTCGGCAAAGAGAACCGCTTATGGCCTGTGATGCCAATCAAAAAAGCCATCGAGCTCCATTGTCCTACATTCACGGTGTATACGGGTGTCTTTGAAAGACTAATCGCCGAAATCAAGGCTAAGCCCTCCACCAAATCGCCGCCGGGAGAACTAATATAGAGACGAATCGGCTCGCGTTCTTCAGGGGCAGTACCGTAATCTATGCGGTTAATCTGGATAATGTCTTCCACGAGTTTAGAAGTCGTCGAGACACCCAAGTTTAAACATTTGTCTTCGTAATCTACGGATGCGATTTCGCCGTAAAGATATAGCCGCCTGTCTTCTCTCTCGCGGAGTCTCCCAAAATCCTCCAAACTACAGTCAACGTTAAAATTCAACTTCCCGGGTATAGGTGTCAATTCGTGCGACATAGACTACCTCCTTGTTAATCTGCTTGCCCACACTGGGATAATTTTACTCTTAGGCCACCCAATTTTCAAGCAAAAGAACTATGAAGAGTCGTGCATGGATACTACAGACAGTATTGCGATATTCCCCCACCTGTGCTATAATAGCAAGCAAATATTAATTTAACGAGACAGTTTCTGGGAGGTTTCCTGGCCGCACAATATGCGGTATGAGTTCCCAGAAGCAAAGGAGAAAGGAAATCATAATGGCAGTAAATGTCGATATGAAAGCTCTACTCGAGAACGGTGCTCATTTTGGGCACAAGACGAGTCGTTGGCACCCAAAGATGGCGCCATATATTCACAGCAAACGTGGTGAATCTCATATTATCAATCTAGAAAAAACCGTAGAGGCCCTAGAAGAGGCTTTACCGCAGCTCACCGAGATTGTTAGGAGCGGCAAGAAGATTCTTTTCGTTGGTACCAAAAAACAGATGAAAGATATTGTTAAAGAGGCCGCCGAATCTGTGGAGATGCCATACGTCACCATGCGTTGGGTAGGTGGTACTCTTACCAATGTCGATACGGTTAATCGTCAAATCAAAAAATTAAAAGATCTAGAACGCAGAATGGAATCTGGCGAGCTAGAGAATCGCTATTCAAAGCTCGAAGTTCAGCGTTTTCAGGAAGAGATTGATGCATTGAATGAACGCTATGGTGGTATCAAGGATATGAATGAGCAGCCAGCTGCCATCTTCGTCGTAGATGCCAACGAAGAAAAAAACGCCATCAAAGAAGCGAATATCCTAAAAATCCCAGTATTTGCGATGGTTGACACCAATGTTGACCCCACCCCAGTTACTCATGTAATCCCAGCAAACGATGATTCTATCAAGGCCACCAAGCTCATCTTGGATTATGTCGTAGAAGCAATTAAGGAAGGTAAAAAATAGGAGGCAAACATGTCAGATCAAAAATCAGAAATCACAATCGACCAGATTAAAAAGCTCAAAGAGCTATCTGGCGTCGGTTTAACAGATGCAAAAAAAGCATTAGTCGAGGCTAAGGGCGACTTCGATAAAGCCCTAGAGGCAATGCGGAAAAAGGGGCTTACCAAGGCAGAAAAACGTGGTGACCGTGAAACACGCGAAGGCCTAGTCGACGCCTACATTCATGACGGGCGGCTCGGTGCAATCGTGGAAGTCAACTGCGAAACCAGTTTTGTAGCGAAGACCGATGAATTCAAGACTTTAGTCCACCAGATCGCGATGCAGGTTGCTTCAATGAACCCGCTATATGTTTCGGAGGATGATATACCCGAAGCGGATCGAGACGCCAAGATGAAGGAGCTTGAGTCTAACTTCAAGGGGCCAGAAAACATGAAAGAAAAAATCCTAGAAGGTCAAATCAAAAAAGCCTTCTCTGACAAAGTTCTAATGAATCAGCCATACATTTTAGATGATTCAAAGACGGTCGCCGAATTTATTAAAGAAGCTATCGCTAAAACCGGTGAAAATATTACCGTCAAACAATTCAAACGGCTAGAACTTGGAGTTTCTGAATAATAGATGCGACTAAAACAAATCGGGCACCCTCGCAGTAGGCGTGCCCGATTTTTATGCAGAGTATATCGAAGAGTTTTTACTTACGTCGTCGATTTTTAGCGTTAGATTTCTTGTTGTCTTTCAAGATAAACATCACGCCAGCTACAGCAACTAGGCCGAATATGATGATGCCAGTGATCAGATAATCGGTCGATGAAATATTGGTGTTTTGGAATAATCCACCCGTATCAGGTACAGGAACAGGAGTAGTGGTATAGTTCACGGATAACGCATATGGGGTATGAAGCGCATTCCCGTTGGCATCATAGGCAGTGATGGTTATTGTGTAAAGACCATCTTCTAAGCCTAAGCTGCCAAAATCAAGCTGCAAAGTTCTGTTCGGAGGCGTTACTGTTGTTGGGGATAACCCTTCAATTAAATTCCCTTCTGAATCATATACGTTAATTAGAAAATTATTAATATCATCATTGTTTTCGTCATAATTCAGGGTTACATCTACTAATCCCTCATCGTTGTTGTTTTGTTCGGCAATGCCAGTTACCGGATAATAGGCTAGTCTGATTGCGTCGTCATAATAAATACCTTCATTGTCCTCGCCATGGATCCTGATAATATAATCACCATATCCATAGGATTCAAGATTCAAAGGATACTGGCCCGAGCCAGCCTGATAATCTGCATCGATAACCTGGAGAGGAACCACTTGTGTATTGCCGTTTTCGTCAGTGTATTCTAGGGTTATGGTAACGACACCTATATTTTCGTAATCGTAAGTTATTGTTTGGGTCGGCCCAACGATAGTAGTGCCACTTGCAGGACTATCAATTGACGCATGCGTATCGCTCCCAACCACCCTAACAGTTACGGTGTCGGTCACGGTTGAAGTAGCGGATGTTTCCGGACCAGGCAACGCCGCTGCAAAAACAGTAATTACAGCAACAAGTGCAAGCCCGAAAAAGCCGAATAATCTTTTTTGTTTTCTTTTCATACTCTACACTCTCTTTTATTTTTTATATTTGTTTTGGCTTTGCAAAGATAACCTACTAGATAGCCAACCTAGAACGGCGCTCTTTACGCTTCCTAACCCCTATTATAATCAACAAAATTATAATTGTCAAGACAATTATGGTAATAATTATTGCGGCCGGAGAAATCAAGAATATGATTTTATCGATTGTCTCGGTAGTTTCGCCAGCCGTAACTGCCCAAGTGACTTTATATATACCAAAGCCCGGAGTATCCTTCCATTCGTCTGATACTATTCGTTCAGATTCTGGAATGACCGAGACTGCTCCGTTTTCGTCAGGGGTCGTGTAGGAGCTAAAACCTATTATAGGCTCCACCTTCAGCGTCCCTCTCGCAAAGAAATCTACATTACCCGTATTCTTGACCTTTGCTGTACCATAAAAATTATTGCCCCCTGAATTCGCCGCGGAATCATTAGATTGTTTCCCCTGCCCAATTTCCATGCTGTTAATCTCTGCGGATGCGATTGTCTCACCCTCGGTAGAATGGCCATAAATTACCATTCCAGCGCTTGCTTCTGTACGAATCCCGCTAGAATTTGTATCACCGGAAACTGTCTGCACAAAAATAACCGCATATTGGCCACCCGCTGGGATGCTTTTTGGGGTGGTGATGCGATAATCAATGTTTAAAGTTTCGCCAGTTTTAATCGTAAAACTAGGGTTAGTGGTATAGTTACCGTTAGCATCCTTAATGGTAATCCAGCGCGATATCTGAGTATAGTTGTTTTGGTTGTTGAATCCTAACTTATATAAATCTTCTTCATCGGAATAAACGTAGGAATAAGGCGAAGCATGTACTTCTACTTTTGTGTCGGTAGTGCCGTCGTTGGTGACACTTAACGATCCGTCGTATACTGAATCGGAACTAATCGACAGAGTTTTGCTTACCGGAGCCAAAGTCAAACTAGTCTTAGGGGCGTTTTCACTGTCTTGAGATTCACCTTCTGCATATGTACTCGTCTGGATAAAACACACGCCCAGAACAGCAATAATACTTGCCAATAAGACGTTTTTAACAATCTTCTTCATTTACCTCCTTTTTCAAATGTGGTGCGCGCGACTGGACTTGAACCAGCACAGCCGTAAATGTGGCCACTACCACCTCAAGGTAGCGTGTCTACCAATTCCACCACGCGCGCTTAAAACCATTATACCACAATCCTTTGATTATGGGGTTTTATTTTTGGTCGTTTTATTGACCGCCCAATCGGTTATGTCGGAAAATCTGTCAATTGGAGTCACAAGCCTTACGTCGTTGCTGAACGTCCGTACATTTTTGTTGTAAAAATACGTCAAATTAGAGCGATAAACGCCGATTGCCGGTGTGTCGGCTACCCAAAATTGAAGAAAAGATTCATATTTTTTTGTCCTGAGATCCAAATTCATCGTATCGCGCGCTCCTAGCAACAAATCATCAACTAGAGCATTTTTGTAATTTGATAGATTGAGCCCGGTATTTGTAGCCTGCGAAGAGTGATAATATGGCAACAGGTCTGGATCGGCACCCAATTCGATTTCGTAGACCAAAATATCGTAGCTTCGTTTAGAAACTACATTATTGATAAATTCTTGATTTTCCTCGTAAATAGAGACATTTACTTCAAAACCCAACGCTTCCAGATCTTCCTTTAAGGCATTAGTAATACTGGGTAGATAACCAGAATTGACAGTAGCAACGTCCAAGTGGATTTTCTTGTCGCCATATAGCCCAGCCAATTTTTCTTTTGCGGCATCGAAGTTGGTCGCAGGCAATTGTGGGTATTCATTTATGGCAATCTGTGAATCTATTAGTGGGTAGTCCAACGCTTCTGTATCTGTCGCAATTTCACGTATTTTATTAATATTTATACCGCCGCGAATAGCAGAGCGAACTTCGGGGTTACTTAGAGAGTCTTTGGACACATTAAAGAAAATAAACGCCCCAGCGCTTAGGCTGGAAATTCGTTCGTTAAATTGATCGGTGTTGACTTGTATTGCGTCTGCGCCGGAGAGCTCTGCAGTAGCTGTTACTGATCCGCTGTTTATAGCATTGACGATGCTTTCTTTATCGTCGTAAGTATGTATGGAGAAAGCATTTAACATCGGTTTCCCTAGGTAGTAATTTTCATTAGCAGATAGATAATATACTTTTTCCCCATCTGTGCCACCGGGCTGAGTAGCGTTATAAACGAACGCGCCTGAAGTAATCGGAGCATTCGAAAAACTGTTTTCGATTAGCGTCTTAGGGTCGACGTTACCTAGGATATGCTCCGGAACAATTGGGATATTCAGCGCGGAAATAAAATCGGCGTATGCAAACGGTAAATCAAACACGATTTCACCGTTTTCATTTTCAGAAATCTTTACGTTGGCCAAATTAGCTGCATAAATCGTATTAGCGGCAGGGTTTTGGATTGTTCTGACCGTAAAAATCACATCTTGATTGGTGATAGGTTCACCATCAGACCAGCGTAGATTATCTCGTAACTTCATCGTCCATCTTTGTCCATCCTCGCTGGCGACGATCGATTCGGCTAATTGGCTCCCCGGATGTCCAGAATAATCAATCGTGGAGAGCGTCGCAAACATTAGCTTACTGAGGACTTTTTCACTATTAGTTGCAGCAAAAAGCGGATTTAAAGAATTTACCTCTCCGAGAGTTGCTTCTGTATATGTGCCACCAGTAGTATAAGAATTTTCGGCATATGAATCCCCAAACCAAAAAGCCTGAGTCACGGCCAGCATAATCAGGGCTATAACCAGCAAACTCCATTCAAATATTAGCAATCTCACATTCTTGATATGAGAAATGCGCTCTACTAAGTTTTTTTGAATTCTTTCGCTACTTTTTTTTCCAGCCTTGACAGAAGCACGAGAAAATTTTCTGAAATATTTTTGCCCACGCTTTTTGAATGAATCAACCATAATTTATGCCGGGATAATTAATAGTCCTAGAATCGATACGGTAAAAATAACAGAAGTAACAATCGTCGTGACAAATAGTGACTTTTCGAGCCCCCTACGAGTGGTGTAGAGCTCACCCGAGCTCCCAAAACCAGCACCGAGAGACGCTCCGCGTTGCTGCAAAAGAATCAATATCACCGTAAGAACGGCCGTAACAAATATGACAACTTCTAAAAAGCTTCCTATATTCATATAAAAATAACTCCTACATCTACTTTAGCATATTTTTTCTTTTGAGTAAAGAATGATAAGTGATCGCAAAGCGGTGAGATTCTTCATCTACTCTAGCTATCAGGCGTGCAATATGCGAGCCGGGTGGCAATTCTTTATAGGTGAATCCTGCACTAGGAGCCCCTTTTGAAATTTTGGTAATGTCTGAAATATCCGGGATCACCAACTTAACCCTAGCTGATTTTGAATGATCCCCAGATTTATCTCTCCCGATTACTGGGATATTGAAAGGCGCCGTAATCGGTAAAATGGCATTAACCTGCGTAATTCCCCCGTCCAGAATTATTAAATCTGGGTAACTCCACTCTTTGTGTTTGAGTCTCCTGGTCAAGACTTCTCGCATGCTTTTTAAATCATCGTTTTTCGAAGTACGAATCTTGAATTTGCGGTATTCATCTCGCGCCGAAGCCCCATTAATAAACACCACCATACTTCCTACGGTATCCGTGCCTGATTGGTGTGAAATGTCATATCCTTCTATTCGTCGCGGTGGCTCTGGCAACCCCAGTAGTTTCTGTAAACCCGAAAGCGCCTGATCGGATGAAATATCCAAAAATTCCTTATCCGAAAAAATAATCTTCTTCTTTAGTTCTTTTAACCCCATCAACTGATCACGAGCCTCGGCTGCCAATTCGAAGTTTCCAGCCTTGGCCTCATCCTGCATAGTTTTTTCTAGATCTTTCAGAAGTTTTTCTCGGCCTCCCTCGAGATACTTTATTAATTTTCTTAAATTACGCTTATAGTCGCTCGGAGTAGACCTGTTTACCTCGATACCGGGGGTTAGGCCAAGGTCGGTGTCTAATGTTTTCTTCCCTGTATAAGGTTTTACATAATAAGGAAAAATTCGCCTAAGACTCCTCACAGCCTTTTCTACGGCAGATTTTCCGTAAAAAGGCCCGATATAAGTCGCCTTATCATCGATTGGGTTACGCGTGAATGTGACATAAGGGACTTCAGACTTCATGTCTATCCTGACATACGATACTGTCTTGTCGTCTCTTAGTAATATATTCCATTTTGGCATATACCGCTTGATCATCTCAGACTCTAGAAATAACGCGTCCATCTCGTTATCCACTACGATCCAATCGGTGTCAGCAATCTCGCGAACCAAAGCTTCTGTTTTTGGATCTTTTTTTGTCTTTTGAAAATACTGTCGAACGCGATTTTTTAAGACTGCGGCTTTGCCAACGTAAATTATTTCCCCGTTGGAATTTTTGTGAAAATAAACTCCCGGATCCACCGGAAGTTTACTCAGTTTTTGTTTTAAGCCCTCATTCATACTTGTATTATAACACACTTCGCACGAAAAAGCAAATTTATTCGCTAGGCACCTCTTCTAGCAGAACCGTACCGTTGTTGAAGATGTCCTCCAATACGCTAGACAAATCTTTGTACTCTACTGGCTCTGGTACGTTTACGTTGGACGGGTAAGATAGGTCAAGATCGACAGTTGTGCTTATCTCATTATCTGAACTCATTTCTAGATAGATTCGAGTAAAATCGTAATCGTTGTTTACTTCTACGTATGTAGCAGGTAGATTTTTGAGCTTCTCTACTACTGCTTGTGTATCTAGGGTGGCGGGGTCGTCATTGAGGCATGACGCCAGGCTATTCGTAAAATTCGTATTTTGTGTTTCATTAATAAAAGCAGAGAGCTTATCGCTGTCTACTAATAAACGATAAATTGGATCGTGTTCGCTTATAACGGTCAAATCCTTAGATGTGGAGTAGACGAACGGATTGCGACTGTAGGCTTCGGAAATACTGTTGCTGCTCTGATTGATCCCTGAAATGAGGTTGGCCAAGCAGTTTACCTGTCCTTCTTCTGCATTGTCAGAAATCAGAGAATTAGCTTCATCTGTAGGTATCCTAATCCATTCACCGTCTACAGATTCAAAAGCCTGAAGCAGGTTCGTAACCGTTAGTAAAGCGTCCTCTTCGGTCTGGTCGGCGGCTATATCTGTGGTAGTTGTTTCCTCAGTGGCCTCCGGTGATACCAATCCACTTTCTAATGCTTCTGATTGGAATAGGTATGGGTCGCTCAGAGCGTTGGTGATACCATCAACCTTAAGATAAAGGTCTCCATTTGCTGCATAGACTTCGTCAAGCTGGATCGCAAAACTCCCGCCATTTCGTAGATTGACGTCTATATTGGCGTTGGATGAATTTATCATAGAACGCACCACCATCTGTGTAGTCAGGGAGATCTTTGCATCCGAAATTGGAGAAGTCATGTCGTTTGATGTAATTCCAATCGTGCCATCTATCGCGACATTGGTCGGAGCTTTACCTGTCATTAGCTTTTCTACGGCTTTTGCTACGGGATCTGATTGGTTCGAATTCGCGAAGAGTAACGCCGCTGCGACTCCACAACAAATAGCTAAGAAAAGACAGATAATCATGCCTACGAGTAGCGCCGTTTTCTTTTTTTGTGGCTTCGGCGCTTCCGGTTGGGGCGCTACTTCCATTGGTCGAGCCATAGGATCCACGGCGACTTCGGTCGGAGTAACGCCATCTATGTCGGTCACGATACCCATAGGTTGCTCTGAGGGGTTAGCATCCAGCGTTTCGAAACCAGTATTCTGGGCGGGGGCTGATGGCCTGGTAGTTACAACTTTTTGTGTAGAACCTGGTAGCTTGGCGGATCCGTCGTTCTGCATAGGGCTCGGAGCACTAACTGGTCGCATAGGCCGAACCGGTCTTGACATGCTAGCCGGAGTTACTGGTCTTGGCTCACCGGTTGAAGCTACTGGCTGAGCCGGTCTCTCAGGCTGTAAACCACTAGTGGTTTGGATAGGTTTAGATGGTGGTACGTCTGGTGACACATTTGGTGTGGGGCCAGGAACACCAGCTACGGGCGTAGTCGCTGGGTTAGGGTTTAATGGGTTTGGCGTACCTCCGGGTTTCTGCTCCATGATAGTCCTCTCTTATAATACTTAAGCCTATTTTATCACAGTGCTTTATTAAAAACAATGCTATAATAAGCTTATGGATAATTTTATAATCTCAAAAATAAAAGCAAGACAGGTACTAGACTCTAGGGGCAACCCCACCGTGGAGGCTGAGGTGTGGCTAGAGAATGGCGGTTTTGGACGCGCGATTGTCCCGTCTGGCGCTTCCACTGGTTCTGGGGAAGCCCTAGAACTTCGCGATGGCGACACTACCAGATTTAACGGTAAAGGGGTATTAAAGGCCGTATGGAACATTAATTCTTCTATTTCAGATATTCTAATTGGTAATTCTTCTGACCAAAAAAACGTAGACCAAATGATGCTGGAATTAGACGGTACTGACAATAAATCAAATCTTGGCGCAAACGCTATTCTGGCTGTTTCCCTGGCTACCGCCAAGGCTAACGCCAAAGCTCTTCGTATGCCATTCTATCAACATGTCGCCGAACTTGCCAACACCGCCTCTGAAATGTCTATTCCTATGCCTATGATGAATGTCATGAATGGAGGCGCACACGCATCCTGGGCTACGGATTTTCAGGAATACATGATCGTTCCGAAGGGGGCAGGTAATATTGCAGAAGCGATTAGATGTGGCGCAGAAATATTCCATATGCTAAAAAAGGTACTAGCTGAGCGAGATTATCCCACCACCGTCGGAGACGAAGGCGGCTACGCCCCACGAGTACGCGACGGCAACAACGAGCCGCTTGATTGTATCAAGCAGGCTATTGAAAAATCTGGCTATGAATTAGGCAAAGATGTAGCTATAGCAATGGATATTGCCGCATCCGAATTCTATGACGATGGCCATTACGTGCTAAAGACTAACGGCGACTGGAAATCCGCAGATGACCTCATCAACTGGTACACTTGGATAATCGACAATTACCCTGTAGTGTCTATAGAAGACGGTCTTGCTGAAAACGATTGGACCAATTGGAAAAATATGACAGAGCGTCTAGGTAGCAGGGTTCAGCTCGTAGGCGATGATCTTTTTGTTACAAACACTGCGCTACTAAAAAGAGGCATCAACGAGGAAGTCGCAAATGCCATCCTGATTAAGCCAAACCAAATCGGTACCTTGTCTGAGACTATCGAAGCCGTACTTACCGCAAAGAAATCTGGCTATAAGACAGTAATGTCGCACCGCTCTGGCGAGACTGAGGACGTGTCTATTGCGCATTTGGCGGTAGGACTCGGCACAGGGCAGATTAAGACCGGATCTCTTTCTAGATCGGAACGAATTGCTAAGTATAACGAGCTTATTCGTATTGCCGACACCAATTCGCGTCTTGGGCTTGCACACCCGTTTTAGCTCACTTTTGAGGACTTCAAGATGTATAAAAAATAGACCCCTGAAAGGTCTATTTTTTCATAAAACTAACTTTGCTTGTTTTTTCTAGCTAAAGCTGAAGCTTCTTTAAACCCATCGTAGAAGTTTTCAGAAATCTTGGGGTGGCCGATTTTATTAGCAGCTTTTACGACTTCAGTGACATCATCGGTGATTTTAAAAATTTTAGTATCCTTCAGATCAATGAGTTTTAATTCTAACATGCTTTTGGCTATCCGCTCAAAGCGTTTCCAGAATGTCTTGCCTATCAGAAACACCGGCATCTTAGGCATTTTCGATTCTTGCATTAAACACAAAATCTCCGAAAACTCATCCATTGTGCCATACCCACCTGGGAAAAACACGAATACTTTTGAAGCCATCGCGAGCGATACTTTTCTAGCAAAGAAATATTCAAAAGTAATACATTCAGTCAAATATGGGTTCGGGAACTGCTCGTGAGTCAGGGTGATATTGAGTCCTACCGAGCGTCCACCTATCTCATAGGCGCCATGATTGGCGGCTTCCATAATACCTGGACCACCACCAGTCACCACGGCATGGCCATTTTCTGCAAGCAATCCTCCGAGTTTGTAGGCGAGCTTACAATACCTATTATCTTGTGGTAATCTAGCTGAGCCAAAAATCGTTACGCCCTGCGGAAAAGATCTAATAGTTTGCAACCCATTAGTTAAATCCTTGGCATAAGCATTTGCTCGTTCCAAATCCTCTATTGATAGCTTTTTTAAAAGTTCCGCATCCGCACTAAACATTTTATCTCCTTATATCTTTTGGATGGGCATCGGATGTAGCTTTTCTGTGCCAAGCAAAACTCCTCTGTTTGCTCCTAATTTTGATACTACAGAAGTAGAATTAGCCGAGGCGAATATCAAGGAATTCCTGAAAGAATATCCAGCGGCATAATGCGCCAAAAACCCCGAGCCGAATGCATCACCCGCGCCTGTCGCATCCTTAACTTTTTTATCTTCGTAAACTCCAAAGCGATAGTTCTCCCCATTGTCGCCTGCGATTCCGCCCATCGGACCGTCTGTTATAATTACGATGTCTGCATAGTTGTGCAAACGGTATAATAATTCCGTAAGGGTAGAGCCGGGCACGATTTGTGACGCCTCGGATTTGTTTACATTTAATATATTAACATACTTAAATAATCCCACCAAATCGTGAGGTTGCTCTAATTCTTTCACCCCGGGATTAAACATTATTTTGGTGCCAAGCGCGTGCGCTTTCTTAAAAAATCTTTCCAGAGTCTCTAAATCTCCTCGAAGAGTGGTGACGTATAGCCAATCCGGCTGAATCAAATCAAGATCTGATTCGTTGAAATTCCCAAATTGTTCACTGGCTCCCCGATGAGTCAAAATCGTCCTTTCTCCGCTGCCGGTGTCTAGCAGTATTACGGATGTCCCTGTAGATTTTCTCTCGAGAAAATTGATATAACTATCGTCCACACCTTCCCTAGACAAGGTCTTTATAATCGCTGTGCCAGCCGAATCATGAGAAACATTACCCATAAAGATTGCCTCGTGACCATGTCTTGCAAAAGTAATTGCGGAATTCACGCCTCCGCCACCAACCTCATAAGAAATCTTATCAATATCTACTTTTGAGCCCACCAACACCTTGCCAAAAATCGCATCACCACCGATAGCGGTCGGCACTAAATCATCGTGATCGATTAGATAGATATCCTGTAAAGCTGATCCGAGAGACACGACCCTAGCCATTACAGCACCACTCCGTTTTTATCAATCTCTGCAACCAATTCTTCGAACGCAGCAGCTGGATTTTCTGCCTGGGAAATAGCAGCCCCTACGTTGATTACGTCGAGATCTGCATGCGCGAGGGCGCGAACATTCGTCATATTTGCTCCGCCATCCCATCCTATTTCCACCTCTGGCTTCATATTGCGAATCAGGGGGATTTTTTCCATCTGCATTAGATCTGCTGGATTCCCTTGTATGCCTAGCTGACCAGCAAATACTAGTACATGATCGGCCATGTCGATATATGGCTTGACGTTTCCTGGGTACGTAGATGGCAAAAGTGCTACACCTACCTTGATGCCCGCGTCTTTCAGGGCCTGAAAACTTGGCGTGAGGTCTTCACTAGCCTCTGCATGGAGAATACAAAGCGAAGGGCTAAGCTTCAAAATCGTGTCTAAATGCTCAGAAGGATTCGTAGCCATGAGATGTAAATCCGCATCCCAATTCTTTGGCCACCAAATATTGGTTATGTCAAGAGTCTGTGTGGGGGCAAAGACACCGTCTGTCACATCAATTTGCACACGTCTAGTAAACACATTTATGCGTTCTATCTGCGCCCTGAAGTCCTGCTTATTATCTGTCAGAATTGCTGGAACAATCGAAACTGCCCTAATCATAATCCTCCCTTTCGTCTAAACGGTTAATTCGCCTTACTCGGCGTTCTAAATTTTCAAAATTAGTTTCTAAGAACACAGAAACAATGTTCTTCATTGTATCATCACTGAGGGCGTGAGCAGACAAGCACAATACATTCGCATCGTCATGCTCGCGAGCAAATTTTGCGGACTCAGGGGTCGCACAATGTGCGGCTCGTATCCCTTTGAAACGGTTGGCTTGTATTGTCATGCCATGGGCAGAATCGCAGATGAGAACACCCATAGAGCCGATATTATCGCGTACAGCCTTTGCAACGGCAACTGCCGGGTCGTTAAAATCGTCGCCATCGCGGACCTCGTATGCACCCATATCCTCTACGTCGTAATTTGTCTGCGCTAAATATCGCAACAACTCTTGCTTTTTTCCAAATCCACGGTAATCCGCTCCGATATATATCTTCATCATCCCTCTTTTCCAAAATCAACAGTCAACTCGACCAGTCGATTAGAGTAACCCCATTCGTTGTCATACCAAGCCACAATCTTTATCATATTTCCGCCAACTACGTCAATCAATGGTAAATCCACAATGCAAGAGCGTGGGTCTCCGATAAAGTCAGAGGAAACCAATTCTTCTTCAGTCACGCCGATGATTCCTTGATAGTAAGGCTCTTTGGCAGCTTTTTTGAAAATTCGGACCAACTCATCCTTGGTAACATCACGTTTGACTATAGCTGTAATGTCAGACAAGGACACTACTGGCGTAGGAACTCTTACCGAGAGGCCATTGAATCTGTCTTTTAGTGCAGGAATAGTGAGGGCTGCTGCTTTTGAAGCGCCAGTAGATGTCGGCACGATATTTTCGGCTGCGCTTCTAGCTTCACGTAAATCTTTAGCTGGTGCATCTAAGATTTTTTGCGATCCAGTATAGGAATGAACAGTAGTCATCATCGCCTTTTCTATGCCAATCTCGTCTTCTAGAACCTTCATCACGGGGGCTATGCAGTTTGTTGTGCACGACGCGTTGGAAATTATTTCATCTGAAGGCTCGACAATGTCTTCGTTTACTCCAATTACGACAGTTTTGGCGCCATCACCCTTTGCCGGTGCCGAAATTACCACTTTTTTAGCACCTGCCTTGATGTGTGCTCTAGCGTCTTTAGGATTGGTGAATAATCCAGTAGATTCTATTACTACATCTACGCCTAGCTCTTTCCATGGGAGTTTGGTCGGGTCTTTTTCTGCGAAAACCGGAATCTCACGAGTATTAACTACGATTGCATTTTCCTTGGCGGAAACTTTTTTGTCATATGTTCCATAGGCCGAATCATATTTCAACAAGTGCGCCAATGTCCTTGCGTCAGTGATATCATTTATTGCAACTACCTGCACGTCGTGCCGTTCTAGTAAAATTTTCAGTGCGTTACGGCCAATACGCCCGAAGCCATTAATCGCAACTTTTACCATTTTTTACCTCCTAATTCTACTTATGCCTATTATAGCATAAATTTATATAACAAGAAACAAAAACCTCATTAATTCCAACGGAATTAATGAGTCGAAAAACAAAAATCGAATTGGGATTGACTTCCAATTCGATTTTCTAGCTAGTTTCTTTTGTTGGCCTTTTCTTTGCCTAAAGAAAAGGCCAAAGCGTTAGCGCGCAAAGTGTGCGAACGCGCGGTTCGCCTCCGCCATTCGGTGGCAATCTTCTTTCTTCTTAAAGGCTGCGCCCGTCTCATTGTAGGCATCGACGATTTCCGCTTCAAGTCGTCTCGCGTAAGGCATACCCGAACGAGCACGCGCAGACTGCACGAGCCATGAAAAGGCGAAATGGAGCTGCCTGTGTCCAGAGATCGGGAATGGGATTTGATAGTTGGCACCGCCAACACGACGAGATTTAACCTCGAAATCAGGCGACACGTTGGCGATAGCTTTCTCTAGTACTTCCACAGGGTTTTCAGAATCAAGCTTTTTGGCTGCACCTTCGATGGCGCTGTAAACTGCCCTCTCGGCTACCTGTTTTTTGCCATCAAGCATAGATTTATTGATCAAGCGCTGTACTAAAGCAGATTGATATTTGCGATCAGGGCTGACTTTTCGTACGAGTGATTTAGTAGTTTTACGTGGCATTACTTGTCCTCCTTCTTCGCACCATATTTGGAGCGACCTTGCTTACGACCCGATACACCCTGCAAATCCAAAGCACCGCGTACGATATGATAACGCACACCAGGAAGATCTGGCACGCGACCGCCGCGCACTAGTACTACGGCGTGCTCTTGCAAATTATGACCCTCACCACCGATGTAGGCCCAAACTTCTTGCCCATTAGTTAGACGGACGCGGGCGACTTTACGCATAGCAGAGTTAGGCTTTTTTGGGGTCTTGGTAGTAACTTTGATACAGACACCACGCTTCAAAGGTGAAGCTTTTTCATAGCGCTTGGTCTTCAGTGTGTTTACGATAGAGCCAAGTGCCGGAGATTTTGATTTCTTATGAGCCTTTTTTCTAGGCTTTCGAATCAATTGATTGATAGTTGGCATTAAAATTCCCTCTATTACTTTATTTTATATGGTGCTTGGGCCCTCACAGCAATCAGGCTCAAGCTGAAACTCTTCCCGCCATTATACCACACTTACCCCCAAAAGTCCATATCTAAAATAACACCACACGGCGTGAGGTGTTATTTTTTTCCGAGGCGACCCTAGCCATTTGCTTTTACTAAGAAATCCAAAGTTTTTTCGATAGTCAGCCTGTTTTTGATATCCATCTTTACATTTGGATCTTTTAGGCTCTTCAAGGCATCAGGAGATTTTTTGTATACATCTTTTAGTTCGGCGATTTTGGCTGCCACTTCATCATCTGAAGCAGTAATTTTTTGTTCTACCGCCAAAGTCTGCAAAGCCAAAGAGCCCTTTACTCTAATCTCGGCGACCTTGCGGGCTTCTTTTTCCCAGCTTTCCACGGTTTCTCCGTTAACTTTGAGGAACTCTTCAAATTCCATGCCTTGGGATGCGGCGTTCCTAGTTGTATCGTCGCGAATGATGCGCATTTGATCATCAATCAACACCTCTGGTGCTGGTACGGTAGATTTTTTCACCAAGGCCTCAACCAATTTGTCCTTAAACTGCTCATTGGCACGGTGTTCGTTTTGGGCAGAAAGGTTTTTTTCAATATCTTTCTTTAGTTCGTCTAAAGTCTTGAATGGGCCGCATTTTTTAGCCATATCGTCATTAATCTCGGCCTTAGTAATCTCGTTGACTTGCTTTAATAAAGTTTCAAATACTACTTTAGCTCCAGCTAAATCTTTTACGCCATAATCTTTCGGGAAAGTGAGCTCTAGATCAAATTTATCACCTACTTCGTGGCCGACGATGCCGTCTTCGAAGCCAGGGATAAAAGTCTTCGAACCTAGTACTAGCTTGTAATCTTTCGCGGAACCGCCCTGAAATGCCTTGCCATCTTTCTTGCCGACAAAATCAATCACCACTTCATCATTTAGCTTCGCTTCGCGACGCACGACCTTCTTCTCAGCGAAAGAGCCGGCGATATTATCGAGTACTTCATTTATGTCTTTCGCGGTAACTTTACTTTCCGGCTTTTTTACGCCAAGTTTCTTGAAGTCAGCTAGTTTAATTTCTGGGATAATGTCTGCAGTGGCAGTATACTCCGCCATCTCGCCAGGCACGTACTTGGTGACGTTAACGTTTGGTAGTACCAGAGGGGATTTGGATTCTTTCTGGAATGCTTGCACCACGGTAGAACGTACGGCAAGGTCTATCGTTTCAGCATTTAAATCGTTCTCCGGGATAAACTTTGCTGCAATTTCCGTAGGCACTTTACCCTTACGGAAGCCCTCCACCTTGACTTCTTTGGCTAATTTGGCCAGTGCCTTGTCACGAGCTGGCTTCAAGTCTTTAGCATCTAATGTCACAGTAATCTCGACCCGAGTGTCGGAAATCTTTTTTACTTTAGTTTTCATAATAACTCCTATCTAGCCGCAATTATATCATAATCTTGGGCTGATTTGTAGAACGAAAATGTGTCAAGGTAAATTTGGAGCTAGCACCAAGCTTGATATCTGGATTTAATATGTCGTTTGGGTCAAAGATTTTCTTTATTTCTGAATAAAGCTCGAGCTGGGGTGCAGGAGTATCCATATTGACAGCCGCAGCTTTTAATCGTCCTTCGGGTGTGCCGCCGGCCAGCTTGCCACCTTGGCGGTCGATTATATAGGCGCCAGTTCTAAGAAAAGTGGTAGCTTTCTTATTAAAATCGTCTTTTGAGAGATCAAACTTTGGACGCAAGCTGTAAATAGATGTGGAATAAGAACCAAAGAGAGCTAAATCCAGCTCCAATTTTCTTGCTAGTATTTCCAGATCCTTCAAAAAATTTACTAGATTATATGGTGGAAGATAAAAATCGGTCAGGATTGGCACGCGTTCCCCATCCTTGACGTAACCTAGATAATTTGTCAGAGTGTTTTCTAGCTCGTTTAAGGTACTGCGCGTTTCTGGCTTTTCAAAAATAAATTTCACACTACGCGGGAATTTGTCTTTCATTGCGATAATTTTTCGCACACGACTAACTGCTCGTTCGTCGAAATTTACGAGCACTACATACCCATCATCTAGCCGGCGGATTACTCCATCAAGATTTTTACCAGTTTCCTTAGCCTCCATGACGATTTTGAGATCATAAAAATCTATTTTAGCCGGCCTCATTTTTTTAACTTCATCCATATATCTAATTGCTTGGCTAATATCCTTAAAAGTCGCGGCAACTCTCAATGGGCGATCTTTGAGCGGCTGTGCACGAAGGATTACTTCCGAAATAATGCCTAACGTACCTTGCGCACCAAAGAAAAGTGGCATCAAGTCCAGGCTTTCTTTTCGCTCGGTCCTAATAATGCCTGGGTAGCCGACTTGGTTATGGGTGTCATTCTCTACATCGTACAGCATATCTTTTTTTTCGTGGACTATTTTTGTTATCTTGCGATAGATCGAGCCATCCGTAGTTTTCTCGGCAGCCTTTTTTGCAAGGGCATATTTCTTAAAACGGCTAGTCTGCAGGCATTCGCCGTTCGGCAGCACAACCTCTATCCTTTCAACGTAATTTTGGATCCCACCATATTTTCCGGCGCTACCGTCAACGGGATTATTTGAGATTAGACCGCCAATTGTATCGTCATCGTAACCGCTAATCGGTATAGTCAATCCGGAGACGGAGAGGGCGGTGTTTAGCTCTTTTAAAGTGATGCCGGCTTGTACGCGCACTAATCGATCCCTAGGGTCAATTTCTAGCAACCGATTGAGCTTTTCGGTGGAAATGATAATACCGTTTGTGATAGCGGCACCACCCATATCATTGCCAGCTCCTCTAGGAGTTATCGGTACTTTGATGTTTTTCGTCGCGAGTTGGTTAAAGAATTTAAGAAGCTTACGTATGTCATCAGTAGATTCGGGGAAGGCTACGAATTTTGGTTTAATTTTTAGGGCCGATCGGTCTACGGAATAAGCCTCTAAAATGTCCGGATTGTCAAAAACGTTGCCGACTGTCAACTGATTTAGATACCTCGCAATTTTACCCATATCGTTTATGATTATATCACAAAAAGGCTATGTAGGATCTATTTTTTTGCGGGCTGAGTCTTCTTGTCTTCTGGCTTTTGTTTTGCGGATTCAGGTTTTTTAAATATCAAGTCAACTTCAAGCGTCTTGCCACTCGGTCCAAACAATACAGGGATAAACCCGATGTATGTATAGCCTTTTTTGTCCACGTATTCATTAATTATGTCGCGGTGCTCTTTGATGTCGGCATTAATAAGTTTATTATTCGCATATTTTAGTCGCACAAATTCCATACGCCTCCTTTGCGGTAATTATACCATAGCCTCTAGAATTTGACCGTAAATCTTGTCTGTTTGCCAGAGCTCTCGCAATTTATTTGCCATTTGTTTTGCTCGCAGACGGCTTTGGCGATTGCGAGACCCAGCCCAGACCCTTCGCGAGTTTTATCTGTTTGATAAAAACGATCAAAGATTTTGGCTCTGTCTTTTTCAGGGATCGTTGCCCCGTCATTCTCTACGGCAAACCCGTTCGTACCCGTAGTTACAGATATTCTTTTTTCACCATATTTTACGGCATTGTCAAGTAGAATATCTAGTACTTGCAACGTAGCCTGACGGGGTAATTTGTATTGTTTCGCCGCGGCGCTTTTTTTGAGCGAAATTTTGCCCTTAAACCTAGGCTGAAATCTGTCGATGTGGTCCTGGATATCAGCGGTGAGATCAAACTCTTCTGCCGTCTCGGTCTGGGTACCACCAGCGTCTATTTTTGCAAGCTGCAATAGGTCCAGCACAAGCTTATTGGCGTGGTCTACCTCGGTCTCGATATTGTCTTTCCATTTTTTGTTATCCTCTGTATCGTCTAGGGCCTCCACGTTGGCCTGGATTACGGCAAGCGGAGTTTTTAGTTCATGAGAGGCGTTTGCAATAAACAATTTTTGCTTTTTATACGACTGCTCGACCGGCTCGACAATTTTTTCCGATAAATAATACGCAATAACAAATACGATGATTTCGATGGCTACGCCAATGCTGAGCAGTGTAGCAAGCAACCTCATCTCTCCTTCTTCGCGGTCAACCTTGATAAATTTCATTAGCTCTTGATCTGAGTAGTTTCCGGGCTCTTCTAGTACCATTAGCTCGGACTGAGGTTCGGGCCCTGGTCGGAGCGTCGATGAGAAAAACATGATGCCGCTACCGGCAACAATCAGGACTCCAGTAGTGACCACCATAGTGATTATTATTATCTTGTTGCGTAATTTATCAAACATTTTGTTTGGCCCTTGCTTATTCGTCTGTTAATTTATAACCTAAGCCGCGTATTGTCACGATTTTAGTATGGCACTTGGTAGTTTTGAGGAGCTTACGGATTCTAGACATATAGGCTTCTACGTAGTTGTCCTCGCCGAGTCCTTCCTCGCCCCAAACTTTGGCGAGCAGGTATTCTTTGCTGATTAATTTTTCGGGTGAGTTGATGAATTCGGTGATAATGGCGGCTTCTTTTGCGGTCAGCTGCTCTCCATTTAAAGTCATCGTGGCAGTGTCTAATGTGAGGTCGCCGTATTTTAGCTCGCCATCGTTCGCGGCTTTTGGTCGGCGAGTAAGCGCACGAATCCTTGCGGCGAGCTCCGCAGTCTTGAATGGCTTGGCGAGATAGTCATCTGCGCCCTTGTCTAGGTGGCCTATCTTTGTTTCTACTTCTGACAACGCCGAAAGCATAATGACTGGGGTCTGCACTTTTTTCTCGCGCATTCGTATTAAAATGTCCGTACCAGAAAGCTTTGGCAGCATGATATCTAGCACCACACAGTCGTAGATATCCTGCACTGCTTTTTCTAGGCCATCCTCGCCATCACCGGCTAGATCCACAGTAATTCCCTGCTTTTCTAGGTTGTGTTTTACCGCATCAGCCAGAAATTTCTCGTCTTCTACGTATAATACTCTCATATATTCTCCTTTATTATCATAACATTTTTTGCTGCTTCTATCATTATGTCAGCCAGAGCTAAAAATAAGCTGAAAAGAATTGTGGGCAGATATCTTGCGGACCCTGCTACCATCGTGTATAATGGTAGCAGGAGGCATGAGAATCTAGAATCATGCCTGGGCTTGAGAAGAGTTAGCGCTCGTCTACGACGACAGTAACTTTTTTTGTTTTTGGCTTGCGCCGTAGTTTGAAGTAGAACTTACACTCTATCTCCATAGCGCACCTCCTTTCGTTTTTGTTTTTTGCAAAACTTGGGAGGACAGCAACCCCTCACCCATCAATTTAGTGACATAACCGTTTTCGCCTCTATAAGTTTAACTATGGTTTTTGAATCTTTTCAGAAACTCCAATGCCTTTTTCGCCATCTCTGGGTCTCTAGGATTCATTTTGAAAAATCCATCCAAGACGTAGTTTTGCTCCAGCACAGCTTTCTCGGTCTCAAACAAATTATCATCAAACCACACAAAATCCGAATCCATGTCAATTGCATCGGTTTTTAGAGCGTCCCAATCGGTCGGCAGAATCTTGTGGTATAGCTCATCTACAAAATCATCCGGAAACTCTCCCCGCAGTGCAAAATCAGTATGATTCACTCCGCCACGACAATGCGTGGTAAGCCAATAAATTTTGCCGGGATAATTATCCAGGCAATATCGAAGCAACGCCATCACATCTTCCTTCGGCGACGCCACGCCTCGAATCACCCCATCGATGTCAAAATATATTTTATCGATCTTCTGCATTTTCGTTTAATTCTTTTTCTTCCTAAACAACTTCCCAAGATGCGCCGCATAGCTAGCCTTCTCGGCAATATCGATCGCGTCGCCAAGCCCCGGCACACTCCGCGCTGCGTCATAAGCCTTCTGATGTACCGCCGCCCGCGTCGTTGGTACGGCGTTTTGGAGCGCTTGCTCCGCCGTGCTTTGCGCTACGCCCGCCGCAGCACCTTTTACCACACTTGCGGTAGCATCCTTCTTCGCATCTGCCACCAAATCATCCGCAGACCCTACACCCTTTACGGTATTCTTAGCCACCCCTTTCGTCGCAATCTCGGTGAATAAATCCAAATATCGCTGGTTCAACGGACTTTTCGTAAACTCCGTTTCAAACTCCCCCACATCTTTACATTTCACCCCCAGCTTTTCAATCTCCGCAAACAGCGCGTCAATTTTCCCCTGCGCTTCCGCATCAATCTCGAAACTCGCCCCAAAAGCCTCCCTCCGCGCAGTGATTGATTGGGTTATGTACTTGTCCATAAGACAATTATACCATCGACAACAAAAAAAAGAGGGCGGTGTCCCGCATATATCCACTGCAGGTCCTGCCCTCGATATCAATAGTATACATCATTCATTTCTTAAATTCAAGTACCCGGCCGCTTTTTGTAATTACCATAATTTCTCGTAGGCTTTTTGAATTATCAAATTGCTTTTTCAGCTCATGTAAACACTTGGTTTGATGCCGCTTAGTCCTTCTGAGGTCAATTATAATATAGCAAGATTGCCTCAATGCTTTTTGAATAGTATTTTTCATCAAAGAACTTCCCTCGCCTTTCGGTGATTTTATCTCCCATTCAATATTGCCAATTTTAATATCTGGGGTATGCACGCCTTCCATATTGCTTTTAGGGATAAGCTCAACATTATATCCAAGTTCGGTCAATAATACCACCGTAGCATTTTCGTGTTCTTTCAGCACAACTCCATTTGGGACAATCTTACCCTTTTTCTTCATCTGGGCATGATAGCACACCGTATCAGATTCTTCAACCCCCCAGATGCATCATGATATAATATCAACAGGAGAGTGTTTTATAAAAAAGGGCGGGCAGAAAGTCGTCAATGTTCAAAAACTTAGAAAAATACTACAAGAAAAACAGTCAACAAATAAAATTCAGAAAAAAGGTAATTTCGATTTACCTACTAATAATTGTTTCGTTTCTAATAATTAACTCTGTGACTCCCGGTGATCCAGTTGTAAAAACAGCCATTTTTCTGTCGTTAGTTATTATAATTACTGTATTAACTGCCAAAATATCATTATTGATAATTACACATAACAATAAAAAGCATGGAGTAAACGATAGTATCGCAGACAAAGATTATATATTGATAAGAAAATATCTTCGCGATCGGAAACTTCTCAGAAAAGAACCACTCGAAGTATTCAAAAATCATTACCTAGCAAAATGCTCGACACAAAAACTAAATTACCACACAGAAATACTATTAACAACAGTAACTATATTTACATCTTTTATTTCGGGTAAAGATTACGCCTCGGAGAATATTGCCAAATCGATCGTGCTATCCATAACTGCATCCATAGGTTTATTGGTTGTTTATTTCATTATAAAATCATCCTTCGACTTATACAATTTTTACACCGGAACTGATGATTTATACGAAACTTTAGAAGACTTTACTACGCAACTGTACCTAGAAACAATACATAAAGACATTAGAAAATGAATACACAAACTGTATACAAAGAAAAATCTTGACTTTCCAATTTTGTAGTGCTACAATAAAGGCATGAAAAGATTACAAGATATTTCGATAATCCGCACAGGCTATAATTTCCGTAGCATTTCTAGCACTAGTCTGCAAACAGTTCGTCTTATCTCCGCTAAAGACCTGGCGTCGAATTTCACCGACGCAGATGAAGTTCGCATCCCAGACTCTTATAAAAATTATCTGCAGGACGGTGATATCCTAGTAAAATCCCGAGGTCCTTTTTATGAAGCAAAAGTCTTCACGAATCCAAATCAAAGTTCTAAATACGTCGCCACCAACACTTTAATTGTAGTCCGTCTAACCACTAAAGATTATAAACCATCTTACATAACTGAAATCATCAACGCACCAGGTAGCCAACGGTTCCTTCGTTCCCTTTCTTCTGGCCAAACCGTTTCAATCCTCTCCCCTTCTTCGCTTGGCTTACTTAATTGCCCCCAGACCCCGCTAGCAGAGCAAGACCAGCTCGAAATTATTACCAAGACAATCGACGATTACCAAATAACGATAACCAAATATAAGGAGACTAGCGATAAGCTAACCAAAGCATTAAAAAACGAACTTATAAAAGGAGTAAAATAATGGCAGTTTCTCAAGATCAACTAAACCAAACATTATGGGCCGCCGCCGATAGTTCTCGTGTCCAAGTCGACGCCTCTATCTATAAAGACTACGCACTCGCAGTATTGTTTTTCAAATATCTAAGCGATAAGTCCAAAGCAGAAGTTAAAAAACTAAAAGAGCGCTTTGGCGACGACGAAAATCGCATCAACGAAAAAATGAAGCTTTCACGCTTCTATTTACCTGAAGGTGCTCGCTTTGAAGATGTTTACGCCAGAAAAGAAGAAGACAATATCGGCGAGATTCTCAACAAAGCCCTCCACGCCGTAGAAGATCAAAACGACAAAAAACTCCGTGGTATCTTTGGCGCCCTAGATTTTAACTCCGAGGCTGTCCTTGGCAAACTTGAAGCCCGCAACCGCATGGTTCGTAACCTCCTAAACGATTTTAATAAAATCGAACTAGCCGATACCAGTGAGGACATTATTGGCAATGCCTATATGTATCTCATTGAACGCTTCGGTGCCGACGCCGGCAAGAAAGCAGGAGAATTCTTTACCAAATCACAAGTGGCCGAACTCGTCGCTCGTCTTGCTCGCCCTCGCCCAGGCGATCGCATTTGCGACCCCACGGTAGGAAGCGGTGGTCTCTTACTCCTAGCTGGTAAAGAAGTCCAGAAACAAGGTTCTAACAACTTCGCTCTCTACGGCCAAGAATCCAAAGGCTCCACCTATCAACTCTGCCGCATGAATATGTACTTGCACGGTATGGATTCCGCTCGTATTGAATGGGGTGATACCCTAAATGAACCTCAGCTCGTTGAAAATGACCATCTCATGAAATTTGATATTGAAGTAGCCAATCCTCCATTCTCACTAGATAAATGGGGTTACGAAAAAGCCTCAAGCGATAAATACAATCGTTTTTGGCGCGGTATCCCGCCAAAAACCAAAGGTGACTACGCTTTCATCTCCCACATGGTTGAAACCTTGAAACCAAAAACCGGTCGCATGGCGGTCATAGTTCCCCACGGTGTTTTGTTCCGTGGTGCCAGTGAAGGTGGAATCCGTGAAAGTCTAATCAAAGAAAACCTCATTGATGCCGTTATCGGTCTACCAGCCGGTTTATTCCAAACCACCGGCATCCCAGTCGCGATTCTCGTAATCGATCGCTCTCGCGAAAAAGGTGGCGACCGCGAAAACGAGGATAAAATTCTGTTTATCGAGGCCTCTAAAGAATACAAGCCAGGCAAAGCCATGAACTCTCTAGAACCAGAAAACGCCGACAAAATTTTCAACACCTTTAACGACCGTAAAGAAATTGAGCGCTTTTCTCGTCTCGTCCCAATTTCCGAAATCGCCGAAAATGACTATAATCTAAACATCAACCGCTATGTAGACACCTTTGAGCCAGAACCAGAAATTGATATCAAAGCCACCCTCGCTGAAATCGCCGAGTTAAAGCCAAAGTTAGTAGAACTTGAGAAAAAGATGGACGAGTATTTAAAGGAACTAGGAGTAAAATAATATGGAAATTCTAAAGTTTAGGATTAAGAACTATAAATCAATCAATGACTCTAGAGATTGCTATTTCAGCAAAAAGTTTACAATCTTAGCCGGCAAAAACGAAAGTGGAAAAACAACTACACTGGAGGCACTCTCAAATTTTGACGAAAACGCGCTGATAACGAAAGATGTTAAACCACTTAACGATGAAAATGCTGAGCCGGATGTAGCCATAACATTTAAACTTACCACAAAAGAATTAGGAGAAATTCTCCAAAAACTACATTTAAAAACAACTGAGAACATCAAAGAACTAACTTTACATAAGAAAATTGGGACAAGTATAGAAGATTCATATTATCTAGATGATAACTTTGCTCAACTACTTGTTCCGTCTGCAGATTGGCACAAATTGCAAGAAAAGCTAGGTGAGCATCTAGAAGAGTTTCCAGAGCCCGCAAGACCAGTGGTGTATACGGAAAAAAATGACAAAAACTACCGAGATAACCTTTTAGCGTGCAGGAACAAAACTACAGCACAAATTATTAACGGAACTCCAAAACAAGCTCCTGCGCTTAATGAGCAGCAAATTAGCGAACTAGACAAAATAATAACCCTGATGGATTATCATCTTGGGATAAAAACACCCGCCAGTGCCTTCATTGAGGAGTTTGTAAAAACGATGCTCCCATACTTCATTCTCCACACAAGCAAAGACACTTTTCCAGACAGCGTCAAAATTGAGGAACTTGGCAAAAACCCATATATTGCCGACCTCGAAATCATAAGCACATTCAAAAAAGAATTGTTCATAGGTGACGATCAGCAACGGATAGCTAATAACCAAAATAAAGTAAACCTAGATTTTAATGAAAAAATAAACAAATTTTGGACACAAGATTCGGCAAATCTAGAAGTGCAAAAAGATGGTAATGTTTTATATTTCTGGGTTAACGAGGAGGGAACCTTATATAAACCATCGCAACGAAGTCTTGGTAAACAATGGTTTTTAAGTTTCTTTGTCAAGGTTTGCGCACGTATGGCGGAGGACAAACCAAACATTATATTGATAGATGAGCCAGGCCTGTACTTGCACGCTCAAGCACAAAAAAATCTCTTAGATGTACTAGAAAAACATACTTCCGACTACCCAGTAGTTTTTTCCACTCACTCGCCGTATCTGATTACGGAAAATAATCTGGAGAATGTGCGTTTAGTAGAAAAGAATAACAAAAAAACTAGGATCATCGGGAAGCCTCATGATCCATCTATCTCAGACAAAGAAACACTAACCCCAATTCTGACTGCTATAGGATTAGGCATGAATGATTCCATTACGGACTTATCGCAAAAGGATAATGTCGTAGTTGAAGGACCAGAAGATACATTTTATCTAAACGCGCTAAAACTACTGTTGCCTGAAAAAGAAAGGCCGACCTTTAATTTCATCAACGGTGGCGGATCTGGAAAAATGGGGTTTGTTGGCGCGATTCTAGAGGGCTGGGGCTGCAATGTTAAATACCTATTTGACAATGATCAGGGCGGAAAAGACGGGGAGACGAACCTACTGGATAAAAAATCGTGGGCGGTTTTGAAGGATAGCATTAAAAAAGTGTCAGAATCAAAAAATGAAGCGATTGCCGATATTTTTTCAAAAGACGACTTTAAAGAATATGTTCTTGAGAATAAGTCTGCAACTTACGACACGAGCAATTCGCAATACTTAAAAAATAAGAGAATTGATAAAGTTTTGAAGGCGAGACGCTTCTTCCAGGTCGCCCAAAACAATCCATCAAGCATAAAATTATCTACGGAAACAATCGAAAAAGTGAAAAAACTCTTTAAGGAATTAGGTAGGAATGAATAATAATTGGCAAACAAAAACACTCCAGTCCTTAGGTACTTTCCATAAAGGTACCGGCATTCCGCGCGATAGTTCTTATTCTGGTAAACTACCAGCCGTAAGGTATGGCGAACTATACACGGATTACGACACTTTTATCTCTGAAAAAACTCGTTCAAGAATTTCGGAAGATATTGCTAAAGATGCGCTTAAGCTGGAATATGGCGACTTATTGCTGGCTGGCTCCGGCGAAACTCCAGAAGACATAGGCAAATCTGCAGTGTTTTTATTGAACGAAGGATATGCTGGTGGAGATATAATTGTTTTTCGTCCAGATAAAACAAAAGTTAATCCAAAATTTTTGGCACTATATTTTGAAACTGAACCGTGGAAAAAACAGCGCAGACGAGTTGCTCAAGGTCAGTCAATAGTTCACATACATACAACCGACCTAAAAAAAATGATTGTAGAATTGCCAGATTTAGAAACGCAACAAAAAATCGTCCATATTCTCGATACGATAAATGCGGAAATTACACTCACAAAAAATCTTATCCAGTCAGAAAAAAAGACATTCTATGGTTTATTGCAAATCGTTTCAAAAATTCCAAATTCTGATCTACGCCAACTCGGAGATATCGCCATTATCAAAAAAGGCGCTCAACTTAATAAAGAAAGCCTACTAGCACACGGCATACCAGTAATAAATGGCGGCATAGAACCATCCGGTTACACTAATGATAGCAATGCAGAAGCAAACACCATCACAATTAGTGAAGGTGGTAATTCCTGTGGATTTGTTAGTTTTCAGACAGAACCTTTTTGGTCAGGAGGACACTGCTACACAATTAAGCCAAACAAAATCAATAAGAAACTGCTTTATTTTATTCTTAAAGATAATGAGCGAAGAATTAAAAGACTCAGGGTCGGTTCAGGTTTACCAAATATACAAAAAGAAGATCTCAAAAAAATAAAAATCAATATCCCTTCATCTAACGAGCATGAAAAGATTGTTACACTATTAAATACTTCAGAAGATAAAATCAATGTTTTAAGTATAATATTAGAAAAAGAATTATTAAATCATAAATATCTTCTCAACCACCTCATCTCAGGCGATTTTGATTTAACTAATATCAAATTGGAAAATGGAAAGGAGCAACAATGATTGATTTTGATTTTGACGAAGTCAACGAATCACAATTCCCAGCCGTAGAATTACTAATAAAACTCGGCTGGAAATACCTTAGTCGTGAAGAAGCCGACAAAGCAAGAAACGGCGACCATAGAAAAGTCATTTTAACCAGCATCGCCAAAGATGCTCTAATGCGTATCAACGATTACGATGGCAAAAAGTTCGACGAGCCAGACATCGCCGGCAAAATAGACGAATTAGAAAATACCGAATTCAATGGCCTAATTGACACTTGCCGAGAAATCAGCGGTCGCATTATGCCAAAACTCGGCGGTGGCACTATTAAAGTCTTTGAAAACGGCGCCTACCAAGATCGTTCCATTCGTTACATCGATTTTGATAATTCAAAAAACAATGATTATCATGTAACCGTAGAATACAAGGTAGACGGTAACGAAGAAAACCTTCGTGCCGACATTGTCCTTTTCATTAATGGCATTCCAATTGCTGAAATTGAAAACAAGAAATCTAGCGTAGGACATACAAAAGCCATTGACCAATTACACCGTTATCAGCATAAAGAATACTCCCCAAAATTTTACACTTTCCTACAACTCCTAATTGCTATGGACGGACTAAACGCAGTATATGGCACCACCAACACACCAGATGAATTCTTCGTCGGTTGGCGCGAAAAAGATTTAGGCCCAGAAAAAACTAAAGCTAAAATTGAAAAAATTCTTTCAGCCAATACAATTGGCGAAGCGACTTTAAATCAAATCAAACAAGACCTGAATGGTTATGTAAAACCAATTGATTCTAGAAAATTTCTCCCCCAAGACGAGCTCATTTACGGCATGTTAAGAAAAGACCGTATCCTAGATATCATAAGGAACTTCGTTTTCTATGATGGCTTACTTAAAAAAGTAGCTCGCTACCAGCAATACTATGCCGTAAAGAAAACTCTCAAGCAAATCAAAACTATGGACCCCAAAAACTCAAATCGCAGAAAAGGCGGTATTATTTGGCATACTCAAGGCTCCGGTAAATCTCTCACCATGGTAATGCTCGTCCGTGCCTTAATTGAAGATGAAGAAATCAACAACCCACGCGTTATCATCGTAACCGACCGCATCAACCTTGATAAACAAATCAAAGATACTTTTGAAAACGGTGGGCTCAAAAAAGATATAGTCCGCACCGTTAGTGGTGAAGATTTGCTTCGCAGGATTAAGAATAAGGACGATAGCGTACTAACTACAATTATCGATAAATTTAATTCCGCCAGTAACCGCAGTAAAAGTTTTGTCGACGAAGATCCGAACATTTTCGTGTTAGTAGATGAAGCCCATCGTTCACAAAGTGGCGAAGCAAATCTCAAGATGCTTCAGATGATTCCAAACGCTTGTTACATCGCATTCACTGGCACGCCACTACTCAAAAAACAAAAAACTGAGAATAAATTCGGCGAATTCATTGATAAATACACTATCGATGATGCTCTTGCCGACAAAGTAATTGTTCCGCTAATTTATGAAGGAAGATTCACCCCCCTAGAACAAGACGAAAACGCTATCAACCGTAAAACCGAAAGGCTTTTCTCCACATTGAACGAAGAGCAACGTGAATCGGTTGCCAAAAGCGTAGAGAAAGATATCAAGCGTAGTGCCAAAGCTGGTATCGAAGAAATATGTTACGACATTGCAGACCATTATCAAAAAATCTTTCAGAATACTGGTTTGAAAGCTCAAATTGTCGCGCCGAATAAAAAATCCGCACTCCTCATGCAAAAATGGTTCAAGGCGGACAATGCTATAAAAACAGCCCTTGTTATAAGTGACGAAAACGGCGAAATTTCAGCCGATGATGAAGATAAACTTGAAGTCAAAGACTATCTCGACGAAATTAAATATAAATATTCTAGTCTTAAAAACTATGAGGACATGGTAGTTGACGATTTCACGGATAATAACGAAGGAATAGAGATACTCATCGTAGTAGATAAACTTCTAACCGGTTTTGATGCCCCCAGAAACACCGTTCTTTATTTAGCGAAACCCTTAAAAGACCATAATTTACTACAGGCTATAGCAAGAGTAAATCGAGTATTTAGCAACAAAAACCAAAAGATTGAAAAAACCGCTGGCTTCGTAATAGACTATTCGTCCAACGCTGCAGCAATTAAAGAAGCGATGGCGTTATTTGGCAATTTTGACCCAGATGATGTCCACGGCACATTAATCGATGCAGACGAAAAGAAAGCTGAAGTTGAAGAAAAATATCAAAAACTACTAGACATGTTTAGGGGTAAGATATTGAATTCGCAACAGGATTATATTGAAATATTACGAGATGACGCAACTCGTCGCGAATTCATCGACCAACTCAATTCCCTCTTAAACACCTTCGCAGAGTATTCGTGTTTGAGAGATATCGACAGCAGATTCGTAGATAACATAGCTTCAGATCTCAAAAAATTTGTCGAAATTAAGAGAACTGCCAAGCTAGAATTTGGTGACGAAATAGATCTTCGCCAATACGAACGAGAGCTTAAAAGAATCACAAACGACCATATCACCGCAGAACAGGCCGAAATACTAATTCAGCCAATCGATATAAATAATTCAGAAGAATTTAAGAAAGCCATCGAAAAATTAGGCAGCAATAAATCTAGAGCCGAAGCAATTGCTGCGCAAACAGAGCGCCGAATCACCGAGATTTTCAAAGCACATGGTGACGTGGTATTATGGCAAAAATTCTCAGATCGCATCCAAGCAATTATTGACGCATTGCGTGAAGAAAAACTAGCTGATATCGAGGCCTTAAAACAACTTTCGCTTATTACGAGCGAAATCAATTCTCGTAAAGACGACGAGATCCCAGAAGCCATTCAAAAACAAAACGGCGCCGATATTTTATACCGTAACTTAAAAGACATCGTTCCTTCAGAACAATACGACAAACACATCTTATCATTAGCAAAAATCATTCAAGACAATGCCATTATTGACTGGTGGAAAAATTACGACCAAAAACGCATTATCGAAAACTACTTAGATGATTATATCTACGACAATATGCAAGTTCCAGAATCTACCAATAAAAAAATCCGCGAAAAAGTTTTAGAGCTTGCCGAAAATAACTACACTCTTTTCGGAGAGTAATCATGGAACAAAGAAAATTCCGATATGGTAAGCGTACCTATAGCTATGTTTTGGAACGTTCTAACAGAAAAACGTTCAGTCTAATCGTATTTCCAAATATGAGGGTATCTCTACGTGCGCCACTAAATGTATCCGATTCGGATATTAATAGTTTTTTAGTTAAAAAATGGACTTGGCTAGAAAAACAACTAAAAGAATTTAATCGTTATAAGAAAAATCAAGTGATTAAAAACTATGTTTCTGGTGAAAGCTTTTACTACCTGGGAAGACAATACATGCTAAAGGTTGAGAAAAACCCAGCAGAAGGGATCGGCATATCACCTGGTGTTATCACTATGAAAACGCGATTAGGATTAAGAAATTCCGACCACAATAAAGCGATTTACAAAAAATGGTATTTAGAAAAATGTGAATCAGTTTTCAAAAAAGAACTAATATCTGCGATTCGGGATTACGATATTGATATTATCCCAAAACTTAAAATCCGCGAAATGAAAACTCGCTGGGGCAGCTATCAGAAAAATAATACTATCAACTTAAATCCAAAACTCTTACAAGCTCCAAGAGTCGCTATTCGATACGTGATAACTCATGAACTTTGCCATATAGAATACAAAAACCATGACAAAAACTTTTTTACTCTTTTGGAGTCCCGCATCCCCGACTGGAAAAATATCAAAGACGAACTCGAATTAAAATTCGGATAAAGATTTATCATCGACTATTTTATTACCCTCGTTCTCTAATTCCCCTCTAAATACAGTCAGCTTAGTACCATCGTGCACCCAACATTTTTGTCTGAATTATTTTACGAATAATACTCGGCAATCTCTTCCTTGAAGACCCATAAAGATCTTTCTCTCCGCTTTTTGTAGACCCATACAATATCAAAGCCTTTGCACGCTCACTAAATGAAACTTACTATCCATTACTGCTACTGATTTACTTACCCCCACGCAAGCTCCGCTGCCACCTTTTAAACCCCTCCATAGCCTCTTCTACCGTCTACCAAATCGGCTTACTTTTTATTTAGGCTTCCTTCTCCGCCTTCAAATACAACTTAATATCAAGATCGTCTACGTCCTCATCAGACAACAAGCCCAACACGGCCTGCAAAATGCGAATCTTATGGTTCGTGCTAGTGTTGGTACTAATGTAATAATGTCCATTTCCACCGAGCTCCCTACTAAAAGGGCCTTCATTGCTACTCGATATAGCCTTTTGGAGCATAGGATCATCTAAATATTTTTCATATAGTACAGGATATTTATCAAAAATAATATTCATAATCTCGTAATATGCATCACTCCATTGAGCTACACTGTATTCATCACCGAATGCTGTAAAAGAAACAATGATTCTATTCGTTAAATTTCCGGCATCCACCAAATCAACGATATCCCCCTCAAACGGGGCTTCATAAGCAGTCTTAGGCATGGGCCAAATCCTAAATATTTGTTTTTCATACCACTTTGCTCGCTCCACGATCGCTTCCTCATTCCAAATAGTCTTATCTTTGAACCAATGATTCATCCAAATGGAGCTGCTATCCAACCCGATTAGACTACCGTCCTCATCTGTCAAAGTCTTCTTATCTTTACCCGGCACACCAGAAAATGGCAAATTAGAATATTCAGAATTATACCCGGTTAAAGTCAGATTCGGTAGCGTATGAATATAAGTATCGTAAATACGTTGATGCTCTTCGCCTAGCATTTTTCGCCATTCCTTTGACAAAGTTTGTGGCATAACATGCTCTATAGTAAAATGCTTGCTACCATTCACATACTGTTCTAAACTCAAAGAATCTTTAGAGAGTGAGTTTATTGAAAAAAGTACAAATGTACGGACCCATCCACGTAAACGGTAAAACTCAACCCTACGAATGCCGTTTGATACCTCTTTGTCATCTGGGAGTGCCGTGTTTCCCTCTTGATGCAGTAAAATATACGACAAAACATCAATGCACTTCGGAGCAGAGTCGGCTTTTTTAATATGACGCTCTATGTTTTTGTACAGCGGATAGAATATTTTATTCAAACTACTAGTATATTGCCCCATCAAAATACGTCTCACCAAGTATGTTTCTACGATGGCAAAAATCTGTTTTGTTTCTACCTCATCCATTTCTCCATCCAAATATCTATCTAAAATCCTCATCAAAAACGGAAAAGGGATTTCTATGCGCAGATATCGCAATCGAAAAGCTTGTTCCCTGACCGAATTATATCGCCCATCGGGGTCATTGCCAAACTTCAAAAATAGATAGTGATTCAAATAATTAACTAGACGATTATAAAACATTCTTATCTCTTGCTCCTCATACACTTTTCCCAGCTCGAATCCAAAATACTTCTTAAACTCACTATAAACTTCGTTAAGTTTAACGTCCCGTTGAAGAACGCTTATCAAGAAAGTACGGAAAAAGTCCGATAGATTATCATCGGATTTTATAGTTACCAAGGACTTTTCAATCTTTTTCCAATAATCATTATAGACAATGTTTCTTAAATTCTCATTTTTTAACATTAACGCAAAATTACGAATCTTGTCACCGTCTTTTAACGGCTTCCCGGTAGAGTTGATGCTTTCAAAAATACGCTGTGGGTCGTCGCGCATCCCAAGCGAAATATGTGCAATCTTGAATTTGCCTAACACTTCATAATAGTCATCAAGCGAATCCTTGCCAGAAAGATAATCATAAAAATATTGATAGACTATATTTAATCGACTAACCTTTTCTTGCTCCGACAACTCGACTTGATTATATATTTTTTCGAATATTTCATGGTCTACTGTAACAGTTCTTAGTTTTACGTGTGTTTCTGGGCGACCATATTTAAGATTCTCTGGGTTGCTTAGAAACATGTTGCTAAAACTATCATGCGACATCTGCTTAAGTTTGGATTCATCCTTTTTCGCGAGATGGTAAATCGCCGTCAGCATTAAAGTTACAGTCGTAATTCGCTGTTGTCCATCAATGATTATTCGTTTGAAACTACCCTCTGGCATCCATATTACTGAGCCAAAATAATGTTCGGAGTTCTCTGTAGCCATCGTATTCTCTATATCTTCCATAAATAGCTTGGCGTCTTCTAGGTCCCAAGAATACGGCCTTTGAAAATCTGGTATTTCATAATAGGTATTACCAGACGCTAAAAACTGCCCAATATCACTAGGCTCAATGTGTAAATCGTAATTATTCATATAGATATTGTACCAAGTATTTCGAGCTATAGCCATACTTGACACAAATATAGAACGATGTTACAATATAATTGACCACAATATGCAATAGCCAGCCGAAAAGGCGACAAATCATATTATTACCTTAAAGGAGGCACCATGCAAAACCATCAAAACGCATCAAACCCACAATCAACCTCACGCTCATTTCTCTCAAACCAATTCGACTTTCTTTTTGACGACGCCGACTTCAAAGCTCAAAAATCCACTCTTCATAAAATCATCCAAGACAAAGGCTGCGACCCCACAGGCGCTCTCGATCTCTTTTTCGATCTCGCCTACATAGCCACCAGCCCAGAGACTACCAAAGAACTCCGCGAATTCGCCGAAACCGAATTCATTCCATTTATCAAAACCGCTGAAGTCGACACCAAGACAGCTATAAACTTAATCAACAAAGCCGTCAAACACGCCGAATCCTACCAGCAAACCCTCGCCCGCGAACGCCAAAACATCGCTAGACTAATTCAATAATCAGTCCTATACTTATACTAATAATAACCATAACAATGTACGGTAAACAATCATGAATCAAACTAACAAGAAGAAACTAGAAAAGGTTATCGCCGAATTAGAAAAACTAAAGAATGACCTTTCGCAACCCCTACAAATACTAGACAAGGAATGCGTAAAAGATATCCGGAGCAAACAGGATTTAGATAATGTCCGTGCAAAGCTTAAAGAATATTCAATAAACACCGATACCCAAGAAAAAATAGAAGAACTAAAACAAATCGTTGAAGATATGCAGTATGATTACGAAGACAAGGCTTTTAGCGCGGATTTTGATAGCCCACGATACGACACGTATGACTCCATCTCGAGCGATCTCGATTCTGCAAACTCGGAACTCGAAGATATCCTGGAAGCTATAGAAGAGTCAGAGAATGAGGCAATCAATGATAAGCTAGATGAAATTGAAGAGACGTTAGAAGAGCTAGATTCTCAACTTAGGGATCTTCAATATGGAATCGAGCTAAGGTCCGTCGGTAACGAATCTCCGCTCAAAAGTTACATCGATAGCGCGATAAGCAGTATCAAAGGCGCCATGTATTCTTAACCCTGATGTGCTATAATCACCCTATGACCACCAACTATTTATCCGACCAAGACCTCGAAGCGCTCGGTATCGAAGACGGCACCTTTGACCGGGACAACAATATGTCCTACATGGGCAGCTTCGGTTCGTCTGTGGATTTCGACGAGCTCACCGACGAACAAAAAGAAGCCTACGAGCAAGGCTATTATACCGGAGCGGAAGATTACGACCTTAGTCCCGACGACGACGAAGAAGAATTCTAATTCTCCTCCCCCTTCTCCAACCCAATCTCCTCCCCATCCTTCACCACCATCTTATTCATTCCCGTAAACCTCTCCGCAATCTCGGCATCAAACAACTTCCCTGGATTCATATGGTACGGAATACTATGCCGCGCTTGGATCATATCCGCCACCTGCGACGCCTCCTCCGCCGTCATCGTATAAGTTCCATCCGTCGGAATAAAAGCATAGTCAAAATGTCGCCCAGAAAACTCCTTCATCTGTGGCGTAATATAAGTATCCCCCGCCACATAAATCTTCACCCCGCTTTTAAGTGTCAAAATATACCCCACACACTCACGCACATCATGATACGAATTGTACCCCGCTTCAATCGCCTCAACCAAAACATAACCCAGATCAAAACTATTATGTTTCCCGCCCGCCAAAGCTTCTTGCCAAGTAATCACTTGCACCCCGTCATTTCGATTCACAACTTTCTCCACCGCATTATGATCATAATGCCCATGCGTCACCAAAATTAAATCTGCCGGCACCTCATAACCATCTCCCACATACGGATCCACATAAATCACCTCGCCATCTGCCGTCGTAATCCTGAGACTCGCATGCCCAAGATATAACAAATGGTCTTTCTTATCATTATTCATCATATCCGACCTTTCGCTCATATTTACTATCGCTTTTCTAAAGGAATATTCATATTCCCCGGCTCATTCACCGTCGCTTCGTAACTCTCATCCACCCATTGACGCAAATCTTCAAACGGCACCGTCCCATCCAGCAGAGCCGACACCCAGCCCCAACCCGAGCTAGGATAGCCCCTCAAATATCCAGCCTGCTGACACAAATCCTCCGCCAATTCTTTGTCGCGAATCTTAAAACTCACCACATCCACCAGACTATCTCCGCCCAGCCCAAACTCGCTATATGGTTTTACGAAGAATACGGCAAACCACTTTCCGCTTGGTTGCCTAAATACTGCATAATCCTCATGATTGAAAGGAAGTTGCTCTTCGTGAAGTTTATACTTCTTTTCTATGTAAGCTTCTAGTTGTTCTCGAATTGTTTTATTGTTGGTCATGAGCAAGTCCTTTATTTACTTATTACCATTATACCACTAGAAAGAATCCACCAATCCCATACAGTCGCCTACATTACTATACAATATAACCCCGAAACTCTAGTCTCCAGCACCACCAAATTTCCCCAAATCATCCCCAATTGCATCAGAATATTTCAAATAGCCTTTTCGTTAAACTCTTCACCAATCATGAAATCTTATACTCTCTCACTTCCTTCAGGGCATCTTTAGCCGAAGCAATAATCTCAGCGTAGAACTCGCGCGGTCTCTCAACCCCATCATTCACGGACTCAAGTTTAGCAACCACCCCAGCTGTTATTGGGAATAAAGTGTCAAAATCACCATAGCCCAATTGTCCCCACTTCAATATCAACGAACAAATACTGTCCTCGTAATAAGTATCTATATAGGATTCAATGGAATAAAAAAAATCTCGTGGGTTTTCAGACGACAAAATCTCAAGTTCCTTTATGATACCATCTATTATCTGTTTTTTCATATCACCATTATAACATGTCTCACTATCATTTAAAAAGCCACGACGAATCGTGGCTTTTTTGGCTGGTTTAGAACTAATCGTTTGGCTTCTTGTGATAATCCGGATGCCCCTTCGGTAGACGTGTATCAGTCCAATGTGTATTTGCCTCATTAATACCATCTTTGGTATCTCTTGACACTCTTACTCCATCATCGTAAAACTGAGTAGAGTGGCCGATTACGCCCGGTCTTTTTCCGCTATACCAATCTTTACCCTCGCCTCTAAACGAACTATTTGGTCTAATCTTAACTCCTCCTTCGATTCCTTTTACCTCATGTCCAGGCCTCGCATTGCGATCATAAATAGTCACGCCTTTGCCATCATCGGTATAATTCTGCCCGCCATGCTCTTCAAACGCTCCGCGGTCATAAGTTTTCCGGCCAAACCGATCGAGCGCGGTATGCCCATGCCCGTAGCCATCGCCGGCACCAATCCCGCCATGATAAACTTGCGTAGTGCCGTCCGCTTTCTTTACAATTTTCGCATCCTTGCGTTCAGGCCAGCGTACGCCAGCCTTGTCGAGTACCTTGTCGCGCTCTCGTTGATTATCTGCCTTCACTTCCTCAAGCTTGCGCCTAAACGCGGCTTGCGCCTGTTTAAACTGGGCTTGAAGCTGGTCAAACTCAGCCTTTGCTGCGTCACGTAAGGCTTTCAATCTCTTGAACTCCGCCTGCGCAGATTCATGGCGAGCCTTCGCCGACTGGAAATCCGCCCGTGCGTAATTAAAGGCCGAAGAATCCACTTTCGGAGCCGTGGCTTCAGCATTTGCCTTAGCTTGCTTGATTTCGCGAATTAGTTCAGAAATCTCCGCATTCAATTCATCACGACATTCTTTATGCTCGTAGCCCTCTTGAGAATAATATGGCGCCTCAGATTTATCTCCGTGCTGATAGGCATTGCTGGCTCGCTCGAAGCAATCTTGCATCGCACGATGCTCGTTGTCAGCCTCGTATCTCAGCGACTCGATTCGAGAGTTGTTATGGTCGCGGATACGACCATACTCATCCCAAACTGCATCACGGTGCTCATAGGCCGATTTTCTCGCTTCGAACTCCCTGTTCATGTGGTCCCTAGCGCGAGTACGCTCTTCCCAGGCCGACTGCATGATATCATGGGCGGCATTCGTCTGATCTCGTAAATCCTTGAATCTCTGGAACGCAATCTGCTTTCGTTCGAACAGCGACTGCTGCTCTGCCTTCAATCTGTCTAGTTCTGGATTTCTTGGCATACATGATCACCAACCTTTCAAAATAATAATGTGCGTTTGAAATTCCCGCCAACCAAAACTAGCACAATTATAACATATTTTTCGTATCTGTAAATATTTAAGCTAAAACCTACGCTCTCTACCCCGTCACCAAATAACTCTTCCGCACCAGTTCCATCACCATCTCATCCGCCATCGTCCCATCTAGCACCACCGTAATCCAATTATTTTTATTCATATGATACGCCGGAAAAATCCCCTCATTTCCCTCTGCAAAATCCATCGCCTGCCCCGTGTCAAACTTCAAATTTATGATTTCTATTTCTACCTCGTCTTCGCGCTCCACTCCTAGGCTCCGCCAGCCTACCTTCGCCACCAGCGCAAACCATTTCCGATTGTCTCCATGCCGAAACACGCAGTAGCTCGGATACCGTTCCGGCCACAAAAACTCCGGCTCTGCCCCATATTCACTCTCAATGCATTTAACTACCCTATCAACTTGCTTAACCTTATTCATTCTATTCCTACCTCCCCGCTTCTAGTCTTACTACCACATCTCCCTCCCCCAATTCTGGCAGTCCATCGACATGCCCAATCTTCGTATAGCTGTACTCGGTCTCAAATGATTCGTAAAAAATCACCAAGCAATCATCCCCAAACAGCATCACGTCCCCAGCTTCCACCCGCCCAGGATTAAAAGTATCCACAGGTAAAGGCTCACCTAGATATGTATATTTCTCATTCCCGTTAAGCTCATTCATCGTAAGCTCAAGCGGCAGCATGCCAAGCAAGGCCTCGGCCGTAGCGTTATCTTCCAAATTAACAGCAAGCTCCTGTCCATTCACACTAATATACATTTTGTTCATAACCTTCTCCTCGCTATCGTTATATTGACTAGACTCAGGTGAAAGCCCTGGACTCACTCCAGACTCATTCCTGTTCATCACAATCATCGTAACTACAACAGAAATAATTACAACAATCAAAATCGGCAAAGAGATTTTTAATTTCTTATTCATCTATACCTCACACTTTATCGTTTCGCGGGAACACCTTATCCCATTCGTTAGTCAATTGCAATGCCATATAGCCTCCTTTAAAATAACGTTGAATTTCTTCCTATCATTATAGCATCAACTTATTTTTCTCACTACCTTACCCTCTACTATCTCCACTCCCTCGGCCATCAGCCGAACCTTCTGTTCCTCGGAGCCCCCAAAGCCAAATCCAGCCGCAAGCGACCCATCTTTCGCCACTACCCGGTGGCATGGTACCCAAAGCTCGCGCGGGACGGTGTCAGACCCCCATTCATATGGATTCGTATGTAACGCATTTCCTACTGCACGTGCCGCCCCTGGCCGCCCGATCATCAAGGCGACTTCACCATACGTAGCCACGCATCCAAGCGGAATCTTCCTTACTGCCGCGTACACTTCCTCTTTGAAACTCACTTCTCATCCTCCACTAGCTCAAACCTATACTTCTGCTTCACCTCCGGATATTTTACTTTATCCACCAAGCTTAGAAACATCTCCTTCGGTCGTGCATACAAAACCCCATCGCCATACAGTGCCCGATACAGCACTAACTCCTCTCCCGTCTCCGAATCTATTGCAATGTCTTCTACAATATACGAATTTCCCTTAAAATGTTGATATATCCCATGGATTACCAACTCTCGTTTCATTACTCAGCCTTTGCCCAGCTTTCTGCTTCTAATAGGCCGGCGCCACTTCTCGCTTTGGTGCCAGTCATTTCGAGCCCATCTAGGATTTTGGCGCCGTCAAGTACTTTTACCAACTTACCAAAAGTCCCAGACTCGCCGGACCCCTCATGTGTGCAGAATGGGGCTACCTTTTTGCCGGTAAAATCATGCTTTTCCAGGAAATTATACACTATCATTGGCATATCACCCCACCAAATCGGATAGCCGAGATAGATTGTGTCGTAGCTCGAAAGATCCACGTCGCCTACGTATTCCGGCCGCGCACCGGACTCCTTTTCGGCTGTCGCGATATCCACGGTTTCCATATAGTTTGCGGGGTAAGCCTTGGCTGGGGCAATTTTGAATTCGTCAGCACCCACAGCCTCTGCAATTTTATGGGCTAATAATTCGGTATTTCCCACCTCGACCGAGCCGACATTATAATTTTCATCCGCTCGCGAGAAATACACCACTAAACTTTTTGAATTTTCCATATCCTTATTATATCGCATTAGCTGAGAATGCTCCACCATCGACTCTGACCCCAAAGTGACGCGCCGAAACAAACAATTTTCAGTTTTTAAGTTTATTTCCAGGAAATCATTTTATAATTAAAACATAACAAATTAATTGGAGAATCATCAATGAACAACGACACGAATTCTGATATAAAATCAGAAACAAAGTCCGCAAATAAATTTTTTACCAAAGACAAAATCTGCTTTTTTGTGATTGGTCTGCTACTTGGAGCCGTCATGGCCTCCGCTGCTTTTCTCGCCTATTCCAATTTAAATAGTAATAGTAATTCTACTATGACGCAAGGAAACGGTACTCCGCCAAGTATGTCGAACGGCGGCACTCCGCCAGAAATGCCAGACGGTGGCACTCCTCCTGAGCTTCCAGAGGGTGAAACTCCACCAGAAATGCCAGACGGCGAGAGTAGCGACCAGTCAGACTCTGGTGGCACCAGCAGCTCAGATAATTCCTCCAAATCCCGTCCACAAAGACCCACCAATACGTCAAATAATACCAGCAGCAACGCAAGCTAAGGATCCTCACTATGCAAGAAAACAAGAAAAATCTTATCTATATCTCTACTATCATTATCCTGGTCGCAACTCTGGGTATTATTTGGTTCTTCCTCATCAAGTCTGTCAATCCTACCGATAGCCTCAACCAGGCCAATCAAGGTACCTCTAGCAGCTCTTCGGCCACTTATTCATCCGTCAAAGAAATCACTACGGACGAAGATATTACTGGCGGCGAATTCGCCTCCACTAATGCCGACGAGAATGCGATACTGGCCTCCGGCAACATCACGGCTAACCTCTCTAATATCACCGTTACCAAAACGGGCGATTCTGACGGAGGCGATAATACTAGTTTTTATGGCACCAACTCCGCCATTCTAGCAAAAGGCGGGGCCACGCTCAATATCACAAACGCCACTATCACCACCGATGCTACTAGCGCTAATGGTGTTTTTAGCTATGGCGGCTCCGCTACTACCAACAACAGCGCCTCAGATGGCACGACCATCAACATTTCGAACTCCACCATTACTACTAGCAAAGATAATTCTGGCGGTATTATGACTACGGGCGGCGGCACCATGAACGCTACCAATCTTACTATTAATACCGCCGGCACTTCCAGCGCCGCCATCCGTTCTGATCGTGGTGGCGGTACTGTCACGGTAGATCAGGGCACATATGAGACTACCGGCAAAGGCTCTCCTGCCATTTATTCTACCGCAGACATCACTGTAAAAAATGCGAACCTCATTGCTACCGCCTCCGAGGGGGTCGTTATCGAAGGGCAAAACAGTGTGACTCTTGAAAACACTACACTTACCGACACAAATAATACCCTAAACGGCCAGTCCACCACCTATAAAAATATTTTCCTATATCAGTCTATGAGTGGTGATGCCGCCTCGGGGCAAGCCACTTTTACCGCCAAAAATTCTAATATTACCACAAACCAGGGCGACACTTTCTATGTCACCAACACTACTGCCGAAATTAATCTAGAGAATAACCAAATTATCAACAATGATGCCTCGGGCAACTTCCTCCGCATCCAGCAGGATTCGTGGGGCAAATCTGGCAGCAATGGCGGCACAGTTACCATGAACCTCACCAATCAAAAATCTAACGGCAACATTGTGGTTGATTCTATCTCTAGTCTCACCTTGAACCTAAAAAGCGGCTCATCCTTCACTGGGGCCATCAATTCCGATAGCCAAGGCGAAGTCAACCTTACCATCGATAATTCCAGCACTCTCACTCTTACTGGCGACACCTACCTTACCTCACTTAGCAATGCTGATTCGTCGAATTCCAACATCAACCTAAACGGTTACAAGCTCTATATTGGTGGAGTCGAGCTCACTAAATAAATAGCCGATATCAAATAGGCGCTTCAGGGATGCGAGGCGCCTATTTTCGCATTTTCCGCATCAGGTCTTTTGTTTCTTCGTCTACGCGATGCGAGTCGCAAATCTTGGAAATTGTCTTATTAAATGTCCATGCTGGCAAGCTACAGCCTACCATGTATCCAATCGTCGCTGTCGGAAATTTGATAAAGCAGTCACAAAGCAGCCACGCGGTCGCCATCTTGACATAATATTCCTCGCGACTAGCCAGTCGCTCCACGCGGTCAAAAATTACCTGCAGCCATTCTGGCTCCACATATGCGCATTTTAGTAGCACTAGCCCAGTCCGCACAACGAATTCTGGTGAATCGTCCAGTAATAATCTATCAATCTTTTCTTCAAAAAACTCCGTTTTATGCCTTTTAATCTTTTTTGCTACCGCCGAACAAAAAGTGTCACACGAGCACCAGTCATCGATTTGCGTGACCTGCGAATCAAACCGCTTCAGCATTTCAGTATACGGCAAGCGGCACACCAGAAATCCCCTCGTAACTAATTCCTCAAACGCCACTGGTTCCACCTTCAAAAAATCGTCAATTCTCTCCATTGGCACTTTTGCGGCAATCTCTCGAATTTGCGGAATCCTCACCCCGATAAACGGCCGCTCGCTCGGAATTCCTTTCATGATAAACTCACGGTACTCATCGTCCGCCAAATCTGCCAGCCTTCCCCGCATCTCCGCATAATCTTGCAATTCGCTCATACCTCTATTATAAACCAAACATATTTTATATAAAAACCCACCCCTAGATTTCGTAGTGGGGTGGGTATGGGAATGATGCTTTTGGTCGACATCTGATAGTCCCGTCTATTATGATAATTCTTTTTTACCGAGAATTACGTCGATCAAATCATCGGCAATAAACTTCATCGCCTCTATCACGTAGCTCTCGTCAGCTGCGCAGTGTATGCTAGTATATTTTAGTTCTAATATGCCTCTGCGAAACAGTTCGCTTTTCTCTGGGAATAAACAGCGACAAGAGCGCTTCTCGATTTCTTCGTGAATCGTTTTTTCAATCTGAGCGTTTTTTGGCGTATCGGCCAGCCAAAACTCTGGTGGCAAGAACCTAACACTGACGCCCAGCAAGACGCCGTCTGCAACAACGAGTGTCATCTTGAGATCAGGATTTTGTTTGTTGATGTTACTTGCGCAATCTCTAATCTTTGCCAGCTGTATATCAGTCAATTTCCAAGTTTCCATATTTGACACCTCTTTGTCTATTTGTTCAATTTTGCCCATCAAGGCATCTTCCCTTTACTAATGTTCGGGTTTTAAGGCTTTCACTAAAGCTAAAACCTACTTTCTGTTATAGTACGGAGCGACAAAATAATCAAGGGCTTGCGGTATCGCGATTATAAATTAAAAAGAAAAACCCCGAGGGTACGGGCGCAAGTTGCGCTAGACCATCCTCGGGGTACCGCCGAGGCGGGGCGCGGGGCGCCGACCTCGGGTGTTTTTCTGTTTAGTTGTGGCTTAAGGCCAATGCATCTGGCACCTCCTTCCTGGGGTTACCAGAGCCTACCACCGAATTGATACATCGGTATTTCGTAGTAGAGGCCGCTATCGGTATTGTGCTTGTTACGGAAGTGGCCCTTTGCAAAATACCATCCTTCTGGATAGATCAACTCGCTCGGGTCGATGCACAAATAGAGTGCGCCGTGACCATTGTCACCCCCAAACGGGTTCATTCGCATGTATACGACATCGACCCGATTGAGTGCGACAAATATCTTTGCCGCCAACTCCACGGGGAGGTCTGCGGGCTTTACGGTGTTCGCCATTTTTACCATCTCTGCCATAAAGGCTCCTTTCTAATCCAGGCCCAAATCACCCAACCAACCAACAGATTTATAAACTGCAAAGCAACAAAACAGCTACTTTATGAGTAAATTTTATCATATATTGACATAATTGTCAAGATGTCCGTATCATCTCAAAATCTTTCCGGCAATATGAATAGACCGTAGAAACGCTTTGTCTCAAACAATACACAATAAAAAACGCGCTTTCGCGCGATAAATCTCAAAATTGTGCAGTTTTGGTGCCCGGAACAGGACTTGAACCTGCACGCCGTGAGGCATATGCTCCTAAGGCATACGTGTCTACCAGTTCCACCATCCGGGCGTAGAGCTATTATAGCATATTTGTCGAAAATCGCCAAAGCCAAATTCACTAAATTCATCAAGCGACCAGGAGCGTCATAGTCGCTAAGAGCGTCATGCTCACCAAAAAGGCGAGCCTTTTGCTCGCCTCTTCGAGTATTTGATAGTTTAAGCTTTTCTCTCGGCTAGCTTCCTAGAAGAAAGATATGCTACGAGTGCGCCAGCAATCAAAGCGATTGGCAAAGCTTCTTCTGGGCCAGTAGATGGTATATTTGCGTTGGCCCCAGTAGCGCTACCAGAATTAGAATTAGATGCAGCGACGGTATTGTTGTCCGTCGATGAACTCGTACTATTGGTGGAAAGGCTGCCCGTAGCGGCATTCCCACTTTGAGGCTTCGCCTCATCAGACTTTTCGGTCGATGCGGCCTGCTCGTTACCAGCTTGTTCACTACCGGCCTGCTCGCCAGTATTCTCGACAACCTGACTAGACGAATTATTGTCCGCACCAGTAGTTACTCGAGTAGATTTTTTAGTGGCTACCACAATAATTGCAACTAGTAGCACCAAAATTACTACTACTGCAATTGTCGCAATAGCGATAATCTTTCGACGTTCTTTTTTGTCAGCTTCCTCTTGATAATACATAAAAACTCCTTATACTCAGAATTATATCACACTTTTGCTAAATATGCAAGCTTATTGTGCTTAAAATAAAAAACCGGGGATGGGGGAGTTTGCGGCCCCTGTTCCCCGGTTTTTGTTTCCTCTAGGTGAAGCGTTTACCGGAAATAGTGCGGATGCAAAGTTTGGCACAGGTAGTTGTCCTCTACCCAATCCGCAGCGGTTAGGACGGCCTCGGTGTCGCCAAACACCGAAGCAAGCTCAATCGGCCATTCGGGCAATTTGCTAGATATGTTTTTAATAAAACTAAAAATAGCACTATAACGGTTGAGTCCATAGACACGGAAAAATTGACTTCTGTTATTGAGGAATAATTTTATGACAGACGGATAGTTTTTGTCGCTAATACTGTCGCGCGTCGCGCCCTTATCGAGTCCAAGCCTCGGCAAAGCCGGTTTTAGTTTATCGAAAAGTTGTAAAAAATTCTCTTCGCCGGCCATGACTAGGGGCAAAGCCAAATATTCTCTGCCATTAAGCGAGCCGCCTCGAGACAGAATACTGAGCGCCCGAAACTTTTGTAGACATTTGAGCATCTCGTAAATTACTTCGGCCTGCTCGCTGCACGAGCAATGATTAACTTTGTCCCAAATTTGCTCTGGTAAATGATAGTCTTCAGAACGAAGGCTCGAAGCCAGGTCGTTTGGGACTTCTAACTGAAGGCATGTAAGCCAATCGACGTATATGTCGACGATGCAACAATCTTCTGGTTTTACCGGTAGCCTCTTAGGCGCACGACTCTGCGGGGTCGGTTCGATTATTGACGAGCCCACCACGCCAATCGAGTTCATTTCTCTTGTGTTTAACAATGTCGTCGGTGGTAGTGGATTTACCGCATTTGATGGCGGTATTTGGCCTGTCTTCCCCATGCCTGTTTTGCGTTTCCAGGTCATACATCTCCCTCCCTAGAGAAAAACAATATAAAAGAACTCACAAATCTTTTGTGCTTATTATATTATACCATAGTGTGCAAAAACGTCAACCTTTTGGTTATCTACACCTCTGTTTTTCGAACATAAATAGAAATATGTGCCTGGGCATATCGTCTGGTTTTTAGGAGTTCGAGCCCTGGCATTCTTGGTGGTACGTCCGGATGAGACAATATTAAAACACCTCCAGGCTCTGCCACCACTCGCGCCAATACCTGAATCTTTTTTTCGTCATATTCGTCATAGGGGGGATCAGCAAGGACTAGATTCCAGCAATCGGTGACGCTTTTTAAGATTTTATAAATGTCATATTGTAGTACGCTGCCACGAGAAGATGAAATATTAAGCTTGCGCAGATTTTCGTTTATTGTCTTGCAAGCGCGTGCGTCTTTCTCTATAAACACCACAAATGCGGCGCCTCGAGAAAGCGCCTCAATGCCCAGCGCTCCAGACCCAGCAAAGGCATCCAATACGGACGCCCCTGGAATATAATCAGAAATCATATTAAAAAGCGCCAATTTTTCACGAGCGCCCATTGGGTGTGTGGCAGTAGAATCGGGAGATTTGATACTCCGCCCGCGAAACTCCCCAGAGGTGATTTTGATAGACTTATTCATATTAGTTCAAAGTAGTTATTTGTTGATACTTAGTGATCCCCTCCATCAACTCTTTATATTTTAACATATTCTCGGGATTTTTCAAGAAATCACCAACATCATGTTGTGCTCGGTGGATTAGCGCTGTATCTGAAAAGGTGGCAATCCTAAGGTTTAGAGCGCCATGCTGCAAGGCTCCGTAAATTTCCCCTGGACCGCGAAGCTTCAGGTCTACTTCTGCCAAGTGGAACCCGTCGTTTGACTTTTCTAATTCTCGGAGCCGTCTAGAAGGGGCAAAATCGCCAGAAGTAAGCAAATAACAAGAAGATGCTGCTTTGCCCCGTCCCACTCGCCCACGTAGCTGATGCAGCTGCGCTAGGCCATAACTTTCAGCATTTTCGATTACCATGAGCGTCGCATTCGGCACATCTACGCCTACCTCTACCACCGTGGTAGAAACCAAGATTTGGATTTCTCCTCTAGAGAACCGCTCCATTATATCGTCTTTTTCGGTCGGTTTCATCCTGCCGTGCAGATATTCGATTTTGAGCTTCGGAAAGAGCGCCTGCAGTTTGGCGGCGCGAGATTTTACAGAGGTAGTCTCGTTGCGAGCATTGTCGTCTATGGCCTTACAGATCCAATATGCCTGATTCCCCGCTTCTACAGTGTCAATAATTTTAGGATAAAGATGCTCTCTAGCTTCGATTTCTTTCAGAATACAGGTATTGATCGGTTGGCGCCCCTTGGGGAGTTCATTCAGGACGGAAACATCCAGATCTCCAAAGACTGTCAGTTGTAAAGAACGCGGTATAGGGGTAGCAGTCATCGTAAGCAGATGGGGTGCCTTACCTTCGGGTGATTTTAACGTTAATTTTTGCCTTTGTTCTACGCCAAACCGATGTTGTTCGTCTATTATTACGAGCCCCAGCCGAGCAAACCCTGTATCATCAGTGAGGAGCGCATGTGTGCCAATTACGAGGTCCACCTCTCCAGATTTAATCCGCTTTTTTAGTTCTGGCTTTTTCTTGGTGGCCCCAGTGAGAAGCTCAACTTTCACGCCAAAAGCTCGCAAAATACTAGACAAACCCTCAAAATGTTGTGTGGCGAGGATTGCTGTAGGAGCTAGCAAAGCCACCTGGTATCCAGCAAGCGCCGCCGCGTAGGCCGCAAGCGCCGCTACCATGGTTTTACCAGAGCCTACATCCCCCTGGAGCAATCTATTCATCGGGGCGTCTTTTTCCATATCTTGGAAAATTTCCCAGGCAGCCTTTTTCTGTGCCCTAGTCAGCTCAAACGGCAACTTCCCTAAAAACAACCTTGTTTTTTCGAGATTAAAAGGCATTTTGAAAGATTTTAACTTTTCGTTTTCGCGACGGTTTAGTTTCGATGCCAAAATCAGCTCAAACAGCTCTTCGTAGGCCAAATAATCCCTCGCCCTTTGTACGGACTTTATAGATTTCGGGAAATGGGCGAAGAAAAGCGCTTCTTTACGCATACCGGGCCTAACTAAAGGTAGCAAATCGGGTATCTTGTCAAATTTATCTCGAGAACTCCGCATTAATCTCCTAAAATCGTTCGATCGTAGTGCGCCGTGTGCCACGTAGATAGGCGCCAGGCCCGTCTCTATGTCGACCTGTGCCACCTCGGCGGCTTGAGGAGAAATCAGGCTAAATCGCCCGTTTTTTAGCTGATATTCACCGGTAAAAAAGTATTCCTTCTCTGGATCAAATTGTTTCGCGCGGTAGCCCTGATTAAACCAAACTACTTTTATGGCGCCAGTGGCGTCGCTAACCACCCCCTCGGTGACAGACAGATTGCGTCGCCTAGCTCGGCGGGTAGACAAATTGCTAATTTTGCCTTTTATTACTACCTTACCCGGACGGATCTCATTAATAGACGTCGGGGCCTCAAAATTCTCGTAATCTCTCGGCAAGTTATAGAAAAAATCCTTTACGGTCTTTATCCCGTGTTTTCTTAAAATCTCCGCCGTTTTCGGCCCCACCCCAGATAAAACCTCCACATCCGCGCGTAAATCCATACTAATATTATACCTTAATCTTGAGCTTTGCCGCTATGTTCTTCTCGCCATTTAGCGATTTCGCCGTGGTTGCCAGAGAGGAGAATCTCTGGGACCTTCATTCCGCGGAAATCTTCTGGCCGCGTGTACTGAGGATATTCTAGATTGTCCCCGTCGGAAAACGACTCAATCTCTGCCGACTTCTCTCCTCCAAGCACCCCAGGGATTAGCCGCACCACAGAGTCGATAATAATCAGCGCCGGCAATTCCCCACCCGTGAGCACATATTTGCCAAGCGAAATCGGATAATCCACTATCGAGAGAATCCTCTCGTCGTATCCCTCGTAGTGGGGACATAGGATGATGTAGTGTCTGGTCGCTGGAGACAGAGAACCGTTTTTCTCGGAACGCTCCCTCGCGCCCGTCGTCACGGGGCTCGGTCGCTCCGTATTCGCCCCGCCGGCGAATATGCTCCTCGAAAAAGATTCTCTGTCTCCAGCGAACCCCTTAGCCATTTCCTGATCCCACATCTTCCCTACAGGGGTAGGCAAGATGACTTTGGCGGATGGGTCTTTTGCTTTGACTGATTCGATGGCGGCAAATACGGGCTCACAGCGTAGTAGCATCCCGTCCCCGCCTCCATACGGCGTGTCATCCACGGACTTATGCGGCCCGAGGCCAAAATCGCGCAAATTCACTAGCTCAAACTCGGCCAACCCTTTGCGGGTGGCCTTTTCCATCATCGAAGCCTTGAGATACGGCTCCACCGCCTCCGGAAATAATGTAATTATCGTAAACTTAATCATCCCCTATATTATACCATAAGAAAACGGCCTATCGGCCGTTTCCCCGCTGTTACGCGCCCACCCGCGGGGCACATTGGTTTGTTTTAATCCGCTGTTTTTGTTTTTAATGTAAGTCTCCACACTCCACTAAGTAAAATCAGTGGAACCCCTGTGAAGCGTACCAGCTTAATACTATAATAAAGCATAAGCGAAGCCGTGTCAAGCGTTTTTTTGCGGTTATCCACAAGAAAAGCCCCGCCTGTAGGCGGGGCCGGGTGTCGGTTCTATGCGTCGCTAGGATCTGAAGCATCCGTAGATGTCCGGTTTGCTACTACACCGACAACGTCGTCAGAATAGAATACTCGAGAGTCATAAAAAACTCGAGCAGCACCATGGATCATGGCGTCATCGAAGACGCGTGCTCTGTCAAGGACCTTCGCTACTCCGCAGACGCAAGCCCTATCAGACACCTTGGCATCATCGTAAACGCGCGCCTGATCATAGATACGCGCTTGGCCATAGATACGTGCCCGACCATAAACCCGGGCCCATTTATAGACTATTGCGCCTCCGTAGATTTGAGCGCAGTCATGAACCATGGCGTTATCGAAAACGCACGCCCAATCATACACCTTCGCACTTCCAGACACCTTGGCGCTTCCATAAACACCCGCTTCTCCGTAGACTTCTGCTTTTCCGTAAACTTCCGCTTCTCCGTAGACCAGTCCTTGCCCATAAATCTGAGCGTGCCCGTAAATCTGCGCGTTCTCGTAGACGTGCGCGCTTCCATAAACCATGGCCTCGTCGCCAATCCAGCACAACCCTTCATGTGAAAGATTGTCCTCGGATTCGACGAACCCGCCGCGGTCGCCAGCTCTAACGTGTCCAAAATCTGTAGCTGCACAGATGCGATAAAGAACCTCACCAGTGGGCGCAACGGTCGTTTCGTCCAACAATACGTACTTCTTTTTCTTGGTCATTTTTTGCCTCCTAACAGGAATATGGTCTAGCACCGAACCAACATTCTAAAGAGCCTCTATATCTAAACATGCCGAAGCATGGTGATACAATTATGACTACATAATATCATGTCGGAGTATTTTTGTCAATATCCATTATATCTTTTTAGAATTTTGACAAGATTTGGTATAATATAAGGTATGTTTGTTGATAAAGCGAAAGTTAGTTTGAAAGCCGGCAAAGGCGGCGATGGCGCCGTCTCGTTTCGCCATGAGATATATATTCCCAAGGGTGGCCCAGATGGTGGAGATGGTGGCAAAGGCGGCGACATTATTTTTCGTGCTGACAAAGACACCAACACTCTAATAGATTTTCGCTTTACTCCAATCTTGACCGCCGAAAACGGCAAAAACGGCTCTGGTCAACGCGCCGCCGGCCGCTCCGGCAAAGACCTAATCATCGACGTACCTATCGGCACCGTGGTGTATAAGCTAAGGCGCGAGAAATATCCTCGTTCGAGGAGCATATTCGCCGACGGGGCGAATACGGAGCGACCGAGCCCTGTGACGACAGGAGTGAGGGAGCGTTCCGAGAACGACGGATATTCTCGCGTCCTTTTAGCCGACCCCACTCGCGACGGATATTCTCGTGCCCTTTTGGCCGATTTAACCCATGACGGGCAAACCGCCATTATCGCTAAGGGCGGCTCCGGCGGCTTTGGTAACGCTCATTTCAAGAGCTCCACGCGCCAGGCACCCCGAATCGCCGAAGTGGGCGAGCCAGGTGAAGAATTCGAGGCGGAGCTAGAATTAAAAACCATGGCTGACGTCGGTCTGGTGGGCTTGCCAAATGCCGGCAAATCCACTTTTCTCTCCGTTGTATCAAATGCTAAGCCCGAAATTGCCGACTACCCCTTCACCACTATTACGCCCAATCTTGGCGTAGCTACTATCGATGGCAAGGATCTTTTGATAGCAGACATTCCAGGGCTAATAGAGGGGGCCTCCGAGGGTAAAGGCCTAGGACATGACTTCCTGAGACATGTCGACCGTACAGCGGTATTACTTCATCTGATAGACATCTATAACAACGATGCCGGAGAAGCATATCAGACTATCCGAAACGAGCTAGATAAATATTCCGATTTGAAAGACCGCCCAGAGATAGTCGCTCTTACCAAATGTGAAGGTGTAGACGAAGAGATTATCAAAATGCAAACAGCGTCCATTCTCGAGAAAAATCCTGACGCCAAAATTTTCGCTGTCAGTAGTTCGGCTCATCAGGGTATCAAAGAGCTACTTCGGGAGCTGAGCGAGCAGGTTGTAGACAGGCACGAGAACATCCGTCGTTCTCGGAACGCCCCCTCGCTCCTGTCGTCACAGGGCTCGGTCGCTCCGTATTCGCCCCGTCGGCGAATATGCTCCTCGAACGAGGATATTCCTCGTGCCTCCACCTCTACCATCCCTACCATCTCTCTCAGCCCTAAAGAACTAAAAGACACCTGGAAAGTCGAAAAAATAGATGATAAGTTTGTCGTCACGGGTGAAAAAATCGAGAAATTTGCTCGTCGTACCGATCTCACCAACTACGCCTCGGTTAATCGCCTTCGCGACATCATGAAGCGTTATGGTATTCGTGGCGAGCTTACATCGATGGGTGCAGAGCCAGATTCGATTATTTCTATCGCTGGTAAAGAGTTTACCTTGGTCGAAGATTACTAATGAATATAGTTAAAATTCCCTACCGCTGAGGCCGGAATAGTAGAACGGATAGCCCGGAACGGGATACCATAGTTCATTTCTGAGACTATAATAGAGCCATCAGGATTGACCGCCTCTACATAGCCTACGTGGCCTGCCCAACCAGAAGATGTTTGGAAAATAGCGCCAGCGGCGGGCGTGCGGTTGACTAGATAGCCTTGGGCTGCGGCGTTGTAAGCCCAGGAATTGGCGTTGCCCCACGAAGACGGAACGGTCCCACCGCGTTTATACCATGCCCACTGAGTACACTGGCCGGCCCCATAAGGACCACCCAGGCCATAAAAGTATCCAATTACCTCAATATTTAATCGCTCGGAGGTGCTACCTAGGTAAGTGTAGGCATAAACAGTAGTCGGAGTAGCGGTATAGGCAGGGCGAGGGGCTACGTATTCTGGGCGTTCTGTCTCTGGAAGCGAGCCGTCCTTAATTACGACACGCATTCCTTCGGAAATACCAGATACCTCAAGGTCATTCATTGCGATAATCTCGGATGCACTCGAGCCATATTTAGAAGCAATCGACTCAACCGTGTCTCCTGCTTTTACGGTGTAAACGATACCAGAGGTACTCGGGATATAAAGTACGGTGCCTACACCCACATCATTGCTTTTTAGGCCGTTAGACCAACGAATCTGATCGGTAGAAACTCCATATTTTGCGGCGAGAACGTCCAAATTCTCTCCATCGGCCAGAGTATGCTCAATTACACCTCTAGATGCATCAATGCTGGTAAGAGAAGGCTTTTCTAGCTTCCCCGTGGCGGTTTGCCCAGAGTCGTACATCGTAGTGGTAACTACGTAGTTAGAGGCTACATCAGGGGCACTAGCCAGTCCCAAAGCGTCGGACAAATCTGCCACCACGTATAGCTCGCCCATCTGATCTACGGACACATCGTAATTATTCGCAGCAAAACTAGCAAGGCTGAGAGTGCTCCCTGCATTTTGTTTATCTAGTGACCCTAGGGCTACTAGACCCAAAATTAGTACAAAAGCGGCAAAATAAGGCAAAACCTCTTTTGCTTTATCTAGATTTAATTTTCTTTTTTTTCTGCTCATAATGAAACATTACAGAGGTATTGGCAATGATCACGAGCATTACGTAAATGCTCATCCTCCGTATAGCTATAATACATCATTCCATCGTCACCTGTCAAGAAGTAAAGATAAGAGGTATCTGATGGGTTTGCTACCGCAAGAAGTGCCGGCAGGCTAGGATTAGAGATTGGCCCGCAGGGGAGCCCATTGTAAAGCCTGGTATTATAACACGAATCAATCGTGAGGGCACTAGCGTTATCAGAGTATGTTTTTCTCTCTGGATCCGCTACGTCCACGGCATACGAAACAGTCACGTCGCTTCCTAGGGGAATTCCGTAATCGAGCCTCGTCATAAAAACCTGAGCAACGGTCGGCATATCTGCGGCGGCAGCCTCTTTTTGGACAACAGACGCTAAAGTAATACCCTCGTAGAGTGATAAGCCCTGCGCAGCATAAGCTGCTTCTAGACTGTTCTCAGAAATGATCTGCTCCATTCCTTTTAGGTACGTTTCGACGATTTCCTTTACGGGTGTATCCTTATAAAATTCATGGGTTTCGCCATAAAGGTACCCTTCTAACGTGGCGTTTTCGGGCCTATTTTTCAAAAAAGCAAAATCATAGTCGGCATTAAAAGCCTGTTCTACGTCAGCGGCAGAATATCCAGCCTCGACCAGGCTTTTCTTAATATCAAATATAGTCTCACCTGGCCTGATTGTAAAATTAAAGACTTCTGCTTCCATCTGCGACTCTATCTCGGCAAATTGCCTCTGGTATTCAGCATAGCGCTGTTCTTTAACAAAAAGTGCCACCCCTGTCGCTATTAGCTCGAGAATCACTACTATAGAGATACCAGATATCCATTTTGTTGCTGTTTTCATCTTGTGTTTTGCTTTCTTGGTGTTAAGTTTGACTTTGTCTGATTGCTTCTTTGTTTCGTTAATTATATTCTGGAGATGCTCAGGAGTCCCCTTTTGAAGACCGTATGCTTGGCGAAGCGGCGCAGAGTGTGTCCGAGAAAGGGGATGCTGAACGGATTCAGGTTCTAAAACGGAACTGTCGGAAGACCGGACGGCCTCTGTCGTGCCCAAAGGAGAGATTCTCGAAAATTCTTCTGAATTGCCAAGACTTTCCAGAAAATCCTGCAAGATAATCGTAGCGGCTTCAGCATCTATATCGCCTTTTTCGTAAGCCCTCCCCCTAGATTTTAACCGCTCTTCGGCGACTACAGAGGTCAACGATTCATCCTGGAAACGGATTTTAGCCTCGGGAATCTTCTGTATCAGTATTTTTGCGAAGTTGCGCACATACATAGACTGCTGGGTCTCCGTACCCTCGTTGCTGCGAGGCAAACCCAGTACGAAGAGACTCGTACCTTGCAAACTAGCTATACGTGCGATTTCCTGCCACTCGGAACCGTCTACATTGATGTAGCCGATAGGCACCGCAATTCTAGTACTCGAATCAGCCTTGGCCACACCAATCCGTTTTTCGCCTATATCAAGTCCGATAATTCGCATTTTTACGCCCTATTCTTTGGCTTTTTCGGTGTTATCTTTATTATCTTCGCCTGATTCATTATTGTTACCAGAATCGGTATTGGCCTTAATCTCTTTGCCATCCTGATCTTTTACCTCAAAGCGTACCGAAACTTTATTTGAGTCACCCGGTACCGACATTACCCATGGATAAGATGTGTTCATCTTTACGTCAGAGACGCCATAAATATCGCGAATTTCGCGCCCAGCGTCACCGAGGCCTTTACCTTTAACCTTGTCTACTACCTCAGATTCGGTGATCTTGGGTCCTACAAAATATTGCGCCTTGAGTTTGGCGGTAGCATCAGCTGCGATTTGAGTGATATTCTCGATATAGATATCTCTAATGTCGAAAACTTTTTGATTGTCCTCTAGGGCTGCCTTTTCTCTGATATATTCCTCTAGCTTGACTTTGTCAATCACGTATACCGTCGCAGTAGTCGTAGTCTTTAGAATCGGTTTGACTCCAGAGCCAACCTCCTCGTCGGCGGCCGGAGTAGCCGTGGAAGAGCCAGTGCTCTGCTCAAAGCTACTTTCGATGATATAATACTTGTCGTCGATAGTATCATAAAGTTTGGTCTTGTTTTCGTCCGCCTTGGCAGTAGTCAGCTGATTCTTGGCATTTTCTATGTCGGACTGCTGGACTACGGTCACAATATTATCTGTGCCGCCGGTCATTGCAGACTCCGAAGAAACTTCTACATTGGCTGTCGTATTCCAACCGTTCTTTCTTGCAGAAATATTATAAGCTGTACCTGGAGAAACTGCAGTTACTTTAATATTGGCATAGATTCTGCAGCCCTGTCGGTCGAACTCTCTCTTTGATACTGAATCGGCATTTACACACACGCTATCGTCTTTGCCATCGTATCTCATAGTGACGCTACTGTCCGCTACGAAGGATAACCCGTCCACCGTAAAAGTATCGCCAGTATTGATCACTTTTGAGCCGCCATCAGATGAAACTGTAGCCACTACGACCACTTCACCGTGTGCCTTTTCGCCTTTATTTTTCTGTCCAGTGGCTTGAAACTCTATCTCTTGAGTGTCGTCAAACTTCTTTTGTTCCAGGTAAAACTTCCCTTCTTTTGCATTTTCATCAGAGAGCTTGTCAGTGAAGGTAATGCTTTCAGAAAAATTCTTCGGATCAGTCTTTATTGCTACTGTAATATCCACCGCTGGGGCAAAACCAAATGCCCATACCAAGAAGCAAATTAGCGCCACGGCAAGCACGCCACTAAAAATTGAAAGCTTTTTGTGTAGTTTGATCCAGCCAAACAATTTATTACCAGCACCGCCAGCAGGCTTTTTGGTCTTCTTTTCTTTCTTCTCTTTTTTTGCGGGTTCTTCGTCGACTTCTTCTTCCTCGATATCCTCATCGTCGTCTTCGACTACGGCTGCATTCTCGTGTTTTTTGACCTTGGAGGCCTCGTTCTTTGAGGGCTTAGAATCTTCTGTGGTAGTCGGGGTACTCTCATCTGCCTCGTTCTCGTCTGTTTCGGGTAGATCTTCGATAATGTGCGAATCGCTAGGCTCTTCCACATCTGTACTAGGAATCACTGGCGCAGTTTGAAGATTCTTTGCCACAGGCAACTTGGTGGCGGCGGCAAGCTTAATAATAGACGGATCTGCGGTTACCAACACAACTGTTTTTTCGGCAGAAGTGCCAGCTTTTGCGATTAACTTGATATTTACGATACTTCTAAATACGCCAGCCTTCTTGGGCGGCACTAGCGCGACGATTTTTTCTTTTGCTTTTTCGATTTTAGCAATGATATCGGTAATATCATCCTCAGGTTCGATATAGATTACGTCTTTATTCATATTTAAATATTAACACATTTTTACACGCTTGTGTTAAAATAAGTATAGATGAATATTTTTAAACGAAAAAATTCCTCCAAAGGTACCGATAAGACCTCAAATCAGGCCGCAATGTCTGAAATGGCTTTAAAGACGATTCATGACGGCGTCGTGATTGCCAATAAATCTGGCGTTGTTAAATATATTAATCCTGCCGCAGCTACCATGACCGGCTACGGTTCCGGAGACAAAGCTATAGGGCTCGATTATGGACTAGTAATTCGTCTCGAATCCAAAGAGGGGCGCGAGCTTTCAGACAACGAAAACCCCCTCATCCAGTCATTTAAGACCGGTCAACCACTCGAAGGGTACCAGGGTAGCCTCGTCGTCAATCAATCCGACAAGCGCGTCCCTGTCGCCGTATCTGTCTTGCCGCCCGAAGGCATGAACCAGGACTATATCATTACTTTTCGCAATATTACTAGAGAACTAGAAGAAGAAGGTGAGCAGACTGAGTTTATCTCTACCGCTTCGCACGAAATGCGGACGCCGGTCGCTACAATTGATGGTTATTTGTCGCTTAGCCTCAACCCACAGACTGCCACCATCGACGAGCGTGCCCGTGGCTATCTCACTGCCGCCCAGAACGCATCAAAACACCTAGGTAAGCTCTTCCAGGATCTACTCGATGTTACTAAGTTAGACGACAACAGGATTAAGCCTCATTTTGTTCCACAGGAAATGGTCAGCCTAGTGCAGAGCATCGTGGACGGCCATGCCGAACGCGCCAAGGCTGCCAAAATTGATTTAAAGTTCGGTTCGTCCGAGCCAGCATCATTTGGTGAAAGTCGCCGTGTCGAGCAAATTGCCTATGGGTTCGTGGATGTGGATTTTGTTCATGAAATTATTGACAACCTTATTGATAATGCCCTTAAATATACGCCCGCCGGTGGTTCCGTGTATGCCAATGTGCGCGGCGATGGCGACCGTGTACTTATTAATGTTACCGACACTGGCATGGGTATCTCTCCAGACGATCTCGGCCACATTTTCCAAAAATTCTATCGAGTCGACAACTCTGACACCCGTACCATCGGCGGCACGGGATTAGGATTATACCTAGTCAAGCAACGCGTCGAGGCTATGGGCGGACGTGTATGGGCAGAATCTGCTTTTGGCGAAGGCTCTACATTCTATGTTTCTTTGCCCCGCCTAACTCAGGAAGAATACGATAAAAGAATGATAGTAGTGCATAATCAGGAAATCCAAAAGCAACTCGAATCTCAGCCGGCTCCGACCCCAGCTGCGTCAAGTAGTGCCCAACCGGCTTCTGCTAACCCGGCGCCAACTCCCCAGCCAGCTCTCGCACCGACAGCCCCAACCGCCCAGCCCGCACCAGCGCCTGCCGCTGTGTCATCGCCCTCAGCTACGCCAGCCCCTCAGGTTGCGGTCCCCTCTGCGCCGGCGCCTCAGCCCACCATTCTGGTTTCTCAACCGGCCTCAGCTCCTACTGCCCCGGCGCCTCAGCTAGCCCCAGCTCCCGCTACACCAAGTCCAGCATCTACCTCACCACCTATCGCTCAGCCCGTCCCCCCACCTGGGGATACGCCAAAACCTTCACCAACGCCAAAGCCAAAGCAAATAGATATTAATTTAAACGGAGAACACAAATGAGTAAAATAATGGTAGTCGAAGATGATGCATCTCTTCGCGAAATCTACAGTATCCGCATCACCGCAGAAGGTTATGAAGTTGTCTCGGCTGGCGATGGTGAAGAGGCCCTAGCAATGGCTGTCCGCGAAAAGCCTGACCTAATCCTAAGCGACGTAATGATGCCAAAAATTTCAGGTTTCGATATGCTGGATATCTTGCGTTCTACACCAGAGACCTCCGGAATCAAAGTAGTCATGATGACAGCTCTTTCGGCCGAAGATCAACGTCAGCGCGGTGAAAGGCTGGGCGCAGATCGTTATTTGGTAAAATCTCAAGTCGGTATTGAGGATGTAGTTAACACTATTCACGAAGTCCTCGGCGATAGGGCAGTTCCGGCCCCCGCTCCAGTTCCAGATCCGATAGCCGCCCCAGCAGCCAATGCTACAGTCCCGCAAAGTCCGCAAGTTGCACAGCCCGCAACGGCTCCAGTGGCTCCAGCCCCTCAGGTAAACTATGAGCAACCCACAAATCCGGCTCAATAAATTCTTAGCCGAAAGGCTGGGCATATCGCGTCGCGAAGCCGATGAATTGATTTCTGCGGGAAAAATTACTATTGATGGACGCGTAGCAAAACTTGGCGACAGAGTTAGTGCTACATCGACGGGTGGCCGAGCTGGGGGGACCCCCACGGAGCCTTGCGACGTGGGGGAAGCTGCGAGGACAGGACCCGTCGAGCAGCAAATTATACGGGTAGATAATGAGATTGTACCATGCGAAACAAAATATATTTACCTAGCATTCAACAAGCCCATTGGATATGTGTGCTCACGCCGTGCTCAGGGGTCAGCTCCTACATTATATGACTTATTACCAGCCGAGTATCGCAAGCTCAAAACCGTTGGTCGGCTAGACAAAGATTCCTCCGGACTAATTCTGCTCACCAACGACGGCGATTTTGCATTCCAAATGACCCACCCTAAATTCCGTAAAAATAAAATTTACGAGGTAGAGCTTGACAAACCTTTGCAACCCCTCCATCAGCAAATGATTTCCGACTTCGGTGTCATGCTCGACGACGGCCCGTCAAAATTCACGGTAATTAAGAATAAAAAGTCTTACCAGGTAATATTATCTGAGGGCCGCAATCGCCAAATTCGCCGGACTTTCGCTGCTCTTGGCTACAAGGTGACGAGGCTACATAGGACTCATTTTGGCAAATACGAACTCGGTGATTTGGCGTCCGGAAAATATGCTATAATAAAGCCATGAGTACAATCCTTGGTTTAGATATTGGCACGGAATTTGTGAAGGCCGTCCTGGCTCGCAAAGGCAAAAAAGGCAACATGGAGATTCTGGGAGTAGGCAAAGCCCACCAGGCAGAGGGCAATATGCACGCGGGCGCTGTAGCGGACATCCCTGCCGTAGTCAGCGTATGCGAAGAAGCATTGGTGCAGGTAGAAAAGCAGGCGGGCGAACGTGCAGAGCTCACAGTCGTCGGTATTGCTGGCGAACTAATCAAGGGGAATACCACTACTGTTAATTACACACGCAAAAACCCCAATAAGCCCATCACGAATACTGAAATGGAGCAAATCATCAAGAAGGTTCAGCAAAAATCTGGCGAAGTCGCAAAAAAAACAGTCGCCCTCGAGACCGGCAACGATAATGTCGAGGTTCGCTTAATAAACTCCGCTATCGTTTCTCTCACTATTGACGGCTACAAAATCAGTAACCCTATTGGCTTTAAGGGGTCGGATATAGTAATTCAGTTTTATACTGCCTTTGCACCACTTATTCATGTAGCAGCCATCGAGAAAGTATGTGCAGAGCTAAACCTCGACCTTCTTACTATCGCGGTAGAGCCATTCGCTGTTTGTCGCGCATGTCTTGGTGATGATCTGGAATCAAGCTTTTCGGGTATTGTCATGGACATTGGTGGTGGCACTACCGATATTGCAGTCGTAGAAGATGGTGGCGTAGAGGGCACCAAAATGTTTGGTATTGGCGGTCGAAGCTTTACGCATCAAATTGCGGAGTCGCTTGGAGTAGATTTTGAGACCGCCGAGGAATATAAGTTAGCTTATGACTCTGGCGATTTGGATGATCGCATCAAATCCAAAATCGAAACCGCACTCTCGCGGAATATCTCTGTCTGGCTCACTGGTATAGAGGTGGCTCTGGAAGAATTTAATAATTTGAGCACCCTCCCTCGCAAAATTTTGCTTTGTGGCGGTGGCGCCGGGCTTTCACTCCTGCAGGAGACCCTTGCTATTTCTGACTGGTACGAATCTTTACCATTCTCTAGGCGGCCGGTAATTCATCTTATTGACGTACGCGATTTGCCAAATCTTATTATTAAAGAAGACACGGCCCTCGACCATTCTTTTGCCACAGCCCTAGGGCTACTCCGGGTCGGCGTGGACACGCTAGCCGGCGCCCCCGAGGAAAATCGCCTCCGTGCTAAAATTGCCAAACTTCTCCAAAATTAAACCATTGACTATTCATAACGTCGCATCTATAATTACAAATAATATTTTGTTTTATTTACTTCATGAACGCGAATAGGTACCTTATTAGAGAGATAGGAGGTTTCAAATGTTAGTTCATCCTTACTTTGTTAGAGAATGTGTTTGTTTGGCCCTGGTTGTTATTTCAGTGTGTGTCCTATTACTCAGTATGCGCGCAAAGAAGAAAACGCGCATCATCGCTTTGTTAATTGTGGCGGTTGTATGTGCTGACGCCGCTTGTGCTATTGAAATATTCACGCATACAAAAGCGACTACTCCAATGGTTGTTACCATATTGCTTCTATTGACGAGTTGGCTGATTGTATTTTTTGTCGAGATGCACAAAATAGAGAAGCCGGTCAGAATGTCGATAGCGGCAATTGTCAGCTGTACGCTTTGTATTGGAATCATGGCGTCGGTTTTTATAGCTACTAGCAAAATAGAGCGGATCACCGATTACGAAAAAGGGATACAGTATTCCGTCATAATCGACCCCATCAGCAAAGAGCCCCTTGGTCTAGTCCTGGCCGAGGACATTAACACTACCAAGCCCTACTATTGCTGAGCCTACTATCTAGTAAAGCCCCGCGCATCGCGGGGCTTTTGACGGCGCCTATTCCAGAATAGCCTTGATCCGCCGGACTCCGGCAGAGGATGATTCTTCTTTCTTGATCCGGAATTTACCGAGTACGCCAGTATGTTCTACGTGTGGGCCACCGCAGACCTCGCGCGATACTGGACTATCAAAATCGCCAATCGTATAGACTTTCAATTTCTCGGGGTATTTATCCCAAAATTCGCCATGCGCTTTCAGGGTATCTCGAGCATAGGTTTTATCATATTCATCATAAACCACCGGCAAATCCGCCTCTATCCATTCATTGACTTGGGCTTCTACGGCCTGCTTTTCCTCTGGTGTTAATTTGTGATCGCAATTAAAATCAAACCTCACTCTGTCGGCTGTGATATTAGAGCCTTTTTGGACGGTGTCCGGACTGATTAATTTTTGTAAAGCAGCCAACAACAAATGTGTAGCGGTGTGATATTTAATCGATTGCTCGCCATGATCTTCGAGACCGCCCTTAAACATGCCCTTGGAGGCGGTCTGGCTGCGCTCACGCTGTTCTTTTAGTGCGGCCTCGAATTCCTCGCGGTAATTAGGCGTTAGTTTAATACCCTGGCGATAACACTCCTCGACGGACAACTCGTACGGAAAACCATACGTGTCCTGCAGCTTAAACAAATCATACCCGGAAAGGATTTGAGACGAAAATACATCTTTCTCGGAACGCTCCCTCGCGCCTGTCGTTACAGGGCTCGGTCGCTCCGTAAATGGCCCGTCGCCATTTATGCTCCTCGAAAGAGTATTTTTCGTCTCACCTGTACCTCGCGCGAGTTTTTGTAATTCTTTAAGTCCACGGTTCAACGTTTTTCGGAATGCGTTTTCTTCGCGTAGCATCACATCTAGAGCGACCTCGCGATGGGTCAGGATAGAATCAGGCAAGTCTGCGTAGATTTCGGATACTATCGGTACGATTTCGGCTAAGAAATTATCCGAGATTCCGAGATCTAATGCACGAAGAATCGCCCGACGCAGCAAACGTCGCATGGCGTAGCCCTGAGTTTTATTAGAAGGCACCAGTCCTTGCGCAGCTAGCAGATATGCTCCGCGAATATGATCAGAAATAATTCGCATTTCATCGGTGTTGTTGTCGTATGATTTACCGGAGATTTCTTCCAGTTTATCGATAATCGGCTTCATCAAAGAAATTTTAAACACATCATGCGAACCAATAGCAGCGGCGGCGATTCTCTCCAGACCACCACCAAAATCGACGTTCTTTTTCTCAAGCTCCGAGAAAGTGCCATCTTCATTGCGTCGGTATTGCATAAAGACTTGATTGCCAATCTCCATGAAGCGTGCCCCATCGGATGCTGGGTGCGCCTTGCCATATTTCGCCTCATCCTGTAGGGACTCACCAAAGTCGTAAAACACTTCGGAATCTGGCCCACAAGGATCTCCAATCGGCGTGGACTCGCAGCCACCACCGCGGCTCCACCAGTTTTCGTGGTCGTCGTAAAAGAATATTCTCTCTCCTGGCTTGATTCCTCGTTTGTCGCCCTCGGCCGCTGTACCAATCTCGGCGATTTTGGCCTCGACGCCAGCCTCGGTAAAGACTTTTTGCCAGATTTCGGCTGCTTCCGCATCCTTAGGGATACCATATTTTTCGTTGCCGATAAAACAGGTTGCATATATTTTTTTCGGGTCTAGCCCTACTTCTTCGGTCAAAAACTTAAAGAAATTTCTAATCTGCTCTTCTTTGAAATAATCACCCAAAGACCAGTTGCCGAGCATCTCAAACACCGTAGTATGGCGCGGATCTCCTACGTCTTCGATGTCCTGTAGTCTCATCGAGGGCTGCGAATCACAGAGTCTAGCGCCTAGCGGATGCTCCTTACCAAGCAAGTACGGCAAAAGTGGCTGCATCCCCGAGCCGGTAAATAAGGTAGTAGGGTCACCTTCTAGCACTAATGGAGCTGGCGGAATAATCGTGTGGCCCTTCGCAACCTGAAAATCTAAGTATTTTTTTCTGATCTCATTTGCATCCATGGGGATAATTATAGCAGATTTTATTTGCAATTTTCAAAAATCGTGCTACAATAAACATAAGGTTAATTAATATAAGGAATTATTATGGCACAAGCAAAAAGAAAAACCGCAACCAAGACCGCTAAAAAAACCACCGCTCAGCGCAAGACTGGCAGCCGAGCCAACACTCGCACCGGTAAAAGGCAACAAGAGCAGCGCTCCAACACATTCTTTGTTATTTCAATGAGTATGCTGGCCGCCACCTTGCTATTTGCCAATCTCTTGATGATTATGGCCTAAACCTCAAAACACCCTGCAATTCGCAGGGTGTTTTTTGTGGCGTATTATCCTATGTGATAATACCGCCACCTAGGCAGATCTCTCCATCGTAGAGTACCGCAGATTGCCCGCACGCCGGGCGCTTGATATCCTTGTCAAAACGCAATATCTCGCCATCAAATGTAGCCGGTATTAGTGGCGCGCGGTGTCGTAGACGAACTGAAAGATTAATAGGTGACGCGTGTCCCGAGAATTCGTATTTTACTCGCCTAATGACGATATCGTTTAGCTTTAATTCATGCGTCCACAAGTTCGAATCATTCAAATTCTTGGAGACGTATACGATATTACGCTTGATGTCTTTTTTGACGACGTAGTACGGCAGACCGCCAGAAATATACAATCCGTGCCGCTGCCCGATGGTATAAAATACTGCACCCTCGTGATATCCGAGTACTTTTTCGCTCTCAATTTCGCGAATCTCGCCAGGTTCTATATCAATATATTTCTTGAGAAAATCTTTCATCCCGACCTCGCCCACAAAACACACCCCCATAGACTCTTTCTTGTAGGCATTGTGCAACCCCCGCTCCTCCGCCAGTTTCTTTACTTCCGGCTTTTTCATCTCCCCAATCGGAAACAACGTATGCGCCAGCGCTTCCTCGGAAATGCGATAAAGGAAATAAGTCTGATCCTTATTCTCATCCACGGCCCTTAGCAGGGCTGCCCGTGCAACCCTAGCATAATGCCCCGTGGCGATAAAATCGGCCCCTTCCGCTATCGCTTTTTCATAAAAGAGCTTAAACTTGATCTCTTGGTTGCACATGATGTCGGGATTTGGTGTATTGCCAGCGCGAAATTCCCTTAGCATATACTCTACGACCTTCTCGCGGTAATCCTTTTCAAAATCCCATACTTTGAAATCTATCCCTAGCTTCACTGCTACCCGCTTGGCGTCAGCGAGATCCTCTGCCCAGGGGCATTTCATACCAGGGAGATCCTCGGACCAATTTTTCATATATATGCCGACCACATTAAAACCCTGCTCTTTGAGGAGCAGTGCCGCTACAGAGGAATCTACTCCTCCGCTCATCCCGACATATACAGTTTTCATTACCTAATTATAGCACAAGCCATAATATATTCCCAGAAAAAATCAAGTCTTGCGAAAGGCGGGTGTAGCTGTATAATTATAAGTATAATAATTATAGGATAAGGCGTACATGAAGATTAGACCAGCAAAAAAACGTTTAATACACTCGGCGTTGGCGGTGTCTACTTTTTGTTTTCTGGGGTCACCTGTTTTGGCTGCCTCCGCCCTCACCTACCAATCTGATGTAGGTGTTAGCTTTACCTTTGATTCTTCTATCAACCTATCTCTATCTAGCGCCAACCTAGTAATTTCTAATCTCACTCCAGGCAATAGCTCGGATAGTAATATTATTAC
>JAZQCE010000021.1:0-59698 GCA_045546095.1 Candidatus Nanosyncoccus sp. | reverse complement strand
TTGACCTGAAGTATAACTAATACCAGAGCCGTCCTGAGCTGTGTTCCAGCCGGTAAAGTAGTATGTAGTGCCACTGATTGTAGGTCCATTGAAGGTGCTGGTGGTGAGCGGTGTGGCTACACCTTCGGGGATAATTTGGTCGGCTACTGTGCCGGTACCAGTGATGCTCTGACCATTGAATATACCTGTGGGATCATAATGTACTGTATAGGATACACAGGCATCAGCTATAGTAGTGTAATAGACAATGGTACCATCCTGATTACTATTATTAGTGTCTGGGATGAGTTTGTAGGTACCAATAGGCATGGAGCTATCCATGGCTACACCATAGTAGATGGAGAATTCGTCGCTTATGTCTGTAGTGCTAGGAGTGGTGAGAGGAGTTTTGACTGTAGCAACTGTACTACCTAGGGCTGGGACTGGAGAGAAGGTAGAGCTAGCGGTGGGAGCGGTGCCATCTGCGTTGTAGTAATAGCCCCAGTTGTTGGCGGAGCTATTTAGAGCGGTGCTACCAGAAGCTGGTGAAAAGTAAGTGCCAGAAGTATTGTTGCTACTGTTGCCGCCCAGATAAAGGTGATTGTTGTTGACGGATGTAGACATGGTGAAGTTGTAGCCTGAGCGACAGGTAGTGGAAACAGTGATTTGGTCTTTACTAATAGCTGTGCTGATGCCGGTGGTAGGGTCGCTACCAGCAGAAGAGATATTGATGCTTTGGGCACCAGAAGAGGTGACAGTGAGAGAGTCAGCGGCGGAGGCGGTGGGGGCGGAGAAAAATACAGTAACAAGAAAAAAAGATAGTAACAAAAGCGCCGGAATTTTTTTGAGATTTAGTTTTTGGTTGTTTTCTCTAAATTGTTTTACCCTAGACATATGACCTATGTTTCGCCTTTCAACTTTAATTATTATGATTATAGCATAAGTGTGATGATTATGGTGAAGTTTTGTGAGCAATATGGTTTAGAACGGTGTGAGCGTGGGGTCTGCCATATGATGCTTTAGTGGTGGCGGAGCTTACGTAAAAGCTGGTGGAGGTGATAAAAAGGTAGATTCACGGGGAGCTCGTGGGCGCCGAGGAGCTCGGTGACGCGGCCGTTTTTCTCTGAAGTAAACCCTTTTTTAAAATCATAGATGCCATAGTCTGGGCTAGACTTGTCTGGAAGGCCCTGGATGCCGTAAAAATTGTAGCGTTTGAAGCCGTGCTCGGCGGCATATTTGATCATGTGCCATTGGATGAGGTATTGGGCGTTGTATTCTTTCATATATTCTTCCTTGCTGCCAGAAAAGAGATAGATGACTTCGGTACCATAAGTGATAAACATGGCTGCGCTTACCGGCACCATCTTAGAGCTTGAGGCACTTCCCTCTCGGGGCGCGTCCAAAACCCCTGTCGCCACAGGGGTTTTGGCGCTACTTCTCGCCTTGCCAGGCTCCGAACCCCCTTCGATGGAAGTGCCCTCAAGCTTTTTGCTGTTGACTTCAACTTCGGCGAGGATGAATTTTACTTCTCCTTTTTTCGCGAAAAGATCGTACATTTGCTCGTAATAAGAGAGAGATTTGTCACGGAAGCCGCGGCGGGCGGAGGTGGACTCGGTGATCTCTTTAAATACTCCGAGTTCTTCCCTTTTTAGCTCGCGGATTTTGACGCCGGCGCGCTCGGCTTTTCTGATGTGGTTCCTGGTGTTTCGCTTGAAGTTAGCAAAGATTTCGTCAGGGGTGGATTTATTAATGTCTAACACAAAGGCGTAGACCGGCTCGTCTGATTGTGATAGCTTGATGAGTCCTGCGTTTTTTAGGTTTTTTAGAGCCGTGCTGTGGTTGAAACCGTTTTCGATTATTTCCCCGTGGCGACCGCGTTCTATTAACTCATAGTATGGTTCAATGTGAATGACATAACCATTGTGAGATTTGGCATATTTTTTGAGGTTTTTGAAGAAGAAGTCTACTAGCTCTGTGTTTTCGTAGTCTAGTAGGGGGCCGCCAGGGGCGTAGAATACTGATTTGCCCAGGAAGGTGGGGTGTGCCACGACCATAGAGGCCGCAATTAGCTTTCCAGTCGAAACTGGAGGCACATTCTCCTTGGACACACTCAAGGGCGTTCGCCCGAGCTTATGGTCCTCGGAGGAGTGTCTCCCAGTTTCGATTACCCCGAAGTAGTAGGGCGTCCAGCCGTTCTTTTCGCGGAGGGTAGCGATTTCCTCGGTTTGATAGAAAGATTTCCAGGGGCTTTCGCTCGCAAATTTGCGAAACTCGGCTGGCTCTAATAATACGAAATTCATGCATCGATTATATCATACGCAAGATGTAGTCTTTGTAATATTTCGGAAGCTTCGCTTTGGTGTAATCAAAGATTATACACCAAAGCTACGCCCCTCCGGCGGCAAAATCATAGATTTTGCCTTTATGTTCCTCAATATTCACAAAGACTACATAGCTTTACGAAATAGTCGGTTGAATTTACGAAGTAGACGATATAGTCGGTATTTTTTTTGATCTAGGACGAGGTCGTAGGTGCCGGCGTGGCGGACTTCGTAGCCTGCAAAAGTCTTCTTAAAATTGGTGAAGCCGGCCCAGGGATGATTTTTCCCTGCCCCTTCTGGAGCGATACCCCAGAAATCAAAATATTTAAGGCCTTTTTCTTTGGCGTCTAAAATTAGCTGTATAGTGAGAATACCAGTAGCGTGAAGCCTCCGGCCTTCGTCGGATTGGGCGCCTTGGAGATTATAACGAGTATGATTATCGTCGAATATCAGACCAGCTGCGATTATTTTATTCTGATGTTTGACTAAGTAAAGTGTCGCGAAGGGCTGGGAGAGTTCGGTTTTTAAGTATTCTTCTGAGAAGGTGCTGATTCCCTTCTCTTTGGCGAGTTGCTTTTGGAGATCTAGGAGATAGCGTATATCGTCTGGATTATGCGATGTTTCAATAGTGATATTGTTTTTTTCTCTAGCCCTATAATAGCGGAGGAGGCGTGAGGGGAGTTTGTTTTTCAGCTCGTGGTCACTGCCTGACAAGTCTAGCATCCATGTTTCTTTAGGGTTTAAATCTGTAGATTTGACGGCCATGGAAGGTGGATTTTCTGCAAAGCCGGGATCTGCTGGCTCAATACGCAAAAAAAACGCTCCTTCCCTTTTGGCGAGAAGCTTGAGGGTCTTGAGTGAATTTTCTAAACCTCTTTTATTGGAATAGACGGGGCCATAAGGCAGATAAAGATAATCGCCGACGGGGGTGTGGTTTTTGATCGCTAGATATTGGTAGCCGCTGCCCTGCTCAAAAAAACTGACCTTTCCTAAGTCTTGCTGCAATTTGTACCATTCTGGTGACTGCGTTATCAATGTTTTCATCAAAATTAATTATACCACATATTGACACGTGCGCTTTTTTGACAATTAAGCATAAACATGGTATCCAAAAACTCCGGCTTTGGGTAATTCCCTTGGTCGGTTACTAGTTTGTATTCCTCTGTTTTAGCGTTTTGTGGTCCAACTTCTGCTCACCTTAATGCGTACGCTAAAACTTTTCCGTTCTCCCAACCGCTAGACGGATGCTAGTGGTTGTTGGCTTTATTGTAGCTTGGGGAGATGTTTTTGTCAACATTGGATGCTAGGCGTAGTGGTTGCTAGTTTTATGGGGGCTTTGTTTTATACTGCTTGTGTTTTGGTGGAAAAGCCTGTGTGGATGTGGTGGATTTCATGCTACAATTTAGGTATGGCATTTATCCGGAAATTTAAGACTACATCTGGTGCTACTGGGGTGCAGGTCTGTTATAAAAGTGGGGAAAAAGTAGTAAAAACACTACATATAGGCTCGGCGTCATCCGAAATGGCTCTAGAAAAGCTGCTCCGGAAAGCGCAGGGAATCATTGATGGCGACAAAAATCCACTTTTTAATCTCGATAAATATAATAGAAAAGGGAAATAAAAAACCCACGCCTAGCGGCGTGGGTCGTTTATCAGATTTGGAAGCGTGATTATGCCTGTTTCCAGCGATCTATCCAAGTCCTTGTAAGGTTGTAAATAGATGCCGGATCGGCGACTTGCATCCGATACTCATAAAGTGGGAGTGGGACACGAGCATTCGCCCTAGATATAGGACGAAGTGCGTTTATGTCTTCGCCTTTAATATAACGCATGGCCGTCTCGACATCGAGCTTCATCATTTGCTCATCTGTGAGAACTTTTTTGGTTGGGTTTTTTAGACCCAACTCTTGCCCTTGGTACAAACAAATAGCTTGTGCATTCGACGAGAACATCGCCCAGAGGATTTCCTCTGGACCTGCGTCAACTCGTGAGGGGAACCTGGGAGAGTCGTGCGATTCGAGCTCCAACATGTATGCCGAATCGTAAGATGAATCTCTAATTACTCTTGTGAGATTATTCCAGCCACCCTTAATCGCATCCTTTACTAGGACGTTCGCTACGCAGTCGACGGGTGTCGTATCGGCATAATATTCTACAATCTTCCCGTAGGTAGGATCAAAGCATTCCATCATCAAGAAGGGAATATGCTCGCCAGAGAAGATGGCGCTGATAACCCTTGAGGTGCGACTACCCTGGAGCAAATCTGCAAACTCAAATGTTTCACGCGTAATGTCTTTGTTGATAGCCTGGGGGAAATCGAGACGAAATCCGTCGATAGAGTGTTCCTCTGTCCAGACCCTTACTATTTCTTGAAATTCTTCTACTAAGGTTTGATTGAGCCTGCCAGCAGGGAACCAATTGAGATCCGCCTGCTCTTCGTGGAAGAGGTGAAGATAGTGCAGATTCTTGGCTGCGTCATATTTCCAGCATGACCCTCCATCAAAGAGGTTGTGCCACCCTGGACGCTTGTCGGAGCTCCAGCAATAGTATTCTGAATTTTTGATGAACCAACGATGCTTGGTGGAGGTGTGGTTTAAAATTAAGTCTATGACCACTTTCATACCAAGCCGGTGCGCTGTCTTGACGAAGTTGTCAAAATCTTCCATGGTACCGAAAGCTGTATTAATGTCCCGATAATCCTTTGCATCATATCCGTTGTCGTGCCACGGGGAAGGATAAATTGGACCTACCCAGACATAATCTATATCCATAGATTGAATACGGTAAAGATGGCGTTCCATCTCTCTGAAACTACCCCAACTGGGCGCATAAATCTGATAAACTAATGTTTTTGCCATAAGACCACCTCTTTCTTATATTTTTGGCAAAAGTAGACAATGTACTAGGTTATTTTTATAATATCATAAATCTAGTATACTGTCAATTAAATATGGTGGCTACACAATCTCTAGCTGCTGTTTAAGGCGAGCAATAAGAGACTCTTTTTCTCTGATTTGGTCTTCGGTTTCTTTAATGAGATGAGCTGGGGCTTTTGTTTTGTAATTTGGGTTCATCATGCGTGCATTTAGGACGTCTAGCTCGCGGCCGACAGAGAGGATGCGCTCCGTGAGGGACTCTTTGTATTCTTTGACTATTTTTTCGGGCACGTCTAGATAAACTTCATGATTGGCCAGGGCTAGCCTAAGCCCTCTAGGGGAGCCGTCCAGGCTATTGATGGTAAGGACTTTGGTCAGAGTCTTTATTAGAAGCTCGTTGTCTTTGACTAGACTATCATTATCGTATAGCAGGCTGTATTTTTTAACGTTATTGGTGCCTGGAAGGGCTTGCAAGGTGCTTCTGACTTCGGAAACGATAGTTCTTATGTTTTCGAATTCTTCTGCCGAAATAGGGTCATATTGTAGCTTTGCTGGCCATTTTGCTGTAGTGATAAAGCCGTCGGTCCAGGAAAGATTTTGCCAGATAACTTCTGTGACGAATGGGGCAAATGGATGAAGCATAATAAGGATCGTCTCTAAGGTTGTTTTTAAGAGAATCGTGTTTTTGAATAGTTTTTGTGATTCTAGAAACCAGTCGGCGTACTTGTCCCAGATGGTCTGATATAAAATCTCAACCGCCTCGGCAAAACGGTAACTTTTTATATTTTGCTCAATTCTGTCCATGCAGTCGTTTATCTCGCGACAGATCCAGTCTTCGCCCATGTTATTAGTGGTATAAGACAAGAGAATAGAATCTCTCGTCGCCTCAGAAAGCGAAACACGCTCTTCTCGGGACGCTTCCTCGCGCCCGTCGTTACGGGGCTCGTCGCTGCGTTCGCTCCCGTCGTCGCGAATGCCCCTCGAAGGGGTGTTTTCGCTTTCTGAATTGCTGAAGGACCCTGTCTTTTCATCGTCGACGATAGACTGGATGAGGCGGGAGATGTTCCAGAGTTTGTTGCAGAGATTGCGCCCAGCAATAACGCTATCCTCACTGAAAGCTTGGTTCATGCCGGCGGAGCGACCCCTAATGATGCCAAGGCGAAAGGCGTCGGAACCGTATTTAGTAACTAGCTCCATCGGGTTGATGACGTTGCCTTTGGATTTGCTCATCTTCTTGCCATGTGCATCCAAAACCATACCATGCATATAGACTTCCCTAAATGGAACTTCGCCCGTGACATATAATCCCATCATAATCATGCGAGCCACCCAAGCAAAGAGAAGGTCGGCTCCCGTTTCCATAACATTCAGTGGGTAATATGGGTTATAGTTTTCCTCCGTCCAGTTGGTACAAACGATGGGCCAGTGACTACTAGAGAACCATGTATCAAAGGTGTCTTCATCGCGAATATATTTAACACCGGCTTTTTCGATTTCTCTTAAATTTGTCCGGCGATCGAAAATCCAATCGGGCTCATCGGTGGCGAAGCAAGCTACGGACCCTTCTTCCTCGGACACGCTCAAGGGCGCTCGCCCAAGCTTACGGTCCTCGGAAGAGGGTCCGCTAGCTTGCCTAGTCCCGGCCTGGTGGAACATTGGGATGGCGATACCCCATGGGATTTGGCGAGAAATGTTCCAGTCTTTGAGGTTTTTAAGATAATCAATTAGGATTTTTTGCTTGTTTTCGGGGTGGAATTTGATTTCGCCTGCTTCGAGATGCTCGATAGCAACTTTTGCGAGCTTTTCTACATCTACGAACCACTGTCGCTTGAGCATAGGCTCAAGGATTGTGCCACATTTGTAACAATGTGCTACCGAGTGGATAATTTTCTTTTCGCCTTTTAGAAGACCTTGGTCTTTTAAGTCCTTTAAGACTTGTTTGCGGCATTCTTCGGTGGTGAGACCATTGTATTTTTCTGGTACATTAATCATCGTACCGTCTTCGGCTATTACTTGGATACGTTCTAGATTGTGGCGCTCGCCGACTTCAAAATCATCAAAATCGTGAGCTGGTGTGATCTTGACTACACCGGTGCCATACTCTGGATCGGCATGTTCGTCGGCAATGATAGGGATGGTTCTATCTGTTAACGGTAGTTTGACGTGTTTGCCGATTAAGCCTTTATAGCGCTTATCTTCTGGGTTTACCGCGATGGCGGTGTCGCCGAAGAGGGTCTCGGGACGTGTAGTAGAAACGATTAGAGAATCCAGAGATACTTCTTTCTCGGAACGCTCCCTCACTCCTGTCGTCACAGGGCTCGGTCGCTCCGTATTCGCCCCGTCGGCGAATATGCTCCTCGAAAGAGTATCTCCTGGATTCTCTGTTAGTTTATACTCGATGTCCCAGAGGGTGCCTTTTTCGTCTTTGTGTTCTACCTCGATGTCAGCGAAGGCGGTGCGATGCTTGGGGCAGAAATTGACTAGTTTCTCGCCACGATAAATCATGCCATCATTCCACATTTTCTCAAAAGTAGTGTAAACTTGATCAACTACATTTTCGTCGAGAGTAAAAGTAAGATCTCCCCATGAGCAAGATGCGCCGAGGGCGCGAAGCTGGAGCTCCATATTGCCGCGTTGCTTTGCGACAAAGTCCCATACTCTAGAATATAAATCATCACGAGTATATTCGAATCGAGTGTGACCTTGTTTTTCAAGTTCGCGCTCATATACAACCCATGTCTCAAATCCGGCGTGATCGGCGCCAGGGATGTACCAAGTCGATAAGCCTTTGAGTCTATAATAGCGAGTGAGGGAGTCTTCTAGGGCCACTGTGAGGCCATGACCGATATGTAGATTTCCGTTGGCGTTGGGGGGCGGCATAACGATACTGTAAGTATGGGGATTTGAAATGGCCCCATTATCAAATCCCCCCTCAGACCTATCATCTACCCCGTCGCCGTCGTCGTCGATAGGGATAGTAGGGATAGTGGGGTTAAAAACTCCGCTAGCTTCCCATGCCGCATAAATATCCGATTCATATTCCCCTGGTTCATAACTTTTTGCAAATGTCATTTTGGCCCTCTAATTATTGATACTATTATATCATAATTTGAAGTAACAAAAATGATACATATAAATATAAATGCCCCAGAGGAGCATTTTTATTTATATTCGAGTTTGGCGCGGATCTCTTCGAATTCCTCGGGGGACATCTCTATCTCGCGGCCATGGTGCCATGTCTCGTCAAATGGCTCAAGGTGGATATGTGCGTGAGGGACGTCGGTGCCGACGACTTTCCAGAGAGTGCGGACGCCTAACTGTTTTTCCATGTGTTGGCTAAGCTTTTTGGCTGTGTCCATGAGGGCATGGTATTCTGCGTCTGGCAATTCATAAATTTTATCGATTTCTATTTTGGGGACGACTAGAGTATGACCTTTGGTCTCTGGATGGATGTCAAGAAAGGCAAACGTCTTTTCGTCTTCATAGATTTTGTAGCAGGGAATTTCACCGTTTATTATCTTTGTGAACACGCTTGGCATTTTTCTTTTTTCCTCTCTTTACGATTTGATAATAAATTTCTGAGAAAATGAAAGCAAAGATAAGACCACCAATTACGTCAATTGGCCAATGCATGCCTGAAACGACCCGACCAATACAGGTAAGGGAAATAAGAACCGTTATCACAATCCATAGAATAATACGTGCTACCCTTGAGCTAATGTATTTTGGTAGAATCATTGAAGTAATGAAAAAGATGGTAGCTACAATCATGACATGTGTAGAAGGGAACGAAGGGTCCGATGGGTCGTTTGGGCGGGTATTTAGAACCCAGATTTTGTCAAAAATAAAATATACTATAGCCACCAAGGCGACGGGTACAGCCATCCAGCGAATTTGTAGATCAATTTTTTTAAAATCTTTACGTTTGATCCATTGATAAACTCCAGTAACCATAAAGGTGACGAGAGTAAGAATTGATAAAATAAGTATGATATCTGTTATTGTTTCCCACATGGCTTCATTATAGCATAAGTTAAATGAATAGGGTAAAAAAATAAGGCCTATAGCCTTGTTTTATGATGGTACACCCGACACGATTTGAACGTGCGACCTTTTGCTCCGCAAGCAAACGCTCTATCCAGCTGAGCTACGGGTGCATATGTGGATGTGTTGATAAATCTCGACATCCACCTAGAAATTAAATGAGCATCATCTTTGGGATGACTTCATTATTATAACATATTTTGGAGAATTGTGGCAAAAATTTCACTTCTGTGGTAAAATAATGTACGGAAGAGTGGCCGAGTGGTTGAAGGCGCACGACTCGAAATCGTGTGGGCTGGCAACAGTCTCGGAGGTTCGAATCCTCTCTCTTCCGCCAAAATATCTAAGCAAGAGCTTGCTCTTGATTGGATATTTTAAAGGAAGCTCCGAGGATAATCTATCCTCTCTCTTCCGCCAAAAATAGACAAGTAGGAGTTTGCTCTTGTTTGGCTATTTTATTTTTTTATCGTACCTTAAAATAGTATAGGAGGGGATTATGGTGACTCGTTATAGCACGAAACAATTAAGGAAAATTTTGTTTGATTACATTATTTCATTAGGGCGCATCCCAACGCAGCATGAGGTGAGAATGAACCCTAATTTACCATCAGACGAAACATTTCTTTTTTGTTATGATAGTTGGGAAGATCTAATCATATCTCTAGGCTTTACAATGAGTTGGTGTACACCGGCGTTACGACAACGAATGTTAGATGATCTCTGGACTAAATATATTGAGCTTGGCTACAAGATACCAAGTGTCCTAGACATACAAAACAGCCAGACTATGGAAAAAGTTTGGGTCTATAAGCAAATTTTTGGAGAATTAAGATTTGCCTATAGTGCCTCTGGCATCTTGGATGATTATCGGACAAGAGAGAAAAAGAATATTGCTAAGACGATATTACAATTAAGTAGAGAACTAGGGCGTGTCCCAAAAATCAAAGATAAAGGAATGCCAAATGAAAAGGTAATTTATAAAGTGTTTGGTACTTACGAAAACGCCTTGCTCTATGTGGGGATGCAGCCTAATTATAGATATTATTCCAGGGAACGTTTAATCTATGAACTAAGGAACAAATATCGTGAGTTGGGGCGTCCACCGTTATTAAAAGAGGTGGATAATGATCCAGGTATGGCTTCGGCTCAGACTTACCGTAGGGTTTTTAAGAATTACCGAGGAGCACTTCGTGCAGCAAAAATTCCAGTATCTTGCAAAAGTAAGGAATCCATAAAACCTGTGGAGCAGAAACAAGTCTATAGAAAATACACTAAAGAAGAGTTGGTAGACCAATTAAAAAGTAAGTTTATGAGTCTTGGCCGCACCCCTATGCAAGTTGATATCGACAATGACCCCACTATGGCTAGCGTGAATTCTTTTGTGAATTACTTCGGTAGTTATAATGATGCTCTTTTGGCGGCAGGAATAAAGCCATCCAAAAAAAGGGAATATACCGACGAAGAGTTACTTTATGATCTTAGGCAGAAATACATCTCTGTGGGTTATTTGGAAACCGGGAAGATTCCCACCAATAAAGATATCGACTCCGACCCTAACATGGCAAGCACTCGAGCTTATTACACTCATTTCGGTAGCACGAATAAGGCTAGGCGAATAGTGGAGAAAGGGCTTCTTACCATGAAATAATTCTATACTATTTATTAACCCTCGGCCTAAAACCGAGGGTTATCTTTTTATTTCCATGCCTATCTGTTATAATCTATGTAATTAGGAGGTCTATATGCCTGAGGAGAAGAGGGTCGAAATATACAAAGGTCTTGCCGGTGAGGTGGTTTTTGATGTGGATATGGAAGGGGAGACTATTTGGGCGACGCAGGAACAGATAGCGCAGCTGTTTGACACGACTATACCAAATATTAATATGCATTTAAAAAATATCTATACCGAAGGCGAGTTGGTGGAAAATCCAATCAATACAGAAAACACAGAAGTTCAAGATCGAACTATTAAGAAAAACTTAATAGTTCAAAATCGGACCATGAAAGAGACTCTCGTGATGCGTAAAGAGGGAAGCCGCATGGTGCGTCGTAAGGTAAAAATATATAATCTGGATGCAATTATTTCGGTAGGATATAGGGTGAATTCGAAAAAGGCGACAAATTTCCGGATTTGGGCGACAAAGGTTCTAAAACAATACATAACTGGCGGGGTAGTAGTAAATGAACGAAGATTAAAAGAACTACAAGCTAAGAAGGAAATAAAGAAGCTACATGACGTCGAAAACATGATGGCGATTGTAAGACGGCTGACTGCAGGTAAAGCGCTTGATGCTGGGGAGGCAAACGGGGTACTCGAAGTGATTTCCAGGTATGCGGGGAGTTTTAAGACTTTGCAGGAATATGATGATGGGCATATTGATTTGAAGTTTTTGAATAAATATAAAGCCCAAAAAGAGTTGACAATGGAAATGTGCGTTGGTGCGGTAGAGCAGCTGAGGAAGAACGTAAAGGGTGGGGAATTATTCGGTAAAGAGCGAGGGAAGATGTTTGAGGGAAGCCTAAATACTATTTTCCAGAGTTTTGACTCTAAAGAGCTGTATCCGAGCGTACCAGAGAAGGCGGCAAACTTATTATACTTCATAATTAAGGATCATCCATTTTATGACGGTAATAAGCGGATAGGAGCACTATTGTTTATATTATTTTTAACTTTAAATGATTGTCACTTGACCCAAAACGGGGAAACGAAAATTTCGGACAGGGCGTTAACCGCAATTGCATTACTAATTGCGGAATCAGAGCCAAAAGAGAAGGGTTTGATCGTGAGTCTAGTCTGTAAACTACTAGTATAATTGTGGTATAATGGAGGTATTATGGCAAAGAGGGAAAGAACTAATCAGGAGAAAAATAAAAAAGGTGGGTTCAAATCTCAATCTCAAAAACTGAAAGCCAAGATGTTAAAGTCTTATTACGGTAATCCAATGAAAGATATGAAGCTGATTGCGATTACTGGTACTACTGGAAAGGTCGTGGTGGCACATTTTGTGCATGAAATTCTAAAAGCGACAGGGGAGCAGGTAGCTGTGTTAGCGTCCGATCAGCCATTTAAAATCGGTATGCTTCATAAATTCCTAAGTGATGCCTGGAAGGCAGGGGCAAATTACGTAGTGGTGACTGTACCTGCTGAGGGATTACGCGACAATGTATTTTATGGCTTACCTGTGACCGTAGCAGCGATGACAAACTTTGTTACCGCTGGCTTAAAAGATATGGAGCCTCAGGAATATCTAGATAACGAAAAAACGCTCTTTGATATGAATCCTGAGATAGTGGTGTTAAATCATGATGACTTGAATTATGATACTTTTGAGGATTTTAAAGGGAAGAAGAAGACTATTACGTTTGGACAGAGTAGTGCAGATGTAAAGGTTTTGAATTCCAAGCTTTACACTAAGGGTACTGAGGCAACAATCTCAGTCGGTTCCGAGATAGTAACTGTAGCAAGCTTTGTGCCTGGTGAAACAGCGGTTTCTTATATGGCTTGCGCTGCGGCGATTGCACATAGTCTCGATATTGCTAACGAAAAAATAATTGACGGTATTGCTGAATATTTACCTAGTTAAAAAATTTTGAATTATGATTATCTAGAGCTTATTATGGTGAATCTGATTAAAATCTTATCGTGCTGAGTAATGCTTTAGGAGTTTTTTGGTTACTTTTATATCCTCGAATTCGTGAGGGCCGTCGGCTCGGAGGATGGTTTTTTCATGACCTTTACCAAGAATTAAAACTATGTCACCTGGCCGAGCTTTACTAAGAGCCAGTTCAATGGCTTTTTTACGGTTTAACTCCTTGAATAAATTTTTACCCAGGACTTTGCCGTATTTTTTGGCGCCTTTAATGAAAGAATCAGCGATTATATCTGGGTCTTCGTCCCTAGAGTCATCTTCCGTAATGATAACTATATCGGAATATTTACCAAGAATTTCGCCGCGAATAGGGCGAGTAGACGGATCGCGTCGCCCCGCACCACCATGAACGGAGATAATTTTACCTTTGTGACCTTGGACGGAATCAAATACTTTTTCGAGCGCATCGGGTGCGTGGGCATAGTCTACGATTACAGTAAATGGCTGACCTTCATCGATAATCGTCATGCGGCCTTCTACGTTTTCTAAACATTTGATACCGTCTTGTATTTGTTTATTGGAGAGTCCCAACTTTTTACCTACTACTGCAGCCGCAAGAGAATTGTAAACATTAAATTCGCCAGGAATTTTGGTTTCTATATTTATATCATCATATGAATATTTGACGCCATCAACTTTTAAATTAATGTTTTCAGCACGATTTTCACCATGCTTTATACCGTATGTGGTATATTTATTGGATAATTCTTTATAATACTTGGTGGCTGGATCATCGGCATTTAGAATACTAAACTTGGCATGTTTGATGAGTTTACCCTTGGCGGCGCGATATTTACTGAATGTTTTATGATAATCTAGATGCTCGTGAGTAAGATTAGTAAAAACTGCGATATCTATTGGGATGCCTAAGGTACGGAACTCGGCAAGAGCATGAGATGTGACTTCCAAAATTAAGCATTCGGCACCAGAGTTAGCAATTTTATTAATACGCTGATTGAGAGTAAAAGCATCTACTGTTGTCATGTGACCTAGCTCAGGCTCCAACTCGTCTACCCCCCAGGCTATAGTAGTCATAATACCTGCCTTGATACCGGATGAGTTTAACATGCGCCAAATCATAAAACAGGTGGTAGTCTTACCATTAGTACCCGTAACCCCAATGACGCGAAGTTTGCGCCCTGGAAACTTATATTTAACACTAGCCGCTACGGCCTGCGCATAATGATATGGCAATACAGCTTCATTATAAAAAGGCAACTTCTCCAAAAACTGCTTCATAATAATATATTATAGCATAGATAGGATAAGCTAATTTTGCCTATCTATAATGCTTTAGTGAGTCGATAGGGTTTTTGGCGGCGGCTTTTAAGGCTGGGTAGATACCAAAGATGATGCCAACGACTAAGGTCGTAAGCAGAGTGATGAGAAGAATCTCCCAGCTAATATATGGCGCAAAAGGAGTAATAATAGAAAGAAGAAAGGCCAAGAAATAACCCAGTATGAGCCCAAAAATCCCACCGAGGATAGATAAAATTAGAGCTTCGAAGAGGAATTGCATAAGAATATTCCGAGACGACGCGCCAACAGCTTTACGTACACCGATTTCATGATTCCGTTCAGATACAGATACAAGCATAATATTCATTACACCAATTCCACCCACAACTAGGGAAATGGCCGCTACCAAGGTAAGCATACCAGATATAATCATTAAGAGAGAGCTGGCCGGGTGAGTAATTTCATCGCCAAAAGCAACCGAGAAGTTTTCGTCTCCTAGTTTTTGGTTTTTTAAAGTGTTACTAATGTCGGCAGATACCTGTGGCAAACTATCCGTGTTGGCTGCCTTAATATTAATCTGCTGAATTTGGATGGACCCGGTAACCTCGTCCAAAGCCTTTGCGTCCATAATAATGGCATTATCAAAATCGATATTATCGAAATTAATAGATTTATTGATTTCATCAAGAACACCTACAACCATGAATTTTTGACCCATAATAGTAACCGTTTGCCCTACTGTGCTATTAAAAGTATTGAATAGAGCTAAGGAAAGAGTGCGGCCGAGGACTACACCATGCTCCCCGTTTTGTTCGGAGAAATAAGCCCCATAGCGAATCGAGAGAGGCTCGATTTTTGTAAAATCAATATTGGTGCCCAGGATTGGCACTGAAGGAAAAGTGTTTTTATCGGACGACACAGTATTAATAGAGATAGCGATAGGCGCCGCAGCTGTTACGCCGTTTATTTTGGATATATTTTCTACGTCTGAGAGCGAGAGGTTACTTTTTTGGAAAGAATTAGCGGATGTGAGCTCTTCCACAATACCGGAAACTGTATCTTTATTAGAATTTGGACGAACTACGATTAAGTCCGAGCCTATCTCTGTAACCTCATTCCTAACTAAATTAGAAATACTCCCCATAAGAGAAAGAATCAGAATAATACTTGCAACCCCAATTGCGATACCAAGACAGGTAAGGAATGAACGGGTACGATTTTCTTTAATAGCGGAGCGAGCAAGCTTGTAATGCGTACGTAGTAATAATGCCATTATTTTTTCCTCCGAGATTTTTTCCGTTTCTTTTGTTTGGAATCTTTGGAAGCTGGAGTGCTAAGTGATTCAAAATCATTCTTTTTTTTGCGTTTTTTAATTTTGACACTGATAGGCTGAGGGAGATTAGCATCTGCGACGGTTTTGACATCTGTATCTATTTGCCCATCAAGCATATTAATAACACGAGTAGCATAAACTGTAAGTGAGGGGTTGTGAGTGACCATAATAATAGTATTACCTTCTTCATGGATAGCTTTCAGCTCCTCCATAACAATATGAGAGGAGCGAGAGTCGAGGTTGCCCGTAGGCTCGTCAGCGAGGATAATCTCGGGGCTACCCACAATAGCTCGCGCTATGGCGACACGTTGCTGCTGGCCACCAGATAATTGATATGGATAATAGTATTCTCTTTCTTGCAAATGAAAGCGCTTTAGGGCTCTTGAGGCACTTTTCAAACGAGCGGTCTTGGTGTAGCCGGTATAAACTAGTGGTAAAGCTACATTCTCCAGAATAGAAAGATCTTCGATAAGATTGAAGTTTTGAAAAACGAAGCCAATTTTCTTAGCACGGAGGCGGGCCTGACGACGAGCAGAAATACTCGCTACGTTTTCGCCATCCAGAATATATTCGCCCCTAGTGGCTCGATCTAGTAGGCCTATAATGTCTAGAAGGGTAGTTTTGCCACAACCAGATGGCCCCATAATCATAATAAACTCACCACGCTTGATGGTGAGATCAAAATCTTTTAAAGCAAAAGTCTCGGTATCGCCGTAGCCATACCGTTTGGTTAGTCCTTTTAGTTCTATTAAAATGTTTTCGCTCACTTTTGTCTCCAAAAATGGCGGAAAGGACAGGATTTGAACCTGCGAACGAGTTACCCCGTTACACGCTTTCCAAGCGTGCGCCTTAAACCGCTCGGCCACCTTTCCGTCTTTTTAAAAGTTTATCACGAATTTAAGGAAAATTAAAGGGGTTTGGATGACAAAACTACGAGATTTTCAATATGGGGGGTATGGGGAAAGAAATTAAAGGTTTTTATGCTCTCAATTCGATATTTATCTAGTAGTAGTTTAATATCACGAGCCTGAGTGGCTGGATTACAAGATAAATAAATAATCTTTGGTGGAGTTACTTCTAGGAGTTTATTTGTTAGTTTGCGGTCGCAGCCGGCGCGAGGAGGATCTAGGATCACCGTTTGGTTGAATGTGATAAAGTTAAGTGCTTCCTCTGATTTGGAAAAAATAGCTCTAGGTATAATACTACTTTTTTCTCGGAACGCTCCCTCAGGCCTGTCGACAGACTGTCGTCCGCCGGGCGTCGCCTCGACACAGAAAGCAAGCTTTCTGTCTGCTCGGCTCCTGCGGCGGTCGTCACAGGGCTCGGTCGCTCCGTATTCGCCCCGTCGGCGAATATGCTCCTTGAAAATAGTAGTATTATACCTTTTGCAGTTCTCGCGTAATTCACTAAATGCAGATTTGTCACATTCGACCAGGGTGAGGTGATGGGTGGGGGCGACGGAGAGACCGATGGTGCCGACACCTGCATATAAGTCGAGAACTTCATCGGTGGTAATATGGTTTTTAATTTCTTGGAGTGCGAGCTCGTAAACGGGGAGGTTTATTTGAAAAAAACCGTTAGTAGAATAAGAATATTCGCGTCCCATAATAACATCGGTCAAGGCCTTGAATCTGGGGTGAGGTTTATGATTTTCATATAGCCCACCCGAGACGTTGCCTTTTTGATTACAACGGAGAAGTAAAGATTGGTATTTCCTAGCTTCTTCGCCCCGAGCATTCAAATCCTCTACGATCTCTTTGGCACGAGCGAATATTTCTGGACGCTCGATAGAAGATTTATCAATAGGAATTTTACGATGAGAACCACGCTCATGGAAGGCTAACTCTATCTGGTTTGTAAGGTTATTCCAATAGAGGGCATATTCCATTTTATTGCGGTAATAATAATCTTTAGAATCATTAATAATTTCTGGGATTTCTATATCTATACCGTGTTCACGGAATATTTCAACCACTAGAGATTGTTTTTCTTTTAATTCATAATCATAATCCAGGATTTGCCATGGGGAAGTAGAAAGGTAGCAGGTGTCCTTTGGATCGACGCGAAAGGGTGAATAATTATCAATTTTTATCGCTATAGCTTCTAGAAAGTGCGATTTTTGTTTTGTGACTTTGAAATCCACGACGTCTTCGCCGGGAAGAGTATTCCAGAAAAAAATTTTGCGCCCGTCTGGTACTGTACCGAGTGCTTGCCCGCCAGGAATAAATTTCTCTACCTTTACCACGCTAGTATTATATCATAAATTATGTTATAATTTTACTATATGACGGCTGACGAAATTTTGAGGTCGAGCGAAAATTCGGCCCTAAATAATAATCAGATCGTGTCCCACGTGACGGGTAAAAATGCAAGGTCGGGCTCTACTAATAAAATAAAGTCTTTTGGAGCGTTGGGACTCGTGACCTTAATGTTGGTGGTTTTTGCGGTTTTATTTAGCTCTGGTAATTTAATTCCAGCGGCTATCTCGGAGAGATTAATCGAGGAGACCGATGTGCAATATGCAGATGCAGTAGAGAGTAAAAAAATAGTTTTTCAGCAGGCTATGCGTACAGGGGATGTGCCACAAAACACGATTGATATCTTGAAGCAAAATGGAGTCGAGGTAGAAGCCCTAGACAACGGTGAACAAATATTGAAAATGGGGAGTAAAATTATTACTGCTGATGATTTTGTGACAGAGGTTAGTCGTGACGTAAATTTATATAATGCGTTTAATAATGCTACATATTCGCGTGCAGCATATTATTATGATGAGTCTGCAAAAAAAGTATTCAGAAAGATCGGTACTACGCGCAATAATTATTCGAGTGATTCGGATTTTAGCGAAGTAATGGATAAACTGATTGGTGACGGCAGCAATATAAAGGTAAATAATGTCTTATTAGCAGAAAAAAATGAGAACGGTGAAGTTTCATCTGAATATGAGGGTGTTGGAGAAGATATAGATTCTAGAACTAATGCTAGTGAGCTAATTAGTGCGGTAGGCAACAAAAATATCGCTGATAACTCTGCACAGGCAACCTTAAACTCGGCGGATACCCTAAAGGTTGCCGACACTATCTCGAAGGAGCAACGATCGAGTTTGTTCTTCTTGGGGTTCATGGAAAATATTAGTAAAATGAAGGCTGGTGAAGGGAATGAGTCTAAAATTAATGACGCAATGAATTATCTCTACGAGAAGCACGAGACTGAGGTGGTAGACGTGAAGACTGGGGAAGTAAAGAAGATTACTGGCACTGCACTAGAATCACCAAGTTTGTACGCTGTTTTATCTGGAAATAAGCCAGAATCGGCCAATATTGAGAATTATTCTTCTGATCGAATATTAAAAACAATACAAAACAGGACAGGGGGTGATAATAATGTTGCAATTTCAGGCACTGTTGCTTCTTCTAAAAGTGATATTGGTGGTGCGATTGGGAGGTTTTTAAATGGGGGGAGCGAGAGCGCAAATGTGAACACGCTCGAGGTCGTAAATAAAACAGTAGATAATTCTTTAATAAATAATTCTTATGAGACAATCAAAGGTGTGGATGCTGGAGAGTTTTTAGTGGAGGGAGCAATAAATGTAGGGAAAGAATTAGCCAAAGCTAGCGGAGCTACTGCTGGCGATGCGGATGCGGTTTCGGAATACGCCCGATTAAATATGTCTGTAATAGCAATGGATGCAGCGGCGGATAGAGTTAATCGAAGCCCATTTGATATAACATCCAAAAATACATTTCTTGGATCTATTATTTATGATTTAGCTATTATGAGTAGTAATGCTTCGGGGTCTTTTCTTTCTAATATAGGAGTTGTTTCTGGGGTGATAAATGAAGCGAAAAATAGATTAATACCAAGCAGTAATGCTGATTCTACTACGGGTTATTTATCTGAATTTGGTAATTGTGAAACCTATAATACAATTGGGGCGGTAGGCTCACTGCAGTGTGCGGAAGTGGCTACTTTTGACCCATCAACACTAAATGACCCTTTTAATGATCCTGGATTTGTGGATTTCGTAAATAATAATACTACACTAAACTCTTCTGGCACTAGGACTGTGAACCGCGATTCTATCTTGGCTGATTTTATCCTTTATAATGACGAGAGAGTCACACCCCTGGGTGTAGTGGATGGTGGAATATTGGAATCATTAAACTCTAATTCGTCATCTATTTCCTTCGTATCCGATATTGTGGGGATGATAAAAAGTTTCCTTGGGGCTTCAAATAATGATAGAAGGATTGCTAGTGGGGCGGAGTATGTAAACTCATCTAGTAATCCTAATTGGCAGACTTATAAATATGCGCAGAGATACGTGTCACTGGCGCGAGCCACAGAATCTCTCAGGCAATACGCCGATGATCCAACCGCATATAATAATATACAATTCTTTGAAGGGAATCGGAATCCAGTGATAGCGTTTATTGATGAGTATAATAATATTGCAAAGTATAATCCAGAATAACCAATAAGTCCACTCAGGACACACTCTGCGCCGCTTCGCCAAGCTTACGGTCCTGAGCGGACTTATTGGTTATTTTAATCCATAGATTTTAAATACTTCGAAACTAATTACAATTACTTCCTACTTCCTATATCTTATATCCTCGACGCTGGTTAGGATTACCTGGTGATGTTTAAAATTGTCTACCAGGCAGCGGCGGCGGGAGTCGTCCAACTCTGAAAACACATCATCTAAGAGAATAAGGGGTTTTTGGTTTAAGATTTCCTCGATTAGCCTCGCTTCAATAAACTTAAGTGCGAGAATTATGGAGCGGGTCTCTCCGCGTGATGCAGAGCCACTAGCTGGATTGTTATTAAAATTGAACACATATTCGTCACGGTGAACACCAAAAGTAGTATGACCGAGGTAAAAATCTTTTTCATAGTCTTGTTCTAGTTTTGCAAGATAACTATTTTCTGTTAATTTTTTAACTTCACTTTGGTAATCTATCCCTATTTCATCATTATTTTTAGCAATTGAATGATAAGTGGATGGTAGTCTAGAATTAATTTCATTGATAGTTTCTTCGCGATTTTTAGATAGGGATACCCCGAGCCGTGCCAGTAATATGTTCCAAGAAAATATCAAATCTCTACTCGCTTGTTCATTTTTTAAGATTTCGTTCCTTTGCTTTAAAGCTTTTTTGTATTTAGAGAGGTCGGAGCTATATGATTCACTCAGTTCGCCGAAGAAATTATCGAAGTAATCCCTGCGCCTACCCGGAGAATGACTAGTAAGATTTAAATCCGATGGTTGAAAAAGAATAATAGGATATTTATTTTTACGGGGAAGGCGTTTGGTTTTTTTGTCTAAATTGATAAAAGTTTTGTTTTTACCATCATATGTAACTGTGATTGCCTCACCATTTGTGTATTTTACCTCTATTCGGTAGAATTCTTCACCGCGTTTTAATATATCCGTATCCGTGGCACGAAAACTTTTGCCTCTTGTCGCTATATAAATAGCCTCCAAAACAGAGGTTTTACCGCAGCCATTACTACCCAGTATCAAAGAAGTCTCATCCTCACACTCTAGACTATAGCTAGAGTGATTGCGGAAGTTTACTAATTTTACTGAATCTATAATCATCGCTTAGTGGTGTATTTTTAGGTTTATGAATTGAGTGGCATTATAATATGCGTATATTTGTCGGTTTTCTTGTTTTTGAGAAGAATAGGAGCAACGTGATCTGAAAATTCAAAATCAATCTCTGCCTCTTCCAGAGAATTAAGAGCATCCAAGAGGAAACGAGAGTTAAGGTTTACTTTACCGGCTTTATCTACTTTAGTCTCTATTCTGGAATCATTCTCACCAAATTCGTTTGCTATAGATTTGACAGAGAATGTATCTGGTTCTAATGCTTCGCAGACTATGGAGCCGCCAACCGAACGGGAGAATAAAGCCGCAAGCTTTGTAACACGAATTAGCTCCTCTCGGTCTAGGTTTACCTTTATATTACAGTCTTTTGGAATAAGTTTTTGATAATCTGGAAAGCTAGCATCGATTAATTTGGAAACAATCTCAACGTCGCCGAGACGGAAGCGAACTAGGTCTTCATTGAAAGAAATTTCGATCTCCTCGACATCATCAGTGATAGAACGAAGAGCCTCTTGAAGAGTGCTGGCTGGAACGATAGCTTTGACTTCACTTTTAACCTTATCGATTAACTTCTTTTCGGCAAGACGATATCCATCAGTGGCAGCAATGGCGAGGGTGCCGCCGTCGGTATTAAAGTAAACTCCGGTAAGGGCTGGACGGGTAAGGTCGTTTGATGCAGCAATTATGACTTGGCTGACACTTAATTTAAACTCATCGACACCGATTTTATAAGTGACAGCAAGGTCTTCGTTGATTTCTGGTAGTTCTGGGAAATCATCTGCGATGGTACCATTGATGGTCGAGGAGTATTTGCCTGAAGAAATAGTAACTTTGGTGTCTTTTGACTCTATGTCGATAGTTTCACCCTTAGGGAGGTTACCCACGAATTCAGCCAAGAGTTTGGCTGGAACAGTTACTACTCCATCTTCTGAACTAGAAACTGGTAAAAAGTCTATTATTGCCATATCTAGATTAGTAGTAATTAATGATACTTTTTTATTATCTACTCGAATGAGTACATTATTTAATATAGGTAGGGTAACTTTGCCTATAGCAATTCTACTAACAGTATTTAGAGCTTTGCTTAGTTTTTCTTGCGTAACTTTGATCTTCATTTATTAGTCCTTTCTATTATTTAATAAGTAGTTGAAGTAGTAGGGGCTGTGGAATAGTGGATAAAATAGTTGAATAATAGGGGTGGTGGAATGGTGAAAAAGTATGTGGAGAGATCTGGAAAAGTTAGTGGGAAAGTGGAGTTTTGCACTATATAGATATATAAGGTGGATAGTTTTACATTTTTTTACTCGACTTTTTAACATGGTTTTCCAGGGGGTTTTACACGTGTTTTCCACTTTTTGAATAAATATATTACCAGTAAGTCTAACCATAGATTTTTTCCTTAATTTCTTCGATTTGATCGCGAAGGACAAAATTTAACTTGAGATCGTTTTCGATCTTTTTGATACCATGCATTACCGTGGTATGATCTTTGACACCGACTTCGGCGGCGATTTTATTGGTACTAAGATTTAATTCTTTACTAATAATAAACATGGCGACTTGGCGAGCGTTTTTGATGTTGGCGACGCGGGATTTACTACACATTTCCTTGACGGATAGCTGGTAATATTTGGCGACTTTTTCGACAATCTGCCGTGACGATACTGGACGGAGTTTGGAAGATCTATTAACAGAAACAGAGCCATTCTGGATGAGCTCTAGAGGGGTAAGACCGCGAACTTCAGACATTAAGAGGATTGTGGAGAATTCACCTTCTAGATCACGAATATTGGTATTAACGTTTTCGGCGATATATTCAATAGCTTCTGGCTCAATATCGGCACACATAAGCTCGGCTTTGGCGCGAAGGATGGCACATTTGTCTTCGAATTTTGGTAGCTGTAAATCAAAAGCGCCGGCCCAGGTGAGGCGAGAAGCAAGTCGTTCGTCGACGGATTTAATTTGAGAAGGTAGGCGATCACTAGTAACAATAATCTGCTTGTTGAGCTGATAGAGGTCGTTGAAGATATTGAAGAATTCTTCTTGGGATTTTTCTTTGCCGACAATAAATTGGAAGTCATCAATAATAAGAACGTCTAGCTTGCGGAATTTAAGATTGAATTCTTTACCACGCCCGACTTTAACCGAATCTACAAAGTCTGAATAGAAGTGAGAGATGGGGGTATAGATGATTTTGAGATCAGGGTTTCTTTTTAAGAGTTCATTACCGATGGCTTGGACGAGATGCGTCTTGCCGAGTCCCGGGCCGCCATACAAGAAAAAAGGATTGTAACGGTCGCCTGGTGAATCTATGATGCTGCGGGCTGCTGATACGGCGAGATCATTATTGGAACCGACGATGAAATTATCTAAGGTGTATTTATTATTTAGTCCAGTATTGGAGTTGTTTTGGTTTTTGTTGGTATAGGTGGCTTTAATGCGTTTTCTTGTGGGGATTTCGTTTTTTGTGATTTCTCTGGGGCGAATTTTGGACTTATTGGAGGATTTTACTTCAAAAATAATATCTACAACTTCTATCTGGTTGTTTTTAAGAGCAGTGGCTATAATGTCGTAGTAGCGGTTTCGAAGCTGTTTGACGTAGAATGAGTTTTTGACACCGATTTTGATATTACCATCTTTAGTAGAAATAAGGGATGTGTCTTGAAACCAGGTAGAAAAATTGGCAGGGGAAATTTGTTGCTCGATTTCAGCGAGTGCGTTCTTCCAAACGTCGTACATTATGTGTTAAAACCTCCTTTTAGGATATTGTAGCACAGAAGGAGGGAGTTTTCCACAGGTTTGCGCTTTGAATTAATCGTGATTTAATTTGGGTTTTAAAAACAGGGAAGGATTTTTCCACATTTTATCCAAACCCCCTAATAAGCTGTGGAAAACTCCTTGAAAAATGTGGAAAAATGCGGTATACTAGAAAAAGAATTTGAAAAAAATTAAAGTTTAAGGAATAATATGCCAAAACGAACATATCAGCCTCATAAAAGGCAACGCAAAGCTGAACATGGTTTTATGAAGCGTAACTCTAGCAAGTCTGGGCGTAAAGTATTAAAACTACGACGCCTAAAAGGGCGCGCACGCCTTTCTCATTAAAATCTGTCATCTATATCATATAATAGTATTATGCTGAGTAAAAAATATCGGTTTCATTCGCGTGGGGGGGTAAAATATGTTTACCAGAAAGGTAAAACATTACGTAGATCTAAGATGTCTTTGGTTTTTTGTGAAAATACCAGGGGTTTTACGAGGATTGCTGTGGTGGTCTCAAAAAAAGTGGATAAATCTGCGGTAAAAAGAAACCGGATACGGCGGCGAGTGTATGAAGTTTTACGAGTGAATCTCGATAAGATCCCTAAGAAGAGAGATTATATTTTTGTGGTTTATTCTAGAGATGTAGCAACGATGCCTTTTGATAAACTTGAACATATGCTGGGTGAGCTCGTACAAGAGAGTAAAAGTGTGTTATAATGGAACGAATGGATAAAAAGGCTGTAAAAATATATATATATTGGGGGATTTTTATAGTTTTCGTGATCGGATCTATTTTGGCTGGAGGTCCGTTTGATTTTATTGACATGATAATCGTGCGGCCAATCGTAAATTTGCTGTTTGTGATTTTTAATTTGGTGCACGACTTTGGTTTGGCGATTATTATTCTTACGATTATAGTAAAACTTCTGATGTGGCCAGTGATGAAAAAGCAGCTAAACCAATCTAAGCTGATTCGTAAATTGCAGCCAGAGCTAACTCAAATTAAAAAGAATTGTAAGGGCAATAAACAGTTAGAGTCATTACAGACGATGGACTTATATAAGCGGTATAATGTAAAACCGTTTGCTTCAATGTTGACGCTTTTAATTCAGCTTCCGATATTTATTGCGATTTTTTCAGCGATTAGAGTGGTGGCTACACCTCTCCCTGAAGATAATCTAATGAATAGGACTTATGATATCGTAGCTTACGAAGGTTCTGAGATTAAAACACTCGAAGAGAAGCAGGAGGTGTATCTAGCTGATCTAACTAATAAGGATATCCCAGTGGAGGATAAGTCTGAGTATGATTTTCATCCACAGTTATTTGGAACGATTAATTTAGATGTGAAGGCGAGTGATGTATTGATGGGGAATTTTAGCTGGAGTGCTTTCTTTATTCTTATTTGTACAATTCTCGCTTCCGTAATTCAATATTGGGCTACTAAGCAGCAGATGCCTTCTGGGAAGTCTGAAAAGAAGAAGAAATTCCGTGATCTTCTAAATGATGCGAAGGCGGGGAAGGAAATTGATGAGAGTGAAATTAGTACTATGGCTACTGGTTCGATGGCAAGTATGATGCCGATAATGATGTTTATTATTATGTTTAATCTTAATGGTGCTCTAGCTTTTTACTATTTCCTCAGTAATATTATTACAGTGACTCAGCAGAGAATTGTACTTCGCAGGGTTGATGATGATATTGATGCGGCTACCGATAAGGCAGTACTAAAGGAACTTAGGGGGATTCGTGAAGCAGAAGTGGTGGAAAATAAAAAAACAGGAACAAAAATAACTAGAATCTCCGCTCGTGATATTAAAAAGAAAAGGAGATGAAAAAAATGAATAAAGATGAATCGGTAAGGTTTGCGAGTCGCTACTTGGAGGATTTGCTTAGCTTTTTTGGTATCAATGTGGCGGTGAGCTCGACAATTGATGACGAAGTAATTCAGCTATCAGTACCCTCTACGTCGCTTAATTCGTTACTGATTGGTAGAAATGCCGATAATTTAAGAGCATTACAACATTTAGTGTCGATGGCATTAGTAGCTAAGGGGGGTGAACTCACACGGGTGAATGTTGATGTAGCGAATTACAAAAAACAGCGTGCTGATAGGATTGCGTCTAAGGCTGAGGGGTGGATAGCGAAGGTACGTAAAAGTGGTGAACCAATGGAGATTAATCTAAATGCTGCAGATAGACGGGTAGTACACAAAGTAGCTGCGGATTATTCTGATATAGAAACCCATTCTGAAGGTGAAGGACGAGAACGGAAATTGATAATTAGTAAGACTGAAGATGATTAAGTCGCTTGTGGTGGCTTGGACTTGTCCGCCTGTAATTTTCACAACGTAAGTCAAGAAAAAATCTCCTTATGCGCCCTTCGGGCTGTCTTTGGGAGATTTTTTCATTGTTAAGTTGTGGAAATTACGCGGACAAATCTGGTCTAAATCTCATTATGCCACCACAAGCAACTTAATCACTCGTTTTATTAATAATAATTACGAAATCGTAATCTTGAGAAATGCCGGCGGGGAGCTCTGAGGTTGATTTGGCGGAAGTGTTATATTTTTCTTCTAGAAGTTTTTTAGTGCCTGGGGCGGATTCGGTGAGAGCGTAGAGGACGTAGTCTCCTTCGTAATTTCCGGCAGACGTGTCGTCTATTGCAACATTAGCATAACCATCTTCTTCAAGAGAGGTCTTTTCATTCGAAGCAAGGCCTGGGGTTTCGGCACTATTTAGGACTAAGATTGTATAATCTTCATATGAACGTGGATCGTTGGAGAACATTTTGGTAATGTAAGATTGAATATTATTATAATAACCAGCACCACCAACTGGAATGACGTATGAAATACCATTAATATTGCCAGTGGTGACTAATTTTTCTGGATCAATAAGGGAAACTTGGCGCATGTTGTTGAGATCAAAGTTTGTGGCCAGATGGGCTAATGTTTTCATCTCATCGATGGAAAAGCTTGTGCGGAGATTATCGCCGAGAGTACTAGCTAGACCGAGTAGGTCAGTGAGGGATAAATTTTTTTCGAGAACCTTATCTTTGATACCGATGAGGATTTTTTGTTGAGAGGCACCACGAGAAAAATCGCCGCTTTCTGTACCATGACGGGCACGGGCAAGACCGAGGGCTTGACCTCCATTAATAGTATATTGATTACCGGCTTCAAATACAGCACCAGTGTAATAATAATCTTCAATATTTTCATCAAGAGTAACATTAATACCACCCAAAATATCTACTATGGAAACTAGTGACCCCCAGTTTAGATGAGCGTAATATTGGAAATCTATACCAAGAATATCGCCAACTTCTGTCATGAGAGCTTCGGCGCCAGCTTGTTCGTTGTTTCCGTCCATATTATTACACCAGAAAACTTCATTGATTTTTCCTGTGGCGGTGCATGTAGGAGATGCCTTGAGATCGCGCGGAAGGGAAAGCATGGCGACGTCACCGCTTTCTTGGTTGAGACTAATTACCATAATCGAATCAGTGAGCTGTGCGCCATCATGAGTACCGTCACCTTCGGTGCCCTCCATGTCGTATCCGCTGGTACCAAAAGCTAATATATTAGTACGGCCATTTTCGTCGGTTTTTAGCGGTGTATAGGTCTCCTCTGTGAAGATTAGGTCAAAAACATTACCTTGGCCACCGGTAATTTTGGCGATAATATCATTTCCCCAAATTATAAAACCGATCACTAATAGGATTAAGAGTGTTAGTACACCAATAATAATGCGATTGATAATTTTACGTTTTTTACTGATAGGTTTTTTATCTTTTTTCATTTTTTCATTTTTTTTAAATGGTTTTGTGCTGGCTTTTAATTCGCCACTTTGTTCATCAAAATCAAAGGCTTGGACTGGTTTTAGAAAATCTTCGGCTGCATTGATTGGGGTGAGTTTGTCTGTAGATTCGTTTGATGTAGGAGATTTGGTAGGGGATTGTATAGGAGAAGCTACAACTGTTGGGGATTTTGTTGATTTTTTGACTGTAGGCTTGGTAGACTTTTTTGTGGAAGGTTTTTTTCTTGTGGAATTAGCTGTACTCGTAGTTTTTGTTTTGACGGCTTTAGTATTAGCAGTTTTAACACTAGTTCGCTTAGGGTTAGATGCTTTTTTGGTCGTAGATTTCGTGGCGGTCTTTTTAGAAGAAGAAGTCGCTTTTTGAGAGCGACGAGGAGATAGACCGTCAATTGATTTATTTTTTTCCATTGTTTATAATTATAACATATGGCGATAAAGTTAACAAAAAAACAATTAGCACTATTGGATTTTTTGCAAGATTTTACAGAGACGGTAGGATATTCACCATCTTATCGTGAAATAATGACGGGGCTCGGACTCAACTCTGTTTCGGCTGTAGCTGAACATGTGGAAAACTTGGTGGAAAAAGGTGTATTAAAGAAGGTACCTGGGGCCGCAAGGTCGCTAGAAATTTTAGACTATAAACATGAAGAGACTGTAAAATTATTCAATGATAAGATGAGAAGTTGTTCTGATGAGGAGAAAAAAATACTAGAAAAAGCTGCGGAGATCTTAGGTTTGGATTTGACGATTGACGGTCCAGATTTGGTCGAGGAGAAAACAGAAAATACTTGAGGTTGACTTTGATTTTTACTAGTGCTAAGCTGGAGGTAGTATAGCCAAAACAAGGTTGTTAGTTGGGTGCGATAAAAGCCTTATAAACTTTAGGAGGATATCATTATTAATTTAATTTGCGGATGATAATCTGCAGGAGGTAATTTTGATGAAACGACTGAAGTTGTTTTTGGTGGTGGTGGTGCTTGGGTGCGGAATAGTATGGTTAGGTTGTGCAGGTAGTGATGGTGTGAAAGCTGCGAGCGCGACTGGGTTTGATGCGGGGTATATCATATCGGATTTTCAGATGAGCAACTACAACTCGATGAGCGAGGCGCAAATCCAGAGTTTTTTATCTTCAAAGAGTAGTTGTGGGAATAGAGACTATAATTATTATTTACGATTGTCGGCAAATCAGAAATATAGTTGGCATTGGGCGGATGGTCATTTTGTGTGTTTGTCTGAAGAAAGATTTGGTGGTGGTGAGGCAATTGGCTCTGGGGAAACAGCGGCACATATCATTTGGCAGGCAGCGCAAGACTATCGGATAAATCCACAAGTATTAATTGTAACTTTACAAAAAGAAAGTTCACTAGTAACTGATCAAATACCAAATAATGCGGATTATCGTACGGCGATGGGATATGGGTGCCCAGACTCATCAGTGTGTGCCTCGAGTTATTATGGGTTTCGTAATCAAATTAGAAATGCGGCGGCATTGTTTAGAATTGTACTGGACGGTGGATGGAGTAACTACCCAATAGGAAATAACTATATTAGATATAATCCAAATACGAATTGCGGAGGTTCAGTGGTGAATGTGCGGAATCGTGCTACATCGGCATTATATAGATATACTCCATATCAGCCCAATAAAGAGTCACTTGCGGCAGGGTATGGTACGGCTTATTGTGGCGCATATGGGAATCGTAATTTTTATTTATATTTTCTGGACTGGTTTGGCGATCCAAAGGATGAAGGGCTGAAGATACCGCAGTCGTCATATGTAGTGGAGGGGGAATATGTGATACGAACAAAGTTGGGTGGTAATAAAGCACTAGATGTATATGGTGCCGGGGTCGAAAACGGTACAAATATACAGATTCATAGTGATAATGGAACAGTGGCGCAAAAATGGCAAATAAAAAGAAATAGCGATAATACGTATACTTTGATAAATCCTAATTCTGGAAAGGTTCTAGATGTGGAGGGTGCGGGAATAACGGATGGAATAAATGTTCAGCTGTATAGTTCGAACGGAACTTGCGCGCAAAAGTGGCAAATAGTGAAAAATAACGATGGTAGCTATACTTTATATTCAACATGTTCAGGAAGGGTTTTGGACGTACAAAATGGAGATATCAAGAGTGGCACTAATGTTCATATTTTCCAGCCGAATAGTACTAATGCGCAAAAGTGGTATTTTATCCCATCGCAAGAACTAGCGGATGGCAAATATATTATTAATTCTGGATTAGCAAACAATAAAGTAGTAGATGTAGCTGGGGCGGGGAAAATAAATGGCACAAATATACAGTTATATAATAAAAATGGGACGAAGGCTCAGGAGTGGCAGATTAGTTTTGGAGCGGATGGATATTATACGATAACAAATCTGGCGAGTGGTAAGGTTTTGGATGTGTATGGTGCTGGGGTAAAAAACGGAACAAATGTGCAATTATATAAATCGAATGGGACTTGCGCGCAAAAGTGGCAAATCGTGAAAAATAATGACAAGAGCTATACAATTTATTCGGCCTGCTCTGGATTGGCTCTTGATGTAACTGGTGCTTCTGTCGCGAATGGAACGAATATTCAAATATATCGTGCAAATGGAACAATGGCACAAAAATGGAAATTTTTGAAATGGAAATAACTTTGAACGAGATGTGATTTAACTTAAGAATAATATTGGATTTAATTGACAATCTTGGTATAATATTATTAGGAGAATTGTAATTATGGCGCAAAGACGAAGAAACAAAAACAAATGGCTTTGGTGGGGGTGCGGGTTGGTTTTTGTGGTGATTGTTATTGCTATAGTGGTCGGGGTGGTGATAATACAGAAAGGTTCGGATGGTGATGAAGGTGAAAGTAATAACACTTCTGAAGCTGAAAGAGTGAAGGTTGAAGAAAATGATGAGAGTTGGTCGGCAGAAGTAGTTCCCGACGAAGATGTAATAAATGAACAAGGAGAGAAACAGAAGGTAGTGCAGTATGAAGGGGGTGACCCAAACAATTCTGATGAATTGACTGGGGTAGTGACTTATGCAGGAGTAGTGGATGGTGTTTTAGTGATTCGAACAAGTATTGATCAGTATTTGACAGATGGAACATGTGAATTGGTCTTGAAACGCGGGGGTAGTGTGATTTATAGTGACGAAGCTAACATAGTTGGTGATGTGTCTACGGCTATATGTCAAGGGTTTGATGTGCCCGCGGCGGCTGGGCTTGGAAGTGGTAGCGTAGAGATAAACATTGATTTGAATGCGGCTGGGCGTACTGGCGTAATCCGTGGTGAGGTGGATATTTAAGTGAGAAAGAGAGTAGATAGGCGAGCTTGGTATTTGGGGCTGGGGGTTTTTGTGATGATATTTGCCTTTACTTTCTTGCTGCAAAAATATAGCGAAGATGAGGCTGGCGCGGCGAACCTGGCGGGATTTGATGCGGGATATATCATATCGGATTTTCAGATGAGCAACTATAACTCGATGAGCGAGGCACAAATTCAGAGTTTTTTAAAGTCGAAAAACTCATGTGATGATACTCAAACATGGAGGACTGGGAATAATATTGATAGGCTATCGGAAACTACACCATATTCTTGGCACGTCTCTAATGGTCATTATGTGTGTATGGCAGACGAATCGTTCGGTGGTGAGAGCGCGGCGCATATTATCTGGCAAGCAGCGCAAGATTATCGTATCAATCCACAAGTTTTGATTGTGCTTTTGCAAAAGGAGCAAGGATTGGTAACTGATACACTGCCGAATAGTGTGCAATATCGCTCGGCTACGGGGTATGGTTGTCCAGATACCGCGGCTTGTTCATCTAAATATTACGGTTTTAAAAATCAAATCAGAAACGCAGCGGCATTATTTAGGGATGTTCTTGATGGTGGATATACAAACTACCCTCTAGGGAATAATTATATTAAATATAATCCAAATGCGGCGTGTGGTGGATCGATAGTAAATATCAAGAATTTAGCAACATCGTCACTGTATAGGTACACTCCATATCAGCCAAATGCGGCAGTGCTTAGTGGCGGAAGTGATGCATGTTCGGCGTATGGAAATAGGAATTTTTATAGTTATTTTGAGGATTGGTTCGGGGGAATAAAACAAACACAATCAAGTACGAAGATTGCGGAGGGGGAGTATTATATACAAGTTGCGTCGAATAATTCAATGGTACTCGATGTGGACGGTGGAAGTAGTGAGAACGGGGCGAACATACAATTATATACATTGAATAATTCTGCAGCGCAGAAGTGGGAGATTACGTATAATAGTGACACCGATGATTATAATATAATTAATACTACATCTCGTAAGGCTTTGGATGTAGAAGGTGCCAGCATGGAGGCCGGGGCAAATATACAGTTGTGGAAGGCGAATAGAAGTTGCGCACAGCGGTGGAAAATAATAAGTACTAAAGACGATAGCGTTAAATTATTGTCTGCGTGCTCATTTAAGGCGATAGACGTATTGAACGGGCAGTTGACAAACAAAAGTAATTTGCAGATATGGTTTGATAATGGGACTAAAGCTCAGGCTTGGAAATTGGTTCCAGTTGAGAGTTTAGGCAAAGAGGGAATGTATACTATTAGGTCCAGAGTTGATCGGTCAAAGGTATTAGATGTTGCTGGCGGTGTAAAAAATGCAACTTCTGGTACTAATATTCAATTATGGGTTAACAATAATACTGGGGCTCAGCGATGGAAAATTAAAGAAATATCAAATGGTTATTACTCAATTATTAATGCGCAGAGCAAAAAAGTGTTAGACGTTTACGCTGGACTGTCTGAAAATGGAACAAATGTACAGCTATGGAATTCCAACAAATCATGTGCGCAAAAGTGGAGAATCATGAAGAATAAAGATGATACCTTTACGTTTATCTCGGCATGCTCTAATAAAGTTATAGACCTTGCTGGAGCAAATACTAACAGTGGCTCTAATATACAGCTTTATTCTGCAAATAACTCTAACGCTCAACGGTGGACTCTAGATGAGATAGAAATTGTAAATGATGGTAAATATAATATAGTTTCATCTTTGTCGGAAAATAAGGTTATCGATATTGCATCCAACTCAAATGAAAATGGGACAAATATCCAACTCTATAAAACTAATAACACGAGTGCGCAGGAATGGGAGATAAAATATAATAACGATGCTGATTATTATTCTATTATAAACCCTGCGACCGGAAAATCGCTTGATGCTGCGGCGGCCGGTATTACTAATGGTACAAATGTGCAACTTTGGGGGGCGAACGGCACTTGTGCACAAAAATGGACTATTTATAAAAGTGAGGACGGTTATATTATTATGTCTGGCTGCTCTAACTTAGTAGTTGATGTTAAAGATGGTGCTATTTCGGATAAGACGAATATTCAGCTTTTTATGCTAAACAATACCAAGGCTCAAAAATGGTTCTTGAAATAGGGGTAATTGTGATATAATTTAGTTTATGTCGAATAAGAAGAAAATTTCAATAGTGATTCCCGTATATAATGAACAGGAATGTATTGTCGACTTCTTGGAGAAAAACTTTTTTCCGTATATAGAAGCAATTAGCGATTATAATATAGAAGTGATTCTAGTTAACGACGGTTCTTCGGATAATACTTTAGCTATTCTAAAGAGTTATATAAACAGAAAAAAGAGAAAAATTATATTAATCTCGTTGGCTAGAAATTTTGGTAAAGAAGCAGCATTGTCGGCTGGTTTAAAGTATGCAAAGGGTGATGCTGTCATGACAATTGATGCTGACGGGCAGCAGCCACCAAAATTAATAAAGACCTTTATAAAGAAATGGGAAGGAGGGGCTGACATCGTTACCGGTGTAAGAAGTCAATATACTAAGCATGGCTTTGTTCAAAAGGTAGGCTCCAAGTTATTTTATAAACTACTTAGATTGATGGGGAATAAGTACACGGTTCCCGGTTCGACGGATTTTAGGATTATGGATAGATGCGTTGTAGATGAGTTCAATAAGCTATCTGAACATAATCGCATAACGCGGGGCTTGATTGATTGGTTGGGTTTTGATCAACAATATATAGAGTATACTTATGGGGTAAGAATGGCAGGAAAGCCTTCTTATAATATTAAAAGCTTATTCCATTTGGCGATAGATAGTTTTATTTCGATGTCGACAACACCGTTGGTGATATTCGGTTATATTGGCATTTTTATTACTGTTGCCTCGTTTCTTCTCGGCGTTTTTGTGATTGTGAATCAGTATATATTGGGTGATCCGTTACAGCTATATTGGAATGGAGCGGTACAAATGTCTATATTTATTGCATTTTTGGTTGGATTGGTCTTAATTTCGCAGGCTGTTACGGCTCTTTATATATCACATATTCACGCGGAGACTCAAAACAGGCCATTATATATTATAGATAAGAAGAATTCAGTTAATCTTTAGTTTTCTTTTTCGTTTGCTTGTTTTCACGTACGAACAGGGTAACCGTCAATAATATCCCAGCCACAGTGGTAGCAATACCTATTTTTTGATATTTTATTTTGTATACCATCTCAATTTTGTTTTCACCCGGTGAAAGTGGTATATCATAGAAGGTTGAGGCGAAGATGTTTGGAGAAATTTCTTCACCATTCTTCTTTATGGTCCAATTTTCATTAATTGGTATAGAAGTAAATAAATGGTCTCCCTCTTCCGCATGAACTTCAAAATAAGCATATCCATCTTTAATAACTGTTTTTTCTGGTTTGTTGTGGTTTGCCTGGTCGCTGGCTTCTTTTAGTTTATCTAAGTCGAGGGCATAGAACTGCTCTCTGCCTGGTTCAAAAATACTAGTATCACTTGTCGTGATCGTTACTGTTGCGGTTTTGTCGCCCTCTTTTGTTGGTACATATAGTGCAGATGGGGAGAGCCACATAGCATATCCAATTTCATATGAGTTATTAAGGTTGATTTTGGAAGCTATTGGTTCTCTCCATGGTATATTTGCATATATCGCATAATTGCCCGATGGTATATCTAATGTGTAAGTGAGTTTATCTTTGTTTTCTTTTCGAGAATTACCAATGTGTTTATATATGGTTTGATTATTATTTAATTTATTGAATAGACGATTTTGATATTCAAAGGGATTTATTGAATTCATACCTGTCCATTTTTCGGTTTCGGTATCATAATCGTTTCCTTTGTAAACAAAAGCTAAAGGCATTGCGTATGGATTTTGATAAACTTTTTTGTTGTCGTATCCCGTGGGGGCGTCTGTCTTGACCAACCCATTTATATAGTATGGCGATAAGATATATTTTACGCCCAGGATACTATCGATGCCCAGTAGCGAAGTGTCAACTATATTCATATTTACGCTTCCGGTGAGATACCCAACTTTATCTAAGAAAGTCATTTGCCGTTCATCCGGGGCTGATGTGTAACTAGATAGTGACCAGTAATTATAAGCCAATGCTTCGTTGTAATTTGCAGTTAGGTTATCGGTAGTGAGGTTCCTGGTGGTGGTTTCACTGATTCTGTATGGCTCGGTGTCATTGTTTTTAATATAATTAATTTGTGCTTCCGTAAGTTCCGTATAGCTTTGATACTCATATACGTCATCGGTGTGAAAATTCTTCATCTGTAGAGATGCGCTAACACCTAATTCACTTACTGCTATTAATGCAAGCAATACGTATCCTATTTTTTTCTTTTTAGATATTATTATGGCGATTGAAATTAACACTATGAAAAATATCGTACAATAGATGTATTGCGCCTGGGTTACTCCTGGGTTAAAATAGTCCATCGCTAAAATTGCTATAGAAAATATTGCGCTAAGGCCTAGTATAACGGAATTTTTTGTTTTCTTAAAGCCACCACTTAACCAATAATCGACTGATATAAATAATAATGTAAAGATAGCGACATAGGCGTATCTATACCAAAAAGAATTCGCGCTTTTTAGTAGTGAGAAGATCATAAAACCGGGATTCCAGTAAAATGTTAGAAGTATGATGGTTAATGTGATAATGTATAATATTTTTTTCTTACGATTGAAGACATTGGTTATAAAGACGCCCAATATACTTAGTGCCACTAGGGTGCCGCAGAAAAGACTAACATGATCTTCGCCACTGGTCGCGCCGAGGCTATAGTTTTGAATAGCGGAGAGAATATTACCTCTAAAAGATATATCAAGTAGAGAGCTTATCTCTAATTGACTTCTGCCACTTCCGCTCATTGCTCCTATTGTAGGGAAAAACACAATAGCACTGATTGCTATACCTAAAAGCATTGAAAAAATATATTTTCCGGATAACCGCAGAAGTTCTCGCCAATTTGGTTTCTTGTTTTTTTCTATATAGTAGTTTGACATTTCGAAGACGAACCATAGGATCGAGAAGAGACAATCTATCCCGGCGCTATACCAATTAAAAATAATTGTCAGGCCAACGGTGACAGACAGTACCCAACTTTTATTTTTGTAGATTATTTCGTGAACACCAAGCATAATTAATGGAAGCATATATGCGCCATCTAGCCACATGATATTGCTGCTTTGAGAGATGAACCATTGGGAGAGGGCGTAACTAACGCTAAAAATACAAATAAGTAAATTATTGCGCCATTTTTCGGTCCTCAATTTATCCGAAAACCTTTTAAGTAGATAAAAGCACATGGTTGAGGCGGCTAAGCCAATTTTCATGGCCGCAGTTAAATCTATAAAACTGTGTAGATTTGCTTTGTCGAAAAATATGATTAGAAGATTAAAAGGGGATAATAAATAATAGCTGATTATCCCAATGTTACTATCGCCGAGAATTTTACCAAAACTATAGCCTGCGTTCATATCGCCTGAAATTAAATATTTAAGATAGGCGAAAAAATCAAGGTATTGAACATTTGCGTCTGATCTGGCAAGAGAATTTCCACCGAATGGTGCATACCCCATTATTAAAAATAAGAAAATAATTATAAAAAATGTAGAAATTCCTACCCATAGCGGTAAGCCTTTTTTGATGATCTTCATATGCTTGTATTATATCATATAATTAAAACTTCCTTGGGGTGTGCAGTGAGAAGAAAATATGATAGAATTAGTAAATGATGAGAGTTTTAACGTTAATTGTTCCTTTGTATAATACGGAACTTTATATAAAAAGATGCTTGGATAGTATTTTATACAATGAAGAGATGGTAAAATATCTTGATATTATTGTAGTGAATGATGGCAGCACGGATTCCTCTATCGATATAGTAAAAGATTATAAAAAACAGTACCCCGATAGTATAACGATTATAGATAAGGAGAATGGTGGTCACGGGTCTACTGTGAATGCTGGGTTGAAGAAAGCAAGAGGGAAATATGTACGGATTGTTGATTCGGATGATTGGGTGGATATTGATAATTTCTCTGAGTATGTAAAAAAGTTAGAGAAAGAAAATGCTGATATCGTAGTAACGGACGTGAGAAGGCAACAATTATACGACGAAAGTAGTGTGGATTTCGTTTTTGAAGAAAAGTCTAAAACGCCTATTTCAATTGAAGAGGTTGTTAAAAAGATAAAAGAGGACAATTTCTTCTTTGAGTTTTCAATGCATTCTATGACGGTTAAGACCAACATGTTGAAGGAAGTTTGGGGGGACGGTCTTCTTGAAAAAACTTTTTATGTTGATCAGCAATTTGTTGCTAAAGTATTTATGTGTGCTAAAAATTATATAGAATATGGCTTTAATATTTATATGTATTTTATCGGTCGGCCAGAGCAGAGCATGGGGGATGGGTTTTTCAAGCATATCGATGACCACGAGAGAGTATTGAAGTGGCTGCTTAGTTCTTTAGACAATGATAAGCTACCTGGATATTATAGAGAAATTGTTTCTAGGCAAATAGTGTTAATGTTGGGCACCCATTATAAGGCATACCAAGAACAATCTAAACTATCTAAGAAAGATAAAAATATTTTGCTCAAGTTCGATAATTATTTAAGAGGTAATTACTCGAAATATTATTCACAGTCTGAGGCTCCGAAGATATTGAGGCGAATTAATTCCTCTTTTGAAAAGACTAAAACTGGTAAAGTAGTTAGGTATTTTAAGAAAGGAAAAAAATGAAGAAGGGTTTTGTAATAAGTTGGTATTATCCTCCTGGGAATTCATCTGAAGGTTTGGTTACGTTTAAACTGTTAAAAAATTCAAGATATCAGTATGACGTCTGGACAAGAGCCGATCAACAGCAAAGCGTGTGGGATAGAAAGAGTGACGAAAGCAAATTGACGGCAAAGAATATAAAAATCATACAAGGAAAGTGCGATAATATAAAAGAATGGGTTGATGGGGGACTGAAATATTTTATTGAACATAAAGACGAGTATGATTTTATTATGTCGAGAAGCATGCCGGTTGAGTCTCATGAGATTGCAATTAAGATTAAAAAAATGTTTCCTGAGATAAAATGGATTGCATCGTTTGGAGATCCTATTGTAAATACTCCCTATATCGATGCGATAACGATGGGAAATCAGAGGAACCCATATAATCTACGAGAATATTTTGCGAGAGAAGATTTATCTGTCATAGGAGCATCAAGGGTTCTTGTTTCTCCAGTTAGAAATATGAGAAAGTTTCTTTGGAAAAAAGATAAGAAATCCGGCAATAAAGTTGCAAAACATTTTGAAGATGTTAATAAGTATGTGGTAAATAATGCTGATATCTTGATTTATAATAATCCATACCAATTGGATCACGCTTTTTTGGATAAGGATTTGAAGAAAAATAAAAATAAAAGTAGGGTGTTAGAGCATTCATTTGATCCTAGCCTTTACCCAGTAGAAAAAGATAAAAAAGATAATAATAAGATTACTTTCATATATGTTGGACATCTCGATGACACGCGAAATGCTCGTTCTTTATTGAAGGCGATAAAACATATAAAAGAGAAGGACCCGTCATTAGAGAAAAAAGTAGAGTTTATCTTTTATGGTCACTTGAGTGATGGGGATAAGGTGTTTATTTTGGATAATAATTTGGTGGACGTGGTTAAAGTCAAAAAAGATATAAAATATTTGGAAAGTCTAAAGGTAATCAAAGATGCTGATTGGGCTATTCTAATCGATGCTAATTTTACTTCGCTTGTAGATGACTGTATATATTTACCGGCTAAGTTGGTGGATTATATTGGGGCAAGAACAAACGTTTTATCGATTTCTCACGTGAGAGGGGCTGGCTCCGATATTATTAATGAAATTGGGGGTGGCAAGGTGGTTACGCATAGTCCCGATGATATATACTTATATCTTTCAAAAATAATTTATCAAGGATACAAACCTATGCCATATAACGAGAAAGGTGCGAAAAGGTTTGAGTCATCGGTGATGTCGAAAAAACTTGACGAAATAATAAAGGACTTATTGGAGGAAAAATAGCATGAAAAAAGTTTTAACTATTTTTGGAACACGACCAGAGGCCATAAAAATGGCTCCGGTTGTGAAAGAGTTAGAGAAAAGAGAAAAAGAGATTAAATCCGTCGTCTGTGTAACTGCTCAGCATCGCGGTATGCTTGATCAGGTTTTAGATGTTTTCAAGATAAAGCCAGATTATGATTTGGATATTATGAAACCTGGTCAGACTTTATCGTATATTACGTCCGAAGTCTTAAAGGGAATAGAAGAGGTAATTCTAAAAGAAAAGCCGGACTTGGTTTTGGTTCATGGTGATACCACTACGGCTATGGCTGCTAGTTTAGCTGCGTTTTATCAACAGGTGCAAGTTGGCCATGTAGAGGCTGGGCTTAGAACTTTTGATAAATATTCGCCTTTCCCAGAAGAAATGAATCGGCAGATTATTGATTGTATTGCTGATTATCTTTTTGCTCCTACTGATGTGAGCAAAAACAACTTGGTAAAAGGATTAAATAAGGAACAAAAAATTTTCGTCACAGGTAATACCGCGATAGATGCTTTAAAGACTACTGTATCTGATGATTATACTAATCCGAATCTAGAGTGGGCTGATGGAGCGCGGCTTATTTTGGTGACAGCACACCGTCGAGAAAATCTTGGTGAACCGATGAGGCATATTTTTAAAGCAATTAGAAAGATTGTCGATGAGTTTTCAGATGTTAAAGTAATTTATCCTGTTCACTTAAATCCGAAAGTGCAAAGCGTTGCGAAGGAAATATTAGGAAATAGTGATAGGGTTAGACTGATCGATCCTTTAGATGTACTAGATTTTCACAATTTTATGGAGCGGTCATATTTTATTATGTCTGATTCTGGTGGCGTACAAGAAGAAGCACCCTCTTTGGGAAAACCAGTTTTGGTACTTCGTGACACAACTGAGCGTCCTGAAGGAATAACCGCAGGGACTTTGAAATTAGTAGGTACGGATTACGACAGTGTTTATAATGAAGCAAAAAGATTGTTAACTGACGAGGCGGCTTATAAAGCTATGTCAGACGCAAATAATCCTTACGGAGATGGTCATGCTAGTGAGCGCATCGTGGAGGCAATAATTAAATAACTAATCTTTATGATATAAGTGTAAAAATTGCAAAGTTTTCTTAGCTGTCTTTCTTATGAAGCGCCTGGTTTTGGTAAGATATAATATACTTTTAGCAATAGTCCAATTTGGTGTCGTGATGAGCTTGATGAAGAACTTATCATATTTTGTAAAATATAGATATTTAAAGCTTTTGTCTTTTATAACTGGTAGGAAAATATTCCTTAGTTTTTCGTAGTATATTTTTTGATATTCTGGAGAAATATTAAGAAAGAAAGTGGTGTTAGCCCAGAGAACATGAATATAAAGAGGTTCTTTTAATTGGTCCATTAACCCCAATTTTTTAACAATATCAATGCCAGTCTTGGAGTTGTCTGCCATAAAAAGGAGTTTTTTACCTTTGGCACTGGTGGAGTTACCCTGGGAGGGCTCATTGCGCCAATGTACAAATCCTTTTGGGACGACAGAAATATTTTGAGCTCTACAAAGAACTTCTACCATAAACGGAAAATCTTGATATGAAGCGCCTGCGGTGTCAGCGAGTTTAATTTTTTTAATAAAGTCGGCCCTGTAAATTGATGACCATATAGATGCATGGAAAGCTAATAACTGTGGCCACTCTGTGATATGGAAGGCTTTTTTAGGCGCTAGCCGTAAGTCTATATTGGATGGATTTTTGTAATATTCGTTTTGCTTAGATTTTGGAAGAGTAGAATTGTATTTCCAGAATCCTCCTTTTGTGACGTCTGTATTATATTTGGTGGCGTTTTCGTAAAGGACTTCATACATATTTGGCTCTATCCAGTCGTCTGACTCTATGATGCCAATATATTTTCCGCGAGCTAGTTCGATGCCTTTGTTGACTGTTGCGCTGTAGCCAGAGTTTTTTTGGTGAATAGCTATTAATCGTTTATCCTTTTTGCTGTATTCATCTATAATTTGGCCGCAATTATCCGGGGAACCATCATCGATAGCTATCACTTCAATGTCTGTTAAAGTTTGAGCAAGAATACTATCTAGACATTCTGAAAGGTATTTCTCGACATTATAAATAGGAACAATAATTGAAACTTTTGGTGTTTTTGCCATTCTACTCTGGTCCTTTCTCTTTGTATTATTATACCAAAAATAAGTTATAATAGGAATATGAGCAAAGTTAAAGTATCTATTCTGGTACCAATTTATAATTCCTCGGAATATCTGAGGAAGTGCTTAGACTCCTTGAAGAAGCAAACATTAAAAGAAGTGGAATTTATTTTAATTAATGATGGGTCAACTGATAATTCGCTTCAAATTATGCGCGAATATGAGAAAGAAGATTTTCGCTTTAAAATTCTTAATAAAAAAAATAGTGGTTATGGGGATAGTCTGAATAAAGGAATACACGAAGCGACAGGGAAATATATTGGAATTGTCGAACCGGATGATTATTGCGATAAAAGGATGTTTGAGGTGCTTTATGAATTAGCAAAAAACGAAAATGTTCCCTTAGCACGAGGGGGTTATTATTATCATTCTGAAGCTGGAAACAAAAAACGAAAACCAATCTTTAGTGAGAAAGAACTAGTATATGAGCCCTTAAAGAACAGTAAAGTGTTTTGTGATTCGCCGGCGATTTGGTCAGCAATCTATGAGAAAAAGTTTTTAGAGAAGAATGGGATTTGTTTTTTAACAACTCCGGGTGCTTCCTATCAAGACACGAGCTTCTTTTTTAAAACGATGGCTTGCGCTAAGAGGGTAGCATTCATCAATAGACCGCTTTATTACTATAAAGTAGATAATCCTGACTCGTCTGTAAAAAAAGTAAAAAATAGTATGATGGTTGTTGGTGAGTATAGAGAAATAGAGAGATTTATTAATAAGGCGAACAATGAGAATCGTGAGTTATTGATGAAGTACTGCCAGGTGGCAAAATTTGGTAGTTATAATTGGAATTTAATACGTTTGTCTGGTGGTGATAGAATTCGCTTTATTAAAATTATGAAAAAAGAATTTCTTCAGGAGAAGAGGGCTGGTAGGCTTGACAAACGCTATTTCCCCAAAAAATATTGGTTGTCTTTAAAGATGTTACTGACCTCGCCGAGCTGGTTCTATTATGTAATCTTTGATTTAAAAGAATCTTTTAAGGTGTTATAATAAAAATTAATAATAGAGAGGAAAAAATGGGAGATATAAATTATTTAATAGTTGGAGCTGGGATCTTTGGCGCGACGGTAGCGGAAAGGTTAGCGTCGGCTGGGAAGAAAGTTCTAATAATTGATAGACGTAAACATTTGGCAGGAAATATCTATTCTTATACGGATGAAGAAACGGGTATTGAAGTGCATGAGTATGGTTCGCATATTTTTCATACAGAAATGGATGAAGTATGGAATTATGTGACGAAGTTTATGGACTTTAATAGTTATGTTCATACTGTGAATACGAGACATGAAGGGAAGTTATACCCGATGCCCATTAATCTAGACACAGTGAATTTATTATATGGTACTGACATGAATGCGGAAGAGGCGGAAAAATTTGTGGCAGAAGAAGCAGAAAGGGATAGCGAAAGATATGGAATAACAGAGCCGAAGAATTTCGAGGAAAAAGGAATTAGCCTAGTTGGTGAGAAATTATACACGGCTTTTCTGAAAAATTATACAGAAAAACAGTGGAATACTTCGGCAAAGAATTTATCTGCAGAGATTTTAAGTCGTATACCGGTAAGATTTTCGCATGATAATCGGTATTTTATGACCGCCAAGCATCAAGGTATTCCTTGTGAAGGATACACTAGGATGGTGGAAAGAATGTTGGAGCACGAAAATATTGAAGTGCGACTTGGTGTGAGTTTTAAAAATATTGAAAAGGAAATACCGGAAGAGACAAAAATTGTTTATTGTGGTCAGGTAGACGAACTCTTGGATTATGAGCTGGGAGTGCTGCCTTGGCGTTCGCTTAGATTCGAAGTTGAGAAAACTAAGAATGGATTAAATGAAGCCGTGATTAATGAGGCGGATGCCGATGTGCCATATACGAGAGCACATGACTATAAATATTATCAGATTCACCAGCCCGAAGTGATTGAACAGGAGCTATCCATCGTGGCGCGGGAATATCCAGCTGATTTTGAGAAGGGTGGGGAGGCTTATTATCCCGTAAATAATGAAGAGTCGCAAAAACTGTACAAGCAATACGTAGAACTATGTAAAGAAAAGTATCCAAACTTAATCTTGGGTGGACGATTAGGAGCTTATCAATATTGGGATATGGATAAGGCAATAAAGAATGCTTTGGAGTTGGTTGAAAATTTGTAGATAATTATTTACCGGATAAAATAGGGGCATATCTCTTAATGGCGGATGAGAGCGGCATACAGATTAATAATGTAAACAGTAGGTAGAGTGGGATAATGATTAAATTCGAGATATGGGCAATTGGAATAAGCATGATGGCATCATTGATTAAAAATAGCGGATACTTATGAAGAATGAACAACATCATCGTGTCAGATCCTATTCTTTGAAAGAGATTAGAGAGATGTGTAGTATATTTTTCGATAATGGTGGATGTGAGAAAACTGGTTGCAATTCCGGAGAAGGCAGCAACGAAGAAATATAAATAGTTGCCGTAACGGTTCTCGGCCATTAAAACGTAATTCACGTCATTGTTTAGTGCGAAATAGATAGAGAGTGATAAAAACAATATAAGCAGTGGAAGAGTGATATAAAAGGGGGAATTAAAGGCGGAAGATTGTTTTCGTGTTTGAAAAATATATCCAGACAGCATGAATGTTGCAGCCATAGGAATAATATCTATACCTAGAGGTAGGTTGTGTCCGCCTAAAATGCTCTGGAAGATTGATTGTTGTGGGACGAGGATGGAGACAATTAAAAGGACGACGAGAAGAAGCGGTAGATATTTTTGAAGGTTTTTCTTGTTGATATAATAAATGATGACGTCTAAAAAGATTATTGTTGTGAATAATACTGGTAAAAACCAAAGAGAGCTGTTGCTAACTTGCCCTATTGATTGGTGCGTTCCATAAAGGATTTTTGGAATAGTTGTAAGTGAGAGGTTGGGGAGGGCTAAAAGAATTGCCCAGATTAAGTATGGAAGATAAATTCGCGTAAAACGTTTTTTGAGATTTGATTTAAGATTGAGTTTTTCGTAATTCGTGAAACATAAAGACATGCCAGAAACAAAAAAGAAAAGAGGAATGTGAAATGCGTAAATGTATTTATGGACTTCTGGACTAAAACCTAAGTAGGGTATATGCCCGACAATTACTAAGATTATGGCAATGGCTCTCAGTATGTCAATATAATAAATGCGTTTTCTCATCAAGGTTCTTCTTTGGATATTTCTTGAATTATCTTTCTAAGTTTACTACTGGATATGTTTTTGGTTCGAGGGAAGAAGACTATTTCTACGCCTAGAGGCTCAAGTTGTTTTGCATATCTGTTCCATCTTTCGGTATTTTTCCAGTCTGACCCCGCAAAGAGTTTATTGAAATGATAGTTTTCCCATGTTTTCAACCGATCACTATCGCTCTGCGGGATTACTTTGTCGACATATTTACATGCTTCAACTATCGCTGCTCTTTCATTGTACGGAAAGATAGGCGTTTTGTTCTTTTGTTGCATAACCCTCTCGTCAGTGTTTACGCCCACTATTAGATAGTCGCATTGAGACTTTGCTCGTTTGAGGAGATTGAGATGCCCGATATGAAACATATCCCAGACTCCAGATACGTATCCTATTATCATTTGATCTTTTCCAAAAGATTAATGTTGCCCGTTATTACGTCGTTTAAAATTGCAATTGTTTTTTCGTTAACCCTGTCTTGAATATCTTCATGTTTTGGATAGATTTTGTTTGGCCAGGCCATATAATCACCGTAGTAGTGGTTTAGTAGAAATTCGGGTTTGTTGGGTATTGGTAGAAGTTCACCTTCGAATTTTATTCTTTTCAATGGATAAATCCAGTCGTAATCTTGAACCGATCTTAATTTCCTGATAGAGCTTTTCTCTATTCCGTGAAAAACTGCAGAGTTGAGTCTCTTGGCTTCTTTTTTTGATACGTCTGGACACACCAATTTTCTTCTTAGGTTTTCGATTTCAGCATAGGAAAGGTTTGATATGGTGCGTTCCTGGTTTTTTAACTTATCCCAATCGAATTTGATATTTTGGTTGTGAATGTCGACTAGTTTTTGTCCGATTTTCTCGCGGTCGTCCTCGTCTTTTACTGGTCGGTTATAAAAATCTGAAGGAAAAATGTCTACCTGCATTGGGGTATCACTATAGTATACTCTGATGATTTCGCTATGTGTGTAAAAAAGTTTTGTGTCTGCAAAAGTTTTGTCCATGATCGACAAAAGTTTGTTGTAATCTTCTCTTATCATCATGATGTCGATATCGTCATCCCACGGAATATATCCACCATGACGAACGGCACCTAGAAGTGAGCCAAAATTTAAATAGAATTCAAGGTTGTTTTCTTCACATATGTTTTTTATTATACGTAAGAGTTTAAAATTGGCTAATTGAGCTATCCTTGTGTATCCTTCAGCTGTAGGCGCTTTTTTTATATCAACATTCGCAAGGATTAATTCTTTTAGAAAAACGTTTTGTTTTTCCAGGGAAATTAAGTTTTCTTGAATATGTTCTATCTGCGTGTTAATTTTGGATACTTGTTCTCCTAATATTATTTGATTTGTGTTTATTTTTTCGAGCTGAATTTCTAAATCATCAATTTTTAGTATTTTGTTGTAGCCTTTTTTTGCGATATTGACGGGGTTTTTCATTGTTTTAGCTCCATAGATTTTGATATGCTTTAGCGACTTTTTCGGGCTTATCGTCGAGAGTTATTTTACCTTTTTCGATAAGAATGGCGCGATCACAAAATTTGGTAATATTTTCCATGGAATGCGTAACAAGGACAACGGTTTGATTGCCATGAAGGGACTCGAAATAATCGTTGCATTTTTGCTGGAAAGCGGCGTCGCCGACGGCGAGTACTTCATCTAGTAGAAGAATATCACCTTTGGCACGAATAGCAATCGAAAAGGCGAGGCGGACCTGCATGCCCGATGAATAATTCTTCAACTTTTGGTCTTGAAAATCTTCTAGTTCAGCGAATTTCCAGATGTCATTATATAGCTCATCGATTTCTTTATGAGAGAAACCAAGCAGAGCGCCATTTAGATAAACGTTTTCGCGACCAGTAAGCTCTGGATTGAAGCCAACACCAAGCTCAATAAAGGGTATCAGGCTTCCATTAATAATGATTTCGCCTTTTTGAGGATAATAAATGCCGGCTAATGTTTTTAGTAAAGTAGATTTTCCAGAACCATTACGGCCAACAATGCCTACAAACTCACCTTTCTTAATATTGAAGTCAATGCCGTTTAGGACTTTTTGCTCTTTAAATCCTTTAATGCCTCTTAGGCGGTTAAAGATTGCCTGTTTTAGACCAGACGCACGCTCTGTGGGTAGATTAAAACTCTTATGAAGGTTAGAAACTTGGATGGCAATATCTCCATCTGTATATATTTCTTTTCTGGTACCTATTTGTTTCATGGCTATATTTCCTCCGCGAAGAATCTAGATTTTTTACGGAAGTAGAAGGCGGCAAAAATTAGAATAATAATTATCAGGAATATTGGGAATACTTGAAGCCATGGGTTACCAATAAAATTCCACGTAGTAACCGTTTCTGGCGTGATGAGGTTATATCGGATGTCTTGAATGGCTTGGGCGATAGGGTTAAGTAGAAGAACTTTGGCGGCGGTAATACTGGTTTCTGTGACCATTGAAATGGGGTAGATAATCGGTACGGCATAAAAAAGCGCTTGCATGAGAACATCCCAGATTGATGTAATGTCGCGATATTTAACATTGATAGCCCCCAGGAGGAAAGAAATGCCTAGGGAAAGTGCATATAATTCTATAATAGATAAAGGAACCAGAAGCCAGGTCCAGCTAGGCTCAACGCCATTAATGAGTGCGAAAATGATAACTACGGCAAGGTTGATGAGCATATTAATAACGGCGGTGAGAGTAGCGGAAACTACTACTATGTACTTTGGGAAGGAGATTTTGCGAATGAGGTCCCCGCGAACAATCATAGCTTGGATGCCTTGAGAGGTACATTCAGAGAAGAAGCTCCACATAGTGGTACCAAGCAATAGGTAAACTGGATAATGTGGAATGTCTCCTCCAAACTTAAGGAGTTTACCGAAGACAACATAAAGAATAGCGAACATTAAGAGAGGACGCAAGAGGGCCCAAAGATAACCGAGGACGGAATCTTGATAGCGTAGTTTGAAGTCAGTTTTAGTCAATTCTGACAGTAAAATACGATTCTTTTTATTCAATACGCGAGGTATGTTCATATTTTTTAATTTTATCATAAAATGATATAATTGTCATATGGAGAGAATATTAGTTACTGGTGGGACCGGATATATCGGTTCACATACAATTATTGAGCTTTATGAAAAAGGTTACGATATAGATGTCCTAGATAACTTATTTAATTCTAAGGCAACAGTGTTAGATAGAATTGAACAAATCACGGGAAAGCGGCCGAATTTTCACAAGGTTGATTTGCTCGAATACGAGAAAATGGATAAATTGTTTGCAGAAAATAATTATGATTTGGTAATCCATTTTGCGGGATTAAAAGCGGTGGGTGAATCGGTGGAAAAGCCTTTAAAATATTATGAAAATAATGTAGGTGGAACGATAAATCTGCTAAAGTGCATGAAGAATCATGATGTGAAAAAGATTATCTTTTCATCTTCGGCGACAGTTTATGGCGAACAGCCGGTGGCGAGATTGGATGAAACTATGCCTACTGGTGCGGGTATTACAAATCCTTATGGTGAAACAAAGTTTATGATTGAGGAGATTTTGAAAGACGTAGCGGTGGCGGATCCGGAGTTTGAGGTGGTGATTTTGCGCTACTTTAATCCTGTGGGAAACCATCCTTCCGGCTTGATTGGAGAAGACCCAAATGATATCCCGAATAATTTGATGCCAATAATCATGAAAGTGTCGCGGGGTGAAATAGCGGAGCTTAGCGTGTACGGCGACGATTATCCGACGAGCGATGGTAGCGGCGTACGTGACTATATACACGTAGTGGATTTAGCAAAAGGGCATGTGGCAGCAATTGAAAAAATGAAGCCAGGCGTTTTGATCTATAACTTAGGAACCGGCAAGGGTACGTCGGTGTTTGAAATGATTGCGGCTTTTGAAAAGGCAAGTGGAAATAAACTGCCCTATAAGGTGGTGGGGCGAAGGCCTGGAGATCTGGCGGAGATGTTTGCTGACCCCGCAAAGGCAGAAAAGGAATTGGACTGGAAAGCAGAACTTACTGTGGAAGACGCAATGCGCGACACAATGAGCTATTTAAATAGTTTGTAGGCTAATTTTAATAATCGAGGATTGATCAGGGCGAGTCTTAGGGCGATTTTGTCGGCTTTGGTGGCTTCAGGATTTTTGGTGATGTAGATTTGGTTGGTTCTGAGGTAATTTAATAAGTTTTTGGTTTGGGGGTGGCTAGTGGGAATTTGGCGTAAGATGGAGAATCTGGCACGCATGCGACGTTCGCGAGTGACATTTTTGAGATCGGGAAATTGTTGATCAATATCATTGCACATTTGATCGGTAAGAGTAATGAGGTCAAATTTACGATCATCAAAAGACTTATTAATAATTGAGTTTTTATGGTGAATATAAATATAATCTTCGTGAGGAATAAAAGTGATTTTGTAGGCTTGCATGATTAATTTATATGTAGTACCGACGTCTTCATGAAGGAGGCCTAGTGGGAATTTTACATTTTTAAAATATGATTTTGGGAAAAGCTTCATTGTGGCGGAAACCATGAAGCCTTCTTCTTTTAGCATGGCTTTTAGAGCTTCGGTTACTGTGAAAGATTTTTGAGGATAATTATGACGATTAAAGTGAACAATTTTGCCACTTGGATAAAGCTCTTTGAATGAGCAAGCGACAATATCGGAAGAATTTTTATTGACAGCGTTTATCATTCTGGAAATCATTTGAGGCTCGATTTGGTCATCAGAATCAACGAAAGTGACAAAATTTCCAGTGGACTTTTTGATGCCGGCATTTCTAGCGGCAGATAGGCCTTGGTTTTTTTGGGTGATAATTTTGATGCGTGGATCGGTGTTGGCATATGATTGGAGGATGGTTGCAGAATTGTCGGTGGAGCCGTCATTGATGCAAATGATTTCTAGATTATCGTAGGTTTGGTTTTTGATCGAATCGAGACAATCGGCGAGATATTTTTCTGTATTGTAAACTGGCACGATGACGGATACTAGAGGGTTACTTTGATTCATGATCTGCCCCTTTCTTTTTGTCATTGAAGACGAGTTTATCGTAAAACAAATAGTTTAAAACCATTGTGATGGCGTTTACAAAAATAAAAATTGAAGTACTTTCAATAAAATCATAATCAAAGGGTAGATGAATTGCTAGAGATATATTGTAGAGAAATTCATAAAGTGGGGTAGCGAGGTAGAATAACCATGTGCAAAAAGGACTAATGAGGATGGCTGTGATACCATTCCAGACAAAAAACATCATAATGCCGCGGTTGGTGACGGGACGTTCTTTCCAGGTGATTTTGGAATGCAGGAGGTAGGCTAGAATGGTGGCGAGGGCATAAGAAATAATACTGTCGAGCCAGAGGAGCTCGTTATTGTTAAAAATGACACGAGCAAGAAAAGTATAGACAAGAAAATTAAATAAAGCCAAAATGATGCCAATAATGGTGAATTTACCGATGCGCTTGGCAGTAGATTTAGCGGAATTGTCCGTTTGTTCGTTAGACTGTTTTTTCATACGTCAATTATAGCATATGGACAAAAGCTGGATTTTGGTGTATAATATACGCGTTTATGTAAAAGCGAAGGGACTAATGATGGTGCTAGAAAAAAGTGAAATAAATGGCAGTGAGGGGGAGATTTTTGGGAATGAAAACGTAATACGAGTGCGGGGGGCTAGGCAGAATAATTTGAAAAATATTGATGTAGAGATACCGCGAGATAAGCTGGTAATCATTACTGGTTTATCTGGGAGTGGAAAATCGTCGCTTGCATTTGATACTATTTATGCGGAGGGGCAGAGACGATATGTGGAATCTTTATCTAGCTATGCTAGGATGTTCCTCGGGGTGATGGATAAACCTGATGTGGATTCGATTACAGGGTTATCTCCGGCGATATCGATTGACCAAAAATCTACATCGAGGAATCCGCGCTCTACGGTGGCGACGGTGACGGAGGTATATGATTATCTTCGTTTGCTTTTTGCAAGGGTAGGGGTGCCTCACTGCCCGATTTGCCACAAAGAGGTGAGCCGGAGGAGCGTAGAAGATATCGTGGATGAAGTAATGAAACTGCCGCTCGGGGCTAAGCTGATGCTGCTCGCGCCGATTGTGAGATCGAAAAAAGGTGAGTTTATGCATATTCCGGAGCAGTATGCCGCTAAAGGGTTTTCGCGAGTAAGGGTGGATGGAATTATTTATGCGTTAGATGAATTTCCGGAATTAAATAAAAATGAGCGACATAATATTGAAATCGTGGTAGATAGGTTTGTGTTGTCGCCAGATATTCGGACGAGGATAGCTGGGTCGATAGAACAGGCACTCGAAATGGGGCAGGGGATAATACAATTACTTCGGGTGACGGATAGAACGACAGCAGTGGGGGAATCGCGAATTTCTGCAGAAAGTACAGAAGTGCTGACTTATTCACAAAGATACGCTTGTCCGGATCATCCAGATGAATTGATACCGGAGCTAACACCGAGGCTGTTTTCTTTTAATGCGCCGGAGGGGGCTTGCCCGACTTGTACGGGGCTCGGGTCGAGAATGGAAATTGACCCGGGACTTGTGTTTAATAATAATTTGACGATTGCGGAGGGTGGAATACGACCATTTAACCGAGTGGGGCAGGATTCTTGGTGGCTGAAGCGACTAATGCAAGTAGGAGCAAAGCATGGGTTTAATATATATACGCCGATTGGCGAATTATCTGAGGAAGTAAAACATATAATATTATATGGTACTGGTTCGGAAAAATATGAAATGAAGATTAGTGGGTCCGGACGATTCGCAGAGGGTACAGTATATGAGACGATTTATGAGGGGGTAATTCCGACATTGGAGAGACGATATAATGATCCGAAGACCTCGGAATTTATGAAGCATGATATTGAGAGATTTATGCGGGTAAGGAAATGTCAGACTTGTAACGGGGCGAGATTAAAACCAGTGGTACTTGCGGTGACGGTACATGATCTCAATATTGTAGATATGTGTAATATGGATGTAGATGCGACCCTCGAGGTGTTGTCGCAAGATTTGGGTTTTACAGATGCGGAAAATATGATTGCGGCGCCGATTTTGAAAGAAATTCGCGAGCGAGTGAAATTTATGCAAGATGTGGGGCTGGGGTATTTGGAACTAGGACGAGCGGCGAATACACTTTCTGGTGGTGAGGCGCAACGGATTAGGCTCGCGACACAGATTGGATCAGGGCTGACTGGAGTATTATATGTACTAGATGAGCCTTCGATTGGGCTTCATCAGAGGGATAATAATAAGTTGATTATGACACTAAAACATCTTAGAGACTTAAAAAATACAGTGTTGGTGGTGGAGCATGATGAAGACACGATGCGGGATTCGGATTATATTATTGATATCGGACCTGGGGCTGGCGCAAGGGGTGGAGAGTTGGTGGCTGCTGGCACTCCTGATGAGATAATGAAGAATCCAGATTCTATAACTGGTAAATATTTGTCTGGTGAGATGACTATCCCTACACCTAAAAAACGGCGAAAAATTAAGAAAGGACACGAACTGGTAGTATGTGGGGCGCGAGAAAATAATTTAAAAAACATTGATGTACATTTTCCGCTAGGCGTAATGACGGTGGTGTCTGGTGTATCGGGGAGTGGAAAATCTACTTTGGTGAATAATATTCTGGCGAACGAGCTGCTGGCACGACTGAATCGTGCGCAGACAGTATCGGGAACGCATGAAAAAATTGAAGGGATTGAGAAATTAAATAAGATTATCGTGATAGACCAGTCGCCAATTGGACGGACGCCGCGGTCGAATCCAGCTACGTACACAGGTGTGTTTACGGCGATTCGCGAACTATTTGCGGTGCAGCCAGAAGCGGAAGTGCGAGGATATAAAGCGGGTCGTTTTTCCTTTAATGTAAAGGGTGGACGGTGTGAGAACTGCCAGGGTGATGGGGTAAATAAGATTGAGATGCATTTCTTGCCGGACGTGTATGTGAAATGCCCGGCGTGTAAAGGAAAGCGGTATAATCGTGAGGCGCTAGAAATTAAATATAAAGGAAAAGATATTTCCGAGGTGCTAGAAATGACAATTGACGAAGCGGTGGAGTTTTTCTCTAACATTCCGTCGATTGTAGGGAAATTGAAGACGATTCAGGAAGTGGGGCTAGGGTACATCCGGTTGGGTCAGCCAGCGACGACTTTCTCTGGTGGAGAAGCGCAGAGAATTAAGCTGGCTACGGAATTGGCCAAACGCTCTACTGGTAAGACATTGTATGTACTAGACGAGCCGACGACGGGACTACATACGGATGATGTAAAGAGGTTGCTAGACATACTGAATCGTCTGGTGGATGCGGGAAATTCGATGGTAATAATTGAGCATAATTTACATATGATTAAAAGTGCTGACTGGGTGATAGATATGGGGCCGGAGGGCGGTGCAAAGGGTGGAACCGTGTGTGCGGAAGGTACGCCGGAGGACTTAGCTCGGAATGCGAAGACTCCGACGGGTGAATATTTGCGAAAATATTTGTAAGGTTTTTAGATTTTTGTTTGCGTGTAAAGTTTTTATGGTAAAATGGGGATATGACGAAGGTCAAAAAAGGCGGCACGAAGTTTTTAATGAGTTTGTTTTTGGTCTTTTGCGGTGTGATGGGTGTATTTTTTGGTGGGAACGTGTATGCGGATGAGTCTAGTGGTTCTTTTAAGATATATGCTTGGGCGCAAACGTGCCAGACTCTAGATGGGGAAGTAGTTCAGGGCTCTTGTTCTTCTGGGAGTGGCAATATTGTGAGTTCTTCTGAAGTCGTGAGGGGTAGCGATGGAAAATATAGTATAAAAGAAGAACAAAAAAGCGAATCGATAGAGGTGAAAATAGAGGGGAATGAGCTGGTGGTGTCACCTTCTTGTGCGATGTTTAATGATTGTTCTCAGTTGGCGGTGAAAGTACCGCTAAACGACGATATCGATGCAATGCGAAGCTCTGTTACTAGTGCCCTTAGAAGTGCGAACTGGAACCATGTCGATAATTGTGTCGGCACTGCGTCTGGGGCTTCCTGCTTTACGACTCAGTATACTTTTAGCACGACCGACGTAACTAAGACAGAGGCTGTAGAAATGCCCGAGGAGGACCTCGCTGGTACTCTCGCGGGGGAGGATACTGAGGGAGCTAAATCAGAGTCGAACTGTATGAACTCGGGTGCTGGGGAATCGTTGGGGTGGGTGATTTGCCCGATACTAAGTGTACTTAGTGGGGCAGCGGATACTATTTATGATGATTTTGTAGATCCGGCGTTGCGGGTGAATCCACAGCTGTTCACATATTCTGATGATGAGGGTGGTTCGGCGACGAGACAAGGATGGGAGATTTTTCGAGGATTTGCTAATGCGATATTTATTCTTTTATTGATTGTAGTGATTTTTTCGCAATTGACAGGGATAGGTATAGATAATTACGGTATTAAAAAGATTTTGCCTAAGATAATCGTGGCGGCGATTTTGATTAATTTGTCATATTGGATTTGTTTGTTGTTTGTGGACCTTTCGGATGTGATAGGTAATGCTATGCAGAGATTGTTGAATGGAATGGCCGATGCTATTGAGATGCCAAATAATATTGGTGGAATTAGCCTAGGTGGTGTGACTTTCGGTCTTGTTACTGGTGCGGGGATACTCGGTGTACTGGCTGGAGGGATTTGGTCGTCTGGGTTAATGGCTGGTGGGGGAATGGGTATTTTGGTGATGTTGGTCACGTCGGCAATAAGCATTGTGGTGGCGCTGTTGTTTTTGTTCTTGCTTTTGGCGGCGAGAGAAGCGGCTATTGTGGTATTGACGATGATTGCGCCAGTCGCAATCGTGTGTTATATGTTGCCTAATACTAAGAATTACTTTGATCGATGGCTGAAACTGGGAGGGGGGCTGCTACTTGTCTATCCTATCTGCGGATTGCTGGTAGGAGGCGGAAATTTTGTGTCGAAAGTGTTGCTGGCTGCTGGAGCGGGTGAGGAAGGATTTTTCTCGGCTTTCGTGGCGATGATTGTAGGTATAGTGCCAATTTTCTTTATTCCGATGGTACTCAGGAATTCGTTCCAGGCGGCTGGGAATTTGGGGGCGAGAATTACCAATATGGGACAGAGATTGGGAAATCGAGCTAGTGGGGCTGTTGGTAATGCGATGCGGGGGAGTGAGGGGTATAAGAATTATCAGAATGAGTTAGGAAGGCGGAGACAGGAGAGTGCGGCAGAGAGAACAATTAACAGATTAAACAAAAGAAGAGAGAGAAGAGGGTCGCTTGGTGAGGCGGATGCCAGGCGTCTGGCTCAGGCTTCGGAAGTCAGGGATAGACTGTCGAGAGAGAATAGGGCAGCGAGGACGATTTTGGCAGGTAACGATTATAGCGGAGAAGGGATTGATCAATTGATGTCGCGATGGGAGAATGCTTTTAAATCTGGTGATGGCGAATCCCTGGATGCGATAACGAATGTGATGTCTCAGAGGTATGGAGCGATGGCGGCTGGTAAGATTGGTCAGAGCTTAGAGGGGATGACTGGCGTTGCGAATAATGCCAATTATCAAGCATCATTAAAAACTTTACAGAGAACTATGAATGAAAATTCGACTCTTGCAGGTCAGATGAGGGGTAAGGCTTCGGATGCTTTCCAAATGATTAATGATGCAGGTATGCGTTGGGATGATCAGCATGTGAATGAAGATGGTTCAAGAGGGGCTATGGTGTATCAAGACCTGGATTGGTTTACTGAAAATAACGGGACATCTACTAGTCTGGGTGATTGGTCTACTCAATCTGGTGCTACTCTCAGGCGCGCCCTCAATAGTGGTAAATTAACTACAGAACAAGTGGAGCAATTGCTAAATAGTACTGATCCAGCGATTCAATCTGGTATTCAGAGTGATTCAGATAAGAGGAACATATTGCAGGCTCATTTATATAATATGGACCCAGCGAATGCTGGTCAGAACTTAACTGAGGCGCAGGCAGCAGAGAGATATAGGGCGAGCCAGCAGTCTGCCCAGCAGGCTATTCAGCAGGCGCAACAGAATCAACAAGAGCAGATTGCGCAGAATTTGCAGGATATTAATGACATACTGAGACAACAGCATGGTGGGGGCGGGAATCCGCCTGTGCCTAATCCACCTGTACCAAATCCGTGAGACGTAGAGTTTATGTTTCTGGTGAGGGCTAGAGACGGATTCATATAAAACTAGTCCTCACCAGAGATATAAACCGTTTTTCTCTTTATGAATCGATGCAGTTGTTTGCTTTTTTTTGTGTGTTTTGTTATAGTGTGGATATGGGTGATTATTCTCGGTTTTTAAGTATTTATGCTAATCTTCCCGAAAAATTAAGGAATGGGATTGTGGTAGTTGTAGACGGTGAGCCGTATACGTGGAATGCTGTATATATAGAAATTAAAAATAATACTAAACTAGGACAAGTAATGTATAAGAAATTAATCGATATGGAGATAATTTAATGGACGATTTCCAGGAATTAGTATATACACGACTACAAGCATTGCCTAAGGGGTATAGTTTACATGTCGGGGGAGTTGGTAAAATTACCAAGGAGCAAGCTTTAAAACACGTAAATGATAATGATAAGATTGGTAAATTATTAATGGCGGTGGATAGGCATTATTTTGATTTAATAAAATCTGGAAAAATATATGAGGGTATTACTAACTAATCCAGAAAACGATGAGGTGACTTATTATTTGATGGCTTGGACGGAAAGAATTTTAAAGACTTGTAAGCAAAAGACGAATAAATATTTCCATCTGAAGAGAAATAAGGTGAATAGGGGGAGATTTGAGGGAATATTAAATAAAAAGGGAATTGATTTGGTATTGCTGTGTGGTCATGGAGAGGATGACAGGGTTTATGGAGAGAGAGAAACGATTTTGGATAGTGGTAATGTGAATGTATTGGCGGATAAAGTTGTGCATGCTTTATCCTGCAGTAGCGTAAAGGTGCTTGGCGAACTGGCGGCGAAAAGTGGTGCAAGAGCATATATAGGATATGCGGAGGATTTTATAGTTTTTACAGATGATAGATATATGTCTAAACCATTAAAAGATCCAACGGCAGCTCTTTTTTTGGACGCGGCCTTTTCTGTACCAAAGGCATTGCTGGATGGAAAATCCGCTGTTGAGTCGGTGGAAATAGCTAGAAAGAGCTATGATAAAAGTATCGAGAAAGCGTTGAGTAGCGATGTCCAATCGGATAATGACCAGTTCATCAATTGGCTTTATTGGGATAGAGACAATTTGAAACTTTGCGAGCGGTAAGATGAGTTGGAAGAACGATCAGGTTTCGAGGGAAGAGACTGAGAAGATTCTAAGTATTGCACGAGGAATGCTAGAGATTCCGGGTGATTTTGTGGAGATGGGGTGCTACAAGGGGGATACGTCGCTGCTTTTGGCTGAGGTTTTGCATGGATATAATAGGGGTCTTCTTGTGGAAAACCTGGTGGAAAAGCCTGTTGAAAAGCCTGCGAAAAAGTTGTGGATTTATGATTCTTTTGAGGGGTTGCCTGAGAAAGCACAAAAGGATGAATCTGCGCTAGGAGCAGATTTTAAGAAGGGGGAGTTAGCGGTGACAAAAAGAGAAGTAAAGGAAAGATTTCTCCGAGCTGGGATGCCTGTGCCGAAAATAAAGAAAGCCTGGTTTAATGAGTTAGAGGCTAGCGATCTGCCAGAGGAAATAGCGTTTGCATTTCTCGATGGAGATCTGTACGAGTCGATCCGGGATTCATTGAGGCTAGTGGGGCCGAGGATGTCTGGAGGCGCAGTAATAATTGTGCATGATTACAGTAACCCTGCTCTGCCTGGGGTGGCGTGTGCCGTAGATGAGTGGGTGCAGAACAAAGATTTGAAAATAGAAAATTATCATAGCATGGCATTAATAGAAGTTAATTAGCACTCGGGGGTTGCAAGTGCTAATTTTTGTGCTATAATAGGGGTAGAAAAGGAGTAAAATGTGCTGATGGCAGCCCAAAAATAAAGCTAAAATGGGGCTAAACGCTAATATATTTGGGGCTTCGAGCGCAGAAAGGATAAGAATGACACTTAAACCATTGAAAGATCGTGTGGTGGCGGTGGTTGAGAAGCCACTAGAAAAAACTAAATCCGGGATTCTACTCGGAGAGGCAAAAGAAAAACCGGCGTATGCCGTGGTGGAGTCGGTAGGGCCAGAGGTAAAAGATGTAAAGAAGGGTGACAAAATCGTCTATAAAGAATATTCTACTACTGCAATAAAGGTGGATGATATTGATTATATTATTTTGAAAGAAGAAGACGTACTAGCGACATTGTAGTAGGTGTTTAATAATGGTGGGGTAAAAAAGGAGAAGATATGGCAAAAAAGATATATTACGAAGCAGAAGCGCGAGAAAAGGTGCTGTCTGGAGCTAAACAATTATACGATGCGGTAAAGGTGACCTTCGGGCCGAAGGGAAAGAATGTAATTATTGAGAAATCGTATGGGGCGCCGGCGATTACACACGACGGGGTGACGGTGGCTGAAGCCGTGGAATTACCAAACGGAGAGGAAAACTTGGGTGAGGCTGTGGGGGCGAAGCTAATAAAGACTGCTGCGCAGAAATTAAACAAGGTGGCTGGTGATGGTACTACTACGGTAACAGTACTGACTTATAATATTTTGAATGAGGCAAATAAACTAATCGCAGCGGGAGTAAACCCGATGGAGCTAAGGACGGGAATTGAGAAAGCTGGTGCTGAGATAGTGGCAGAGATTGACAAGGCTGCAGAAAAGATTGAGGGGGACTCGTCGAAGGTGGCGGAAGTCGCGACTATTAGTGCTGGTGATGCTGAGATTGGTCAGCTGATTGCGGAGGTGATTTCGAAGATTGGTAAAGACGGTGTAGTGACGGTAGAGGCTGGCCAAGGGCTCGAGATGGAAGAAGAAATAGTGGAAGGATTTTCTTATGACAAGGGGTATTCTTCGCCATTTTTCGTGACGGATGTGAATCGCCAAGAAGCGGTATTTGAGAAGCCGTTGATACTGGTGACAGATAGGAAGATTTCGGCGGCGTCGGATATTCTGCCGCTGCTAGAAAAGGTAGCTCAGAGCGGTAAAAAGGATCTCGTGATTATCGCCGAAGAAGTAGAGGGTGAGGCGCTAAGTCTCTTGGTGCTAAATAAACTGAAAGGAGTGTTTAACTCGCTAGTGCTGAAGGCTCCGTCATTTGGTGATAGGCGAAAAGAAATTATGGAAGATATCGCGATACTGACTGATGCTACGGTGGTGTCTAATGATAAAGGGCTGAAGCTTGAAGAAGTAGGACTGGAAGTACTAGGCTCGGCAGCGAAAGTGATTGCGACAAAGGACGAAACTACGATTATCAAGGGTGCCGGTGATAAGAAGGCGGTGGCAGAGAGAATCGAGCTGATTCATACGTTTGCTGAGAATGCGAAATCTGATTATGAGCGCGAGGAATTTGAAAAGCGAGCTGCGGCGCTATCTGGCAAGGTGGCAGTGATAAAGGTAGGTGGTGCGTCGGAGACTGCGATTGAAGAGAAGAAATACCGTGTAGATGATGCGGTGGCAGCGACAAAAGCGGCTCTCGCCGAGGGGATCGTGACTGGTGGTGGGGTAACGCTAGTAAATATGGCGGCTAGACTAGATGAGACAGATGCTGGGGCGAAGATTGTAAAGAATGCCATGAAAGCACCGTTCGTGCATATCATGGAAAATGCGGGGCTAAATGCGCAGGCTCTGCTCGCTGAGGTGGAAGCAGCTAAGGCTGGATATGGCGTGAATGTGATGACGCCAGAAAAAGGCCTGGTAGATCTGAAGAGGGCGGGCGTGATAGACCCAGCAAAAGTGACGAAGGAAGCGGTAAAGAACGCTACTTCGATTGCTGCGACAGCTATCACGATGGGGGCGCTAATCTGCGAGATTCCAGAAGAAAAGCCAGCTATGGGCGGTGGCGAGATGGGCGGGATGTACTAAACTACTCTTACAGGCTCGCCTTGGCCAAATAGCTCCCCTTTGTGGGGGCTATTTGGCTTGGGGATGACATGATTTAGTGATGGTTCGTTTGAAAAATGTGTAACACCGCTTGAAATGGTTTTGTTTTTTTCTAAAAAAGCACTACTGTAATAGGAAATGTATGTTATAATGAATGTAATTATTAGTTAAAAGGTCTATACATGGTACACAAAAAGAAATATAGTACGAAATCTAATACAAAACATAATGTGATAGAAAA
>JAZQCE010000020.1:0-1546 GCA_045546095.1 Candidatus Nanosyncoccus sp. | reverse complement strand
ATCGCAGACGGCGGTTTTTTCTTGCGCAGGATCATGTTGCAAAGTGTTATAGAACGTGCTATCATTGTATTGATAACAGAGGGGAGAGTGGAACAAAATGAGCGCAATTCTCCGGCACATTGTGAGCATGTCTCCGTATATGTTGTTAGCGTTGCCTATCTATCTAACTATAAGAGTGATGTATTTAAAGAAAATCAACCGTCCTCACAATTGGTATCGTGAAGCGGCGCTGTTGGTGTTCGTTGTGTTTACCGTCGGTTTGGCTTCACAGGCCATTTTACCCGAGATAGAGGTCGGAAAAGACGGTTTACGCATTGTTACTGAGGGAACTCACACCACCAATCTTATCCCTTTCCACGTAGTGGTGGTGACCTGTGAAGAAGTGATTGTGCACGGGAATCTTAATGCCCTGATCATTAATTTTTTGGGCAATATCGTGATGTTTATGCCTTTTGGATTTTTTGCACCGCTACTATGGAATGTGTCCGATCGTGTAGCCGTGTTGTTCGGTTTTGCCGCTTCCTTGACGGTAGAGGTTAGTCAGTTGTTCTTGCCGAGGAGTACCGATGTGGACGACTTGATTTTAAATACGTTTGGCGCTTTGCTTGGATTGTTAGTATATAAGTTGGCCAAAAGATTTACTGGCGAGATAGTTGAAAAATTTCAAAAATAGTTCATCGAACAAAAAACCGCCGTCTGCATCGTAGACGGCGTTTTTTTGCAGGCGGATAGTCTTGCAAGCAATACCTGTGTGTGGTATAATTTGAAAGAATCCAAAAAACAGAGGAGGGCGTTCGATGAATAGACCCTATATTATTTGTCATATGGTTACCTCGATTGATGGTAAGGTGACGGGAGATTTCCTCGGTGAGGAGATCTGTTCCGGTGCTTGTGATATCTATTATAATATCAACCGGGAACTGGAATCCAATGGTTTTATCTGCGGACGTGTTACGATGGAGGGCAGCTTTACTAAGGGCTGGTATCCCGATTTATCCATCTATGAGTCGGTGCCGATGAAGCGAGATCATGTTGTGGATAACCTGAGCGGTCGCTATGCCATTGCCTTTGATTCCAAAGGAAAACTGGGTTGGCAATCGAGCAAAATCGTTGACCCGGATGGTGATCCCGGTTATGATGGGGCACAAATTGTTGAGGTGCTGACCGAGCAGGTGGACGAACGGTATCTTGGCTATCTTGAAAGTATGGGGATTTCGTATCTGTTTGCGGGAAAAACCGAAATTGATGTTCCTCTCGCTTTGGCTAAGCTAAAGACCCTTTTCGGCTGTGAAACTTTGCTTTTAGAGGGTGGTAGCATCCTCAACGGTGCATTCCAACGAGCGGATGTGATTGACGAGCTGAGTTTAGTGCTAGCACCAACGATAGGGGATAAAGAGGGAAAACCTCTGTATATGGATAGCGATCGAGCAAGTTATCGACTGGTTTCTTCCCAGACGATAAACGGCAATCTCATGCTCAATTACAAACGAAATAGGTAACTAAAAACCGACCTTTGTCTCTCAGACAGGGGGTTTTTTTTTTGTTG
>JAZQCE010000019.1:0-32164 GCA_045546095.1 Candidatus Nanosyncoccus sp. | reverse complement strand
AGCAGCTGCCCAGGTGTAGTAGTTGCCGTAGGAGTACATACCTGCATTGGTGGTGCTGTTGGTGGCACTGTTTGTGGTAGGGTTCTGCGGGCGACCGGCAGAGGTAGATTGGTTGTTCCAGTTATTGTAGCGGGGCATGCGGTAGGCTGGGTAGTTTGCTGTACCTATGTTTACGCTGGCGGTACCAGACTGGGTGCCAGAGTAGTAGATGCTGTTGGCGGTGGTGGAGTCAGAGAAGTTGGTAGATTCTGCATCAGCTAGACCAGAGAAGTTACCATAGTCTGTACCAGTACCAGAGTATTTACCGTAGCCTTGGGCGAGGGCGCCAGTGCTATTGTCTGAATTGGTACTCTCTAGCCTGAGGTTCTCTATCATCCAACAGTTACCGTCAGCGAGCTTAGCAATGGCATAGGTATTGTCGTCACGCTGATCAGAAAGGGCGGTGATACTCTGGGAGAAGATGTTGGTAGCCGCATCTGCTTTAGTTAGGCTAGAGCATCCTGTCCAGTTTTGCAGATCTCCTTTACTCTTCACCCATACAGCATAGAGGGAGAGACCTGGGTTGGAGCCAGTGTATTGGCCTGCAGTAAAGTTAATGGTTTCTTGTGGGCCGTAGAAGTTTGCGTTTGTGTTGGTGGCGTAGTCGTAGGCATCACTCCAACCAGCAAAGCCATAGCCGTCTCGGCTGAAGTTGGAGGCGAGAAGCGTGCTAGAAGTAGCGGATGTAGATACAGTCTGGCAACCCATTGTTCCTACCGCACTAGACGTATTGGCATAGTAGCAGATTTTGCCAGCCGTAGTGGGCTGGGGCTGCGCTGGCTCTTCACTCGCTGGATGGACTAGGGTGTATTTGACTTTACCTTCATATGTACCAGCTGGTTGAGTCCGGCTAATATAGGCAGCATAGGTAGTGGTAACCTTAGATCCTGTAGAAGCTGGGCCTACATCAGTACCAGAGTTTTTATAGGCTACTCTGGTGTATTTGCCCGGGATACTGGCATAATTAGAGAAATCTGGGTCGCCTGACGCTTTTTCTGTATCTGCCGTAGAGCCTGCTACTATGGGTGTGTATGCACCAGATACTGCACCTATCTTCATTGCCCAGTTGGAGGTATCTCCTGATGTGGCTGTACCAGTTACTATATTAGTACTGGCATCTAGATTGCTGTCTTTGAGATAAGTATTACCAATTACTTCTTCACTATACCCTACTGCATAGATAGAAAACCCCTCTGCATCATTACAGAAAGCTTTGAGGGTAGTCTGCCCTATACCGTCTGGATAGTAATCACTCCCACCAGAATATACACCATTGGGAATAGTAGCTGTATGGGCAGTATCTAGGGTAGACTCTAGCGAGCAAGTAGCTGCTACGGTGATAGATGTGGTGGTGACTGTGGTGTCAGTATCGGCATTTACTCTAATACTAGTGAGTATTGCGCCTGATGCTAGTACTGTGCATACTAATGCGCCACACACAAGCACTGGTGCTATCGTGCCAACACCACGCCTAGCTTCTACTTTTTCCACATGTACGCCCATTTATATTATTTCCTTTATTTATCTATGAATATTATATAATACTTATTCTTTTCTAATTATATCATAGCATATTTTTGGGAAAAACAATAGCCATTTTCGCCCCCATCCCCCGTTAGCTTAAGACAATACCCTCAACTATTGCGTTTTTATGAATTCTACGATATAATAAAGCTACAAAGATTTGTTACTGACACGCGGCGCCCTGTGCGTTCCTTCTAAGGCAAGCCCCTAGATAGGCAGCAAATCGCAAATAAAGCCTTGACAGGCTTTATTTTTGTTTTAAACCACTACTCGATAACCTGAATATCGTCAATTTGGGCCCTTAGTATACGTAAATAGTCGTATTTCGATCGCTTATCCTTGTCATACCTAGTCATAATAGCACCCGCTACCATGTCGGCAAGCTGGATAAGTACGCTATCCCTAGAATCCACTAACCTGAATTCTACCATTCTAAGATTACTCTTATTAATCGCTTGGCGAATCTTTGCTGTAGATTTTCTTCGATAGTTCTTATTGCCGCTGCCATCAAGAGAAACTCGAGCCTTTTTCATCCCTTTATAGTCATCTAAAACTTTTTGTATTGTATAACTATAGAACGACTCGCTCTTTTTTAGATCGGGTTCAGCAATTCTGCTTTTGTCCACCACTATGGCCCGAATTCTAAAATCATGTCTCTTTATTATACTAAAGAAAAGTCTCTTCTGCTCATCATTAGCACGATGGAATTTAAACTCACGTTCTTGTTTCCAGCCCATTTGCTCTTTTAGCATTTTTAGACTAGCCGAAGCATACTCTGCGCTTATAGGGTTGTCAAATACAACACAAGCAATCACAAACAACCGACTAGACCCTCTCCTAAGCTTAAACCCAGGATCACCAGAATCATCCATAAAAATAAGTTGTTGATATTTTGACATATTCTTTCTACTATACTCCCAAGATTTAGCTACATTACTACCATACATTAAATATATTTTCAACCCAGAAAGGTCCAACCTAAAAGCATGGGCATCTTAATGCTCCTAATCCTGCCACCTACTACTCATTTTCGTTTCCAAAAGTCCAGATTTTTGCAAGTTTTAGAAACGCCAATTGCCAGCAGCACCATCGGCATCAGATAAACTTGCAAGGCATTTGGCAGACCAGAAAAGAATAGCAACGTCACCCCGTATGCCACGACTAGCGTCAAAATCGGCACCCTGAGCGGGCTCATGAGTACTAGCCTCACCACCAGCACCACAGCTACAATTATCAGCGCCACGCCGACAATACCAGTTTCCAGCAGAATGCTTGCGTATTGATTCTGTACGATTTCCTTCGGCGCTGGCGACAAGCCATTATCATATAACGCTCGTCCAGCTCCGCCTAGTCCCACGCCTAGCAGCATCGTCGTAGGGTCTTTTTGCCATACATTTACCGCCGCACCAGATAGTCTAAGCCTCGTATCCGTAGACTCCGCCACGTATCCATCAAATGCCGCTTCATTCTTTCCCTCGGCCCCTGTACTCACATCTTCGTAATCCCCATCAGAGTCTCCTCCTGCAACATTTGTCTCATCTTTTTCCTCTGCTAATGCAACATTTGTCTCATTCTGATTTTCACGGCTCTGCCCACTCGCATCACCTCGCACGTCTATTACCCCGAGCGACAAATGATTCAGCACCTTAGCAACGCCACTCCGAAAAGTATCATTAGTAGGGCTAAGCTCCGCCATCACCCCCTGCGCTCCCAGCGCCAGCACAAACGCTACTACTGCCACCCCCCATATCTTCAGCACTCTCCACGTCTTTTCTCGCACCCCCACCCAAACTGTCATCACCGCGAGCCCCACCACAAACGCATAAATCGCCCCCCGCGAAAACGTCAAAAACAACGTGGCCGACACCACCAAGAAGAATAAGGTAACCCCCGTTGGGGACCGTAAGCTTGGCCGAACGGCCTTGAGTGTGTCCTCAACGGGGGTTACCTTAGTCTTCAAGGTTAGCCACGCCGCCATTATCGCTGGCGCGAGCAGCAGATTCCCCATGAATTGTGGCTCTATCGCAAACCCATTCGGATGCGGGAACCCAAACATAGCATACGTGCACCCCGCGCACATCAGGCTCTGCTCTCTCCCCACACCCACGAGATCCAGCACACATTGCACCACGCACCATACACAGACTAAAAGCGTCGATACGAAAAACCACCTCCACCACCTCCACCACTTCCCCCGAAACTCATCGCTTATTAAATCTCTCATCCGCCACATCCCATATCCAGCAATATATATCAGCCACAACATCCCCACCGTCAACACCCCGCGCAAAGGATTCAGCGACCATATCACCGACAAGCTCAGAAACACCGGAAATAGCAACCACATCCACCACTTCCGAAAATCCTTCAGTAGTACCTTCCTCTGCACTATCATCACCACCGCCACCACATCAAACACCACGAGCCAAATTATCGGTAACGAAATCTCAAAATTCATCGCCTCATCACTACCAAAGTGTATCAACGGATAATAAGAAAAGAACAATATAACCGGTAAGATCAATAGTAAACAAGAAAAAACTTTCTCCAAGACCCTCCCACGCGATTTCTCCCACCCAGCCATATCTCTATCTTGTTTGCTTTTTCTCGTTCTTGCCATGCTGTTTCTTCTCACATTTCTTTACGAAATCCTTAATTTCCTTATCAAACCTCGCTTCACCAAATTTCACCGCCGTTTTTGCTACCTTTTCACGGTTAAATTTCATTTTCTCAAATTTCAGTATCGCCTCCGCCAAAGATTTCGCCGTCTGTTTTTCAAACAAAACTCCGTTTTTCCCGTCCTCTACATAGTCTCGCGCTCCACCCTCACCATAAGCTATCACTGGACACCCAGCCGCCAGCGCTTCCACCGGCGCTATCCCAAACGGCTCCATACTCGGGAATAGATACCCTTTCGCTCCTGCCAAATACTGAGCCAACTCTTCACGCTTCATCAGCGGCAAAAACTCCACCAACCCCGACCCTTCCGCCATTTTCACGAGCTTCTTATGTTCCGGCCCCTCCCCTATTACTAGCAACTTCCTCTGCGTCATCATCGCCGCCTTTACGGCCAAATCAATCCGCTTCCAATTCACCTGCCTGCTAGTAGTAATGTAATATCCCAAAGAAGGCAATACAGGAACAGGACCTCTCGTCGCCTCCTCGCTCGCGCCTGTCGTTACAGGGCTCGCTTCGTCGATTGCTCCCGTTGTCGCAAACGCTCCTCGAGGCTTTGTTCCTATATTGCCTTTATCCGCTCGAGAAAATTCACCTACCTCCACTGGCGGATGAATTACAGCAGATTCTCGTCCGTAAAAGCGGCGTATCGCCTCCTTCGCATACTCCGAAATCGTAATATAATAGTCCGGCCTCTGCGCCGCTTTTAGGTCCGCTTTTCTTAGTGGCACCACAAACAAGCGGAAAAAGAACCTTACTAGTGGATTCAACACCCCAAACCCCGGATTCTTAATATAATCATCATACATCTGCCAATAGTATTGTGTAGGCACATGACAAAACGAGATATGTATCCCCTTCGGATTTTTTACATTTTTCTTGCCGTGTTTCGCCAGCCACTTCCCCGACTTCACCGATTTTGCCTCCGCCCCCGTCACCGAAATAATTAAATCATATTCCGATAAATCCAAATGCGAAAAATAAATCTGCCGAAGCGGCCCCAGCACCCGCCTAAGTTTCGCCGGAAATACCTGCATCCACCCTGTCCGGACCTCCGCATCGTCAAACCAATCAATCCCTTTCGGATCATATTTTGAAGTAAAAATCGGTGCCTCTGGATATAGCTGATGAATCTTCAGCAGCACTTTCTCCGCTCCACCCACATTTGTTAGCCAATCGCAGACAATTGCGACTTTCACTTGGCCCCCTCACCCCGAAACACTGCCGCGATCGTCTTAAAGAAAATCTCAAGGTCGAGCGTGAGTGACCAATTTCTTACATAATAAATATCTAGAGCTCTCCGCTCTTCAAATGGTATATCCCGCCGCCCCGACACCTGTGCAAAGCCCGTCAAACCAGACTTTACCGTGAGTATCAGCGACCTATCACCATAATCTCTAAGCTCCCCAGGTAGCAATGCCCGCGGCCCAATTAGCGAAATATCCCCTTTTAGTATATTCACAAGTTGTGGCAACTCGTCCAGCGACGTCTTGCGAATAAAATGCCCAAACCGCGTAATCCTCGGATCGTCCTTTAGATAATCCCCATTCTTCCTATATTTTGGTATCAATTCTGGCTTTCCCATTTTAGTAAATGCCTCCTCTGCCGTCAGCCCCGAATACTCTGGCTTCATAGATCGGAACTTATAGCACCGAAATCTCCTATTATATCGCGTCAATCTTTCATCAGAATAAATCGCTGGTGCTTTTATATCTCCACATTTTATTATCATCCATATTATCAGCATTGGAATCACCGCCACCACCAGCCCCACCAAGGAAATCAAAATATCAAATAATCGCTTCACTCCCGCATACCACCCCGTAAGTGGAGTCGTCATCACCATCACCGCAGGTATAGTGCCTACTAGCTCCATCTCTCCAAAATGCGACGAAAGCGCCGTTTCGCTCGGCACAAAATAATATAGCAAATGTCGCTGCACCGTTTGTTTGTAAACATACTCCGTAGACTTCTCATCCGTCTGGAAAATCACGTCCGCTCGAGCTTTCTTCAAAGCATCTTTTACCGACGAATACTGATGCGTTTTTAAGTCCTTCGGAATATATTTTTTTGCCGCCACCACACCAGCCAATCTATACCCAGATTCCGGAGTCGAGGTAATATAATCCGCCAAATACTCTGTATTTTTGTGGTTCCCCACTATCACCACCCGCTGAGTCCCGTAGTCACTTCTAAATACTTGCCTCACCACAAATCTCACAATTATCCTCCCCGCGAGCAAAAACACAAACGATAAAAGTACCGACGTCAGCGCCATCACTCTCACCGGAAACAGCCCCTCGTCCGTAAAGAAATCGTATACGATAAGTGCCGCCACGCTTAAAACCGCCGCGAGTAGTAGCCTCCCCCGTTCCGGCAACCGCGTTCTAGACAAAAAGATATTTTTTTGATAAAGCCCTAGTACTGCCAAAATCACCAAAAGTATCGGTACGAGAAACGCCACCGTCTGCACAAAATCAAAAAATTGTGATTCAAAAGTAAATGGCCGCGGATCGACTTTCACCCGGATAAAGTACGCCATCGCAAAAGATAACACTAACATCAAAGCATCACTAATAATCAAACATAGCCGTAAAATAAAATCGGACTTCTTCCGCATATAGTATATTATACCAGGTTTCACAATATAAATCACGCATAGAGGAACATAAAGGCAAAATCTACGATTTTGCCGCCGAAGGGGCGTAGCGATGTGATATAATTTATTATCACATCGCGAAGCTTCCGAAATGCGTGATTTATATTGTGAAACCTTAGTTTACTCTACTGTGACGGATTTCGCTAAGTTTCGCGGCTGATCCACATCGAGCCCTCTCTCCACCGCCACATAATATGCAAGTAGCTGCAGCACCAAATTCATTAGCACCGGCGCAAAGATCTTTAGTTTGCTCTGGACCACCACCACTTCCTCTACTGGCAAATCAAAACTAGCCTCATTCGTCACCACAATCATATGTCCTCCCCTAGCTAGCACCTCCTGCACATTTGAAACCGTTTTATCGTATAATCCACCTTTAGGTAGAAGCGCCACTTCAAAGAATCTATCATCAATCAATGCCAACGGCCCATGCTTTAACTCCCCAAAAGCATATGCATTGGCATCTATATAAGTAATTTCTTTTAATTTCAAGGCCCCTTCCATCACGACCGGATACGCTGTGTCACGCCCCAAATACGCCGCATGCTCATAGTCTTTATATTTAGCCGCAATTTCTTTTACTTGGTCGCACGTCTCTTTCAATGTTTTGTCAATCTCGTCTGGTAATTTTGTAATTTCATCAATATACGGCGCCAGCATATTACTCCTCACCCCCTTCGCTTGAGCAATAGTCAGGCCAAACATCACCATCGCTATCGCCTGCGATGTAAATGCCTTGGTCGATGCCACCGATATTTCTGGCCCCACATGTACATATGTTCCTCCATCCACTTCTCTCGCAATAGTAGACCCCACCGCATTCACAATCCCTACCGTTCTCACACCCTGTTTTTTGATTTCCCTGAGGCATGCCAAAGTATCCGCCGTTTCCCCAGACTGCGACACAATGAGTGCCACTGAATCACGCGGAATATATGCCTGTCTATACCGATACTCGCTCGCTATCACCACTTCCACAGTTATCTCAGGCACAAACTGCTCCATATAATAAGCCGCTAAAAGTCCCGCATTATACGCAGTACCACAACCAACAATCACAATGTGTCGAAGCTTTCTCAGTTCATCCACCCTAATGCCAGGCCCACCCAGCCATACCATTCCCTCCCTCTCATTAATTCGCCCTCTCAACGTTTCCGCGAGCGACTTAGGCTGCTCCATAATTTCCTTCAAAAGGAAATGGTCGTACCCGCCCTTTTGAATCGCCGCAAAGCTTGTTTCAATTTCTTCTACTTTTGCTGATACCGGCTCCGCATTTAAGGTCTTAATCTCTACACTATTACTAGTAACCGTCGCCACTTCACCATCGTTTAAATAAATCGCGCGCTTCGTGTGTCCTATCAACGCCGACGCATCAGAAGCTATCAATGTTTCTCCATGACCCACACCAATCACAAGTGGTGACCCGCTCCTCGCTACCACAATTTCTGTAGGATTCTTATCTGAAACCACCGCAATCCCATAAGTCCCCTGCACCAGCTTCAACGCCTGCACCACCGCATTTGTCAACGGATATTTACCATCCTTATAAAACGAATCAATCAACGCCGCCAAGACTTCCGTATCGGTCTCTGTTTTAAATTCATACTGACCAAGCGCCTTCTTTAATTCTTTATAATTCTCAATAATCCCGTTGTGAACTAAATAGATCGAGCCTATCTTGTGCGGATGCGCATTTGTTTCGTTCGGCTCACCATGTGTCGCCCACCTAGTGTGCCCGATTCCGATTTTATCATCACGCTTTGCCTTTGCTAATTTTTCTTCGAGCCCACTAATCTTGCCCTTTGCTTTTATTAAAGTCGCTTCGCCCCCTTCACTAAAAGTCACTATCCCCGCCGAATCATATCCTCGATATTCTAGTCGCTTTAGTCCTGAAACCAAGAAATCCTGCGCATTTTTCTCACCTACATATCCCACAATCCCACACATAGTTAGTCCTCCTATTATTTATCTCATTATACCATACCCTCATTTTCTACCAGTATTAGGCACCTTTGGCACTACTACGTCAGCTAAGCCGACACCTCCATTCTTAGCCGCCCCCCACACGCCCACATCCTCATCTCCTTTATCCATACCAAACTCACTAGCGCCAACACCAATCTCGTCAGTTGCTTCCCCTCCATCGGTTCTTCCACCACCACCATATCTGCTAAGATTTACCTCTACCCCCTCGCCTCTTCGCATTTCCGAAATCGGCACCAGCATAATCTTATTCTCGACATCACCCCTCAAATCACCAACCGTTATCTCACTACTATTAGTGATTCCAAGCACGGCATCATTTAATACTACTACCGCTCCGCTCCCCGTATTTTCAAAACTAATTTTTGCACTGCCGTCAGCCTTCCTTTCGACACTCTTTATTTTTAACTCCGGCAAATTATTATCATATGTTTCATCCATAAATTCTTCTTCTACTCGTGGCAAGCTTACCCCCTGCTCCATAATTACATCATCTAGTTCTGTCAGCTCGTCCAACGACGTCACCACCGCTCCACCAGTCGCTTCCGCCAAAGGCCGATAAGTATCTATCTCGGTATCCCGCGTTACTATATAAAAATTCACCGGATCAATTTGCTTGCTTAGCTTCTGTACATCATAAAACGTCGTTCCATCGAGGTCCGGCGAATGATACCCAGCGTCCGTCAAAATCACCAACGACTTCACGGAGCCAAACTTCCATTTTAGTCTCTTCATTACAGTAAACGATGCCGAAAGCAAAGATTCATTATCATCCCCACCTTCATTAGTTTCTATATTATCCAATCCTTTTCTAAATAAATCCAAATTACAAGTCTCAAAATTGCACCGCTCCACCGGCTGATAATCATCTCCCAAATCCCGATAATCATAAAGCGCTACTCTTCCACCAGCATTCAAAGTTTTCTTTGTCAACCTCAATGCCTCATCTTTATATTGCGGAATCAAATCTCTCATAGAGCTAGTAGAATCAATCAATATCGCCGTATCGTGTGGCGAAGTGTATTCATTTTTAATCCCGAACTTTTGACCAATCTTACTAAGAATATACCTAGACGCGTCTTCATAAATACCATCCTCTGCATATGCAGTGTGGCTTTTTATACTATAGTACGAAGAGCACAAAATATCATATTTATTACACCACGTGCCCACCTTTCCAGTATAATTTTGATTTACATAGGGCTCTCTCGCCCCCATTATACCTTTATACGCTCTACAATCCGGCACATAAATCCTGTATTCCGACAAATTCTTCCCGCCACACGCCGCCGGTACCGGTCCAACCCCCTCCGGCAAATATATTTTAGGGTCACCAAACGTAGCCGCATATATTATTTTATTTGGATCAATCCGTTCTAGTCCGTTCAACACCACTAACGCTCCTTGCGAATATCCAGCCAACACATATTTTGTGTTTTTACATGCGTCACCATTCACCACCTCGACCAATCTATCCACACCCTCGTGCACACTATCTCCAAAATCATAAGCTTCCCCTCCCCCTACATACGCTCCAAGTAGCGTCCCCAGATGCCCATCACCTATATCAATGCTTACCGCCGGATAATCCAAATCGTCAATCTCGTAAGACAACCTAGTGGTATTTAATTTTTCCATCATCGCCTTCTCAAAAGCTTTGTAATGCCCACTAGTGTATCTCTCCCCTCCCGATCCTCGTGCAAATATTACCTTTAATTCTGGACAATTAATCGCTTTCGCCGGCTCGTACCTAGGCAGCACCAACGCCGCCACCACCAGTGCAAGAGCCACATATTTCCACCGGATTGTCACTTTATGTCGCCTAGCCACCCGCTTTATTTTAACTCGCATAAATAACTCCTTTTTATGATTGGCCCATTCTAATCACACCCCTACCCCAAAATCAACCCCCACCCTCACCATGAGCATTTTCATCACAAAAAAGGCACATAATTAAAAACCAAACTAGTGAGCGCCCATAACGTCCGACAAATTGCCTTCGGAGCTTCCTTCTGAAGAATAGTTCGCTTACACGACCACTCATCGGAACAGTTTTATGATAGAATATATGTTATAAAATTAATGTTTTTAATTAAGGAGATTAATGGATTCAAATTCACCAGGAGCTACATTTCTAGAAACACCTACAGGCGTAGCAAACCAAAACAACCAAAAACAAAGTCATAAAAAAATTCTAAAAATTGCCATTCCGGTCGCTGCAATTCTTCTTATCGCCGCGGCGACGTTTTTAATCATAAATCTCACAAAATCAAATTCGTCAAGCGATAACGCCGTCTCGGTCTTCACTGACGAAGAACGTTCAAAACTCTTAGAAAACTACGAGCAAGACAATGAAAAACTCACTCTAAACTCCGCCAACTGGTCTTATGATAGTTCAAACGGAGTTTATTATCAAATCGGTGTTTCCTATCTTGCGAATGCAGAGTCCAGTAATGAGACTATGGGCATATATGTCCCAGAAGAATATATGAGCTGCAAAGAAGTTGAGAATGATTTATATTCTTGCGAGGTTAATAAAACTGGCAAAAAGGGCGATTACACAGCAGTGACTGCACCAATTGTAATTCCAGTTAATACTCCTGGCTACTCTGCGCAATCCGCTCCATCTTCATATAACTACAATACTATTAGTTCTTATATGGATGCTGGATTTATTTATCTATACCCAGGCGTACGTGGGCGTGCTGGTATGGGCGGGGGTAACGGTGGCGGTATGCCGAGTGGTGAAGCTCCGTCTGGTGGCGCTCCTTCCAGAGAAATGCCTTCCGGTGAAAAACCATCCAGTGAAGCGCCATCTGGAAATGGTCCAAGCAAGAACTCCGACAGTTCTAGCCAGACTGCCTCAAATTCTAGCAGTAGTTCAGAAACCGCTTCCGGCGGCGCTCCTTACGGCGTAACCGATCTTAAAGCCGCAGTGCGCTATTATCGTTTCAATTCAAGTAGTCTTCCTGGTGACGCGACTAAAATGATCTCCTTTGGTCACTCTGGCGGCGGTGCACAGTCAGCTATTCTCGGCGCTTCTGGCGATAGCACGCTATATTACCCATATCTAACTTCTCTTGGTGCAGCCATGAAAGACACTAACGGCAACCTTATCTCCGATGCGATTTACGGTTCGATGGACTGGTGCCCAATTACCAATCTTGATATCGCCGACGCTGCTTATGAATGGAATATGGGTCAATTCGCTAATTCTAATACTCGAGCTGACGGTACTTTCACTGGCGCCCTTTCTGATGATCTTGCCGAGGCGTTCGCAAAATACATTAACAAGCTAGGCTTAAAAGACGAAAATGGGAACGTTTTAAAACTGGAGGAATCTAGCGACGGCATTTATCTCAAAGGCTCCTACTATGATAACCTCATGAACGAGATTGAAACTTCTTACAATAATTACCTTGCCGATAACTCTAGTAATTCCGATGCGAAACCAACCAGCCTCGAAGACTTCGTCGCGAACTATAAATCAGCTTCCAAAACCGTTGGTGCTTTCGATTCTCCAGAAGGCAAACAGACCGAAAACAACGTCTTCGGTGACGGCAATTCAGAATACAAACATTTTGACAGCTTTGAGGCTGATTTAATCAAAAATAATGCGGATGAGTACGCCAGCCTCTCTGGCTGGGATTCGAGCTATCCTTCCTCATTTGAATCCGACCTCGCCACAACTGATTCCCTCGGCGTCTCTACTAAAACTCGCGTCGATATGTATAACCCAATGTACTATCTCGAAGATTATTATGAAGGCTTTGGCTCTTCAAATGTAGCAAAATACTGGCGCATCCGTTCTGGTATCGAGCAGGGCGATACCGCGCTTATAACCGAGCTAAACCTCAAACTCGCCCTGAATCAAATTGACTCAGTAGAAGATGTAGACTTCGCTCTTGTGTGGGGTAAAGGCCATACGCAGGCCGAACGTACTGGCAACGCTACCTCCAACTTCATTTCCTGGGTAAAAGAAATCACCAAGTAAAATACCCCAAACCCTATGTGACCCATACTTAATAGCCAAACACATCAATTATGTGGTACAATAAAATCAACTAAACAGGAACATCAAAAATGCCAAACCAAAAGAAAAATCGAAAATTATCAACCTGGGGCAAAATCTGGCGCATTGCTCTCGCTATCGCTGTACCTCTTTGCGGCGGGTTTATCATCTCGCTTTTCACGCGCGACGCTATGACCAAATTCGGCAGCTTCAATCAGCCGCCACTCGCTCCACCCGCTTGGCTCTTCCCTGTCGCTTGGACGATTCTTTACATTCTAATAGGCCTCGCCAGCTACTTCATTTGGAAAAAAGGTCACGATTCCAGAAAAGCCTCCGACAAATCCGCCAGCAAAACCGCTCTAATTATCTACGCTATCCAACTAGTTTTTAACTTCATCTGGACTCCACTCTTCTTTAGCCTCGGCTGGTACTGGCCCGCCTTCATTTGGCTCCTAGTTATGTGGGCACTAATCATCGTCCTCATAGCCAAAGCCTACAAAATCTCCCGCCCCGCCTTCTGGATGCTTCTGCCATATATATTATGGTGCACTTTCGCCGCCTACCTCAACTGTGGCATCGCAATATTAAACTAAAAGCGATCCTAATGGCAGTAATCTAAACTTTACGTTTAAAATCGTTATAAACCTTGATTTTTAACGCAAAGTTTGATATGATAGAAATATGATTAATCGAGTTACAAAAGATAGAATTAATAGCCTGTCAGAAAAATACCGCAAGTTAGCATCTGAGCATAAAGAGGCTATAAAGGAACTCACTATTTCTGAACTTCCAGAAATGGTTTACAACTCTAACGCTATTGAGAATTCTACTCTTACACTTGGAGATACAGAGGATATCCTGATCCGTAACCAAATCCGTACCGATCACGAAATTCGTGAGATTTATGAGGCAAAAAACCTAGCTAGCGCTATCGAGTATCTAATGGATAACCCAGAAAAAGAAATTTCCGTAGAGCTAATTCTAAAACTACACAAAACTCTACTTAGTAATATTCGCGATGAGATTGCCGGTCGTTTCCGTTCTGGCAAAGAGTGGGTGCGTGTTGGTACACATATTGGCACTAACCCAGAATTCGTAAACGGCTTTATGTATGAACTAATCGAAAAATACAATTCTAATACGGACGAGTATTTCCTAGATAAAATCGCATACTTCCATGCAGAATTCGAAAACATCCATCCATTCGGTGATGGTAATGGCCGTATTGGGCGTCTGCTTACCAATGAGCAGCTAGACATACTTGGTTTACCACCAATTATCATCCCAAATAAATCTAAATTTGATGAATACTACCCTGCTCTTGATGAATATACAAAGACCAATAAAGCGGATAAACTAACCGAGCTCTTTGCGAGCCTTTTAATTGAGGCATTGTATCGCCGAATTGCTAAACTGACCGCCAAAAAGATTATCCCGGTTGCTGACTGGGCAAAGAATAATAATATTAATCTTCAGTCTGCCACCAATAAAGCTATTCGTGGCACTATTCCGGCGTTCAGAATTAGAGGTCATTGGATGGTCGACGTAAACTATAAATCAGAATAAAAAACACCGCCTCGCGGCGAACACAATAATTTTTGCATCTGGTGATCCGGGTGGGGGCTCGCTCATTTATGACCGAGTTTCGCTTTTTTATGCAATTCTGACAGGAATTGGTGATCCGGGTGGGACTCGAACCCACGACACCAAGCTTAAGAGGCTCGTGCTCTAACCAGCTGAGCTACCGGACCATATCATGTTTTATTACTATTAAGTGCAATGTACTCCAGCGCCTCGGCTCGTGCTGTCATAACTTCGGCCAGCTGAGCTACCAGACCATACTACAACAGCTGACCCTCAAGCCAACTACCGATACATTATATCACAAAATCCCCCCTTTTACAATACATTTTCCGAAACACAGCAACCCCATATTTCCCAAACGTAGCAAATTATACGACAAACAAACCGCAGCTACAAATTCGCCAACAAAACAGCCTACTTGGCGTATTCCACCGCTCTAGTCTCACGAATCACATTTACCTTGATTACACCGGGATACGACATCGTCGCTTCGATTTTATTGGCAATATCCCGTGCTAGCTTCAATGCCGACAAATCATCAATTTGCTTTGGCTCCACAATTACACGCACTTCTCGTCCAGCCGAAATAGCATAAGCCTTGTCGATCCCCGGGAACGATTTAGCAATATTTTCGAGATCTTTCATTCTTTCTGCAAAATTCTCTGCCGAAATATTCCTAGCTCCAGGCCGCGCCGCGCTCATCGCGTCACATATCTTTACAATAATTGCCTCGGGTGTAGTCGGCTCAATGTCGTCGTGATGCGCAGCAATCGCATGTACTATTTCATCCGGCATTCCATATTTCTTGGCAAGCTCCGCGCCAATATCCGCATGCTTCCCTTCAATCTTATGAGTCACAGCTTTGCCCATATCATGCATCAAGGCCGCAGTCTTTGCAATTCGTTTGTTCGCTCCAATTTCTTCAGCGATCATTCCTGCCACATGGGCCATCTCAATCGAGTGCAAAAGTACGTTCTGTCCATACGAAGTCCTAAACTTTAGTTCTCCCAGGAGGTGTACCAATTCTCGCGGAATCCCCACAATCCCTACTTCTCTCACGGCATCCTCACCAGCTCTCACTACTTCTTTTTCAATCTCGCGCTCTGCTCTAGCCACAGCATCCTCAATCGAAGATGGGTTAATCCTTCCATCCTTCATTAGCCGCTCTAGCGCATATCTAGCTACCTGCCGGCGAATCGGATCAAAAGACGACAGCACCACCATTCCAGGTGTATCATCTACCATAATATCCACACCAGTCGCCCGTTGCAAGGCTTGAATATTGCGCCCCTCTTTGCCAATAATTCGTCCTTTCATATCATCGTCTGGTAATTTCAAAGCTGTCACTGTCCTATCAGCTGTCACTTCAGATGACATTCGCTCCATCGCAGTGAGTAGCATTGCCTGCGCAGCTTCATCCACGTCATGTTTTATTTCCTTTTGTTCCTTTGCCACCAACCCCACCAAATCTTGTCGAATGTCATGCTCGGTCATCTTCATTAGCTTTTCACGTGCATCAGCTTTTGACAACCCCGCGATTTTCTCTAATTTCTCATGCTGCTTAGCTCGTATCTCTTTGACCTCATTCTTGAGTTCTTCGATCTCACGAGTTTCCTTATTTAGCTTATCAGATTTTTTCTCTAACTGATCAAGCTTCGCATCCAGGGTGTTTTCTCGTTCAGTCAAACGATTTTCTGTCTTTCGCCACTCTTTCCTTCGCTCGTTTTCTTCTACCTGGTTCTTCTCCGTAATTTTACTAGCTTCTTTTTTCGCGTTGAGCACAATATCCGACGCCTCGCGCTTCGCCTTGCGTACCAAATCGTCGGCCTTGTCTTTACCACCGTTCTCATTGTGTTTATTATAAGCAAAAATCCCGCCTGCCCCGGCACAAAGTCCTACCACGGCGGCAATAATTGGGATTACTATTTCCATATTGCCCTTTCTAATTGTTTTTGCTGATATTTTTCTCTATACCAGCGGGTTAACAAATAACAATCAATTTATAATATTCCACTCTTAATTATACCACAAAATCACATTTTTCAAACCCTCTCGACACCATCCCTACCAAAATCACACCCCGCTTAAAATCTCACCGTCAAAAACTACTACCCCCAAAACCCACGTTTTTTAGTCTTTTTAAATTCTTCCAATAATTCTTTTTGCTTACGCGACAAGTTCCTTGGAGTCTCCACAATCACCGTCACAATATGCGGACCCCTATCACCATCCGCCCGGAAAGGTACTCCGTGCCCAGACAGCTTAAATGGAGTCCCGCTCTGCGTACCGGCCGGTACTTTCATCGTAATAGCGCCGTCCACTGTTTCTACTTCAATTTCACACCCCAGAGCTGCATCCACCATACTAATCTTCTCTTCGGACAATATAATCGCACCCTCCCTAGTCAAATGCTTATGCGATTTTACTCGCACCCTTACATACAAATCACCCGGCTCCGTACCACCCTCTGGCGCCGGACCACCTTTACCACGCAGTCTAATGCTCATTCCATCATCAATCCCTGCCGGTATTTTCACTTTCAAGTCTTCACCCTGCACTGATACTTTTTTGGTTGTCCCAAATATCGCCTCCTCGAAGGTCAGTGTCACACTCGTCTGATAGTCAGCACCGCGCCGCGCACGTCTGGCCCCAGGTCCGCCAAAGCCAAAAATGCTCCCCAATATATCATCAAATGCACCCCCTCCGCCAAAGTCAAAATTAAACGTCTGACCATTAAAGTTAAATGCTCCCCCTTGTCCAAACGGATTACCGGCCCCACCAAACGGACTCCCACCAGCACCACCTACACCCGCATGACCGAATTGGTCGTACCTTGCCCGTTTTTGCTTATCAGAAAGTACATCGTGCGCCTCGTTTATTTCTTTAAATTTCGCCTCGGCCTCCTTATCTCCCGGATTTTTGTCCGGATGATATTTCACGGCCAGCTTCCGATAGGCCTTTTTTATTTCATCATCAGATGCGTTTTTCGAAACACCAAGAATCTCATAATAATCACGTTTACTTGCCATAGTACAATCATTATATACCATTAGCACTCAAAACACAAGAGTGCTAAAACTCAGTTTATCACAATTCATACATTTCGGGAGCTTCGCGATGTGATAATAAATTTTATCACATCGCTTCGCCCCTTCGGCGGCAAAATCTGAGATTTTGCCTTTATGTCCCTCAATCGTATGAATTGTGATAAACTGAAGTCTTATCTCCCCGGATTTGTAGTAATGAGCCCCTCTTCAGTCTCCGACGCAATAATCTGAATATGCACATGGTTTTGCCCCGCAAAGAACAGCCCCTGTCCCACCGGGAAATTAGAAAGCCTCCGTTTCTCTTCTTCTGTCAGCTTAAACACGTCTGCCAGCACATCCACCGCCGACACCGACTGCTTCAAGAGCAGCTGCATAGACGAGTTCCCCACAATTGCACGTCCCATCTTGGAGCTCATAAAGTCTTCTACGTCCTGTGTGACCGTAGTAAGTCCCAGATAATACTTACGTGCCCGCTTCGCCAATGAAAACAAAAAGTTTGCCGAATCCTCATATTTCATCAACTGCCACGCCTCATCTACAATTAAAAGACGCTTTTTCTGTGATGCCCTCACTATATTCCAAATATGCGACAGCACAATATACATCGCCACAGGTCTAAGCTCATCTTCTAGATCTCGGATATTAAACACCACCATCTGATTGTTGATATCCACATTCGATTGCTGCGAGAATATCCCCGCAAATGTACCAGTCGTATATTTTCGAAGCCTCTGCGCTAGTGCCGGCCCACTCCCCTCCATATGTAGCAAAGTGTCATACAAATTAGCAATCGTCGGCGGTGTAGATTGGTGCGTCAATGGATCAGAAGTAATCCCCGCCCTAGCATAAGTGTCAATTAAGGCCTGGTCCAAATCTGCTTCCTCAGCAGCTGTCAAAGCTGGCACCACCTGCCCCGATGCCGACATCTGGTTTCCACCCAACATCAGCCTAAACAACCCGTGCAGAGTCACAAGGTTTGCACGCAGGGAATCGTTCGCATCCTCAGAGTCTATCACCTTAGGCAAATCAAACGGATTAATCCGCACATCAGAATTTAAAGACAACCGTATATACGATCCCCCCACTGCATCGCATAGCTTCTGATATTCATTTTCTGGATCAATAATTAAAATCTCCGCCCCCACCATCATAGATCTCAAGGCTTCCAGCTTCACGGTAAACGATTTACCAGCACCCGACTTCGCAAACACTACCATATTTGCATTTTCCAACGAGAACCTATCAAATATTACCAATCCATTATTATGCATATTGATGCCATACAAAATCCCCTTATCCTGCGTCAAATCAGCCGAAGTAAACGGGAACGAAGTCGAAATAGCCCCTGTATTCATATTTCGTCGAATCTGCAACTGATCCATGCATTGTGGCATTACAGAATTCAACCCCTGTTCCTGCTGTGTATTCGCAACCTTCGAAAACACCATTTGTTGCCCAAATATAGTTTCAACCTTCTGCTGAATAAACTTCATTTCATCAAGCGAGTCCGCCCATAACGTCACATAAAGTCCAAACCGGAAAAACTTTTCCGCCCCTACCTGCAGCTGATCACGAAGCTCCTCAGTATCCTGCAAAGCTGCCTCAAGCTCAGGATCACGTACCCGCCCCTTTTCTATATTCAGGTTCATAGACGCCTCAAGCTGTGTAGCTTTGGTGCGCAAATTTTTCATCACGACCGCCGACTCAACCGGATAAATATACATCGACACGTCAATCACTTCATCTATATTAATAATCGACGATAACCACCCAGTATAAATAGACCGCGGATAACCATAAACATACAAAGTCCGTCCGTATTTATTCCCTAGTCTAAAATAATCAGAATGGATTTCAATCGCAGATGGCGAAATCAAATCCCTTAAAGTATTTGTACCTTGCTCAAAAGCTCGCTGGATTTCCGCTGCTTCCATTGCTTCATTTTGAGCCGCAATCTCTGCCGCAGTCAACTGTCTCTTCTTAGCCATTCTGCTCCTCCTTATCTCCTTTCCTTACGTACATTGTAGCCAATTTTGAAAAATCCACCAACGGCTCCCTTACCGCCGTGTCGGGGTTATTAAAGTTGTAATAGAGCTCCGCCAACTCTTTCGTATTCAATCTTACCGAGTGTATCCCTATTTGAAACAACCCAGACATCACCGAATCCACTCGGTTTGTCAACTCCGAAAGCGCCTTATCGTACGTCGGGCGGTCTATTCTCGTCGCCTCAAGCCCCTTTCCTCTAGAAAAAGTCTTAAAAAAGTTCTTAGTTTGTTGTAAATCTTTTTCCACCTCGGCAGAAGTATAATACGGAATTATCACAAAGAAAGATTTATCCATAATATTGGCTTCCTGCGATAAAACATCAATAAAGTTGATGTAATCATCCATCAACACGCCGAGTAGCATATTATCATTATTTCGTCTTATCTCCGATAATCTCTCTATATACGGCCCAATATCCACTCTCTGTGAACGCACCAAAATCTGCGTCGTAAACTTCAGCGAATTCAAAAAGTTTTGATAGGAATACTCCACCCCTTCCCGCTCCATGTCACTCATTAAATCAAAGTTAATAGATTTACACGCCACCACAGCTCTAAACGATCCGTCTTTCATAATCACCACATTATCTCTAAGCTCCGATATGAGCAGTGTCGCTTGAGTCGAAGTTGGATTATCTTTACCGCCAGACCCAGTAGGCACCTGAGGCACACCTACCGCTGCCGATCCAATAGTTGCTGCATTTGGGTTCATTTGCTGTGGCGAAACCTGAGGCTGCCCCACCATTGTCTGCTGCGGCTGCTGTCCTTGCGGAAAAATCTGCTCAGCTGGCGCAGGCATCGGCTGCATCTGTTGCGGCTGCTGTCCAGGTATTATCATTTGTGGTTGATTATTTTGTTGTGGTCCCATGTCTTAATGTAGAGATATAAAAACCTCACCTTCCTCCCTAGCTTTTATTCGATTAGCCTGTTTTGCAATCGTCGCCACCGAAAAATCAGGATTATTTACTAATTCCATTATACCTGGATTTGCTTGTTTTGTCTTATCCTCGTCCGACTTTTCCACAGGTTTCCCAATTGATGGCTCTCCGTCGTCCGATTTCTCAGTCAATACCCCCTTTGGTTTTTCTGGCCTCACCACTACGGGTGACTCATAATTTGGCTTATGAAGCGAAGCAATCTCTGTGTTAGAAACATCAGAAGTCAAAACACCATCTACCCCTTTCTGCTCCTCTTGCCCTCGTTTTACGATACCACCACTCACAGCCAGATTTTCATTCTTGGCTATCTCCTCACGCATTCCCTGTACTACCTCAGCGTGTCGCTTATTCTCGTCCCTAACAATAGTACTTTGCAAATTGTTAAAATTATCAGATTCAAACATATCATACGTTTGCACTGCCTCTTCTGCCAACTCTGCATTTACATGATCAACACCCATCCCCTTAATTGCATATCCCCCAGTATCCACGATATCCGCCAAAAAAGACAACCTGTGTGTAGCTTCTTCACCGGTAATCTCTCGCGTCCTGCTCTCTTCGACAATCTTCGGAGCCGTAATTTGTACCGTTGATTCTCTTTGTCCGGGAATCCATACTCGATTATGTGGCTTCAAGTAATACGACGCTACTGCCGCCAGATACGTTTCCATTGGCTGGTCTTTTTTTAACGGTAAAGCCAAGGCCGCAAACAATAGAATTATCGGCAAAGGAATTAATGCCAGTAGTGGAAAAAGCTGAAAAAGCGCCACCGCCAGCGCAATCATTGCGCCCGCAATCAAAAGATAAACAAACTGCCGAAAACTAAACGGCCCGAGTAACTTATCGTCAGCCTCAACATCTTGAGGTACTTTATATTGCGCCATATAAGTATCATTATAACATAATTATTAGCCATAAGTAAAAACCGCCGGGCCAAAGCACAGCGGTTTTAGGAAACTATTGTGGGTTTTATACCTGATGCTCGTCCAGCAGCTCACCGGCTTTTTTAATCATATAAGCCGCTTCATTAGTCGGGATAACATAAATCGGCTTAGACCCGTCTGCTGCCGCATTAGCATATCCAGCACTCTTGTCGAGTGTCACATCATCACGAATCTTAAAGCCCATAAATTCGAGCTTTGAAATCACCGATGCACGCACAGGAATAGAACGCTCCCCAATGGTCGCCGTAAAAACTAGAGCATCGACACCACCCATCTTAGCGGCAAATTCGCCAATCTTACCAGCAACTCCATCAACAAACAAATTATATGCAGCCACAGCACCAGGCTTGTCTTCCTCTGCCCCAGCGATGATTTCACGCATATCGTTCGATCCAGCCATCGCAAAGAGTCCAGACTGCTTGTTCATCAACTTGATTGCCTCGGCCGCGCCCAGTTTCTCACCAAGCAATGCGCCGATTGTCGGATCAATCGAGCCAGTCCTCGTCGATGACATCAACCCCTCGAGCGGGGTCTCGCCCATCGAAGTATAAGCCGGTTTACCATCAATCAATGCGGTAATCGAGCACCCCGATCCGAGATGACACACAATCATCTTCTTTTCGAGTAGTCCTAGCTCCGGGATACGATCCATCATATAGCCATACGATGCTCCGTGTGCACCCCAGCGCCCCAGGTCAAATTCATCAATTACTTCCTGCGGCAAAGCATAAGCCGTGTCGCGACGACTATCGCCAGTCAATGCTTCAGAATCAGACATGATAATTACCGGCACTTCAGGAAAGGCCTCCGCGGCATTCTTGATACCGCGCTCCGTACCAGGCACGTGCAACGGGTTAGTCACACGTACCTTCTCAAGCTCCTGGAAGGTCTGCTCGTCCACGATGTGATTCTTAGAAAAATATTTTCCTGCCGCCACTACGCGGACCAAGATTCCATCCAGCGGATGCGCCTCGTTGACAAAGCCCTCCGATTCAAAAATATTCTTCGCCTCTTTGAAAGCCACGTCGAGACTATTCCAAGTCTTATCAATCCGTTCTTCAGTACCGTCTGCCCGCGTCAACGTGCAGATAAACTTTTTCTTGCCTTCCTCTTCAATTCCCTCAAAATAAAGCGCAGCAATCTCGTCCTCGCCTTCATAGAGCGAAAACTTCTCACTCGAAGACCCCGAATTGAGTACCAGAAAAATTTTTGTCTTGTTTGCCATATAAACTCCTTCTTTTCCGTCAATTATACCACTTATTCTCGGCAATTCCAAAGCACGCTACTACTAATAGTTTCCTCCTTCTAAATGTACTAGGCAGCGTAGCACCAAAAACTCCTTAACTTACTCATTATAACACAGTTAAGCTTATTCGTCAAGCTAAGCGGCTAATCCAAATTAGTATAAGAATCAAGTAGCGAGATGGCAAATTCATATAACTCATCCTCAGTTGCCATATAACCTCTATCAGCTACAAACTCATCAAAGTCCCTTCTTGCACGCGTTAACTCCGGGTAACTATCACAATACTCTGCAAAATCCCTAGCAAACGCATCTGGGTCGTTATTGCTATTCACATGCATCTCGTCTACGACTATATGATGATTCCTTGGTATACTGCTATTATTTACTCGCAAAGCCACATCGTCCCTACTTGCGTTTCCTCTAACTTCAGTTCCTGCCCTACCACCGCTCTGTCTACCGCGGTTATGTATTTGCACCCGCACACCATCTTCGCCAATAGTATACAAACTCTGCTGCATATCTCTTGCAATTTTTCTCATATCGCCTGGCTGTTGATATGGATCGTCGCCAATTGCACTATCCTCACCCCATTTAGTATCAAATACCTCTTTTAACTTCTTCCATTTTTCGACCGTGCCAGCCTTTTGATTGTCGGCCGTATTCGGTGATTGTTTAGACATCATCATCGTAATCTTATGTGCAGCCGGCACAATATATTTGTCTTTTATCCGGTTCATTAGTTCTTCACGCGTAGCTTCCTCAGCTGGCACTTTGATTTTATTACCGTTTTCATCAACCCTTATACCATAAATCGGCTCACCATTCACGTTTCTATATCCACGAATCAGCTCTGTCGGGAAGGCCTCTTCCCACTTATCTGGATTCATAAGCATAGTAAACATATCAATTGCATCACCATCCTGGACATTCCAAGCCCCTGGTTTCGTGGCCTTATTTAGACTATCTAGATACGCCAAATATTCTTGAGCGTAGTTCTGAATATAACCTCTAGAAATCATTTCTTTTATCATCGGACTAAATGCGGCATTCTTCTCCTTAAAGCTAAGCAACGCTCGCCCCACCGTAGTCTGATAACCACTAAGACCAATATTCTTGAATCTCTCATCAGCCCCAGCAATACTGCCTTCCTTCACACCAGCCAACACACCATACAAGTTATTAATTGGGTCATTTATAGGTGCATCGAAATTAGATAGCAACTCTTTAATCGCAGGTTTATCATTCTTATGTATCCTGGCCACAAAGTTCCCATTTACATCTTTCCAATCAAAGTAGGCGCCACTTTCATCTTGCTGATCCCATAGCACCAGCTTGCCAGGATCATTCGCAAGCAACCAACCTCTGACTTCTTCAATCCTATTCCCTTCTTTATCCGTCGCATACCCATCGTCATCCACATAGTACCCCACCAACATATTTCGGAAATTACGCTTATCTGGGGGATACTTATTCGCAATAATACTGATATCGCGTCTCTGATTGCTTTCCACAGAGGCTGCTCTCGCAATAATTTTACCTAACACTCTAGTACTACCAATTTCGCCCAACCCACCAGCCGAAGACTCAATATAGTGTTTGTATCGTTCCATACCTGCTGCACCCTTATCCCTATTCGCATTCGCATCCAGAAACTCACTCACCATATAATTAAAGTCAGCTTCGCTATCATTTTCCGCAGTCATCTGAGCACGGCTATACTCAAGGAAATTATGCGCACCGATAGTCGACCGACGATATTCGGCATCCGTCCTCTCCAGATTAGCAAGTGCCCCACTATCTTTAGCCGCCTTCGCAGCCTTCACCCGCTCTCTCGTCCTTTCACTTACAAAATAGTCACCGTAGTTCGAAAGCGCATGTTTCGTATCCATTGCTGCCGTCTCGCTTGCAAGCGCAGAGTTGGAGAGATCCTTTGCGACTTTAGTGTATTTATTTGGTTTTAGCAATGCCTGCGTCCCTTCAGCCTTAGTTCCGTCATAACCACCACCAATCTTACGCTGGGCATAAATATTGGCTTCGTTCCTTCTAATCGACCGTATGGATTCTGTATTTATTTCGCGAAGCGTTCTACGGTTATCCATAAACCTCTGCAACCTACTATACGGCGTCCGTCCATATTGCATATTACGCATCCGTGTCTGCCCTCGTCGCGAATCCGCCCACCCCCTACTAGCGACCACAGGTACCACACCAAAGCTATTAAGTTTCGCATTAATATCGCCAAGAATTGTTCCCGACATCTGCATCAATTTCCACGAGAAAAACAGCGGGAAAATCTGCACCGCCGTCCCCAGTATCACACCAAATCCATCTTGCGCACTCGCAATAATCGCAAACCCAGCCAGAGATGAGGCACCAAACAGTAACGAAAACATCGGATAAAACACCAGCATCTGAATCAAAAGTTTTCGCCATTTTTTAAACAGACCATCTGTATTTGGTAGCATATAAGCCACCACCGCTAGCGGCGCAATCATTACAAGTAAAGCTACTACCGCTTGACGCAGAGCAATCGTAATGAGCCCAGTCACTACAGCCACCAACGCCCCGAGTAGCATCGGTATCATCATCCAAATAGCTCCAGTCTCAAAGGCGATTACCGCACCACCAATCGCGAGGGCCGATCCCCCAGCTAGCGCAGCGAACGCATCAGCATTAGATACATTCACGCTTTCCGCAGACATCCTCGCTACCGCAGCCTCCTGTACCGAATCAAACAGTCCTCTGAGGCTGCTACCTATAATATTAGACAAATCTACCGCCAGTGCACATATCAAAAAGCTCAAATTCACCAACACGGCTACTACTATCAACTTTGGCAAAGCCTTCTTTATTCCATAATTAGATATCCCCACCCCTGTGATTTGTGAATAAATCACCACCAGCAAAAAGATTATAAAGAGCACATTTGCCACCCCTAGACAATACTTCCAAATCTCATATATAGGCGAGCCGTCCTCTGCCGCAATAGGGTTTATCACTAAAATATTTTGAATCAAACCATACAAGAAATCTACCGCCCCTGCAATCGCACCAGTCGCAGGACACACTAGCCAGCCGATCGCACCCAGGCTACTCTTACATCCGTCACTACCAGTACCAACCGTATTATTCGTATCAGAAGTAGTCTGCACAGGATCAGCGTATGCCATATCAGTCGGCATAATAGCATTACCTAGCAGCCCCAAGGCTCCCATAATCGCAAATAAGAGTCCAAAAACAACCCGCCCCAGTCTCTTTTTTGGTTTCTTATCTATTATCATAACAAAATTCGCCTCCCATCTAGGCGTCCGAAAGCAATTATAGCACGCATAAGCATTTTTGTCAAGGGGGATTCTCTGGTGTTAGCCGGATAGTCAAAGGCTCCATTGGCTTTTATGATTTTTTATGTTAATATTAAACTAAATAAGCACTAGTTATGAAAAGTTTAATCAAAAAAATCCTTACAATCTGTCTATTAGTTGCTACCGCATCAGTAGTGTTTAATTTATCCATGCCAGAGCCCGTCTCTGCCGCAGATAATGGTTTCCACGGGACTTGCCGTTATGTCCTTGGTCTCACCTCATGGGACTGCAACGTCAACATCGTGAACGAAAACGACCTCAAAAACAACATCTGGACTATTGTCGTAAATATCATTACAGACATCACCGTGATAGCGGCCTATCTAGTCATAGGCTACGTCATTTACGGTGGCTATCTCTATATGTTCTCTGGTGGCGACCCCGGCAAAGTCGCGTCCGGCAGAAAGACCTTAGTCCAAGCCTTCATTGGCCTCGCTATCGTTATGTCGGCAAGCATCATCATGGGGGCAATTCGCATCGCATTAGTCGGCGGTAGCGGCAACATCGCTAATTGTGCTTCTTCTGGCGGCTGCATAGATCCAGGCACTATGGTTACCAATCTTATCCACTGGGTTATTGGCATCGCTGGCGTCGTAGCGGTTATTTTCGTTGTTTATGGCGCCATTTCCTATATTACATCCTCCGGCGATCCAGGCAAAGCTCAAAAAGCTCGCAACATCATCCTCTATGCCCTCATCGGTCTCATCATCGTCGCTCTCGCCGAGGCTATCACCGCATTCGTTTCCAATATCATCCGCCAGTCCAATGCCAACGCTTATATAAACGAAACAACAATCTCAAAGGAGGTCCATGAAAAAGATGACATTTACTAAATTTCTAACCCTCGCTATTACGACCCTTATAAGCTTTGGCGCCATCAGCACTGTGCCAGCATTTGCTGTCGATGACGTCTGTCAATCTGGTGCATCTGCCGAAATCAAAGCCGCCGCCGGCTGCAATGCTGCCAACGCCAGTCAACTCCCCAACCTCATTCAGGGTATTTTAAATACCATCATTGGTATTTGTGGTCTAATCGCTGTTATATTCATAATCATTGGTGGCGTTAATTATATGACTTCAACTGGTGACCCAGGCAAAGTCAAAAAGGCCAAAGACACCATCCTCTACGCTGTTCTTGGCCTTATTATTGCCGTCCTAGCATTTACTATAGTCAACTTCGTCATTATTGATGTTCTCAAACAATAACAACAAAGCTTACACCTACCTAGTCTAGCTGAAATCAATATTGCATTTTACGAAAAATAGTTATACAATAACAATAAGTAATTATAAAGGATAAACAAATGAAAGATCTCATCACAAACTTTGCTATCGGCACTCAAGTAAACCCAGTTGGTGACGGCAGAGACGACCTCACGACCGACATCACCACCATCCTAAACGCCGTCATCGGCATCCTAGGCCTAGTGTGTGTTATTATCATCATTATCGGCGGCGTCGGCTACATGACTTCGTCAGGTGATTCCGGAAAGGTCAAAAAAGCCAAAGACACTATCCTTTACGGACTTATCGGTCTAGTCGTTTGTGTGCTTGCTTTTGCGATTGTCAACTTTGTCTTGGCAAACATCCTCGGCCAATAATAAACGACAAAATATCAAAAATACCCCGAAAGGGGTATTTTTCATGGCAGCATGCCCCCCTCAAACAAAAATTGAAATGGACCTATTCCCATTTCAATTTTTATATATCCCTCACTAAACCCCTTTTAAAAGGTCCAGACAAGTTCTCAATTACTGAATCGCAATCTTCTTTGGAGCCTCGGTCTTTTCCTTTTCAAAGGTAATCGTAAGCACGCCGTCTTTTAGCTCTGCCTTTACGCTATTTTCATCTTCGCGTACCTGCACCGGCAAAGCAATCGTACGTGAAAATTCACCCCAATAACATTCCTGAATATGCCATCTAGTCGTCTGTTCGTCTTCACCGCCAGACAATACCCCAGAAATCGTCAGAATATTGTCGGAAATACTGACATCGAGATCAGATTTCGAGATGCCAGCGGTACGTGCTTTTACAACTAGTTTGTCGGCGGTTTCGTAGACATCTACAGCTAGCTGTCCAGGAAAGTCGTCGGTATTTTCCCACTCATCTTCGATCGGTTCACTGATATCTTCCTGAGGAATTTCCTCAGCAGCTGGTTCTATTTGCTCCACAGGCTCCATTGGTTCCACCGGAGAAGAAAGTTCATCCTCCGTACCCAGGAAAGCAGCAGCCAGCTCATCCTCCATCAGTAGATCGTCACTGTTTGTACGAGCCATATTTCCTCCACTTATATTGTTATGCTTGTATTTTATACCAAAACTATTGTAAAATCAAGAGAATTATGCCAAACATTGTAAAAAATACAACGCTAATGTCGCCGCTCGAACTCCTCGCACCCCTCTCTTGTCGAGGTTGCGGCCGTATCGGTAAACCACTTTGCAATCGTTGTAAAAATCACATAATACATAAGCATAATAATAAATGCCCCGTTTGCCATCAATCTACTAATGCTGGCAAATGTATGAATTGCCACGCCCTTCCGCCGATTTATATCATCGGAAGCCGCACCGAGCTAATCGGCGATCTAATTCACGATTTCAAATATGAATCTGTGCGTTCCTTAGCTCTCCCCCTCGCCGAAATCCTTAATGCCATCATCCCTGAGACAAATTCCCCCTCCACTATTGTTCCACTGCCTACCATCAGCCGTCACATCCGCGAACGAGGATTTAGTCATACTCATCTCGTCGCTAAGCAATTTACCAAAATTCGCACCCGTTGCACCCTATCAGACATTCTCATACGCAACAAAAACACCACCCAAGTCGGCTCCAGCCGTCAAACTCGCCTGTCACAGGCCGCTTCAGCTTTTGCTCTCGCACCACATGCAAAAATAGACCCTTCCTCCACCTACATTCTTTTTGACGATGTCTGGACTACCGGTGCCAGCATAGAATCTACCTATAATATTCTCAAGCAAGCTGGCGCAGAACACATCTTGGTGGCTATCTTAGCACGCAGTTGACTCCAAAACCAGCGAAGTCTCCGTTTTCTTTGTGTCGCCCCCCGGCAAAGCATCGATCACAAAATTCACAATCGCAAAAGCCAAAAAAGCAATCACGAGCCCGATAATAGCGTACAGGACTGTATTTTTAGCGTCAGTTACTTTTTTCGAATCGCCACCAGAAATCACGTATTTAATACCACCCACAATCAACATTACCACAGCGACGATCCCAACAATATAAAGAATCGTATTCGTAATCTGCTTAAAAATACCAGTGTCGCCAAACAAATCCGCAGGGCAACCATCACACCGTGCTGCCTCTGCCCCCTCCTTGAGAGTCAGCGCCGACACGTCTAGCCCCATTGCGAGACCAGCCACAGCCATCACCCCAATCATCAAAACTGGCAAAATAATCTTCAAGCTCTTTTTCATGCCCCCATTATACCACATTTCCCTAAATTACAAAAAATATGGTACAATAATACTATCGCGGAGGGTTACCCAAGTGGCTGAAGGGGACGGTTTGCTAAATCGTTAGGCTGGGGCGACCTGGCGCGGGAGTTCGAATCTCCCACCCTCCGCCAAAAAAGGCACAGAAGAGCTTGCTCTTCTGGGTCTTTTTTAAAGGAGGGGCAGGTGATTATTTTATAATCTCCCACCCTCCGCCAGAATAGACAGCAAAAGAAAAGCGAAGCTTTTCTAGCGGCTTGAAGGAAATAAAAATCTAGAGCTTGCTCTAGCATTTTTATTGACTAAAAGACGCGTAGAAACGAAGTTTCTTTTGCTGCTATTCTGTGCGCTCTGAGGGTGGCGAGATTCCCATCTCCCACCCTATCCTAAAGGAGGGGCAAGTGATTATTTGTAATATAATTCGCAAACATCGAGGGACATAAAGGCAAAATCTGCGATTTTGCCGCCGAAGGGGCGAAGCGATGTGATATAATCGCAGATTATCACATCGCGAAGCTCCCGAGATGTGCGAATTATATTACACAATCATTTCGTCATAATATGATATAATCAAATTATGGCACAAGCAATAAAAGATGTTTCATGGGAAGCCGAAGAGTATATCGTTCGGGAACGCAACGCCGGATGGTATATTGGGCTTATTTTAATAGGCCTAGGTCTCTCAGCCCTCGCCGTCTGGCAAGGCTGGTGGACTTTCCTGGCTCTTGTCATACTGAGTATCGTCGCCATCCTCACATCAAACCTCCGTCCTCCCCGCAAAATCAAATACCAGCTAAATAAAGACGGCCTCGTCGAAGATTCCAAACTCCACAAATACGAAGATTTTCGAGCTTTCGGTATCATGAAAGAAGGCACCCATTTCTCTGCAGTCCTCATTCCCAAGAAGCGCTTCAGTCTCAGCGTCAAAGTTTACTTCCCCGGCGGTAGCGGCGAAGCCATCGTCGACGCCCTCGGCAACCGTCTCCCCATGGAAGAAGTCAAGCTAGATTTCTTAGATAAAATCGTAAACTTCTTGCGTATTTAATTTTTTCATGCTATTATAGACATAAGTTAATTTTTAAAAGGTGGGCATAATGGATCAAAACCAAATTACAGACAATCAAATCACAAACAATCAATCCGTAGACAACGATTTACAAAAAGCAATCGACGACATCACTAATACTACTAATGTCGACCCAGTTTTTTCTGACCCAGTAGCAGCGCCATCCTCTGTACCAGAGGGTGATACTGGTGAGCTCGGCGAACCAGTCGGCCCCTTCCCGGAGCCAAAAGTAGAGATGGTCACCCCTGCTCCGGAGCCGATTGCGCCACTCGATCCCATCTCCATCCCAAACCTTACTCCACCTACTCCCGAACCAACCTCTGAGCCAGCTCCAGAGCCTACACCTAGTCTAAGCTCAGCTCCAGAGTCTACTCCCGTATCTATGCCAGATAACCTCACCGTACACCAAGTCAAAGAAGCCGCACTTCGTGATTTAGTTCCCCTCATCAGCCATCTAAACATCGGCCCAGCAGAAAAATTCAATCTTTATCGCGATATCTTTGAAGACCTAAAAGATTACACAGTCGTAGAGCCAGCCTATCAAGCCGCTCGCGAAATCACCAACGAGACCGAGCGCGCCGAAGCCCTCCTCTACCTCGTCGAAGCCATCGACAAGATGTAAAAACACAGGAGCATCCAAAGCCCACCTCACACCAGGCCCCCAGCGGGCCTGTTTTTCTACCCCTCTAAAACTTTACCTCTCAAGATGGCGTCGGAAAACTACCAGCAAAACAACCGGAACAAGGAACAATACTACTCGCCCACGAGGCATCGCATCGTGAGACCGCCGTAGCGACTGTAGCCGCTGCCCGGGTCCACGTTCGCAGGATCTACGATTAGGGTGTGCATGGTGTTGCCAATGTTGTAGGTAGAAGACCACCAGTAGCCCCAATTACCCTGATAGTACGCCGAGCTACCGTAGTAGTAGCCCGACAGAGGAGTAGATAAGTTATACTGCAAGCTATTAGAGTCCGTAGCATCACTGCTATATTTTCCAGCAAGAGCCACATATTCACCGGTAGATCCACCCGTAGGCATTCGCCAGTTTGCTGGGCAGATATCTTGTGGGGCATCTATAATGGTATCCGGTACATCTACACCACTACCACTTGCATAGCAGTAGGTACTGGCACTAGCAGCACAGAAGTTGTAGTAGATACCTACCTTAGCCTGACCGTTAGTAGCGGCTGGGCCATAGGACGTCACCTTGGTATTTTTGCTAGCGTTATTAATGCGTGGTTGGATATAACTATCATTATTACTAAAGTTTGTTGCCACATTGGCTACTGCAGTAGATGACCAACCTGCAGTAGTACTACCACCATTTATAAGATTAGTAATGGCGGCCTGAGTAGCGTTAGTGTTGGTTTCATTCATATTAGCAGCTGTAGTTGTGTCAGTTGGGTCTAGAGCTAGATTATCTAGCATCCAGCAGTTACCATCTTTAAGCCTTCCTGCCATATAGGTAGTGTTGTCCCTTGTGTCTACTAGAGTTTCTGTAGCACCTACATAGATTTCTCTACACATATCTTTAGTGCCATCTTGCATAGTGTAGTGGCCAGACAGTTGTGATTTGCCTGCA
>JAZQCE010000018.1:0-49335 GCA_045546095.1 Candidatus Nanosyncoccus sp. | reverse complement strand
GGTGCTACTTCTGGCGGATTTTCTAACCTAGATATTACCCTAGGTGGTACTGGCGCGACCTCATCATCTAGCACAGACCCTACTGGCGCTACGATGTCTCTTAGATGGCGATCCTTCCCGAACAACTTCCTCTACTCCGGCAGCTTCTATACGTCGTCCGCGTACGGTAGGGGCAGCTACGGCTACTATTGGTCGTCTACTGCGCTCAATAACTACGATAGCTACAGCCTGTACCTGACTAGTTCTTACGTCTACCCAGGTACCGTTAGCAGCAGTAAGGACGGCGGCCTCAGTATTAGGTGCTTGGCCGGCTCTTAGCCAGCCCCTAGCCTACCCGCCTCTGTCGTTTTCGGTTTGTTTTCCTGGATTCGGGATGGGCGGGTGGATAGATTCATCAATAATTGTGATATAATTGAGCAATGAAGATAGCGATACTAGGTGCGGGGGCGTATGGTACGGCACTGGGAGGAGTGCTGGCTGACAATGGATACGATATTGATTATTATGATCCAAGGTTAGAGCGAGAGAGCTTGGGCGATGTGGTCTCTTCCGCTGGTGCGATAGTGCTATGTGCGCCGTCGGAATCTGCGCCGTACCTGCTGCCGCATTTACCAAAAGATCTACCGCTAATTATAGCTACGAAGGGGATACTCTCGGATGCGATTTTTCGTGATTTCCAGGATTATATGGTGATTTCTGGCCCAGGATACGCGGAGGATATTAAGGGGAAAAAGGTCACCCACCTCACGGCTACTGACCTTAGAATCGTCAAAATGTTTGCGAACGATTATATAGATTTTGACGAAACACGCGACCGTAGGGGCGTACTAATGTGTGGAGCTTTGAAGAATGTATACGCTTTGCTCGCAGGTCTGAAAGACCTGCACCCAGTCTCTCGGGAGCATCGGCAATTCCTAGCAGCTGCAGCTAAGGAGATGCAGGATATCCTGGCAGCCAATGGCGCCGATCCAGAGACCGTAAACCTGAACTGTGGCAAAGGCGACCTTAAAATTACTTGCTATTATCCCTCGCGAAACTATGAATATGGCCAGATACTACGGAAAAACCCTGCCGCTCATCCTACAAAGACGGTAGAGGGGCTTTCTGCCCTCCGGCGTATCAGACGTGGTGAGATTAAAGTGCCAGATACTGCAACATTATTAAAGGAGTTACTAGATGCCATTAAACACTAAACAAAAACAAGCTGTAGAATATTTGGAAGGGCCGCTTCTCGTGCTCGCGGGGCCAGGAACGGGCAAAACACAGCTATTGTCGGAAAAAGTAGCGTATATTTTGAAGAATACCGATACTAATCCCGAAAACATCCTTTGTCTTACTTTCACCGAGAATGCAGCCGCTAATATGCGAGAGCGTCTAAAAACTATTATTGGCGCGGAGGGCGCAAAGGTAAATATCGGCACTTATCATTCTTTTGGTACAGAGATACTGTTGCAATATAGCAATTATGCGGAAAATTATGACAGGAAGCTGGACTCGGCGATAGATGAAGTTACGCAGTACAAGATAATAAAGGGGCTACTCGCTGCTCTGCCGGCTAGAGACATATTAAGGCGAGATAATGTGCGAGATGTGATCGATGTGATATCCTCAGCGAAGTCGGCGAGGCTCACGGCCGATGAACTCGAAATTATTGCGCAGCAGAATATGGAAGACTCCAAGGTCCTCTCGGATATAGTTGCTCCACTACTAGAAAATATTGTCCCAAGGCGGTTTAAGGAATCTTACGAAAATGCCTATAAACCAATCTATGATATATTGAGTAGCTATACAGAGGGGGCTCTAATTACCACTTTCAAGACGCACTCAAGGCCGTTCGGCCAAGCCTATGGTCTTGAAAGTGGTAATTTAGAACCCCCTCAAATTGAGCGTATAATTGCTCCGATTGCTAGGGATTTGAAAGAAGCGATCGTTCGGGCTGAGAAAATTCAACAGATTTCCGACTTGACGCGATGGAAGAATACTTATTTTGAGAAGGACGGCAGGGGTAGATATCGGCTGAAGGATAGGATTGCGAATTTGAAGCTTGCGAGTGTGGCGCGGGTGATGAAGGCATACGATGAGTATTTGAGATGTGAAGGGTTGTATGATTTTGACGATATGATTCAGGAAGCGGTGCGAGTGCTCTCCTCTGACTCGGGGTTTCGGGCGACTTTGTCGGAGCGGTATCAGTTTATTATGTTAGACGAATTCCAGGATACTAATCCGTCGCAGTTCCAGATTATTAAGGAGCTCACTGATTACGAGAAGCCAATGATTATGGCGGTGGGAGATGACGACCAGGCTATTTACGAGTTCCAGGGGGCGCTTTCTACTAACCTGGTGGACTTTCAGAGTCATTACGGCGCGGAGGTTATTCCTCTGGTTGAGAACTACCGGAGTACTCAGGAAATCCTGGATTTTTCGCGCGAGATTATTAATCAGGCTACAGATAGATTTGCCGATAAGGAGTTGATGGCGCACAAAGAAAATCCGGCAAAATCACAGATTTATCGATACGAATTTTTGTCATCGGATATGGAGTATGGGTTTGTGGCAGACGAAATCGCGAGGTTAGTAAAATCTGGGGTGCCACAGAGTGAGATCGCTGTAATTTCATACAAGACAAAGTATTTTATGCCACTTTTGCCATATCTCAAAGCCAAGCCGGGCATAAATATCGCCTATGAAAAGCGAGATAATCTACTCGAAGACGATCAAATTCATCAGTTGCTCACTATCGCTCGCTATGTATATGAGCTTGCCAATGAGCGAAATGAAAACACCTCGATCGTAGAAATCCTTTCTTATCCGTGCTTTGATTTGCCGATTTTGGATGTAGTGCGGCTGGTGGGGGCGGCGAGGCAGGCCAGGAAATCCGTTTTTGAATATGTGAGCACGTCTGAGAATCCGGAAATTAGTGTTGTCGCGAAGTTTATCGCAGGTCTGGTGGCGAAGTCGTTTAATGAGCCGCTCGAGGTCTGGATGGATTATTTGATTGGGGCTGTTGAGCTCGATGGATATAAGTCTCCATTTTTGGAGTATTATGCTGGGAAAGATAGCTATGCTGCATTTTTGCTTTATCAGAATCTGGCGGCGCTTAGGGGGAAGCTAAAAAAACATTTTGGCGAAAAGTCTTTGAAGCTTGCCGATTTAGTAACGATGATTGATGACTACGCTGAGGCCGAGATGCCGCTCATCACCACTAGCCCTTATAAAGATACTGACGAGGCGGTGCAGGTACTCAGCGCGCATAAGGCAAAGGGGCTGGAGTTTCGGTATGTGTTTATTATTTCGGCGGACCATACTGCTTGGGGCAAAGGTAAAGGTAATAATAGCCTTTTGACTTTGCCGAAAAATCTGACCCATATCCGGCATACTGGTATTACGGATGGTGAGCGTCTGCGTGTGCTGTATGTAGCTTTGACTCGGGCTAAAGATGTGCTCTATATCACGAATTCGCTGCGTGATTTTAACGGCAAGTCCCCTGATAGGCTAGAATACCTAAATGAATACACGGAGGGTGACAAAGTAATCTCGGAATATTTGCCTAGCGGTAAGGTGCAAACAATGTATGAGATAGCTTCCACCGAGGCTGCTACCGACAATCTGCGAAGCTGGCTAAAACCATATGTACGCCCTACTCCTGATATGCGTGCTATATATACAGATCGGGTAAAGAAATATAAGATGTCTGCGTCGGGGCTGACTTCGTTTATCGATGTGGTATATGCGGGACCACAAGAATTCTTTAAAAATTATGTCTTGCAAGCGCCGCGTGAGCCAGAGACCGAGGCTCTCGCCATGGGGAATTTGATTCATGCGACCTTCGAGGCTGTGACGAAGAAAAAATTAGACGATGAGGCCGCCGTAGATTTCTTTCTGGACGAGCTCGACAAAAAAGATATATCTATGGAGATAAAACAATTGATTCGCGAAAAAGCGCCAGCGGAGCTCGGTGTTGCTCTCAAAGAATTTGGCGCTGTGCTGCGCCAGGGTAAGGCCGAAGTGGATTTTGCTCCTGAGAAATTATCTATTGCCGGTGTACCGGTGACTGGTAAAATCGACCATATATTGGTGGATGAGGATAGTAAGTCGATCGAAATATATGATTTTAAGACTGGCGGCTATCACAAAGAAAAATGGCAATCGCATGCTACGCTTTATAAATACATGTTGCAGCTCGGGTTTTATAAATTATTGCTTAATACTTCACCGACATATCGAAAGTACAAGATTAATCGGGCGCATATTCTGTTTGTGACTCCGGATAAGGATGGCCTGGTCTATGATAAAGTTTACGAATTTAACGAAGATGAAGAAGCGAAGCTCCTCGGGCTCATAAAAGCGGTATATAGGCAGATTGAGACGCTTCGGTTTATTGATGACCCCGAGGTATTTGTGCCATCCGACGACAAGAATGGTTTGAAGGATATCAAGCAGTTTATCGAGCTCTTGCTTGTAAAATCTGCTGATGATATTATATAATACTCTTGATTGTCTGTGAGCAAGGCGTACTTTATGGAAGGGGGTGAGCGTAATGTTCAAGAATCTGTGGCGGAGAATCCGCGCGATTACTTGGAGCTGCCCGCGTTGCGGGAGGCCGTTTACTACAGAGCTCGAACGTGACCTGCATTGGTTGCAATGTGGCAAGTAGTACGCTCAAAAAAGGTGGGGGCGAGAGCCCCCACCATATTTTACGCCAAAATATTAGAAATATTAGCGCTTCTTTTCTTTGACTTCGTTGCGACCGAGATTTTTCTTGGTCTCGACGAACAAGACATGCTTGCGTAGTACTGGATCGTACTTTTTGAGACTCAACTTGTCGGGGGTGTTCATCGTGTTTTTCTTGGTGTAGTATGCACGAATCCCAGATTCCTCGGAAACGAGCCCAACTAACTTTCTCTTGGTATTATTCTTCTTTGCCATAATTCTTATAATTGTATCATGGAATGACATAAAATACAAGGGCAGATTGGTTCGTAGTTAGAAGCGCCATATGGCTTATTTCGGACACGCTCAAGGCCGTTTGGCCGAGCTTATAGTCCTCAATAAGTCATATGGCGCTTCGTGCGAACGGCCAATCGCTTGTTCCTCGATTGCGTGAACTATATACTGAAAGCGGAGTTCCCGAGACGAATGTGTTGTGCGCTAAGTCACTAATGCATATCTAGTCTATATTCAATATCTCGGAGTACGTTCATGAAATACATGAATGATTCGTATGGTGAGGCATAGGCAGAGAAGTAAGCGTGGACGTCGCCGTCGTTCCAGTATTTAGTGCACATAGAGTAAGGGTGGTCGGAGGTCGTCATGGCGCGCCAGTCTGAGATTAGTTTATCATCGCCGGTAGCGAGAATAGCGTCCCTTATACTATAGAGGTCATGCATGGCAGAATTTTGCATGGCGTTGGAAGCCCAGGCAGAAAGGTCGCGCTCGGTATCGGCCCAGGTGACGGTCTCTGGCATAGAGATTGTATCAGCTGGCTGCTCTAGCTTGCAGGCCTCGGATACAGTGACGAATTTGTTTTCGTATTCGGCTAGCCAGCTCGAGATGAAATTGTCCATAAAGTCAAAAATACCTGTATCTGCCCATTGGTGCTCGCCAAAGGTTTCGAAATCCATAAATAGATTGATTAGATTGCCGCGGAGACAATCGTGATTGATCCAGTTTTGATACTTGGGCACGGCGAGAGGCCATTCTTTCCAGCCGCGATTAGAGAAGCGAAAGGCGATATCGTCGGACAGACGGTAATTTTTGAGGAGGAGCTTGAGATTCTCGCATCCAGCGGGGCGATAAACGTGGTTGGGGCTACGCCAGCCGAGGATTTTATCCCAACCTTCGGCGAGAATGCCTTGGTATCCGGCTGCTTCGGCCCAGCGGGCCAGCTGATCATTATAAGCTAGCTCGGTATTGCGAAAAACTCGTGGTGTCACGCCGAATATCTTACGGATTTTGTCGGAATGTAGTCTGACTTGGTCATTAAATTCGTCTTGATTATAAAAGAAAGCTAGGGAATGATAATATGTCTCTCCGAGGATTTCTACTTGGCCACGGTCGACTAGGCGGCGGATTTGCTGGATTAGCTCTGGGGCCCATTTTTCAGCTTGCTCGAGCCAGGTGCCAGTGATGGATAGGCTAACTTTGAACTCGGGATGTTTTTGCATATTTTTTTCTAGCAAGTTTAGCATCGGGCGGTAGCTTTTAGTAGCTACTTTTTTAAAAATACGCTCATTGGATTGGCGACTATTGTAGTCGCTGTTGAAATAATTGGAATCATTGCCAACATCAAAAATAGAGTACTCGCGGTACCTGATTGGTTGGTGCATATGCAAATATAAGCAAATTGCCCGCATTACGGATTCCTCTTATGTTTTGTAACTCTATTATAAACCTGCAAGCATTTTTTTGCAACTTTATTCCAAGAAATTTGATTATATTCGCGACTGACATTTGATTGCAAAGTCTGCCTGAGTGCTGTATTTTCAGCAACGGCGAGAATTTCGTCGGCGAGCTTACGCTCGTCCCAAAAATCGTATTTAAGAGCTGACCAAATAATTTCCGAGACGCCTGACTGATAGGTGAGAATAAGTACGTCGCCATGATGGGCTGCTTCTAAGGCCGTCAGCCCGAAAGGTTCCGAGACAGAGCTCATCACAAAAATATCTGAAACAGAATAAATGTCGCGCAATTTGGCTCCACGGATAAAGCCGGTAAAAATCACGTTTTTTGCAATACCTAGCTCGGCGGCCATATTGATGAGTTCGTTTCGTTCTTCGCCGTCGCCGGCAAACACGAATACTAGATTTGGATTTTTGTTAATAGCGAGCCGCGCAGCTTGCATTAGCCGGGGCAAACCTTTTTGAACCGTGAATCGTCCGACCGTGGATACGATTGTGCATCCCGTGTTTTTTAGGTGCTTTACATATTTATATGCGTCTTCGTTAAAGGTATAGGGGCTTTTTTGGTAATCCTCGTCTAGGGAATTGTAGATGACTTCGATTTTGCTTAATGGAATGTGGTATTTTTCATGGATGATACGCTTTGTCGATTCAGACACTGCGATAATGCGGTCGGCCATCATCAGCCCCTCATATTCGATTTCGTGAATCAGGGGATTGCCAACGTTCATGCCGGCACGATCAAACTCGGTGGCATGGACGTGGGCGACTAGTGGTATACCATGCTCTTTTTTAGCGATCATACCAGCTTCGTAGGTAAGCCAATCGTGAGCATGAACTAAATCGGGGCGATGGTTTTTTAGATGTTTTTCTATGTAATTGCAATAAGTTTTTTGAATTTCACGAATGGATACTAAGGTTTCTTCATCGACGGTAGGAATTAGCTCTTCGTAAATTTGCATTGAAGCATACGAACCCCCGCCGTAGCGATAGATGGGGTCGAGCTTGGTGGCGGCGAGGACCTGCATAAAATCTGTGCCTGGATGCTCGGCAGAATATGGTACCACAAAGTCGATATCAGCACCTTCTTTAGCTAATGCTCTTGCCATATTGAGACAGGCCACACCAAGACCGCCGCTATTGTGTGGTGGCAATTCCCAGCCAAGCATTAGTATTTTCATATATACTATATTATAGCACATAAAATAATGTTGCAAATTATATAAATAAGGCAGAGGGAAGGTACTTTTGCTTCGCAAAAGTACACTCTGGGGCGTCAGTTCAAACAATCTCAGGAAACCTCTGAGATTGTTATTCGCTTCCTACCAGAGGTGAACCCTACGGGTTCTACGCCCCTCTGCCATATCAGCAAAATATAATAAGCCTTACGGCTTATTCTATTTTGCTGGCAGGGGCAGAGGGACTTGAACCCCCGACACCAGGTTTTGGAGACCTGTGCTCTACCAACTGAGCTATACCCCTTTGAATGTTCTAGCTATATTTTACCACAAAACTGATTTTTGTGTTACAATAATAATGTTATGGAAGGTAATAAATCAAAACCGCGAGCTATTTTGGTATTTGGTGCGCCATGTAGCGGTAGGTCGACTTTTGCTGAGAAATTTAGTAAAAAATTCAAGCTTGCAGCATATGATTTTGATGAAATTTCTGAAAAGTATGACTTTTCACGCGAGGATCTTTTGACGATTCTTGAGTTGATCCTCCGCACTAAACAAAGTATCGTTATTGAGGGTTGCCTTGAGACGGAGAGAGATCGTATGGAAATTCGCAACGTCCTGAGGCGTTTCGGCTATGATCCAGCCTTGGTTTGGATTCAGACTGATATTTCTACGATTCGTTCGCGTTTGAAAAATAAATTTAAGTCTGTAAGTAAGGCAAAAAACTATTATGATAATATTGTCGCCGAGATTGAGGCTCCTGCCGAGAGTGAGAAGGCTATTGTTTTGTCCGGCAAGCATACTTTTGAGACGCAGTCTAAGCATGTAATTGCCGGTCTTGCCGATTTAGCTAAAAATAAATGATAATTTTAGATTCAGAATTTGGGGAAGTGATAGTACGAAAGAGCGCTTTGGCTCGTAGTGTTAAGTTCTCTATTTCTACTTCTGGGCGTTTGCAAATGAGCGTGCCGAGTTACACTTCTGATTTTTTGGCCAAACGTTTCCTTAGTCGTAATCGTAAAATGATACGTGAAAAACTCCCTGTCAAGAATCCGGCCGAGCAACGTGCACGTGATTATAAAAAGAAGCAGCTTAGTAGGAAGGCTAAGGAATATTTGCCATATAGGCTCGAGTACTTTGCCAAACTTTATGGTTATTCATATGAAAAATGTCGTTTGACCCATGCAAATACTAGGTGGGGCAGCTGTTCTTCGAATCGGACGATTTCTCTTAATATTGGGCTTATGAACGTGCCTGAGGTTTTACGCGATTATGTAATCCTTCATGAGCTTGCTCATCTCAACCATATGGATCACTCAAAAGAGTTTTGGGCTGAGGTGGGCAGCCATGACAAAAATTATAAAATTCACGAAAAAAAGCTAAAAAAATTTAGTCCTGGAGTTTAATTTTCAAAAGTCTTATGCTATAATTAAAAGCATAAGGAGGAGTGTGTGGAATTAAGGCGACATTTCGATCCAAAGATTATTTTCGTTGGGTTGTATTTGATTTTGTTTGCGGTATATGTGATTATAGGTTTGCAGCCTGTTAGTGCGTCTAAATATGAAATTTCTGCCCGACTAGAAATCCCTGCGATAGGCCTTGTTTCTGATGTGACGGAGCTAAGCCTCAATAACAATGAGTTAATTGCACCCGATACTATCGCTGGGAGCTATTCTCAAGCGGACAATAAGACGTTACTCATTGGGCATTCTACTACCGTTTTTTACAACTTATCTAATTTACGCCTAAGTGAGGCCATCCAATATAATGGCCATGATTATAAAGTTGCGGCTATCGATATGCTACCGAAAGAAAAAATTAGCATGAGAGATTTGCTTAGCGGGGCCAATAAAGATACTATTGTCTTGATGACGTGTGCTGGTACGTTGTTTGGCGACGGTGACGCCTCACATAGATTAATTATCACTGCTGTGCGTTAATTCAATTTCTTTAGGCTAATTGCGAACCCTCCACCCGAGGCCATATATATATCAAAGTTGTCTTTTTTGTCCACTTGTTTGTGGTAGTGGTTAAAACCAAAAGGGTTTTCGCGATAATGCGCATCTTCGGAATCACAGTATATTTCGGCGGCGTAGACGGCGCCGTCTTCTAAAAAGTCTAAATTAATATGAATTCGCCTACTAGATTCGTCGGTTACGCCCCCAATATACCAGTTGCTTGAATCATAATCTTTGCGTGCCACTACGTAGTATTCGCCAATTTCTCCAGCTAAGGGTTTTGTGATTGAAAAATTCGTGGGAACATCACGGATGAATTTATAAGCGTTAGGGAAACGTTCTTCATACATAAAGGGGCGATCTGCTGCCATTTGCATTCCGGAATAAATTGTAACAAAATAGGCTAGCTGTCTTGCAAGAGTGGTAGCCATACGTTTGACGCTGTTCGACAAATCAAATATACCACTTGTGTAGTCCATACCGCCAGAGAGCAGCCTAGTGTAGGGAAGGAAACAGGCGTGCGACGGGCTGAGGGCGCCACCTTCATATTCTTGGCCCCGTGCGCCTTCGCGAGTGAGGAGGTTTGGCCAGGTGCGCTCTATTCCCGTACCTTTGATCGGCTCGTGGATGTCTAGGCAGATATGTTTTTTGGCGGCAAGCTCGACGGTTTTTTGATAATGGTTTACCCCGGCTTGTGAATGGTGAAATTCACGTCTACCATTAATCATCATGGTGGAGCCCGCATAGCCGGTTTTGACATAGTGTATGCCGTTTGCGGCATAATAATTGTAGGCATCCTCTAATTGGGCCTCGTAGTTGTCTACGAAGCCTACTGTTTCGTGGTGCCCTACTATTTCGATGTTGTTTTGCCTGGCGTAGCGCGTCACGGCTGGCAAATCGAAATCGTTTGTAGCGATAGTGAATTTGTTGTGAATACCGTTTTCTAGCCAATCGCCTTCCCAGCCCTCGTTCCAGCCTTCAATCAATACACCGGATATGCCGAGGCGAACCGCTGCATCAATATAATCATAAGCGTGTTTAGTGGTGGCGCCGTGTCGCTCTCCTGGCGCCCAGGTCCATTCACCGACATACATCGCCCACCAGATACCGATAAATTTTAGCGTTTTTACCCAGCTAAAATCACTAGCAGGCGGATCGTTCAGAGCATAAATTAATCTGTTTGTAGTGAGCTCGATGGCCGAATCTGCAACCATGATTAAGCGCCACGGTGTCTGGAAAGGTAATGAAACGTGTGCTTTGGTGTGATCCGATAATGGTGTGATGTCGGTTTTGAGGATGTTTTGACTGTTTAACTTGATCGTCATTGAGCCGTAATCGTAGAGTGCAGCTTCGTGAATTGACATATAAAAACCATTGGGCGTACGAATTGTGAGTGGAGTATGTACGGAATCCTTCAAATCATAGACCGGGGCTTTTTCATAATTGTATTCGTATCGGTCTGGCTGGTAGGCGGGGATTTTCCAAGCAAGTGAATTTAGGTCTATATTAAACTCAGTGTATTCGTCTTTGATGGTGATTTGGTTGAACTTTGGTTGAGGTGGGATTTCGTAACGGAATGCTACTCCATTATCGAACACGCGGAAACGCAGAGTAAAAATACGTTTAGGCTCTTTTTTTTCGGTAAAATAAAAAGCCGTCTCGATATAGTCGTTATTTATATAGCGATCTTCTCCCCATGGCATTTCGAAAGTTTCGATATGTTTTTTCTTTTGTTCGCGGATTAGTTTGAGATTTTCTCCTAGGAACTGCTCTCCGCAGATAGAAATACCTAACTTTGATGACCGAATGACTGGTTTATCGTTTTTGGATATAGCGTATGATACGCGACCACCTTTTAGGGTGACGCGGCATTTTATTCGCTCATTCGGCGAATAGATGTCTTCTTCAACTTCGCTCTTGCTAAAAAGATCGGCCCACTTAAACATAGGTCTATTATAGCATAAGTTTAATACGTACTAAAGAACTGTGACCAATATGTTTTGTAAGCTGATTTTATGTCGAATACAAATCCTACCGATAATTTGGTGTATTCTGGATTTAGAATGTTGGCGCGATGGGCCTCTGACCCCATCCAGAGCGCTACCGTTGTGGCGGGTGAGACAGCTGCATTACCGATGGCTAGGTTTTCACCACTTACTCCGCCAGAAGATGGCGCAGGGCAGGCGGTGGACCAACTAGAACCGTCGGGGCGAGTGTGAGCGTATACTGACATTGTTTCAGTGGCGCGTACGTCTGCGGCTGATGCGCAGGTTTCACCCCATGAAAGTTGCGCTAAGTTGTTTTTGATGCGGATTTTATTAACTAGGGTCAAAACTTCGTGTTTCCATTGGTCTACTGGTGGCTCGATAACGGTAACAGAAATAGAATCTTTGCGTTTGCCGTCATATGTGCCGGCTGTAATCGTGGTGGTGCCGTAGCCATTGATTGTGGGATAGCGACAAGCGTCGTTGCTGTATCCGAGCCACGTTCTGGCGGTATTATAAAAACCTGATATCACTTCAGTGTTTGATGTCTGCCAGTACATCTCGCCAAGATCCGATAGACCGCCACCTACACAAATGTCTACATCTGGTGTGCCATATATGACGATCGATTTTTCATTCCATAGCTCGCCCGGGGCTACATTTGAATTGTCATATTCGTGGCTCGATGTGGATACGTAATCGTCGTTGCCTATAAGATCGACGTACTCTTTGGCTTCGGCGTTGGAGTCTGATACTGACTCTAAGAGCGCCATCGAGCTAGCGTCACCCTCTACGATATCTGAGCGTTCGTCAACGGCGCGGAATTCAATGCCGCCGTTTAGCCATACTGCACTAGCGATCAATACTCCTGCGATTAGAATCGCGGCCGCGTTGATTGATAGGAGAATAGTAACTTTGGAATTTTTTTTAGGCTCCATTATTTTCTTTCTGTACGCCTTTTTTCTCATTAATAATTAAAGAGTGGATATGGGTCATCAGTTGATTGACAGCCGGCATGAGCAAAAGGAATACTACTATCATAATGAAATTTAAGATGATAACTTCGATAGACGGAGTGGAACCGCGGAACAGGGCGGCGAATATAAGTGCAAAGATGACCATATAAACAATTGCGATTGATGCAATAATTACGATGTATGAAAAGATTTTGAGCCAAATAGACGACAAATTAAGCGCGCGATATCGCAAGATCGTATAATAAAATGCGATAATGGTAGCAGAGAGAGCCAGTGGCCCTAGCCAAATAAGACCCCAATTGCCAAAGAGTGGCATAATGAGGTTGGCGATAAGTGTGAGGGTACTAGAAATGCCGAAACTAATCATGATGGTGATATCGCCGCCGCGTTTGCGTTTGGAATGTGTTTTGAGGGATTGTTTGAAGAGGTTGATAATTATGGCTGGGACGATTGTGGCAAAAAATGCAATGTATGCGATATATAATGGCCCTATATTCATAATTACACTGTTGCCGGTTCGGTCAAGAATCACGTCTGAATATAATGAGCTGGGGCTTAGGAATATGAATATGCTGACGAAGAGCCCAAATAGGAAAAAGAGATAAGTGATAAACTTGCCGTATTTTTCTGGCCAAGCAACGTATCCCAGGAATGCAACGTCGATAATTATTGCGCTGACGAATGTCCATTCTACGTGCCAGTCGATCACTTCAAACCAGCTAGCGTCGGCTGTCAAGAACAGGGAAATAGAAGACATCCAGACTGTAGCAAATATTGCAGCGATAAAAAACCAGGCAGAGCGCACTCGGTCGCCTTTGGATGCGCCAAAATATACAATTGCGCCAGACAGGAATGTCAGTACCGCAACCGTTGCCAATAACAATATAATTAGTTGCATATACCTCCTTTTGCTCTATTATATCACAAACGTAAACATATTGAAGTTTTATCGTTTCTGATTGAAATTTTGATTGCCGTTGCCGATTGTCGTGGTGACCTTTGAAATAGTGAAGGTCCGATATTCCTCGCCATTTAGGTAGATAGTGTATGTTTCGCCAGGTATTAGCGCGTCGGAGCCGGCTGCTAGATGAGAGAAGGTCTTAGCCGCAGTGTGCTCTAGGGTGGTATTATCGTTGGAATCCTTAATTTCGATTTTTGTGCCTGCTGGCTGTATAGAATCAAAGTATACACTGAGATTACTAACGCCGGATTTTTCGCCGAGTGTCTCAGCCATACCCGATGAGCCTATCGCTATTACAGTGCCTCCTTGGATATCGATACCGAGCCCGCTGTCCAGTGCTCCATTGCCGTTGTTTGTGGGGCCGTCTATAATTACTTTGCCGCCGTTAAAATGTAAATATCCATTAGAGTCGACACCGTCACCACCAGCATTGACATAGACGTTTCCACCGTTGATGCTGAGCGATGCGTTTTGGTCGGTTTTGAATGGGTCTTTTTGAGCTTCAGTCGCCGTGGTTTCGTCTGAACCGCCACCTGCGTTTATTCCGTCATCGGAAGAAATAACACTTATTTCGCCGTTATTGATGGTGACAACTAGTGCTTCGATCCCCTCATAGCTTTTGATAATATTTAATACGCCGCCATCAATAATTAATTCGTTGTTGGCATGTATTCCGTCATCGCCTGATGATATGGTAACGTCTCCGCCTACTAACCCCACGTAATTATCGGAGTGGATTGCGTCATCGTATGATTCTATATTAATAACGCCGTTATAGACCAGTAGACTATTTGTGGATTTGATACCTTTGGCTTGTGACTGAATAACGATTTTGCCTTTTTCTACCAGCACAAACCCTTTACCATAGTCGTCTGTATTGGTAGATTTGATGGCGTCGCCTGTAGAATTGATTGTAAAATCACCATCTACAATATATACAGAATCTTTACCTCTGATGGCGTCGTCTGAAGAATTGATATTATATGTACCATTTCTAAATACTACGTCGTCTTTGCCGACTACCCCGTCTTTGTAGTTTGACGTGATGGTGAGAGACCCAGTGCCGCCAAAAGCTAGGTCGGCCTTGGAGTAAATTACGCCTGTTACGTCCTCGTCGTAATTTTCGGAATAGGTAGGCCCATCGGATAAAATATTTTCCCCGATTAGCTCTATGATGAGGTTCTCGGCATTGTAGCAAATAATAGCTGGGCCGGTAGGATTATTTATAGTGACATTGTCAAGAATTAGTCTAACCTCGCTCACTCCGGCATCGATTGTAATTTGCCCTTCTGGTAACGCTCCGGTCAAATGATAAGTACCAGACTCGGAAATATTCAAAGATTCGGTAAGTTTTATATCTACAGTTTGATAGCGTTCCCAATTGATTTTAAGATCGCTATTGTCGATGGCAATACTGTTTGAAATTTTATTAGTAGAATTGTCTGTGACATTGATATTCGCGACAATTGCGATTATCAGCGCTACAATAAAGAGTCCGCCAGCTATTAGCCATTTCCATTCAAATTTGTGAGATTTTTTGGCTGGCATTACATCTCCTTTTCGACTTCGGGCTGCGAAAGTAGGACTTTTAGATTGCAGTTTTTTACGCGTATTTCATCGAGGAATTCTTTTTCTTTGATGCCTTTCTTTAGTGCGATGTTGTAAGTTAGCTTATATAGGCTTCCCATGTTCATGGTTTTTGTGCGGACAAGTTCGTGACTGGTGGTGTATTTTTTAAATATATCGGTAAAGACGTCGTCATAGTCTAAATCTTCAGGTATAACAATTTTCAGTGAACGATTGAATGTGTTTGGCTCTAGGAAATGGGTTTTGGCAAACAATAGTATTGCTGCAACACCGATCGCGGTGATTACGATAGCAAAAAGTACATGACCCATACCAAGTGCTAGGCCAATCATCATTACAAAAAATACGCTCAGGAGTTCTTTAGCGTCGCCCTGGATGGAGCGGAAGCGGATAAGGGAAAAAGCACCAAGGATAGCAATAGATGTGCCGAGATTGCCGTTTATCATGATCATTACAGCCATCACTAGCATTGGCAAGACGGCTAGGGTGGTAGAGAAGCTTTTGGTGGTGCGTGATGTCTTCATGTGGGTAAAGGCCACTACTATGCCCAGCACTAATGCCACTGCTGCGCATATGAGGACTGTTTTGATGTCTAGACCCGCTGCCGTGTTGTCGAAAATAGTGTTAAACATTTTACATTAATTCCTTTCCTATTTTTTGATAAATTTTGCCTACCTTACTAAATTGCTGTGGGAATATATGCTCCGCAGACAGCTTTTTTACTAACCATAGTGGGAGTACACCGTGCGCCTTTATCTCCATAATAATATTTTTTTCGTCTTCGAAATAATTTTTGTTGGTTTTGCGTTTAGTAAAATTGACATTGTTGGTGCGGTATTTTAGGTTTTCGTCGAAAGTGATTCTAAGTCCGCCTTCCCCTTGCCAACTTTGACGTAAATAAAAGACTAGTATTTGGGGGCGAAGATGAAATAAATCAATTAGATAATCCACTTCTTCCGCGATACGATAGTCGTTTGGTGTGTCGGCGTTTTTTGGCATAAATTCTTGTAATTTGCGATGGTCTTTTACCATTTTGCTGTAATCTTTTTTGGTGATACGTACTCGACGCTTGAACCCGACGTTATTTTCTTTGCCGCAAAGCTTGGTCTTGATTTCAAAGAAAACCTTGTCGTAGCCTCCATAAGAGCGGGCGCGGAGCTTTTCTTTGAACATGGGTTGCTCGATGGACTGAGTAATTAAATCGTAGTTATCGGTGTCAAAATATATATTAAATACCTCTGATTCGTAATAAGAATCTTTGTGCATGTATTTTTTGATCACTTCCAACATGTGATCTTTCTGCTCCTTAGTAATCAAGCATTTTTTCTCAACGCGGTCAAAAGTCTTTTGATCTTGCATGCCTCTATTTTATAATAGATTTCTGAAAAATGGTTGAAAACGACGAGTCGAATGCTATGCTAGCTTATATTCTTGGCGTAATCTACGATTAAATCTGCAGTAGCCTTATTCCCAATAGAGCTATCTATGCAAAGATCATAGTTTTCGCGTTTACCCCAGTCTAACCCGGAAATTGCGTTATAATATGATGCGCGATTGCGGTCGGAGCGGCGCATTGATTTGATCGCAGCAGGCTTATCATCGCCATACATTTCTTTGATTTTTTTGATTTTGTAATTCTCAGGCGCTGAAATGAAGACTCGCATTATGTGTTTGTTTTTACGTAATACATAATCTGCAGCGCGACCAATAATGACGCATGAGCCGTGCTTGGCAATTTCTTCTAATGCCGTCCGCTGGGCTTTGATGGCGTATTCGGCTGGAGCAGAGCTGAGGTATAGTTCTCGCATAGCTCCTTCTTCGTTGCGGTGGTTAATTTGGTCTAGGTATTCTTCGGAGAGGCCTGATTTTTTGGCAGCGATAGCCAGCATTTCTTTGTAATAATACGGAATACCAAGCTCTTTAGCGACTAGGCGTCCGATTTCTTTGCCGGCGGAGCCGTGTTCGCGGGCAATAGTAATGATGACGCCCGGCCTTGAATCCATGATTGCATCGGAAAAAGCAGGTCTCGTAGTTGATTCTTTTGTCTCGAGTCTACGGTAAAAGTTGATAGCTAATGTACCGGCTACTATGACGCCGATAACATCTGCAATTGGAGCTGCCCACAAGACTCCTTCTACGCCGAGAAAATTTGGAAGAATCAAACATAGCGGCACGAAACAGATTAAGTCACGTGTAAGCGATGAGGCGACAGAGCGTTTGGGTTCGCCGATGGACTGGAAGAATATAGAAATTGTTTTAATGCATAGGGTGAGCACTATAGCCATCAGGAAAATGCGGAAGAGCATACGTGCGAACTCCATATATAGTTCGTTTGATGCGCCAAATATATTTATCATTAAATCGGGGAAGAACTGGAATATAATAGTAGCGATTACGCCCACTATAGCTGCGCCACTAATGATAATGCGAAAGGTTTGTTTGACCCTATCATAATTGCCGGCGCCATAATTGTACCCCAGAATTGGCTGTGCGCCTACCGCTAGGCCGATTACTATATTTATCATTATAGATAACACTTTCATAGTAATGCCCATCGCTGCGATTGGGATATCGGCCCCATAGATAGAGCTGGCGCCGTAGTTTGCCAGCATCATATTGGTGACGAGTGCTGTAACTACGATAGACATCTGAGTAATAAAAGTGGAAACGCCTAGCTTAGTAAACTGCCAGAATATTTTCCAGCTAAATTTAAAGCTATTCAAGTCTAGTTTGAAAGTGCGTGATCTAAAGAATATGTAATATACGCCCAACGCGAAGGATACGATTTGTGCTATCACCGTGGCTATTGCGGCCCCTTCGATGCCCCAATCTAAACCAAAGATAAATATAGGGTCTAGGATGGTGTTGATAATGGCGCCTACGACTGTCACGATCATTGAGAACCTAGGTGAGCCGTCGGCCCGGATGACACTAGTGACTGCGCCCGTCATCATTGCAGGAATTGCAGGTGCTAGAATGATGCTAAAGTACGCTGCGGCTAGAGGCAAAGACGTTTCGGAGGCGCCAAAGGCGGTGAGAAGTGGATTCATAAAAATGTAGCAGATAGCCATGAATATAATGCCGGCTACAATGTTTGCAACGATGGAATTGCCAATTATTTTAGAAACCCCTTTGTCGTCTTTTTGCCCTTGACGAATGCTCATGAGGGCTACAGCGCCGTCACCAAAACACCAAGCGAAGGCATACGAAATGATAGTAATTGGAAAGACAATCGATGTGGCGGCGTTACCTAAATAGCCCAAACTAGAATTACCAATAAATATCTGATCGACTATATTGTATAGTGCGCTAATTACTAATGATAAAATGCAGGGAATTGAGAATCTGCGGATTAGTTTGCTAATTTTTTCTGTCCCGAGTGCCTTGTTGCTCTCCAAATTTACTCCTTTCTTTTTAAAACAATCATGCTATTTTATAAAAAAATCATAAAAAATGCAAGCGCCTTTGATATAATAAATATATGTTAGAGATAAAGGGTGTATCAAAGGTTTATGAGACGGGTGGCATCAAGCGTTCTGCTTTAAATAAGGTACGCATTAACTTCCGCAAGAGTGAGTTTGCGGCGATACTTGGACCATCCGGGTCTGGCAAGACGACCCTACTTAATATTATCGGCGGATTAGACCGATATGATTCTGGTGATTTGGTAATTAATGAAAAATCCACTAAAAAGTTTCGTGATAAGGATTGGGATGCGTATCGCAATCATCGAATTGGCTTTGTTTTTCAATCGTATAATTTGATTCCACATCAAACGGTGCTAGCTAATGTGCGGCTCGCACTTACATTGTCTGGGACTTCTAAGAAGGAATCTATTAGCCGTGCCAAGAAGGCCCTGAAAGACGTGGGGCTAAAAGATCACATGGACAAAAAACCAGCACAGCTTTCTGGTGGGCAGATGCAACGCGTGGCCATTGCACGGGCCCTCGTAAACGACCCAGACATTTTGCTTGCTGATGAGCCGACCGGCGCTCTTGATTCGGAAACTAGCGTGCAAATCATGAATCTTTTAGCTAAAATCGCTAAAGATAAGTTGGTCATAATGGTGACGCACAACCCTGAGCTTGCGGAACAATATGCTACCAGGATTATTACTTTGAAGGACGGTAAGATTACGTCTGATTCTAATCCTTATAACGGTAAAATAAAGACTGACTTGGATTTGATTGAATCGGAGAAAAAGAGCAAGAAAACTAAAATGTCTTTTAAAACTGCTCTTTCTTTGTCACTGAATAACCTGTTGACCAAAAAAGCTCGGACGATTCTAATTTCTATTGCGGGGTCGATTGGTATTATAGGCATCGCACTAATCTCGGCGGTATCGACTGGTTTTCAAAATTACATAGATAAGATAGAGGAGGATACACTTACTTCTTATCCCTTGTCGCTCATGAAGGAGTCGGCGGACGTGTCTGGGATTTTGTTAAATATGACAGGTGGCGGCGAGTCTGCACGGGACGGAGACAAGATTCAGGAAACACAGTTACTGACCTCGGTGCTTGGCAATGTGTCGACCAATGACCTAGAAAGTTTTGCTAAGTACTATGACGAGCACGCTGATGAGCTATCTCATGATGTACGTTTGAAGGAGTTTGAGTATAATGTTTTGCCACTTGTTTACACCGTAGACACAACGGGCGAGCTAGCAAAAGTAAACCCTAGTAGCCTCTTTACTTCGCTGATGGGTGATTCATCTTTGATTTCTAGCTATTCGCCGTTGACTTCGGTCTTTCGTCAGTATGAGCTTGAGAATCTCGAGAACGATACCAAAATTGTCGCTGGTCGTTATCCAGAAAATTATAATGAAATGATGGTGATACTTAGTAGTTCTGGCCAAATTCCAGATCTTATAACCTATTCTTTGGGATTACACGATACTAATGCGCTAAACAAAGCCGTGTCAAAAATTTTGAGTGGGGAAAAAGTAAACTTCAAAGACGAACCTTTGGAGCTTAGCTATGAAGATCTGATGAATGTAGATTTGCGTCTGATTCCTGCTACCGACACTTATAAATACAATAAAAAGTATGGTGTATACGAAGATATGAGTGGGGATAACTCTTATATGAAAAAGCTATATGACGGAGCAGAAAAAATAAAAATAGTGGGTGTTGCGGTAATGAATTCAAATATGGTGTCTAGCGGCAGTGGGGTCGCATATCTGCCTTCTCTCCCAACTCATATTATTGACGCTGCGAGCAAAACTGACATTGTGAAGCAGCAGCTTGCGAATCCTGGTACAGACGTATTTTCTGGTATAAAATTTGGTTCTAGGAAGACTAACAACCAATTGCAGTTAGAAGATATGGTGACGATTGACGAGCAGAAACTGGCTCAAGCTATGATGACTTCTGGGGATAAGAGTGCCATCATGAGCGCTTTTCAGTTTAATTTCTCTGAGGAGGAGCTCTCCCGGGTAATGAGTGCGATGTATAGCGACAAAAAATCTTCACTTGTGACAAATCTTTCTATGCTTGGGTATCAGGATTTGGACGACCCGTCCGAAATCGCTCTCTACTTTTCTAGCTTCGAGGGCAAAGAAAATTTTGTCAAGTTTCTCGATGACTACAACGAACAGATGCGCACCGCTGGGGAAGAGGATAAGGTGATCGAATATACTGATACGACGGGGGTGTTGATGTCTTCGGTAAAAACGATTGTCGATGCAGTGTCTTATGTGTTAATTGCTTTTGTTTCGATCTCGCTGGTGGTATCTTCGATTATGATTGGCGTAATTACCTATATTTCGGTATACGAAAGAACTAAAGAAATTGGCATTTTGCGCGCGATTGGTGCGTCTAAACACAATATTTCCTCGATATTCAACGCGGAAACATTTATTATCGGTTTCTTAAGTGGATTGTTTGGCGTGGTAATTTCGTATCTTTTGATCCCGCCAATTAACTTAATATTACATCATTTTATTGGTGATGTGCCTTTGTCGGCGGCGCTAGACCCGAGGATGGCACTATTCTTGATAGCATTGTCGATAGTGCTAACTTTGCTTGGTGGGCTCATCCCGGCGCGGTCTGCATCCAAAAAAGACCCAGTAGAAGCATTGCGAAGCGAATAAACTTGTGATATAATTGTTTTTGCACCGATAAGCTGGTGGCGAGTGTTGGGGATTCGCCAAGTGGTAAGGCAGCGGGTTCTGGTCCCGCCATTCGGGGGTTCGAATCCCTCATCCCCAGCCATGAGAATCTATGTTAGAATGAGACGAGAAAATGCGAAGCATTTTTTGAGGATACGAAAGAAATATAAAATCGAGAGCTCACTCTCGTATTTTTTATTTCTTGAGTAGCCTTGAAAAACGAAGTTTTTCGTCTCATCACGATGTAATTATCTGGCTCGCAGGGGATATAGGGATCTCTATCCCTCATCCCCAGCCATTTTTTATGCTATAATGATTTTATGGGAAAAAAGAAAAAGGCTTTTCCTCTTAAGGAGCTTGAGAATTTTTCCGCAGAGGAAGTTATCGAAAAAATAAAATACGAAAATTATTCTTTGCTTACTACACTCGGGGCGGAAAACCTGCGAAAAGAAATGGTGCCTGTCGGTAAAGCTTGCAACGCAGCTATTAACTATTTTTTTAACACGACTGGACCAAAACTAAACCCCGAAAAACACGATAAATCTGCGAGAAAAAAGCTGGTGAGAGTTCTCTCTAAATTGACACCCGGTACATACAAAGACATGCCAAAGGACAATCAAAACGGCTTGGTAGTTGGTTTTAACCATCCGTCTCTTGGCGAAATCGCTCGGATTTTGACTATGAAGATTGATATCATGGGCGACAAACCGATGTATTTTCCGGTGAATTTGCCTTGGTATGAAGCCTTGGCGCCTAATTTTGACCGAATTAAGCGACTCGGTATCATCATTACGCCCACTATCACACCTGCAACATGGACCAAAATGGATCTTCGTGAGGGCACCAAACGATATGAACTCGGTAACCGCCTCAAGCATGAATTCCGCGATATATATACTAATCTTTCGCATGATGCCGTAAAAAACGGTGGCGTGATTTTTGTAGCTCCTAGTGCCACGCGTCAAGCCACTGTGTTTAGGAATAAAGATGTTTATGACAAGAAAGAGGATATTATCCCGACAATGTCTGTACTCGCCATCAAGCTATATGCTGATCCCGAGATTAATTGTGATTTTTTACCTCTAGCCGTACTGCCGCCCAAGGATTCGGGGAGGGGACTAAATTTCCGTAAAAAATATGAGTTGATCCCAGGCGAGATTATGACGGCGGATGAAATACGTAAAAAGTACTTTAAAACCAAAAATCCAAAACGTCTTGATGGATTTGATTATGAATTTCATAAACGGATCGCCGAAAAATTGCCGAAAATATTTTGGTATTAATATGTTATAATCATAAGCATGAATGATACACAAGGGCAGTATTTTTATCATCCTTTAGAAAACATCGAAGATGTAGACATATTTTACGAAGCGGTAGAGCGTAGACATTTGACGAAATCTGTTTCCGACGAACGACCATATACTTATTGGACTATTGAGCTGTATGACCAACATAATGGCATCCGTGGCGGTGGGGGACTCGGCATTTTAGCTGCAGATACGCGCAGAGTAGCCGATAAGATGGGTGTGCCTTTTGCGCTGATTACGCCGTTTTATCCATTTCAAGTTAACCAAATTCTAGAAAACGGTAAGTTGGTTGATAAACACGTAGCGGTAGACTACCACGATTTTGGATTCAAATTCATCGATAAGGTAAATATAAAATGTTGCGGCAACCTGTGTAGTCTAGATGTAATTGAAAAGAGATTTAATAGCACCAGAATTATTGCCATTACCGAACCGAATTTTGGTGAACTATATTCTGGCCTCAGCGGCTCGGACCATCGCCTATATCAAGAGGTGGCACTCGGGTTTGGCGGCTATGCGGCCCTCAAATTGACTGGACTAAAGCCTGCAATTATACAATTAAATGAGGTAGCGACCTTTTTTGCGGCTCTGGCCAGATTAGATGAGCTGGCGAGTAACGGGATGGATTTTTATGAGTCAGTGGTGTATACCAGGAAACATACTTTATATACCAACCACACTCTGGTACAAGCCGCAGAGGCTGAGTTTAGCTACGAACAGTTTGAAAGATATGTATTCCCGAACCTAAAGTCCCCTGCAGTTAAAAAATGGTTGATTGACAAGTTTGATAATGGGCATATTAAATTATCTAGTGTAACAATCGAGATTGCAGAGCTTCGCTCTGGCGTTTCCAAGCTTCACGCTAGAGTAGCAAATTACCACGATATTGCAGGTAACAAAGTTAAATTTAAGCCTATTACTAATGGGATTGATATTGATTATTGGGTTTTGCCTGCCATTCGCGGATATTTAGAAGAGATCGGTACGCTTGATGCTGTCGGTCTACCTTCGCCCAGCTACGAGAATAAGTTGGAGCTTTTGTCGGCCGAGAAGGTTCGCTCGTTAAAGCATGAGGGTAGGGAATTAATGAATGAAACCCTGAAAGAGCGGCCAGACCAAAATGGTACTATCTGCAAGTTTAATGACGAGGATTTTGTTTTTGATTTTAGAAGAAGATTGGTCGATTATAAACGCCCAGATCTGGTTTTTCGTGATCCCTCGAGGTTAAGAAATATTTTGGAAAGTCATAATGCTCATTTCATCTTGGCTGGACGGGTTCACGCCGGAGACCATGCGATGCTCGACAAGTTGAATAAAATTATGGATGTTGTTTCGAGCGATGAATATTTAAGGACTCACGTACACTATATTCCTGATTATGACGAGAAATTAGCTTATGGGCTTTCTTGTGGCTCTAATGCTACTATTAATATTCCGATAGTTGGGCTAGAGGCTTGCGGCACTTCTTGGATGAAGGATGTGGCAAATTTAAACACTTTGATTTCTACCCATGATGGCGGGGTAGCCGATGGCTCTATGAATGCATATCTAAATGTCTCGGGCGGCGATGAAGACGAGGAGCTGAACATGCTGTATCAGCGAATGGAAGAAGCGATGTTGATATGGGAAAACGATTTTGATTTGGAATATACCCTGCGGATGCAACTAAAAGAGTTCCTGCCCGTAATATCTGGCGCCAGAATGATGAATGATTACCTTGACTATTTGTTCCTAAAATAGCGAATGTTGACCGCTCTAGGAGTTGAGTGAAGAGAAATTTTGCTTTCTCTTCCGAAACGACGCCGGGCGGACAATGTTTTACCTTGTTGACATTTTCTTGCCAACAAGGTAAAATATTGACAAGTCTGGTATCAGACTTTTTTTAATACAAAAGGAGTAAGATGGCTAAAATCACCAGAATTAAAGCATCGGACGGCCCCCGCAAGGAGGAAAAGTCTGAGCAGCCGACAATTACTCGCAAGAAGGTTGTCGTACAAGACAAAAAAACCCAAAAAATCAAACGCGACAAAATCAAAGAAGCCGAAAAGCAATTATCCGCTTCTAGCAAGAAGAATCAAGGCAAAAAACCGTTTATTTTGGTGCGTCCATTTGTTTATCTCGGACGATATATACGTGATTCCTGGCTGGAGCTTAGACAGGTTCGCTGGCCGACCCGCAAATACACCTGGAAAATGGTGCTCGCGGTGATTGTATACTCGGCGTTATTTATGGTTATTATTTTACTACTCGACCTATTCTTTTCTTGGTTGTTTGGTTTAATATTAGGTAATAATTAGAAAGGATTTATCCATGGCAGTAAACAGATATGATGGCACTAGAGCATGGTATGCTATTTCTACTTATAGCGGATACGAAGACAAGGTTGCTGATTCTATTAATCAGCGCGTCGGCTCTGTAGAAATGGCTAACAAAATTTTTGAGGCTATTGTGCCTAAAGAGAAGCAGATAGAAATAAAAAACGGCAAGCGAAAGATTGTTGACCGTAAAATTCTGCAAAACTACGTGCTAGTAGACATGAAGCTCTCGGATGAGACTTGGTATATCATCCGCAACACTCCGGGCGTGACTGGCTTTGTGGGCACCGGTACTCAGCCTACACCTGTCTCTGAGAAAGAAATCAATAAGATCAAGAAGCGCATGGGCGTAGAAGACCCGAAGTTCTCTGTAAAATATGAAGTTGGCGAAGTGGTATCAATCACAGACGGTCCGTTCAAAGGCTTTGACGGCGCTATCTCTGAGATTGATGCAGCCAAGGGCAAAATAAAAGTAATGGTATCGATGTTTGGCCGTGAAACACCAGTCGAACTCGATGCATTGCAAGTAAAACAGCTTTAACCCTAAAGGCAAGCTAAGCCCCCTTTTGAGGACCGTAAGCTCGGCCGAACAGCCTTGAGTGCGTCCGAAAAAGGGTTTAGCTTGCTTTACTTCTGAACCATTTTTTGTTATAATTATAGAGTTACGCACTAGAAAGGTATTAAACATGGCAGAAAAGAAAGTTATTGGGAATTTGAAACTTCGTATCCCCGGCGGTAAGGCTACAGCTGGACCTCCAGTGGGGTCTACCCTTGGTCAGTGGGGTCTTAATATGATGGATTTTATCAATCCATTTAATGAGGCGACTAAGGACATGATGGGGAAGAATGTAATCGTCCATATCCGCGTATTTGAGGATAGGACTTTTGACTGGAAGTCGCTTGGCCAGCCAGTTGACGATTTGATCCGTGAAGCCATCAAGATTGACAAAGGCTCTGGTAAGCCAAACACTGAAAAGGTTGGTACTATTACCAAAGAACAGCTCCGCGAAATCGCCGAGAAGAAGATGGACCAGCTAAATGCTATTGATATTGAAGGTGCTATGAAGATCGTCGCTGGTACTGCTCGCTCGATGGGTGTGACGGTTGAGAGTGCTTAAACTTTCCTTTAGGCAAAGAAAAGTTTAGCAAAAGAAACTAGTTAGAAAATTGTCAGGGAAGTGAATTCCCTGACAATTTTTGAGTTGGCCAAATTTGACCTATTAGATCAAATTTGGTATAATATGAGTATTATTATTAGGCGTGGGAGAGGACGACTCGTTAGTACCACGAAAGGAGAGAATATGGCAGAAGACAAAGCCAAAGAAATCAAAGAAGAGATTGCCGAAAAGGTTGTCGATATTAAAGAAAAGGCCGAAGAAGCGAAAGAAGCGGTCGAAGAAAAAATTGAGGAAGCAAAGGACGCAGTGAAGGAAATCAAGGAAGATGCTGAAGAGCGTTTTGCTAAGGCTGGTAAAAAATCCAAGAAACACGTCGAGGAAGTAAAGGCCGAAGCCGAGCGCCAGGCTCGTAAGGTAGAGCGTGCTGCTGCTGATGCATTAGCCGCCATGAAGCCAAAAGGTGCTACCCCTATTACTCGTTCTAGATTAGAACGCCGAGGTAAGAATTATCAAGAAAAAGCCAAGCTAGTAGAGAAGGGTAAAATTTATAATTTGAAGGATGCCCTAGATTTAGCCATCAAGACTAGCCCTGTCAAATTTGATGCTAGCGTCGAGATCCACGCTAGGCTCGGTGTCGATCCACGTCAAGCTGACCAGAATATCCGCACCACTTTGGTATTACCAAATGGCAATGGTAAGGATGTGCGCGTAGCTGTATTTGCACCAATTGATGTCTGCAAGGCTGCAAAAGCCGCCGGTGCTGATATCGCTGAGGATGAAGAATTCTTGAAGCAACTCGACAAAGGTACGATTGATTTCGACGTACTCATCTCGATGCCACAGTATATGCCAAAGCTCGGTAAATATGCACGTTTGCTTGGCCCCAAGGGTCTGATGCCAAACCCCAAAGCTGGCACCGTAACCACTGATGTAGAAAAGGCCGTAAAAGAAGCCAAAGCTGGTAAAGTAGAGTATCGCGTAGATAAGCAAGCTATCGTACATATCGGTGTTGGTAAAACTTCTTTTGGCGTGGACAAGCTACTCGAAAACGCGAACGCTTTCTTTGACTCGCTGAAAAGCCAAAAACCTGCCTCGCTTAAAGGTTCATATGTAAAGTCTGTTTACGTTACAACCTCCATGGGGCCATCGATTCAGGTCGAGAATAATTATAACTAACAGAAATTTGGTTAGCTAAATCTAAATACTGTTCTTCGAAGCATATAAAATTGCCCATATAAAAATTACAACACCACCATTTTTGCGAGCGAACTTGTTACGCCGAGCAAAAATAGGCTGGATGTTGTAATTTTTATCTTGGCGTAATTTTATCGCTGAGAAAATAGTATTTAGATTTTAGCCTGTGCTATAATATTCTTATGGATAACCTAAATGGTATCGTTCAGGGATTTGAGACACCAGAGTTGATAATCATGCTGGGGCTCGGTCTTGCGGTGCTATTATTTGGCTATAGATTAAAGAAAATCGCTTTTTTCATTATCTGGTTTTTGCTGGGGTATACTGGAGTTTCATATTTAATGCCGACTATATCGCAGCTGGCCCCCGAAGTAGTCAGTAGCGATCTATATCAGATATTGATTCCGGTTGCTGGCGGGTTGCTGCTAGCACTACTAGGATTCTCGATTGAGAAGCTGTGCGTGGGTGGGATTTGTTTTGTACTTATAATGCTCATAGCTGTGCAATATTTCGGCACCGAGATGCAGACTTTGGCTATCAGCGCCGTGGTGGGTATTATTGTAGCAGGCGCTGCCGTGATGTTAATGAAACCGGCGACCATCGTAGCCACTGCCGCCGCTGGGGCATATGCTTTGACCTTAGCATTGTTAATGTTGATTCCAGATATTGATCAGCAGACTTATTACTGGCCAATGATAATTGGTTTCGCGGCAGTAGGCTCCGTGTTTCAGTTTCTTACTACCAAGAGAGTCAAATAAAACACCCTCGGATTATTATATCTAAGGGTGTTTTTTTGATTACAATTAACTAGCTTAGAAACGTAATAAATTACGCTAGTTCGACAGTTGCGCCTGCTTCTTCGAGAGCTTTCTTCATTGCCTCAGCGTCGTCTTTGGCGACCTTTTCCTTGACGGTAGCAGGTGCGCCATCTACGATAGCTTTAGCTTCGCCAAGACCAAGCCCGGTGGCTTCCTTGACGGCCTTAATGACAGCAATCTTCTGAGAGCCAGCGTCCTTCAAGACGACATCGTACTCAGATTTGCCTTCGTCAGCACCAGCATCACCACCGGCAGCCACAGCGGCTACGGCAGCGACAGGCTCGATGCCATACTCATCTTTGAGTAAAGTTTTTAGTTCGTTAACTTCGAGAACGGTCATGTTGACCAACTCTTCGGCCAACTTTTTGATATCAGTTGCCATAATATTTCTCCTTCGGAGTGGAAAGGGAGCACATCTCCCTTTCCAGCTTTCCTTTTGATTAAGACTCCAAAGTCGGGCGTATGTCCTGACTTTGGAATTGATTATTAATTATAGTTATTTGGTTGCTTCTTCGGCGTGTTTTTCTAGGCCGGAAACAATGCCGTTGACACCAGATAGAAGTGTATCCACGACTTGAGAGATGAGCTCGTTTTTGGTCGGGAGGTTACCAAGGGTAACTACTTCTTCTTGAGAAAGATTCTCGCCTTCGCCATTAAAGCCACCGATGAGCTCCATTTTGGCATGAGTTTTAGCGAATTTTGCTAAGACTTTTGCTGCATCGAAATCTTCGTCTTCGCCCATTGCATAGAGCAATTGACCAGTGAGGCCAGAAGTCTCGGTGTTTTTGAAGGCTGCGATTTCTTTCATCGCTACCTTGACTAGACGGTTTTTCACGACCTTGATTTTGACGCCCATTTCACGGGCCATTTTGCGAAGCTCCTGTAGCTCAGCCACAGTGAGACCCTCGTATTTGGCGTAGACTACCATCTTGGAGTCGGAGAGCAGTGCAGTCAAATCAGCAACCAATGTATTCTTTTTATCCTTACTAATTGCCATAAAAAGTCCTTTGGTTAGTTTAATAAAATAGCTAGCTAATTGTAAAACTGCGTCACCAAATTATAAGAATTGATCCTCGGTGGCATGATTAAGGGTGATAGACCCCGCCACTGTCTTTGGTAACTGTGTTTATTGTAACATATCTGCATAGTAATAGCAAGAGTTTGGCACACGCTGATTTTAGGCGTAGGGCCGTTTTGTGTTAAAAGTTGAGGTCATTTTCTAGGTGTCAACTAGGCACCTAACACTGTAACCAAAGCACTTATTAGTATTAAGGGTTCCTGGGTGAGTGTTCACGTTATTTGTTTGAAGGTAATATGCATTGACTGTGCCGCCCGCAGTAGACGACCAATAGTATCCAGTAGCGCCCCTGTTACTTACAGATGATGAGCCAATACGACCGGAGTAAAGAAAGTTATTTGGATAACTCCTCAGTTTATTAGCTACTAGGCGTGCTTCGTCCCCTGTCGCATAGAAGGGAGTTGTTCCGTTATTGTAATTGGCAGGCAAAACGCCGTCATTTAATGCGTCTACAGTGAGATTCCAAAAATCATTATCATCATTTGACTCAATTCTGTTTTTATTGCCGCCTTGTGGTAAGCGCCAGCCAGTGGGACAGAGCGAGGTACCGATAGTTGATTGGTTGTTTGAGCCATTATAAGCAAGGTTTGCGATTGCGGCATGCCATGTATAATAATTGCCGTAGCTATACATACCAGCCCTTGTAGTGTTGTTTTCAGTGTAATTTGTGGTGGGGTCCTGGGGGCGGCCGGCAGAAGTGGTTTGATTATTCCAGTTATTGTAGCGAGGCATGCGGTAACCTGGGGAGCTGGTAGTCCCTATATTTACACTAGCAGTACCAGATTGAGTACCAGAGTAGTAGAGGGTGTTGGCGGTGGTGGAGTCAGAGAAATTGGTGGATTCTGCATCAGCGAGACCAGAGAAGTTACCGTAGTTAGTGCCGATGCCAGAATATTTACCATACCCCTGAGCTAGTGAACCGTTGGCGTTATCTGTGCCTGTATTTTCTAGTCTTAGATTTTCTATCATCCAGCAGTTGCCGTCCGCGAGCTTTGCGATAGCATATACTTCGCCGTCGCGCTCATCGGTAAGAGCAGAGACGTTAGACAGATTAGCCGTGCCGTCGGTAGGGGCAGCTATGAGATTGCTGCAAACCCCAGCCACCGTAGTCGCATTCTGAAGGCTACCCTTGCTCTTAACCCAGACAGCATAAAGAGAGAGACCTGCGTTGGGGCTACTATATTGTCCTTCTGTATAACTAATCGTTTCTTGTGGACCGTAAAAATGTGCATTCGCATTAGATTCATAATCATGAACGTCACTCCAGCCGGCGAAGCCGTAGCTTTCAAGTGAGAAATTGGAGGCCAGGAGGGTGGCAGACGAAGATGAGGTAGATACGTCCTGACACCCCATCGTGCCTACGGATTTGTTGTTTTTGGCGTAATAGCAGATTTTGCCAGCTGGAGTCAGTTGTGGCTGGGCTGGGGTCTCACTCGCTGGATGGACTAAGGTGTATTTGACTTTACCGGTGTAGGTATCGGCTACTTGCGCGCCTGCAATATATGCGGCATAAGTCGTAGTGAGTCTTGCGCCAAGTGTAGCATCAGTGGTAGCGGAATAGGTGGCTACCTTTGTATACGTATCAGGCACAGCGTGATATGAGTCAAAAGAGTTTTCGATTGTTAGGAATTCTGGGTGGTGGCTCGAGGATGCGTCAGTGATTTTTTCTAATTTCATGGACCAATTTGACGTATTGCCGGATGTGGCCGTACCGGTAATTATCGCCTCGTCGGTATTCGTGCCCATTAATTTGGTGTGATTTTCGCCGAAGTAAGCATCGCCCGTAAAGCCAATAGCATAAATTGCGAAGCCATTACTATCATTGCAAAATGCCCTCAAGGTAGTCCGGCCAATGCCATTTGCATAGCTCGCTGTATTGCCGGAATATGTGCCACCATCTAGCGTCGCATCGTGTGCGGTGTCTAGTGCCCCTGTCATACTACAGGCGGCGCCCACTGTGACGGTTGCGTTCGATGTTGTTGTTCCCGCTGCACGGGATTTGCTGCTAATCAAAATTAGGCCAGACAATAATGTAATAATAAATAATACGCAAAACAGAACAACATTTATGTTTAATGTCTTGGTTTGCGATAGTCGTTTGTTCATTTATCGTGCCTCGTTTAATGCTCGCGAGGCTGTTTGAATTAAAAACGGCTCGCCAAGCATGAATTTCTAATTGTAGCAATTTCATTATAACACATAATCATAATCGTGATAGTGATTTTGCAAAATTAAAATTTGATATATAATATACGGTATGAACGATTTTGATTATTTAGGTAAGGGTGAGGTATACTTTGATGCGGCTTGTCAGAGCCTGAGACCGCGGCCCGTGATTGAGGCGGTGAATAAATACTATACCGAGCATAATTCTTGTGGGGAGAGAGTGAAATATAAGTGGGGTGTAGAGACGGACGAAAAGGTAGAATCCGCGAGAGAAGAAGTGCTAAAATTCTTGAAGCTTCCAAAGCGCAAGTATACGGTATCCTTTACGCTAAATACTACGTATGGCATCAATGTAGTGCTTTCACAGCTGAAGGCTGATGCTTTTTCCAAAATAATGACTAGTGAAATCGAGCATAATTCACCTTTTTTGGCTTCAATGGCTTTTGCTCGGCGCACCGGCGTGCCTCGCGAGGTGATGCAGCGTAACGACGACGGTTCGATTACACTTGATGATTATGATTTCGCCAAGGCAGTAGTAATAGTAAACTGTGCTTCGAATTTTGATGGTCGGAAACTTACTAATATAAAAGAATTGGTCAAAACTGTACGCAAAGCCGGCGGTATTACGATTATTGATGCCGCGCAGGCCTTGGGGCATTCCGTGGATATCGTTCGTGGCGTAGAAGCGGACGTTATTGTATCGTCTGCGCACAAGATGTACGGCCCGTCACTGGGGCTAATAGTATGGAGGGATAATCTGATGGGCGTGCTTTCGCCCATGATTCTCGGCGGTGGCATGGTAGATGATGTGAATAAAGACACTTTCTTGCTTTCTGCGGAGAACAAAGAACATCGCCATACTAGATTTGAAGCGGGTCTGCAGGCATGGGGAGAGATTGTAGGCTTTGGCGCGGCTATCGAATGGCTAAATAAAGTTCCTAAAAGCGCCTGGCGAGAATTCGAACAAAATTATACCGAATTATATGATTTTTTGAACTCTTCCGAAAAGGTACACTTAGTTAATCAGAAGGCGAACCCCACAATGTCTTTCTATGTAGAGGGCGTCGATTCGCATCTCCTCGGTTCTGCCTTGTCGCGTGAGAACATCATGGCGCGTACTGGATATTTTTGCGTACACTATTATCTAGATCATGTACTAGGTATGCCACCGCTAGTTAGATTTTCATTGGGGCTGCATAATACATCTAACGATATCGCTAAAGTCAAAGATGCGTTAAAAAAACTTGTGTAAAAGTCCTGCGATTTTTTAAAAAAAGTCCAAAAAAGTCCTTGCAAAAAATATTTTTAGCGTGTTATAATTAAATTGCTACAATTAGAAGTTACATTTAGGCGAGTTTTCTTTGCGTAAGCGAGGCTTTACTAGATGTAAATGGCACCGTAAGGTAGTCAGTTTGTTTGGTAAGGCTTCCGCCGATGAAACTTCTGATTGTAGCACCCCTTGCGGTGCCATTTTTGTGTACGCCTTTTAACTACTGGCACCGCAGGGGGCATGGTTATTATAAGGGCGTGAATAGAAGGGAATACATGAAGGTGCGATACTCGTGGGAGGTAAAAAATGGTTGGTATTGTGGCAGCTTAGTTGCAGTCTTTTTTATTGGTCTAATTGTGGCTATGTTTATATGGTCTGGGAGTATTCCCGTTTCTGCACTTTCTTACGGATCCGGAGTGGGAACAAAACTAACCCTAGAATCGTCGATCAACATATCGCTTTCTAGCGCCGATATTCATATTCTCGAACTCGCGCCCGGCACGGTGTCGGATAGCAATATTATTACTGTAAAGGTACTCAGCAATAATGCGAATGGATACACGCTCAGTAGCTCTGTGGGGAGTAATATCATCACGAATAATAATGGTGGTAGTTTTGAGACCAGAAACTTGATTCATGAATCGCTTGATTCGAATGGCGGCGGTATTGTTTCGAACTTTGCTAGTGTGGCCACTGACGCTAGTCTGACAAATATCACTGCCGACAATACTTGGGGTTATAGTTTTCTCGACCCAAACGAAAGCAATACTTGGGCGAATTACTCTGGACTACCGCTTTTTAGCGATGCTGCGGCAGCTACCCTGAAAGTGACAAATAGCCCATCGGCTACGCTAGGTGACGATATTAGATTTAAAATCGCTGCGCGCGCTAGTGGGATTCAGCCGTCCGGGGATTATAATAATGTGATTAATTTTATCGTCATCGGCACACCAGACGCTGCACTGCTTTATAATAAAATAGCGGGAATGAGTAAAGGAACCTTGGCAGAAAACAGCGTGGCCTTGATCGATGACATCACCACCCCCACTTCTACGAATCGATCCGAAGATGTTTCCAACTCTGGTGTTTACAAATATGATTCTAGTGCTTACGGCTCGGCTAGTGATGCTAATAATAATCGAGAGATTTACTTTTATCGTGGGGTGCTCGAGCCGGCCGAAGATAATGGCACATATGGTTCGGATGGCAAAGCCACCACCTATCCTAATTATGTCAAGCTTAGCAACAATACTTGCTGGCGAATAATACGTACTACCGGCAGTGGCGGGGTAAAGATGATTTACAACGGTACTTGGTCTAACGACTCCTGCGCGAATAATAGTTCTGGGGCTCAATTGCCGTTGATCTCTTTTGCGTCCCAAGGTACGTCCATGCAGCCTACTCAGTGATATCGTAACATGGCTTATATAGGGTACACGTTCAATAACAGCGTCACAGATTCCACAGTCGACACCAAGCTTGGTATAATCCTAGGAAACAATAATGACCTCAGCCTGAACAACGCTCGGTCTAATATCAAAACCTACATAGAAGATACCTGGTATACCAGTAATATGACTACATATACAGGCAAACTGGAAACTGAAGCTGGGTACTGCGCCGATCGCTCCGTCTATGATAGCTCTGGCACCTTTTTAGATGAAGACGTTGCCACCGCTCTACCTCACGGCAGCTCCGTTGCTTTACATAATTTTGGGACTAGGTATCGGTTGGGCGCTAATAGCACGATAAGGACGCCTACCTTTAATTGCCCTCGTGGCGATGTGGATATTTATCGCTATATGCCTGGAAGTACCGGCTTGTCTAATGAGCTTAAATACCCGGCTGCACTGCTAACTGCCGACGAGGCCACATTGGCTGGCAACGGCTACAACTTTATTGCTGCCAATAGTAATAATTCTTTTCTAAGATCTGGCGCGGGCTTTTGGTTGCTATCGCCCCACTACCGCAATGATAATGGCAATGTTTATATGTCCTATATAAACCCCAATGGCAGACTCAGCTTCAATAGTATAAATAGCTCACTTGGCGTTCGTCCAGTCATTTCCTTGAAACCCGGAACAGCCGTTACTGGTGGCACAGGCGTCTCCACTAATCCATGGATAGTAGAATAATTTTGAGAAATTTTAAATAGTTGTGGTAAAATGGTAACATTATGGTGTGTATTGCAGCGTTTATTATTTTGGCGCTAATGGGGGGAATTGTAGCGCTACTCTCAATATTCTGGCCGAAAATTGGCAAGAGTTATTGGAAAATGTTCAAGAAATCTTGGGGGTGCCTCGGCGCAAAAGTGCGTTTACAAAAGTGCGAAACCGGGTTTAAAGATGACGTTAAAAATACTTTACTTAGCCGGACAATAATTAAACACCCCAAATGGCTGAAACCTCTCTCTGTGATTATTGAGATATTATCCGTGATCATTGTCATCGTGGCAGTGTGGGCGATATTAACCGCGATTAAATCTTTGCTTGCTATTTGGGTGTTCGGGAGCTGTAATGTGACGAAGCCTTCGGCCTGTACTCTCGGCGCAGAAGTATGCTCGATCGACGAAAGCGAGCCAACCAACGCCCTCGAAGCTACGGGTAGATGGTTTACCGAATGGGGTGAGATATTCGAGGCGATTCCGGACAAGTTCCACACTTACAATGCAGAGGATTATGATTTTAGTTATATTACCGTAAACCCAGACGCTAGCGGGCGACCCGTGGCACTTGATATCTTTGATCCTGGTTGCTCTGTCTGTATGAATTCGTATCGCAAACAAAAAGAAGCTGGATTCTTTGATCAATATAATGTACGGATGATACCTTTCGCGATTCAGGCTGCTGACGACTCTTATAAGTTCAAAAATTCAGAGATAATCGTGCGCTATATGCTAGCTAGTGAGCAATACCAGTCCGGCTTGGCACTTAAGATAATAGACCGTGTGTTTACGGGTAAAAATCATGACGATATTTCCTATCAAAATATGTTCAACGAAGACTATTCTTCCGCTGATGCCGAGGCCAAACTGAAAGGTTGGCTCAGTGATTTTGGCCTTGATTCTGACGAGGTAAAGAAAATCGCCGAGACTGCCTGGATGGACGAGATTACTACTAAGATGCAGGGGAATCGCGAAATAATCGAGAACCAAATCCGCGTCAAGGGTATCCCTACAATGATTTACGACGGCAAAAAACACACTGGTCTCTGGAAAGACGAATAGCCCATTACCGCAATATATGCTTATGGTTATTTGTAAAATTTACAACATTTTAACAATGACCGATGTTTTTAGGGTGGAAAACTTTACCTAAATTTGCTTGACTTTACGAGGGCGTTGGTATAATATAATAATAATACTATATTTAGACAGGAATGCGAGGTGATGTCTGAAATACCAGAAAAACAAATAAAAAGACTGCGTAGTTTGCTTAGTGAAGCCGAGACTAATGTTTCCGCTGCGAAAGAGCTACTCATTTCTATACTTGGCGACGGAGATTCAATTTCTGCTCCGCGCGATACGGTCGTTACTGGTCCTGAAGGTAAGGTGATTGAGGGTATTTTTGATGGTCAGATTATGATTGGTCCAGACGGCAAGAATTATCCCGTACCAGCAAACTATGCTTCTAAATCCAAGCTCGTCGAAGGCGATATTATGAAGCTCACCATTACGGAAGACGGTAAGTTTCTATACAAGCAAATTGGCCCAGTTGAGAGAAAGAGCGTCATCGGTACACTCACGCATCATGACGATAAGTATTTTGTAGAGGTCGCAGGGAAAGAATATCAGATTTTGTATGCTTCGGTGACCTATTTTCATCTGCGTGATGGGTCACAGGTATCAGTGACTATACCAGCCAAGAATAAAGATGCTACATGGGCAGCAGTCGAAGCCGCCTTGTAAATTCGCATTAAAATCGCTTATCTTGCCATTTTTCGGGCTTTGCTCTATGTATAATAGCGCCGCAGCCCGAGAAAATAGCAATCTAAGCGATTTTAATGCGAATTTACGGGGGCAACATGTTATTTATTTGACATGCTATAATAGTTGTATGAAGAGTTTGTATCGGAAATATCGGCCGCTTGATTTAGATGGTGTCGTGGGGCAGGAGCAAGTAACAAAGCCGCTAATGAGCCTGCTTGCAGCTGGCAAGGTAGGGCATGCCTATCTCTTTGTCGGACCGAGGGGCTGCGGTAAGACGAGCGTTGCGCGGATTCTCGCACACAAAGTGAATGGGTTTAAATACGAGCTAGAGGATGATTATGTTGATATTATCGAAATCGATGGCGCGAGTAATCGTGGGATTGATAATATTCGCGAGCTCAGGGAAAAAGCGGCAATAGCCCCGACCAAAGGTAAATACAAGGTTTATATTATCGACGAAGTCCATATGCTCACCAAAGAAGCGTTTAATGCGCTACTCAAAACCCTTGAGGAGCCGCCGCAGCACGTGATTTTTATTATGGCGACCACGGACGTCTACAAGGTTCCTGTGACTATCACTTCTAGGGCGCAAACATATACTTTTAAACTCGCAGATACAAAGGTGATGTTTGACTTCTTAAAGAGTGTGTGCAAAAAGGAGAAAATTAAAATTGCTGATGACGCGCTAGCTATTGTAGCTCGGCGTGGAGGCGGATCTTTTCGTGACTCTTTGTCGCTGTTGGATCAAATTTCGACTTTGTCCGAGTCCGAGATTACGAAAGAACTCGTGACATCGGTGATGGGGCTACCTGAAGATGAAAAAATTTTAGAGCTTCTAGAGGCTTACACTGATGGGGATATTGCAAAGATTACAACGCTTGTTAAGGATTTGCTCTCGGTTGGGATAAAGCCCGAAACACTAGCGGAAGAAATGATTAATGCAATCATTGCCAGCCCTCAGCCTGATTATATGCCTCTACTAAAAGGCCTGCCAGAAGTTAAAGACCCGTTTGCCGAAGCAAGATTACTTGTAGCGCTAACCGCAAACGTCACCGCTAGAGCGCCTGCTCAAGCCAGCGTTCGTGCAAACGCCACTACAGAAAAAAATACAAGCGACGCCACTCGCAAAGCTACCAGCACCTCCAATTCGCCAAAACCCGTCGTCATGACGTCAGATGCCGCACCTACATCTGTTGATTCTTCTAGTTTTACCTGGGAGACGTTTCTTGAAAAGATTTTTACCCTCAACGAGACGGTTCATAAGCAACTTACCAAATGCGAATATGAAATAAAAAATAACTCACTCCATCTCTACCCGCACACTAAAATCATCGGGAACATTCTGACCAGTGCCAATAACAAAAAGCTCCTAGTCCAAAATGCGGGTGGCGTAGAAATAAAAGTTCATCAGGCCGGTGAACATCCAGAATCAGCACCAAAAGACGAAACATTAAGTCGATTATCTGATATAATGGGTGGAGAGGTAAGAAACGATAATGGAGGATACGACCCGTTCTAATACTGGCGGTAGAGTGCCGCCGCAAGACACGGTAGCAGAGAGGTCTTTGCTAGGTGCGATTATGCTGTCGGACGATGCGATGGCAGATATTTTGATGATTTTGAGGCCCGATGATTTTTATGAAGAACGGCATCAGATTATTTTTGCGGCGATGTCTAGCCTGTATGATCAACACAAACCTATCGATCTTTTGACTCTTACTGCCGAGCTCAAAAAGCAAAAACAGCTGAAAGCAATCGGTGGAGCCCCCTATCTTACGGATTTGTCCAATTTTGTGCCTGCGGCATCACACGCAAAGGCTTATGCGGAAATTATCGAGAGAGCATCAACTAGGCGCAAGCTAATCAAGGCCGGTAGCAATATCGCAAACAAGGCCTATGATGACAATGCCAATATTGACGACTTGCTGGGAGAAGCAGAGCGTGAGTTATTTGAGGTGTCAGACAAAGTCATCAAAAGCGATTATGTGCCGATGGATCAGCTACTAGCCGACGCGTTAGAAAGAATCGCCGAGTTGCAAAAAAACAAAGGCGCTCTTCGTGGCCTCAAGACTGGGTTTTCGGACCTCGACAAAAAAACTGCTGGCCTACAAAAAGGCGATTTAGTCATTATTGGTGCTCGTCCGGCGATGGGTAAGACGACTTTTGCCCAGAATTTGGCCTACAATATTGCTAATATCAATAAAAAAGGTGTGCTATTTTTCTCAATGGAGATGGCCGCCAACGAAATCGTAGACCGTATTATTTCGGATATTGCAGATGTTGACAACTGGCGTATGCGCACCGGAAATCTATCAGATGAAGAATTTTCCCGAGTGGGAGATGCGCTTGGCGAGATTGATGAGCTACCAATATATATTGACGACACGAGCTCTATGACGATTGCGGAGCTCAGGAATAAAGCTAGACGAGCCATGCATGACCACGGCATCAGCGTAGTGATTGTCGATTATTTGCAGCTTATGGCTGGTTCGGACCGCTATGCCGGTAATAGAGTGCAGGAGGTCACAGAAATTTCCCGTGGGCTAAAGATTCTGGCCAGGGAGCTAGAAATCCCAGTAGTGGCTTTGGCGCAGCTCTCTCGTAATGTGACCGGGCGAGATGATCCTCGGCCCGTACTTTCAGATCTTCGTGAGTCCGGTTCCATCGAGCAGGACGCAGACCTCGTGATGTTTTTGCATCGCCCTGATTACTATAAAAAACCAGAAGAAGAAGATACTAATATCACTGAACTACTCATTCGTAAACACCGCCATGGCGCGATTGGCATAATTGAACTATACTTTGATGGCGCCAAGTCTCGCTTTATGTCACTCGACAAATCCCACGAATAAGTGTTATAATACTTATGTGAAGAAAATTGTAATTTCTAAACTTTTTTTGTACCGACACCGGTTTAAGATTGGCTACGCTTTACTCGGGCTGGCTTTTGTGGCTCTACTATTCTTTATGCCCCTCGAAGCGCAAAACGGCTTATCTGATGCCGAAATGCAGTCTGCGACCAGTTCGTACTATTTGGGAAAAGAAGGAATCCTAAACGGAGATTTAGTTGATTTACCTTATCGCTTACTACAAAAATTTTCAATTATGATGTTTGGGCTCACTGCTTATTCTATCAAACTGCCCAGTATCCTGGTTGGTTTAGTATTTGGCCTTTTGATGATTTTACTACTTAACCGATGGTTCAAAAACAACGTTTCACTTCTAGCCTCCTGTCTAATAATACTATCGACACCATTTTTGTTTTTAGCCGGTTCTGGCACTCCTCTTATTATGCTGGTACTTTGGCCGACTCTACTCTTGTGGCTCGGATCAAAAATTCAAGGCGAAAAACGCCCAAAACCATTATATAGTTTTGCTTTTACGCTTGCGATGCTTTGCTCGATCTTTACCCCGTATATGATTTATTTCGCCATCTTTTGTGTATTGTTTGTATTGTCTCAGCCGCACCTTCGTTTTATTGTAAAAAACTTACCGAAGTTGCCTCTGGTACTCGTTTGTTTGATTACTGTTGCTGGGTTCGTCATGCTCGGCATCAGTATTAGTAGCCATCCTGAGACAATTATGGAATTATTGTTTGCTCCGGGCTTTGAATTTGGTGATTTCTTTAATAACATTGCCACGGGATTAGCGCCTGTTTTCTCTTGGCACAATACGGCCGAAAGCGTCTTTTTGTCGCCGCTTATCAGTTTACCGATTTTTGCGCTTGCACTTATTGGTCTGTTTTCTACGACGAAGGGGTTCTTTGCCTCGAGAAACTCTATTGCTTCTATATTGCTCGTTTTTTGCTTAGTGATTACTGGTTTTAATCCTAATGCTGTGGTCTTCTTTATTTTGCCATTATCGATACTCGTAGCGCATGGCCTCAAGTATCTGCTAGAAAAGTGGTACGGCCTATTCCCGGAAAACCCATATGCGAGAATCTCGGCTTTAATACCGCTGACCATCTTATTTGGCGTGATGATCGTGCCTGGCCTATTGCAATACATATACGGCTACCACTACAATCCAAATATTGCCAGTGAATTCAGCTATAATCTAGAAGCGATTCGTGATAATCTTTCGGATGAGACTTTAGTAGTGAAAGACGATATGGATTTTTATAAAATTCTTGAGGAATCGACTGACATTACTGTTACTGATACGGAAACTGGTGAGCGGGTCGCTTTCCTTGGCAAGCCACAAATGCCGCCTAAGGGCTACGTGCTTGATCGAATTATTACCTCGCCGATGCGCGAAAACTCTGATATAATATATGTATATAAAAATTCTGTAGAGCAAATAGAAGGAGAATAATATGGGTCAAACTATGGACCAAATGAAATTATTGAATCAACTGCGCAAGGCTCAAAAAGAGTTAAAGAATGAGATAGTAGAAGTAGAAGCCGGCGACGGCGCTGTAGTCGTCCAAATTAATGGTGAACTCAAAGTCAAGAAAGTTAAGATTGATCCAGAAAAGGTAGACCTAGATGATATCCACGAGTTAGAACGATGGATTGAAAACTGTATGCGCGACGGATTCGCCAAAGCCCAAGAAATCGCTACGGACAAGATGAAGCCGCTAATGGGTGGCCTTGGTAACCTCGGTATCGGCGGGATGTAAAATGCTGCCTAGGGCGCTAACTGATACCATAGAGGCTCTGGGTCGCCTGCCCGGAGTTGGTCCCCGTACGGCCGAACGATATGCCTACTATCTATTTCGTCAAGACGTGAAAATCACTGATAATATAGTAGATGCACTTCAAAATCTGCATTCTGAAGTAAAATTCTGCCCAGTGACTTTTGCACTGATTGATGCAGACGAGGAAATATCTCCGCTCTATGATGCTCCGGGGAGAGATAAATCTACCGTGCTAGTGGTGGAAGAGCCCCTAGATATTTATGCCATTGAGCAGACAAAAGGCTACACTGGCACATACCACGTGCTGGGAGGTGCGATTTCCCCAATCGATGGGATTACGCCAGAACAGCTGCATATCGGTGAGTTAATTAAGCGCGTGAACGATGACAATGTAAAAGAGGTTATTATTGCCACAAACCCATCCGTAGAAGGAGAGTCGACTGCTCTTTTGCTCGAAAAATTATTACACGAGCAAAACCCTAACCTCAAGCTCACGAGACTCGCGCGCGGATTGCCACTAGGCGTGGACCTTTCCTACGCAGACCAAATCACGCTCAGTGCAGCACTTGAAAACCGTACCACGCTATAGTGGGCCATTAAGAAAACGTCTTTCGAGGAGCATATTTGGCGATGGGCCAAATACGAAGCGACCGAGCCTCTTGGGCGGGGGCGTGAGGGAGCGTTCCGAGAAAGATGTTTCTTAATGGCCTCTACAGCCGTTCCAAGGCTTTAAAGTCTACCTTAGCGAGTTTGGTCTTGGGGAGCTCGTCAATAAAGCGAATTTCGCGTGGGATTTCATATTTGGCTAGGTACTTTTTGTAGATAACGCCAAGCTCTTTTCTGATAGCTCGCTCGGAAACTTCTGCTTTGGGCACTACAAAGACCACTACCTTTTCGCCGCGCAGCTTGTCTTCGCGTCCCACTACTGCACAGGCGGCTATTTTGTCACACCGCAAAGTAGCGTCTTCGACGTTGGCTGGATATATATTGTAGCCATTGCTAACAATCATCCGCTTGAGACGTGAACGGAAGTGCACTACTCCTTTTTCGTCTATATAGCCAATATCGCCGGTGCGAAGATATTTTTTGTTACCCACTACAATAAAAGCTTCTTTGGTCTCTTTGGGTTTGTTTAGATAGCCTTTCATTACGGCGAGACCACGAACCAGAATTTCGCCGTCGTGGCCTAGCTCGGCTTGTTTTTTGGTCTTTAAGTCCATAATAATAATCTCGTTGTCCGGAAGGACGTAGCCCACAGCGTCGGGATCTTCGGCCACAGATAACGGAGAGAAAATGAAGCCGCCAGAAGCTTCTGTTAGGCCGTAGCCGTTTTCGATGATGGCTTTTGAGCCGTGATCCTTTAAAAATTCATTAATCTTTTCTTTACTGGCCATACTAATCATATCGCCGCCAGACACTACGTATTTAACAGTCTTTAGGGCATCTTTTCGAAACTTTATTTTTGTAAGATAGTCAAAGACCGTGGGTACGCCAACCAGGATGCTCACCTTGTATTTAGTGATGTATGATTTGAGCTTTTTGGGATTGAACTGGGGAATAAGAAACGACCTGGCGCCGAAATAAAGGGGCATATGGATGCAGCAACCAAAGCCAAAGGCATGGAAGTTTGGCAAGAATGCCATAAAAGAGTGCTCAGGCTTAAAGAACTCTGGCACTAGATATTTGGCACCAAGAGCCTGGGCATTAAAATTAAGATTGGATAATATAACGCCTTTGGGGCGACCTGTAGTACCACCAGAATACATAATCATCGCGTCATCGCCAGAATTGACCCTGGCATGCGGGTTGCCGATATAACGGTTGGCTTTGAATAAGAATTGATCCCAAGTAATCACGTGCTGACTTTTTTTGATATGATTTTTGCGACCTTTGGTGAGTTTGTAAACTACGCGTACCACAAAGTTCATTGAGCGTGTCGGTGAGACCACTATTATCTGCTCGACATCAGTGTTTTTTAGGATGGCTTCTACTTTGGGATATGAAATATCGACACAAAGAATAATCCGAGAGCCGGCTTCGTTTAGATAATTTTCAATTTCTTTTTCCGAAGAGAGAGGATGCACCATATTAGCTACTGCGCCAATTTCGTTAATCGCATAAATAGTATAGACAGCCTCTGGCGTATTGGGCATACAGACGGTGATTCTTTCACCTTTTTCCGCTCCGAGCGCCTTGAGGGCGGCAGCTGTTTTGTTGATTCTTTTAATAAGCTCCTTGTAAGTAATTTGTGTATCAAAATATTCTAGCGCGATATTGTGTGGCCATTTGCACGATGCTTCGTATATAGCATCATAGAGTCCCCCCTCAAAATACTCGATATCTTTTGGCAGTTTTTCTATGTAGCTGTATTTGGCGCGCTCGATTTTCATGTCGATTTTGCGCAGGGTGTTTTTGAGCTTGTGGTATATTAAGTCTAAAGGCATACTTTGATTATATCATTGTTCTTGCGGGCTTCAAACCCGCACTGCGGATGTCGTTTTTGGACGGTATTTTTGTGCTATAATTTAGCTATGGATAAGAATTTTAGAGTGAGGCTGGTGGTGGGGGTTTCTATGTTTGTGATCGCCTTGGTTTCTCTTTATACTTTTGATAGTATCCCTTTCAAGATTATCTTTGCGCTGTTTTCGGGCGTCGCGATTGCTGAGCTTCTGAGTTTTTTTAAGAAAAAGTTTAGCTATCCCAATTTGTTACTTGCCATCCTTGAAATTGTATTCATAGTGTGCGGAGCAATATATGTAGCGCAGACCAATATTGATCATTTTTGGTACATCATCCTCGGTGTACCAGGTTACGATGTCTTTGCTTATCTTTTTGGGAAAGCTTTTGGTGGTAAGATATTCAAAAAATCACGCCCGTTCCGATACGTCTCCAAAAACAAAACTTGGGAGGGGACGATTCTTGGGCTCACTATGGCTGTCGGTCTAGTGGCAATCAAAATGGGGCTCGAGGGGGATTTCGCTTCTGATTGGTATTATCTATTGTGTGGTCCACTCGCACTAATAGGCGACCTGTTCGAGAGTTTTCTTAAACGCAATTTCAAAGTGAAAGATTCTAATGAAATTCTTCGCAAAAACAAACTCTTTGAAAAATTAGAAATGCTTGTAGGCGGCTCTGAGGGGCATGGGGGATTTCTCGACCGCATAGATTCAGTAGCGTTTGCTTGTACCGTACTACTGATGCTGGAGTTATTAATCTAGAATAATATCTTGCGATTTTTGTATAGATAATCAGCACCCGAAAATATAGTAAGCGCTAGGGCTATATAGAGCGCAACGTCTCCGACAATCGCAAAGAACTGAAGATCTACGATTTGATTAAACAAAATTACGATTAGCGCTACCATTTGGATGGCAGTTTTCCATTTGCCGTAAACCGAGGCAGAGATAGTGCGGCCCTTTTTTGCCGCCATCATGCGCAGGCCGTCTATAGCAAAATCTCGGACTAAGATTATCGCGAACACCCATAGGGGGACTACACCAAGAGAAACTAACGCCAAAAATGCCAAGTTTACCAACATCTTGTCTGCCAGTGGGTCTAGAAAAGCACCGAGGTGGGTGACTATTTTCTTTTTGCGCGCCCATTTACCATCAACGAGATCCGTAAGAGCTGCCATTATAAAAATAATGAGGGCGACTATTTTGGCCCAGGTACTGGATAATAGGACGAACACTAGGAATAATACCGATAAAACCATGCGTATTACGGTAAGGATAGTGGGACCATTCATACTACTTTTTTCCTGTGTTCTACTTGCCAAGCGCGAATTTTGGCAAAACGTGCAGCTAGGACGTCAGTAGACCATTTGTCGCCGAGCATTACGGTCTCTTCTGGTTTGAAATTATATTTCTCCATGGCGCCGGTGAGCTTGGTGCTCATCGGTTTTTTGGCCCACCAGACACATGGGACATTGATAGGCTTGCAAAATTTTTGCATCATTTTTTTGCGACCATTATTACTAATTACTACAATCATTACACCAGCCTTGCGACAATCTTCAATCCAATCGTAGAGCTCGTCGGCTGGCTCTTTTTCAGAGTGAAGCCTCAAAGTATTGTCTAGGTCACACAGCAGGAGCTTTACTTTCTCTTTTTTTAATATATTTGGGGTGACATCTTCAAATCGTTCAAATTTCTTATCCGCACAAAAAATACTCATGTAATTTATTATAGCACATGAGGAGCCCTCGTCTGAACCTGTTTTTCTCGCTATGTGATATAATGAGCGTATGTACGATAAGTTTAGTGAGTTTTTGAAGGGGAAAGAAAAGATTTGCGTGATTCAAGCGGAAAACCCGGACGGTGATTCTCTCGGGAGTGCCATTTCGCTTGACTATCTGCTACCGGAAAAACAAATTTCGCTTTATTGCCCGGTGAATATTCCGAAGTATCTGCATTATTTTGCCGATTGGTCTAGGGTGACGAACGAATTTGATTGGAAGGCGGACGGATATATTATTGTGGATACAGCTGCGGAGGTTTTGCTGTCTAAGCTATTAGAAGATTCCGCGATCAAAAATCGTTTATACTCTGCGCCGGTGCTAGTGATAGACCACCATGAGACTCCAGATGATTTGAATTTTCCGCACGAGGCGATTATCGAAACTAGGCCATCCTGCACGGAAGTAATCTACCGAATCGCAAAAGATCAGAATATCGAGATTGAAAAAGAAGCAGCCGAGGCAATTTTTCAAGGCTTATTGTCCGACACTTTAGGACTCACTAGCGCTAGCGTGACAGCAGAAACGTTCGAAATTGCAGCGGACCTGACCCGCCTCGGGGCGAATATTTCGGACTTAGAAGATCGCCGGCGCGAGTTTATGAAAAAGTCGCCGAGGATCCTAGACTACAAAGCAGATTTGATAAAGCGGATAGAGTATCACCTCGATGGGGCACTGGCTACAGTACATATACCATGGGATGATATTCGTGAATATTCGGACGAATATAATCCTAATGTTTTGATTTTGGAAGAAATGCGAATGGTAGAAGGGGTAGAGGTAGCAGTGGCGGTAAAGACCTACCCGGATGGCAAAGTGACGGGCAAAATTCGCTGTGGCCACGAGCACCCAGTGGCAGACAAAGTAGCAGGCTTTTTTGGTGGTGGCGGGCATCCGTATGCTGCTGGATTTCGGACTTATGATACTAGCTATGATGATGTAGTGCGAGAACTCATAAAAATTGTACCAGAGTTAGTGTAGAAGGCGCCGTTTTAGCTAGGCTGAGCTATTCACCCGATGTTTGCTTCTTAGAATCGGATTCTGTGCTATTATAGATATATGAATAACACTGACTCCAAACTACTACTAGCAAAAACGCATGATTTTGCAGCCTCGGCGCAGCCGCGCCTAGCGGTCGTAATGATACATGGCCTGGCATCGGATTCTTCTACTTACGACAGGGCACTAGCCGCTTTCGAAAAATCCGCCAAACTAAAAGACGCGAGATTTATTACTTTTGATTTGCTGGGGGCAGGGAAGTCGCCTAAGGGTAATGAATTGGAATATGATTATAAGGAATATTTGAATGCTTTACATAATTCGATCCAGGAGCTCCAGCTCGATATACCGCTCGTCCTTGTTGGCCATTCGCTTGGAACTTTCATCGTGACGCGCTATACAAAAAAATACGAGGATGACATTAAGAAACTGATTTTGATTTCACCGCCTATTTATACTAAAAAAGACTTAGAGCATCCGGCTTTTGCGGCGGGGATGAAATTGTTTGAAGAAGGTGTAAGCGTAAAAAATCCAGGCATCCTAAAAAAGAAATCGTTCCGTAATGCCATAGATAATATTGTAATGGATAAGTCAAATTATGATACCTTGGCTACGCTCGAGACTCCAGCCGTGCTAATATACGGCAGCAAAGATCAATTCATTGCTTCACAAAACATACCTGGTCTTTTGGAGACGAACCATAATTTGACTGCCATTAAGACCTCGGGGCGACACGGAGTGACAGAAGACAAGTACACCGAAGTAGAGCACGTACTAGAGGAATTACTTAATGCTTAAGCTACACAATACCGCCTCGCGAAGATTGGAAGAATTTAAGCCTCTTTCCAGCGTGGTAAAGATCTATACTTGTGGCCCTACGGTATATAATACCGCGCATATTGGGAATTTGACGGCGTATATCTATTGGGATTTGCTAGTGCGGACGCTAAGACTAAATGGCTATAAAGTAAAACGAGTTTTGAATTTGACAGACGTGGGACATTTGTCCTCTGATGCTGATGACGGTGAGGACAAGCTAGAAAAAGGCGCTGCGCGCGAAGGCCAGACTGTTTGGGAGATAGCAGACAGATATATCACGAGCTTTATGCGGGATTATAAGGCGCTTGGGCTAGTAGAGCCAGAAGTGCTAGCCCGTGCGACAGATTATATCGACGAAGACATCCAGGCGGTAGATTTGATGCGAGAGCACGGCTTTACATATGAGACTACGGATGGGGTATATTTTGATACGTCTAAATTTGAGAAATATGCGGATTTTGCTCGGCTTAATCTCGCCGGACTCCAGGCTGGGGCCAGAGTAGGTTTTTCTGCAGAGAAGCGCAATGTGTCGGATTTCGCCGTTTGGAAGTTTATCCAGCCAGGAGAAAAACACGCTATGCGCTGGGATTATCTGGGTCGGCCGGGCTATCCTGGGTGGCACCTAGAGTGTGCGTCTATTATTCACAAGGAGCTAGGTGAGCCGATAGATATTCATACGGGCGGGGTAGACCACATTCCGATCCATCATACCAATGAAATCGCCGAATGCTACGCGGCGTATGGACGAGAGCTAGCACGCTGTTGGCTGCATTGTAATTTTATTACAATAGACGACGAGAAGATTTCTAAATCGCTCGGTAATACGTATTCGCTAGAGGACTTGGCGGAGCGCGGATTCTCGCCGATGGATTACAAGATGTGGGTACTATCTGGCCACTACCAGGGGACGAGGAATTTTACATTTGAGTCACTAGAGGGGGCACAGGCTCGGCGACATAATTGGCGCAATAGGATTGCTTTATTATATCAGCAGCCTGCATCGACGGGTGACGCCGCTTGGGGGACCCCCAGCCGAGCCTCAGCGAGGATGGGGGAAGATGCGGCGGCAGGACCCGTCGAGAAGTTTGATATAATTCTTGATGCAGTTGATAATAACCTCAATTCAGCGGAGGCTTTTGCTATTATTGATAGCTCGGAGTTGTCGCTCGACGATTGGCACAAGGTTGACGAGCTGTTTGGGTTGAACCTGATTAATGATTCACCAGATATCGACGATAAAGTACGAGAATTAATTGCCGCACGACAGCGAGCTCGCGAGGCGCGGGACTTCGCCGAGGCTGACAGACTTCGCGACGCACTGGCTACTCGGGGCATTTCCGTGAAAGATACACCTGCAGGGCCGGTGTGGGGGTATGCGCAGTAGTGCGGATATTTTGGAATACAATATACAGACATTGGTGTCTACTATATAGCTAATTTAAGAGGTCAATTCAAGCTACTCACCCACCAGGCATCTCATAGTATAGCCGCCGTAGCGACCGTCGTGGCTGTACGGGTACACGCCCGCAGGATTTACGCTTAGGCGGTGCATGCGGTAGCCATTGTAGTAGGTAGAAGACCACCAGTAGCCCCAATTACCCTGATCGCCCGCCGAGCTATCAATGTAGTAACCCGACAGAGGGGTAGATAAGTTATACTGGAGACTACTAATGTCAGTAGCATCCTGAGTAGCATTATATTTATTATAAAGATCAACATACTCACCAGTGCTACCACCCGTAGGCATCCGCCAGTTTGCCGGGCAGATGTCTTGTGGGGCATCTACAAGGGTATCTGGTACGTCTACACCTTGTCCATTTTCGTAACAGTAGGTACTAGCAGATGCAGCACAGTAGTTATAATAAATACCTACCTTAGCTTGGCCATTTGTAGCAGCTGAGCCATAGGATGTCACGAGAGTGTCTTTACTGGCGTTGTTAATCCTTGGTGCGGTGGAAGAGCTAAAACCTGAATCTGCATCCGCCACCGCAGTATTACTCCAACCAACATTACCACCCGTATTGCCACCATTTAAGAGATTAGTGATGGCGGCCTGAGTGGCATTGGTATTGGTTTCGTTCATATTTTGTGCAGTGGTGGAATCAGTAGGATCTAGAGCTAGGTTGTCTAGCATCCAACAATTACCGTCTTTAAGCCTTCCTGCCATATAGGTAGTGTTGTCCCTTGTGTCTACTAGAGTTTCTGTAGCACCTACATAGATTTCTCTACACATATCTTTAGTGCCATCTTGCATAGTGTAGTGGCCAGACAGTTGTGATTTGCCTGCA
>JAZQCE010000017.1:0-1531 GCA_045546095.1 Candidatus Nanosyncoccus sp. | reverse complement strand
ACTGGGGAGGGTAACCGATTAATGAGATGCACAGCGGTGAGGGCACATTCTCCCCAAAAACATATAGGTAGACTAGCCTGAAATTTTAAGGCTCGAGCTACCTGTAATATGTGTCGGTGTTTGCGTTCCACAACCCCATTTTGTTGGGGCGTGTAAACACAAGAGTGTTGAAAAATGACACCATGATCATCAAAAAAGGAACGGAGGGAGATAAATTCTCCACCGTTGTCACTGCGGAAAATTTTAATGTGAGAATTAAATTGGGAGAGGACATGAGAAAAAAAATTTTTGACAAGTGATTGTGTCTCATTTTTCTGGCTCATTAGAAAGATCCATGTAAAGCGTGTGTAATCATCAACTATTGTGAGAAAATAATAAGCACCTGAATTTGAAGGGTGTCGATAACGACCCCAAATATCACAATGGCTAATTTCAAAAGGTTTTACAGAGGGAATGACACTATGACTGGATGGTAAACGGCTCTGCTTGGCCAAAGGACAGATAGGACACGCTTGATTTGACTGAATTGAAAAATTTAAATAATTCTTAGCAATAAAACTTAAACGGGAAGGGGATGTATGACCTAATCGGTTATGCCAGAGGGTAGTGGATGTAGTGGTGAGGTTGCAGGTTGGTGAGGTATTTCTGGTATGATTCTTCGTTGCCAGCGCCACCAGATAATAAAGTCCATCGCGTTGTCTACCCAAACCAATCATCTTCCTCGTAGCCAGATCCTGCAAAATACACCAATAAGGAAAAAAAGTTATTGAGCAATTTAATCCTCTTGTCAGACGGCTGACTGACATTAAATCCACTTTGAAGGTAGGCACGCAGAGCACATTTTTCAGATAAAAAACTGAATTAAGAGGTAGCGATCCCTTCGCAATAATTTGTGCCTTTTCTCCACTCGGTAATAACACAGGAGGTAGTGAACAGGGTTTGGTTGTGCAAAATAATTCTGACGATGAGGAAATATGATCTGTGGCCCCGCTGTCAATAATCCATTTTCGGGAGATTATTTTAGACAAACCTGGCTTGGTAGTGGCATGTGCTTGAGAACTTGAACCTTCATTTTTACTGTCAAGTAAAGATAAAAGTTGCTTGATTTGGGCCTCTGAAATTCCGGAAAATGGGCTGTCATTTTCTTGGGCCTCAGTCACATGATTAGCTGCAGACTTATTGTAGAATGGGCTTGGGCCCGTGGACTTCCCCCTTCCGTGGGCTGCTGGGTATCCACGCAGCCCATAGCATGACTGCACCCAGTGGCCCATCTAGCCACAGTGAGTGCAGTGTGGGCGGCCTCGGCCCGGCCCAGCCCCAGCCCCACTCAGACGCTGCCCCGGCCCAGCCCCAGACCCAGCGTTAAAACGCTGTCTTCTATCGTCGTCTGGTCGCCAGCTCCTTCTTTCTTCATCCTGTCGTCGTCCCCCATTCATCATCTCTGGGGACGATGACCTAAAATTTTGTGGCCCAAATGGCCTGTCAAACCTCCTTGCACCGATCGAAGAGTTGGGTCTGTTGCTTAGATTTG
>JAZQCE010000016.1:0-2544 GCA_045546095.1 Candidatus Nanosyncoccus sp. | reverse complement strand
CCTTCACGCGGCGTTGCTGGGTCAGGCTTGCGCCCATTGCCCAATATTCCCCACTGCTGCCTCCCGTAGGAGTCTGGGCCGTGTCTCAGTCCCAATGTGGCCGGTCAACCTCTCAGTCCGGCTACTGATCGTCGCCTTGGTAGGCCGTTACCCCACCAACTAGCTAATCAGACGCGAGGCCATCTAAGAGCGATAAATCTTTGGCATAAAAACGATGCCGTCTCTATGCTTTATGCGGTATTAGCACAAGTTTCCCTGTGTTATTCCCCACTCAAAGGCAGGTTCCTCACGCGTTACTCACCCGTCCGCCACTAAGCAATCTAATCAGTTGGACGAATCCTCCGTCATAGACGCTCCGTTCGACTTGCATGTGTTAAGCACGCCGCCAGCGTTCATCCTGAGCCAGGATCAAACTCTCAATAAAATGGTATCTAAACAGCCTAAGCTGCTTAAATCAAATTATTGAAACTAAAATCATAGCTTCAAAGAAATTAATGAAAACCCTTCTCCAAGCTGCTGCTTGTTGAAGGATGTCTATCCTTCTGGTGCTTCGTGTTTCTTTTACGTTGTTTAATTTACAAGGTGCACGCCGCAGTCGCGGCTGGACTTTTAGTTTATCATAAGATAAACCGTTTGTCAAGAACTTTTTTCGAAGTTTTTCAACTTCTTTCGTTCTTGAATTTGTCACGCGCCATTTGACGCGAACTCGATTATATTAACACAACCGTGTCGCTTTGTCAAGCACTTTTTTCAACTTTTTTGAAATCCCTTTCAAATTCAATTGAAAAACATGCCTTTCTCGACAGGCGCTCGATTAATATACCAAACCCAAACCCAAATGTCAACACCTTTTTTCACTTTTTTCGACTTTCTTTTTTATTGTTCTTTTCGCGCCTTTTATTGTAAAAACCACTGTTGCGGTCATTCCAAAACTATGCTATCCTTTATATTACATATAATGTAGCTTCATGGAGGATTAACCATGCCTATTAAAATCCCCGATTCACTGCCTGCCCGCGCGGTTCTGGAAAGCGAGAACATCTTTGTTATGACCGAGCGTCGGGCCATTCATCAGGATATCCGTCCTTTGAACCTCCTGATTCTAAACTTGATGCCTACCAAAATCGTTACTGAAACTCAATTGCTGCGCAAGCTGTCCAATACCCCTCTTCAAATCGAGGTTGATCTCTTGCAAACCGCCAGCTATGTTGGCCACTATACCGATGCTTCTCATTTAGACTCTTTCTACACCACCTTTGATCAAATAAAAGAAAAAAAGTATGACGGCATGATTATTACCGGTGCTCCCGTCGAAAATATGGAATTCGATCAAGTGGACTACTGGAGTGAGCTTTGTGAGATCATGGAGTGGACTAAAACTCACGTCCATTCCACCCTGCATATTTGCTGGGGCGCTCAGGCAGGACTGTTTTATCATTATGGTATTCCCAAACGCTCCCTGGACGCAAAATTATTCGGTGTTTTTGAACACAAGGTCCTGAAACCCAGTTCTCCCTGGTTTCGTGGTTTTGACGATGTGTTCTTCGCTCCCAACTCCCGTTATACCGAGGTCTGGGAAGAAGATGTCCGCGCCGTTTCCGATTTGGAACTGATGGCCATCGGTGACGAATCGGGCGTGTTCGCTGTCAAGAGCACGGATTCCCGCCGCTTCTTCGTTTTGGGCCACCCTGAGTACGATCCCGACACGCTGGCACGGGAATACTTTCGCGATGTGGATAAGGGACTGGACATTGCCGTTCCGGTCAACTATTTTCCTGACGATGATCCCTCCAACGCACCGCTCGTTCGCTGGCGCAGCGCCGGCCAACTGCTGTATACCAATTGGCTGAACTACTATGTCTACCAGACTACGCCATACGATTTAAGCAACATTTGATTTTGGGGAGAGCGTTTTGCGCTCTCCCTCCTTCATTTAAATATAATGCAAATGTTCTTTTGTAAATTTTCTCCGGAATAATTGAAGAAACCTTCAAAAAGCGATATGATAATATAAAACAAGGGGGCCGTTATATGAATGTTACCTTTGAAATGATCCGAAACAATCCGGATATCCGCACATATATCACGCAAGCCGATGCATCCCTGACCGCTCTTGGCTTTACCGAACACAGCTTCGCACATGTTACTAAGTGTGCAGAAGTTGCCAGTAATCTGCTTTCCCAACTGGACTATGATCCTCGCGAATTGGAGCTCGCCAAAATCGCCGGGTTTATGCACGACATTGGCAATCTGGTCAATCGACACAATCACGCTGTCAGCGGAGCCGCCATGGCATTTACCATTTTAAATAGAATAGGTATGGACGCCGCCGATATCGCTATAGTCAGCACCGCTATCGGCCACCATGATGATTCCACTGCATTTCCGGTCAATGCCGTTGCCGCAGCGCTGATCCTTGCCGACAAAACCGATGTCCGCCGCAGCCGTGTCCGCAATCGTGACACCTTTAAATTTGATATCCACGACCGTGTCAACTACGCCGTCGAGCAAACCGACTTCAAACTGGACAAGGAAAACGACACC
>JAZQCE010000015.1:0-42554 GCA_045546095.1 Candidatus Nanosyncoccus sp. | reverse complement strand
TAGAGACTCTGCTACTGATATACCTAGTAGCAATACTACTGCTACTGGTGCAGAGCTGACTACTACCTATGCAGCATATATCTCTCAGACCCAACCTGCTGGTACATATAGTGGGAAGGTGATATATACATTGGTGCATCCAGCGGATGCAGCTAAGCCAGTTGTACCGGTTTCTATAGAGGATATTAATTATATGCAGGATCTTGCTAGTTTGTCTGCGGAGCAAATCGATGGCCTTAAAGATTCTATGACTGAGGATGCTCAGTATCAAATGACCGATTCTCGTGATAATAAGACATATTATGTTGCCAAACTAAAGGATGGTAATATATGGATGACCCAGAATCTAGATCTAGACTTAGAGGCCACGCCCTTAAATGTTGCTCCTTTAACTTCTGAAAATACTGATCTTCCGGCTAATACTAGCTGGACGCCAATGAGGTCTACTTATGCCACCAATGATAATACCTGGATTATGTCCGAGACTACTCCGGAATCGTATGATCCAGGGGTTGTTTATGGTAATTTGAATATTGAGGGATATGAGAATAATCAACATTATAGAATTGGAAATTACTACAACTGGACTGCAGCTGTGGCTATGAACGATAGCTCTGATTATTCTTATGAATATGGGTACGAATTGTCCTCCAATCAATCTATTTGTCCAGCTGGATGGATGTTGCCGCAAGTGAGTGGTGATTCTAAAACCTTCTATGAGCTTACAAGCGCGTATGGTATTGATGAATATCCGTGGAATAGTGAGGAAGTAAATGCTTGGATTAATCCTTTATATTTTGTAGATAATGATTTCTATGTGGGGAATATGACACAACGTTTTGATGAAGTAAACCTTTGGTCTGCTGTACCGCAAAGGAATTTAAACATTGGATATGATTGGGTCACCGAGTCTAATGACGGTTTTGGAAAAGATAGTGGTTTGGGCGTGCGTTGTTTGGCTCGGTAATTGGCTTTTTTGTTTTTTGCTTCTAGAAAATGAAGCAGTGGTCGAACATTTGTCGAAGTAAAAACCCCTCCTCGGGAGGGGATTTTTTGATTGTACCTAGGTTATTTCTTCTTTTCGGTGTTTGCGGCGATGTCGCGGGTGTTGCGCCAAATCATGATGAACATCATTGTGGCTTCGTAGAAAATACGGATGATGACTGGGCCTAGGACCAGCGTCAGGATAAACATCAGGAATCCGTAACCACCTAGAGATAGGTAGGAGAACGAGAACAGAACAATAAAGATAGTAGCAATATAATAAATCACTTTCAAAATTGGTTCAATCCACATAATCTTGAAGGCTAGGAAATCCTTGAGCCACTTGGCGAATTTGCCCTTTGGCTCTGTTTTGCTTTTGACAAACAGGAAGTAGACGAGGATGCCGCCGATAACTGCTAGGATTATGGCGATAATAAACCATATGCCCATTCCCTCAAGAGCGCTAGTGCTACCATATGAGCCACTGTTGCTGCTAAGATCGTTTAATAGTTTATATGTCTCGTAGTCGGACATGTTATAACTCCTTTGTTAATGTTACCTTAATTCTACCATAAATATTTCAATTTTGTAAAGAAATTAGATATAATATAGCTATGAATAGGGTACCACTAGCGGAGAGAATGCGCCCTACTACGCTTGATGAGGTTTTGGGGCAGGAAGAAGTCATCGGTGATGGCAGGATTTTGACGGAAATCGTGAAAAAGGGGGAGCCGGTGAATTTGATTTTTTGGGGACCGCCAGGTACTGGTAAGACCACTTTGGCGCGAATTTTGGCGCGGGAATTCAAGGCGGATTTCGTAGAGATATCTGCAGTGACGGCTGGGAAAAAAGACGTAGAGGAGGTGGTGGCCAGGGCGAAGCTCAACTGGAATTTGCAGACTCGGACTTTGCTTTTTGTGGATGAAATTCACCGTTTCAACAAGGCGCAGCAAGATGCTTTTTTGCCACATGTAGAGTCTGGGCTGATTACGTTAATTGGTGCCACTACGGAGAATCCTTCGTTTGAGGTGATTTCGCCGCTTTTGTCTAGGTCGCGTGTGGTGGTCTTGCAGCCGCTGTCGAAAGATGCGATTATGAAAGTTTTGAGTCGGGCATGCGAGACCGAAGGGGTTATTGTCGAACCTGAGGGTGACGGGCGCGAGCGACGCGACCCGAAGGTCGGCAATAATCCTTCGGTCACCAACGAGGCATTAGACTATGTAGCGGAGCTTTCGGGTGGGGATGCTAGGAGTGCGCTAGGCGATTTGGAGTTGGCATTATCTTTATCAGATAAGGTCGATAAAAGTGTGGTGATGGAGGCCGCAGGGCGGAAATTGCCCGGGTATGATAAAAGGGGCGACAAGCACTACGATACTATTTCGGCCTTTATCAAATCAATGCGAGGCTCGGATACGGATGCTGCGCTTTATTATTTGGCACGCATGGTTGAGGCTGGTGAAGACCCAAAATTTATAGCACGTAGGATGGTAATTTTTGCGTCAGAGGATATAGGGCTCGCTGGGAACGGGGCGCTTAGTCTCGCAACGGCATGTTTTCAGGCAGTAGAAAGAGTGGGTATGCCAGAGTCTGGATTGATTTTGGCGCATACCTGCGTAGCGCTTTCAAAATCTCGTAAAAACCGCGATTCGGCCAATGCGTGGTACAAGGCGCTTGATTTGGCCAGGAAAACTCGAAGCGAACCGGTGCCGGTGTGGCTTCGGAATGCACCGACGAAGCTAATGAAGGATTTGGGTTATGGTAAAGGTCAGAAATGGGAAGCGGGGTTTCATTTAGATAAAAATTATTTACCGGACGCAATCAAAGACGTTAAGATATTCGAAAATAGGAAATAGTTTTAGCTACATAATTCACACATCTCGGGAGCTTCGCGATGTGATAATAAATGTATCACATCGCTTCGCCCCTTCGGCGGCAAAATCGGAGATTTTGCCTTTATGTCCCTTAATGTGTGAATTATGTAGCTAAGCTACCTACCGGCTTTCTAGGCCAGCCTGGAAGTACATTTTGACATAATCCCAGCCCCAAGAAAGGTCGAAGCCGGAGTTGGTGTAGTTGTTGAATTTGAAATATGGCATACCGTGGGCGAGTTTGGCTGTCTTAGCTGCGTTGGTTTTGATCTCTTCTAGTGGTTCCTGATTCTCGACGCACGACTCAAAGTTTTCGCTGAGCCCTACTTCTTTTCCAATATTGATCCAATATTCTGGCCCGGATTTGTTTAATTTGGTGAATCCTGATTTGCCAGCGTCTTTGAAATAGTCGTTCCAGACTGAAGTGACAGCTTTGTTGTAATAATCCCAGAACTTACCCTCTGATTTGGCACAGTAAGTAGCTACGGCTGAATAGCGAGAGTGGATGGGGTTGGATTCACCAAATTCATAGAGAAAATCTGAGAGGCGGACCTCTAAAAGGATATCATTGTCTGTGAGGTATTGCTGGAATTCTTCCTCATGCTCTACGATGGCGTTTTCAAAGGCGATACAATAAGGGCAAACTAGGTCTGAATAGATGATAAAATAGTTTTTGGCGTCTGGGTTGCCGATGGTCATTTGCTGGTCCCAGACCATTTCTGAATTGCTAGGTTTGGCGTTGGTGCTGGCGACGATCGCTCCGACGATTAGTATTATGACGGCGATGAGGCCGACTATTCTAAATACTTTTTTCACTTTTGCTCCTTTTCTCGGCTTTTTTTCTCGCGAGATATTTTTCATTGATAATTATAACATAGATTTCTTCGCCAAGACGTTTGAGGGAAAGGACAGCAATAATAATGGCGAGTGCAGTAACGATTGCCGAGATAGTACCAGCGACAGCTAGGCTGCCAGTAGAAAAGATTGCGCCAATGAGAGGCGTAATTAAAGTTGCGCCACAAGTGGGACAGCCAGCCCCTAGCGCGATGAGTCCTGTGATAATACCTGCACTACCCAGGTTTTCGGAATTTTTTGATGCGGACTCCTCTTTTTTCTTATTCCAAAGCAATACGATAAGGCCAATTAGGATGCTCTGGAGAATGGAAATAGCGAAAATCGGGAGCCAGTCTAAAAATGGTTGCCCTAGACCAAAGATTGCCAAAAAACTATCGGCGATGATTTTGAGGCTGTCGGGGAATCCCATGGCTGCCATTAGGTCAAATTTGGCGGTTCCGCCTGCTAAAAGGTTCATTAACATGCCAAAGAAAACAAAACTGGGTATAAAACCATACCAAAAACGTTTTTCTCGGAACGCCAACAAAATACCTTTGCCGGCTAAGATAAATTCATCTAGCCATTTTCTCCAATTCATAACCATTATTATAACATAGTAAAACCAACTTTATAAAAGGAATACGGGAATTTATTTATGAAATAAATGCACCCAAATGTCAATAATGATGTGTTCGGTTTTTGTGATTATACCTCTGTTGTAATGTAGATATATTAAAGCATGAAAATTATAAAAAAACAAGGTTGACACATATTTTGCCTATGCTAAAATAAAATTAAGTTCAGGCTGAAGTTGAGAGCAGCCGGAACCAATCGCTAAGATCTGGGAGATATCTTGGTAAGGGTGGAGAGTTTGGAGCTATTTTGGCTAAATGTTCACCTAGAAATTGATTATGAAATTCGCCCTTTTAGGGTGAATTTTTGTTATCGAGAATGGATTTTTTGTGTTATTGGCGCTGTAATGTGATATAATTAGAGTTATGAGGCTTTCGAGAAAAATCGATCAAGCTTTGGTTTTCGTGATACTTATCACGGTTGCTTTTGTTTTTGGTTGTTTAATGAAGGCTTGGTCTATTAATACTTATGCTGAGGGTGATTCTAGTACTTTTTCGGCAATAGGTGCAAAATATGTAACGTTCTATGATGATGGAGAGAAATTGACCGTGAGGACGGATGCGCGTACGGTGAGTGAGGCATTAGAGAGGGCGGAAATTATTATTAACGAGGGCGATATTGTCGATCCGGGGCTTGATAGCGAGATTAGTGCTGATAATTACTTTATAAATATACATAGAGCGCGACCTGTGGTCGTGAGAGATGGCTTAGTAGAGAAGTATTTGATGTCTGCGAGCTATGATGCTGCTACTGTGGCAAAAGAGGCCGGAATTGCTATTTATGATGGTGATGAAATTGAAATGGTAGTAAATACGGACTTTCTCGAAGCTGGGATGGCTAATATTTATGAAATAACGCGAAACGGCGGTAGGACGATTACTGAGGATGTGGAGATTCCTTTTGCAGAGGAAACGGTAGCTGATCCCGAGCTAGAGACTGGCAAGACTGAGGTGAAGCAACTGGGCGAAGTGGGGACGAAGCGTGTTTATTATAATGTATATTATATCGATAATAAAGAAGTGTCGCGCGAGGTTTCATCTGAGGAAATTGTGCGCCAGCCTGTGGCGAGAATTACAGCGGTAGGATCGAAAAAATCCTTGCCTCCGGCGGTTGGTACTTGTGCAGATTGGGTAAGGGCTGCAGGAGTAGCTGAGGCCGATGTAGCGGCGGCAGTAGATTTGATAAATCATGAAAGCGGCTGTCGTTATGACGCGACGAACGCTTATTCTGGAGCTTATGGCATACCACAGGCTTTGCCGGGAAACAAGATGGCGTCGGCTGGGGCTGACTGGCAGACAAATCCGATTACGCAGATAAGATGGATGGCTGGATATGTGAACCGTTATGGCGGCTGGCAGGGCGCGCTAAATTTCTGGTATGCACATGGTTGGTACTAATAAAAGTCTAGGTCAACATTGGTTAAAAAATCGTGAAATTTTGAATTATATTGCAGATAAGGCAGCCAATATTGAAGTAGCTGAAGGGGTCAAGACGACGTGCTTAGAGATTGGACCGGGGCTCGGGACTTTGACATCGTCGTTATTAAAAAGATTTGATAAAGTATTGGCTGTAGAATATGATAAAAGATTGGCTAGCAATTTGCCAAATTCTTTTCCAGGAACAAATCTGGAAGTAGTGCATGCAGATATTCTGGAATATGATTGGTGGCACGAGGTCGATAGTCCATATGTAATAGCGGGTAATATTCCTTATTATATTACGCAGCCCATTATTGGGAGAATACTGGAATCTGAAAAAAAGCCAGAGCGTGCGGTGCTGCTTATGCAAAAAGAAGTCGCGGAGAGGATTCTAGCGACCAAAGAAAATACCCCACTCTCTCTCTTAGTGGAGGCTCAGGCAGAAGTAGAAGCTGGGATAATAGTGAAAGCTCGGGAGTTTGAGCCGGCACCCAAAGTGGACAGCCAGGTGGTTATTTTTAAGATGCGGAAGGCTTCTCTTGTGGATAATTCTAAGATGGCACCACTCTATTATGCTGGTTTTGATCATCCTAGAAAGAAGTTGATGAATAATTTAATGCGATTTGGCGGCAGAACTGAGGTGCTTTGGGCACTGAAACAGGCGAAGATTGATTCTGCGGCTAGACCCGGTGACTTGAGTTTGTCTGATTGGATGGAGCTGGATAAAATAATGAGTAAAAACCCGAATATACACTATTAAAATACCGAAGTTTTGTGGTACAATAGTCGTATGTTAGATGTGAAGTTTATTCGAGATAACCTCGACTTGGTTGAGAAGTCTGCCAAGGAAAAGGGGTACAAAATAAATATCAAGGAGGTGCTGGAATTAGACGACATACGTAGACAGAAGCTGACGCAGGTGGAGGAGCTCCGACGGCAGCGCAATGAAATTGCGGCCAAGATGAAAGGTGGCAAGCCGGAGCAGGCCTTGATAGATGAGGGGAAAAAGGTAAAAGAGTCGCTAGCCGGGCTCGAGGATGACCTTGCTAAGACAGAGCTAAAATATAAGGCGGCCCTAAAGTCGGTGCCGAATATCATTTTTGACGACGTGCCACTAGGCGGTGAGGAAGATTCGGTCGAGATAAAGGCGTGGGGTAAAAAGAAAACAGAGGGGGTGGACCATTTGGATTATGCTCTTAGTCGGGATTGGGTGGATTTTGAACGGGGGGCAAAGGTTGCGGGGGCGAAATTTTATTATTTAAAAAACGAGCTCGCTCTTCTTGAGAACGCATTGATGCAGTTTGGCTTAAAAAAAGTAATGGAGAAAGGCTTTAATTTTATTACTGTGCCAGATTTGGTTTCATCTAAGGTGCTAGAGGGTACGGGTTTTAATCCACGTACTTCGGATCAGTCGGATGAATATTTTATTGAGGGTGAAGATTTGGCGCTAATTGCCACAGCGGAAATTGCTCTTACTGGCTATCATATGGATGAAATAATTGATGAGAAGAAATTGCCACTACTTTATGCTGGGTATTCGGCGTGTTTTCGTAAAGAAGCGGGATCTGCAGGTAAACATACTCGGGGTTTGTTTCGTGTGCATCAGTTTAATAAGTTGGAGATGTATGTTTTTTGTTTGCCTGAGCAATCCAAAGAGATGCATGAAATGATACTCGCTACCGAGGAAGAGATTTGGCAAGAATTAGGGATACCGTATCGGGTAATCAATATTGCTGCGGGTGATCTCGGTGCGCCAGCAGCTAAAAAATACGATGTAGAGTATTGGTCGCCAGTGGATCAGACTTATAGGGAACTTACAAGTTGTAGTAATTGCACAGATTTTCAGGCCCGTAATCTGAATATTAGAGTGCGTCGAGAGAATGGAGACGTGGAGGTATTGCATACGCTGAATGGTACGGCTGTGTCGCTAGCGCGAACGATGGTGGCGGTAATCGAGAATTATGCCAAGGATGGTGGTAAATTACGAATTCCAGAAGTTTTGAAACCATATCTAAATAATAAGGAGGAACTATAAATGATTGAAAAAATCGAAATGAGCGGAAGTGGATACAAAATTGACGAACCGTTCAAAAAATACGTACAAAAGCGCCTCGGTAAGCTGGATCGTTATTTGCCGCGTGGCGCCAAAAAGGATGCCGTGATGAAAGTCGCTGTAGTGGAAGTCGGAAAGAATAAAAATGACAAGTATGAAATTTCAGCAACACTTGAGACTACTGGTGGTAAAGTGATGGCAGCGAAGGATGAATGCTCAAACGTGTTTGCTGGCGTAGACTTGGTGGAGGCAAAACTTACTGGGCAAATACGGCGTTACAAGTTAGAAGTGCAGCCGCATCGCCAAAAAAAGAGCTTGAAAGGCCTCTTTATTCGCAGGAAATAATGTGGTACAATAGGGGGCAGATTGGAGTTATATGGCGAAAAAAGAAAAGAAGCCAACCGATAAGTTGGCAGATAGAACAGCTTTAACGAAATTCCTGCAGGGGGTTTTTGGTGATGCGCAAAAGAAAATCCTGAAGAGGCTATGGAAAAGGGCGCAGGAGATTAATAAGCTCGAGCCAAAATACGAAGCCATGAGCGACGAGGAGCTTGCCGGGCAGTCAGAGATTTTTCGAGAAAAGATTCGTAAAGCTTTAAAAGAAACTAAAACAAAAGATGGCGAGAAAGAGCCCAAAACAAAGGCAAAATCTAAATCTAAAACTAAACATCCAGTGGACGATACAAAGATTTTGAACGAGATTTTGCCAGATGTTTTTGCTGTGGCAAGGGAAGCTACGAAGCGTGTGATGGGCCTCAGGCCGTATGACGTGCAGCTGATTGGTGGAATGGTGCTAAACGAGGGGGCGGTAGCAGAAATGAAGACTGGCGAAGGCAAAACTTTGGTCGCGATGTTGCCCGCATATCTGAATGGTTTGACTGGGCATGGTGTGCATGTTGTCACAGTGAACGATTATTTGGCACAGCGAGACGCGGGATGGAACGGCCCGATTTATGATTTTCTGGGTTTGTCAGTGGCTGTCATTATTAATAATGCTTCATTTATTTATGATCCAGAGTATGAGAATGGGGACCATGAAGATGAGCGTTTTCGTCATCTGAAGCCCTGTACGAGGAAAGAAGCTTATGCTGCTGACATTACTTATGGCACAAATAATGAGTTTGGGTTTGATTATTTGCGTGACAATATGACAAGCGAGGTTCAATACCTGCGACAAAGAGAGCTTAATTTTGCTATTGTAGATGAGGTAGACTCTATCTTGATTGACGAGGCAAGAACGCCGCTCATTATTTCGGCGCCCGCTGGAGACAACCCAGAGTCCTATTATCAGTTTGCCAAGGTAGCAGCAAGACTTGTCCCTGAGGACTATGTCTTTGACGAAAAGCGTCGTTCTGTGACTTTGACCGATAAAGGGATAGAGAAAGTTCAGGATATTCTGGGCGTAGAGACTCTTTATTCTACTAAGAATACTCGATTGGTGTACCATTTGGAGCAGGCCATTCGTGCCGAAATAGTGTTTAAGCGCGACAAGGATTATGTAGTCACGAATTCTGGTGAAGTTATTATCGTAGATGAGCACACCGGACGCTTAATGCAGGGGCGGCGTTACAACGAAGGGTTACATCAGGCAATCGAGGCCAAAGAGGGGGTGGCCGTAAAACAAGAATCGATGACGCTCGCTACGATTTCGTTCCAGAATTTTTTCCGTTTATACAAAAAGCTTTCTGGTATGACTGGTACGGCCTTTACTGAGGCAGAGGAATTCCAGCAGATTTATGCTCTCGATGTGATTCAGATTCCGCCGAATCGTCCGATTGCGCGTGTCGACAAGGATGATTTGATTTATCGCACAAAGGCTGGCAAGTTGAAGGCAATTGCTGCGGAGATTAAGAAATACCACGAAAAGGGACAGCCTGTACTGGTAGGGTCTGGCTCTATTGCTAACAACGAGGAAATTGCGAGATACTTGGAGCAGTTTGGTTTGCCTTATGAGATTTTGAACGCGAAGAATAATGAGCGTGAGGCGGCGATTATTGCGAAGGCCGGCGAGAAAGGCGCTATTACACTAGCTACCAACATGGCTGGGCGAGGTACGGATATCAAGCTTGGAGAGGGGGTGCGTGAGCTAGGTGGCTTGGTCGTGATTGGGTCGGAAAGGCACGATTCTAGGCGTGTAGATAACCAGCTTCGTGGGCGCGGTGGTCGTCAAGGCGACCCTGGCACCACTCAATTTTTTGTAAGTTGCGAAGACGATTTGATGCGTATTTTCCAGGGGGATAGAGTAAAAACCTTGATGGCAAGAATGGGCGTAGACGAGGATACTCCGATTCAAACTCGTTCTATATCTAAGACTCTGGAAGCCGCACAAAAACGGATTGAGGGATTTAACTTTGATTCACGTAAAAATGTGGTGCAATACGACAACGTGATTAATCGTCATCGCAAAGTAGTCTACATGATTAGACGGAAAATTTTGGAGGGCGACGATATTTATCCAGAAATTCACCGGTTAATGCGTGAAGAGGTCAAAACTCTGACAATGTTCTCGTCTAGGGTAAATAAGAAATTTGATGAAGAATTTAAGGCGGTATTCAATCTAGACGATGATCTAATACACGAAATTGGCTTGAAACGCAAGGAAAAAGATCGTGAAAAGGTGGCGCTAGAGGCGGTGGAGGAAGCATATCATCGTAAAGAAGAAGAATTTGGTACGGAAACGATGCGCAAAGTCGAACGCGAGGTTTATTTGAAGGTGCTCGATACTTTGTGGATGCAGCATCTAGAAAACATGCAGCACCTCCGTGAGGGGATTCATTGGCGCAGTGTGGGGCAGAGAGATCCTTTGGTGGAATATCGTTCTGAGTCTCAGAAGCTATTCGATGGGTTGCAGAGGAATTTGCGTGAAGAGGTGCTAAAGATCTTACTGACTATCACTCCGGCCGAGGCGGCCGAAGATAATGTGACTGATGGTGAAGAGTATGAATCAGAGCTCACTAAAATGGCAGAATCACAAACTGAAAGGGGCGTGAATGAGATTTCTAAGGGCGAAGAGAATTTGGACTCTGAATTCAAGAAATCCAAGCCTCGTGGTAGTGCTACAAAGAAAGCTAGCTCTAAGCGCAAAAAATCAGGTTCGGGGCATAAGAAAAAGAAAAGCAAGGGCAAGAGAAAATAATTCGGGGACATATGAAACATTTTGTTGAGGAGGTAAAGTTAAAGAATGGTGCCAAGGGGCTTCTGGTTGATGTCCCGGGTGCGAGCGTGATGTCCACCAGGGTGCAATTCCGGGCAGGGATGATGTATGCTAAAAATAAGGATGTATATGAGATTCCTCATGTGGTAGAGCATTTGGCTTTTGGTGCGAATGCTAAGTTTCATGACGAGCAGGCTTTTGAGGCTGAGTTTACTAAGAATGGGGCTTATCATAATGCTTGGACGTCTGATATTTCGGTTTGTTATGAGACAGAGTGTGCAGATTTTGAATGGGAACGGATTATGGAATTGCAGCAAGTTTCTATTTGCGAGCCGAGATTTAATGATGAAGAGTTGAAATCTGAAAAGGCAAACGTAAAAAGTGAGCTGACTGGATATATGAATGATTATTATCGTTTGCTTTGGCCGCGCGTGCAACAAGCGGTAGGGGAAGATATTCTAGATTTGCCTGAAAGGTTAAAGACGATTCCTAATATTGAGCTAAAGGATATTCGTGAGCACTATCGGCGGACACACACAGCCAACAATATGCAGTTTATTATTGCTGGAAAGATAAAGGGACGTCGTAAGAAGATAATTCGGATGCTTGAAGGATGGAACTTGAAAGAAGGACGACACTTTGAGATTCCTCAGGCAGATTTGCATTCCTCAGAGGCGGTATCAATTCGGCGAAAGGACGCTTCTAATATTACTTTTGGATTTTCTTTGGTAACACCGCGGCATTTGGAGCCAGACGAGGTATTTGCAATGAACTGTCTGAACCATATCCTGAATGGGACTACTAATTCTAAAATTTTTGGTGCCGCCAGGAAGAGGGGTTTGGTCTATGGGATGGGAAGTTCTGTTGCATCTAATGCTGTGAGCTCTTATTGGGATTTTGACGGCGAAGTAAATGTAGAGAATGCGGACGAACTATTTGAGCTTATCCAGACGGAATTAATGAAGACCCTAAATGGTGAAATTATGGATATGGATTTTTTGGCGGCAAAGTCGTATGCTCTCGGGCGGTTCCAGATGGGAGCACAGACGGTGGGGCAGATTGCGGACTATTATGCCGAAGGATATTTTACAAATGGTTCTATTCAGCGTTACGACAATATGCCGAATTTGATAAAGTCGATTGATAAATTCAAGATGATAGAGCTAGCGCGAGAGTTTGCGGGGTCTGGTGTCAAAGGGTTTGCTGCGGTGTCGTCGGTAGAAAAAGCGGTTATTTCTGGGTTGGAGAGTAGACTAAACTTCTAATTGATAATTTATTCGCGGTTGACTGCACGCCGTGTTATTTTTTACAACATTTCGCCCAATCCTCACCTCGATCAAGTCGCCAGCTCGCGAGACCGGTCCGAAGACCTAGGTCTCGCTCGGCGACTTTACTCGTCTCGGATGGGGAAAAGTTGTGAAAAATAACCGGGTTTGTCAAATGCTCATAAATTATCAATTAGAAGTTTATACTGGTCTCCGCGGTCATAAACGTTTTTGAACATGTCGAAACTGGCGGCGGAGGGGGACATCAGGACAATGTCGCCAGGGGCGGCATAGTCTTTTGCTGCGTTTACAGCGTCTTCTAATGATTCTACTAGCGTAAACCGGTCATCTTGATATTGTTTCATGAGCTCGTGGCCGGACTCGCCCATTAGTATAATATGTTTTATCTGAGGGGCTTTAAGGAGGTCGTAGATTTCGGGGAGATCTTTGTTGTCTGTTTTGTCGCGGCCACCTATGATGATGATTAAGTCGCTATTTGGGAATGAATTAATGGCTACACGGGTTGATGAGGCATTGGTAGCAAAATTGTCGTCATAATATTTGACACCATTTAGCTCACGGACGAATTCGAGGCGATGCGGGAGGCCTTTAAAATTGCTGAGGCCTTGTTTGATTATATCTGCACTTGTGCTTAAATATTCGTCTGGTGATATATTTTTGTAGCAGGCTACGGCAGCTATAGCGGCCATAGCGTTTTCTTGATTGTGGTTGCCGGGGAGTTTGATTGCGGTTTTGACGTATGTTGGGGTTTCAAAGGGATAGGGGACTTTCTGGGCTTTGCTAGTTTTGGCGATTTTGGTGGTTTCGGGGTTTTTGGAATAGTAGATGAGATAATCTTGCTCGGTTTGGTATTTGGTGATATTAGCTTTGGCGTCGAGATAATCGTTGTAATCTTTGTGGACATTGAGATGGTCGGGCTCTAGCTGGCCGATAACGGTGATGTGGGGAGATTTTTCGAGGTCCCAGAGTTGGAAACTAGACATTTCGTAAACGACAACCGATTCTGGCGTGAGTTGATCTAGCACTTCGATGGCTGGGGCGCCGATGTTGCCGACAAGATAAGCATCTTGTTTCTCAGCATCCAGGATGGATTTAATGAAAGAGCAGGTAGTGCCTTTGCCTTTAGTGGCGGTAACTCCAATGATTGGGCAAGGGCAGTGATCAAAGAAATATTTGGTGAGGCTAGATTCGTTTTTGAGATGCATTGGGGGGATGGATGGGCTGCGCAGAATCATATCATAAGACGAATAATCTCTCTTGTTTATCTGTTCTGGGGTTTGGTTCTCAAAGATGTCAAAGGTAGCGTTGGGATATTTTGCTTTGAAATATTTATTAGCGGCTTGACCTTCTTTGCCGTAGCCTAGTAATGCGATTTTCATATTCTTATTATACAATAAATTGCAAACAAATATGTTTGACTTGGAGTGAAGGAATAGTAGACATGAAAAATCCCGAGACTACTAGGGCGCAAAGTGCGGCTGTCTCGGGATGGTCCCGAGAGTAGGCTGCAAACGGTACGGATTACCAGGCGCTTATAAAGCGCGGGCATCGGCACCAAGCGGCGCTTTGTCACTAGGGCCCACCATGGGGCGTGTGACGCGCCAAGGGCGCGATAGTCTCGGGTTTTTCTCTTAGTTGCTAGGGCCAGGGCATATGCTGACACCTCCTTTCATTTGCATGGACGAATGTGTCAAGGCCAAGTTCTCATGGCTACTCCTTCCAATTTGGGTTAGCATGCCAGGGGTCGCGGCTAGCGACGGATGACGAGGGTGTCGCCCTTCGCCTTGATTGTTCGCCAGCCGTGGTCGGTGGCGAGTCGTAGCGCCTCGTGCTGCATAGCCTGGCGGTTTTTATAAGTAGTATTTTCACGAGAAACTTGGTCGGCCATGGTGGCCTCCTTTCTGGGCTCACTGCCCAACACCTACAACTAACAGATTTGAATGTACGCCTAAGCAATAAAACTTTTGCTTATTGTCCCCATTATAGCATACATATTTATTTTTGTCAATGGGTTTTACATATATTTTCGTCTAAGGCAAGTTTGATATTGACGAAGATGGCGTTTTGTGGTAGAATTACAAAGTATTTCTCTTGATTAAGATGATGGGTATAGGCATGGAGGTGTAATTATGGAAGAGAATTACCAGCCGATTGTAGAAAGGATTAGCGAAACTCTAGCACGAGTGATTTATGATCCGATCAAGTGCGGTTTGAATAGAGGCGATTGGATCGGTCTGAATGCTAGGCTCTATCGAGAGTCTGGAGGAGCAACGTTCCTTAACCTAGACGACATGCCGCGAGGCATAGTTTCTATCAACTGGAACGCTTCTAAGAACGAGGTGGTCAATCTGAATCAAGCGATAGACATCGTGACAGAGGCCATCCAGGCATCTGAGAGCATCTATGATGCAATGTTTGCGACCTCAAAATTGCAACTTGATCCTGACGATTGGAGCCACGAAGAAAAAATGCTGGTATAACCAGCGGCAGAGAAGCACCTTTATTAAAAGCACTGCTCTAGTAGCGGTGCTTTTTCATGATATAATGAAGAAAAGGAGGCGCGATGCAAGGAATTAAAACCGAATTAACCGGCAATTCGTTTGATGATGAAAACAACAGGTACGATGATCTAAATAGATTAGGGAAACTTAGTGAGAGCGAATATTTATCTACCCGTGAAGGAGTAGAATGCATCTCAGAGTACTACGATAAGCTGATCCCCCCGTGTGAGAATTCTTCTTTATGGGTTGGCAAAATACCCGAGAATAAGAGGCGAGCTATTCAAAAATTTGAAAACGATCCTCCAGAGTTTACTCAAGATAAGGGGGCTAATGCCGCCCTTTTAGAGGGCCTGGCGGCCGAGGCTTTGCTGAGTAGAGCCTGGATTATTTCGCCCTCTAATGATCCGATCAAGGTGCAACGGGCGCATAATTGGGATGACTATAACCACCATGTGGACTGCATGGTATCTGTACCGGCGCCGCAGTTCTCGCCTTATTTTGCTCTCGACATTACGACCGACGGAGGCGCACCAGGAGATAATCACGACAAAATATCCGAGAAAATCACAAAAGGTGACAACGGGCCTACCTCTAAGAACCCTTTTAATGAGCCCAATTTCTTTGGTTTTACTAGGGTAGATCTTTATGGGCCTACCGAGAAGGATGGTAATTTAGTCCCAGAACATCCCGTAGTGCATATCCCCAGATTCGTGCTTGGCCTTAGTAGTAGCGAGGTGATTGATACTCTGAACGACCCCGACGCCACCCAAATCAAATGGCCTGGGCATCTTGGAGTGCCGGAGATAATTACACTATTGCCAGAGTCAAAGAGACATCGCAAAATTAGTTTTAAGATTTTGTCTGAAATAAATGCACAGGCTGACCTCTTTAATATGATGTTGCCACAAAAGTGGCCAGGACACGAGCGGGAGTTGGCCGAGGCCAAGCAAAATCTGTCATATATCCGTGCACACACACTAAGGTCACTCGTCGATTTCTTCATACTTGAGCCCGAGGCTAAACGATTGCAGCAAGAGGGTAAAAACAGTGAATTGACGAGATACTTGTATGGAAGAATCAGAGAAAGACAAAAGGAATGTATCGAAGAAGAACAGGCGCAGTTTAGACTCCAGAAAAGAAGAGACCCAGGTGCGCACAAGCCGCCATTTTCCGAAATAATGCTAACTACATGGAAATACATGCAAGGCTTTGAGGATAACCCCCAGATCAAGAAAAACTATAGCGCACCCAAAGTCCGCAACGACCCAGCTTATGTCAGCCGAATCTTTAATGCGGTACATTCATTTTCACCAGATTAAAATTATCTGCATTGGGCTGCCCGCCGGAAAAGGACATCAAGTCCCTTTCCAGGGCGTCCTTTTTCATGCATTAAATTTTGCATTAAGCTTAAGTGAAGGGTGGGAGTTGAAAAGTTAATATAGGCGTGATATGGTTTTGGCATGCAAAAAATCAGAAGAGGTAAAATTGATATTTCAGAACTAAATGCTCCACCAGAGAAGCACGAATATGAAACAGCTAAATATTTTGCTGATAGAGGTTTTGACGTTAAGTTTATTAAACCGAGTAATATAAAAGGAACAAATAGTCCTGATTTTAAAATGATAGGTAAAATTTGGGAAACAAAAAGCCCTACAGGTAGTAGTAGAAGAACTTTTGATGATAATTTTAGAAAAGCAGTTAAGCAGTCAGAAAATATAATATTTGATTTGCGAAGATTAAAGATAAAAAGTGAAATGATCTGTTTGAATTTGCTAAAAAAGAAGACCATTTCTCCAAAATTGAAGTGTTTATTGGTCATTACTCGGGATGGCAGACTATTGACTTTGAAGGGGGGATTTGATATATTAGAAGTATGGGTAGCCTGACCCACCCCGCTATAAACGAGGAGGGCCAATGGCTACTTTTTGTTTTGTGGTATTACCATTGACTTTTCATCGTGTTTGTGCTATAATATTGAGTATAAATTGATTTTCCGTACCTCTGTGGGTGCGTGCAAATAGCTCGTTAAGACAGATAGGCAGAGAAGTGAGAGGATGCTATTATGAAGTTTTTGGCTGAAATCGAAATTAGCGAAGTAGTATTTGATGAACTCGACAAAGAAGAAATTAAGAAATTGTTAACTAACTGTTCTATCACCTTGAAGAAAGTCGACATCCCTACATACGGAACAGACAATATGCTTCTTAGGACGCTATGCGAAGAGAACGGATTTGAAAATTGGAGGTCGATTGAGCTATCCGTACTTTACGAAAAGGAGATATTGTTAACGCGTAGAGTATATAATTGTCTTAATAAGGGCAAGATAATGACGTTAGGAGATTTGACAGATAAAACAGTCAAGCAATTACGTGAATTGCCAGGGTTTGGTTGGAGGTCGCTTGAGGTGATCCAGGAGATGTTGGAGAGTCTAGATCTTTGTCTTAAAGAGTCTTAGGGCGCTCAACGGAAAAGGACACTAAAGTCCCTTTCCAGGGCGTCCTTTTCCATGCGTTTTAGTTGTATTTAATTGGTTGTTTATGATATGATTGTGGTGAGCAACCAAGGAGAATTTATGATGGAATCAAACAAATCCAATCAAAAAACCAAAACAAATAACGGGCCGATCTATGCGATTATTGCAGCGGTGGTAGTGGTAATAGTGGCCGTGATTATCGGTATTGTGGTGATGAATAGTGATAGAGATGATGACGATGATAAAAATAGGAATCAGGCTACTTCGCAAACGGAAAAAAGTAGTTCGACCTCGAATGATAACTCGCAAGCAAGCGGCAATAATACGCAGACTAGTGGTAATGTGACGGCTCCAGAACTAGCTAATGTTGACGTAGCGGTAGCTTATGGCGATTATGCTGCAATGCAATCACTGTCAAAAGACATTCAAAACGGCAAAATGACTGGTAAGGTCGTGAGGATTGATGGCATTGTAGCGCATCCGGGGACAAAATACAGCATAGTGCAGCAGGATGCTAGTGGAAGCCAGAAAATCGGTACAGAGTTTGTAATAGAAGATTCAGCCGATTATCCACACGATGGTGAAAGAGCTGTAGTTGTCGGTAAAGTTATTGAGAAAGAGCCAGCTTATTTTATTATCGCTACGCTGGATGAGTTTGTCGATGATGTTGATGGCCCTAATGACGACTAGGTAGACTCCATCTGTTTAATTACTTCGCGTGCTTCAGGGAGTGAATGTGTCTCCATTAGCTGGGCACGGAATTCCTTCGCGCCAGGGAAGTTGTTGATGTAGATTTTGAAAAAGTGTTTTAGCGATTCGTACGGAATATGCCTGGCAGTGCACCTTTCGCGGCGTTTCGGAAGCTTCGCGTCGTGATAATCAGAGATTATATCACGACGCTCCGCCCCTTCGGCGGCAAAATCGTAGATTTTGCCTTTACGTTCCTCAACGCTCGCGAAAGGTGCACCGTTCTCATATTCTTCATACAGATCTAGATGTATTTTCAAAAGCTTCATTAGCTCATCGCGGGTGGGCTGGTGGTTGGTGAAGCAGTAAGGGTTAGCAAAGACACCGCGGCCGATCATGAAGCCGTCTACCTCTGGATATTTGGCGTGTAATTCCATCGCGTGGGCGCGGTCTCTGATATCGCCGTTAATTATTAAAACTGTTTCAGGGGAAATTTCTGCTCGTAATTTGACAATTTCTGGAATTAGTTCGTAGTGGGCGGGGACTTTACTCATTTCTTTTTTTGTGCGGAGGTGAACTGTGAGTGCAGCAGGGTGTTCGGATAGAAGTACTGGTAGCCAGTCTTGAAATTCCTCTGGCCGAGACCAGCCAAGGCGGGTTTTGATGGAAACAGGTAGATTGGTAGATTTAACGACATTGCGAAAACATTCTACAGCGAGATCAGGGGTTTGAATCATGGCGGCGCCGCCACCGGCGCGGTTTACATGCTTGTCGGGGCAGCCAAAATTGAGGTCGATGCCGGCGAAGCCGAGTTTTTCTAAATCGTGAGCCATAGTGCTGAAATGCTCGGGGTTTTTGCCCCAAATCTGGGCGATAATTGGTCTGTCTGAGCTCGCAATTTCTAGTCGTTCTAGAGCGTTGGCGCGACCTTTTTCGGAGGCATAAGAAGAGACGTTCGTGAATTCAGTAAAAAATAAATCTGGACGTCCGGCATAGGCGACGATTTGACGAAAAATAATATCTGTGACGCCTTCCATTGGGGCGAGAACTAAAAAAGGCCTAGGTAGTTCTTGCCAGATGCTTACTTTATCGCGATTCATTTTTATATTATAATATAATTTTGCGATATTGAAAAGGCAGGGTAATTTACCCTGCCTAATAAGGCTATTCGTCGAAGGAATCGTTGTCTTTATTCTTGAACGCTCTGATGATAAGAGTGATGACGCGTAGAATTGTGACCATGACGGTCAGCAGGATTACGACTGTGGATAAGCTAATAAGAAAATCTGGGTCGCGAGTCCCGGGGCATCTAGCGACAGACATAAGAAATTCGGAAAAGCATATCCCAAATACGCAGAAGCCTACTAACATCATGTTTGTCTTGCGCGATTTTTCTTCTAGGTTGTCTACGATGTCGGTATCGAAAAGGTAATGAACCAGCATTGCTGCGCCGATAACTGCTCCGAATCCGGAAAAAACGAGAAGAAAAGTGTTCATGGTTGTTCCTTTCTAGTGTCGATAATGAGAACAATTTCTTCGAAATAGCCTGTCAAGGTGCGAAGGCCGAGCCTTCTTTTTAGGATAACATATCTTTTCAAAAATGTCAACTAAGCAATTAACGTAATTAGGATGAAAATTATGCTATAATAAAATTACTCATGCTAAACTTCGGTCCCTGGCAATGAGAAAAGTTTCGAGGTTTTGAGCGTTCGTCATTTGCGCTCTTAACTATGAGCCTGCTAAACTTGGGCTCGCATAAATGGCTCTAATAAATCTAATTTAAAGGAGTCTTTTATGAAAAACTTTAACAAAAAAACACAAGAGCAAGTCGAAGTGATGGCTCTCTTCGGTTATGAAATGACACCTTGCCAGCCGCTAACGTTTCGGCGACGAGGCGAAGAGGAAACCGAAGTAACAGAATTGCTCCGAACACAAATTCGTTTTGTGGGTGGAGTAGCTCTTCATATTTTCGACGTGCTTGTCGGCCGAGAAAAGGTGCGCCTTGAGTTTAACTCGCGCGACTTGTCTTGGCACCTCATATAATTGAGGTAACAGAAAATGCCTTTGGGGCTTTTAACTATTGTGCAACGTGTATGTAACCTCCCCAAAGAGCATTTTTTGTTTGTCGTGATATAATAGGGGTATGCAGGATCTGACGAAGCGGCTAGATAGTTTGGAGGGGGAGTTTTTGCAAGTATATGAAAAACTTCAAATCGCAAAAAAACTGGCAAAAGTTTCTGAGCTTGAGAGGCAGGTGATGGAGCCTGATATCTGGAAGAACGTGGAGATTGCCACCGAGAAAAACCAGGAGCTTTCTAGGCTACAGGATGAGGTCCAGCCGTGGGAGTTGCTAAAGACTCAGATAGACGACATGAAAGAGATGGTTCAGATTGCTGACGCAAGCTTGAAAGAAGAAATTGAGGGGCAGATTACGGGGATGGAAGCGAGTTTTACTGAGCTAAAGAAAGCCTTGCGATTCCGGGGGAAGTATGACGAAATGGACGCGATCCTTAGAATTACGTCTGGAGCTGGAGGTACGGAGGCGATGGATTGGGCGGCAATGCTCGAAAGGATGTATCTGCGGTTTTGTGAGAAGCATGGTTTTGATGTAAAGAATCTTGAACGAACGGTGGGGGAGGAAGCCGGTATAAAAACAGCAGTGTATGAGGTGGCTGGGGGCAATGCTTATGGCTGGCTTAAGTCAGAGCATGGAGTGCACCGGCTGGTGCGGTTATCCCCCTTTAACGCTAATAATTTACGTCAAACCTCTTTTGCATTGGTAGAGGTGTTGCCACGAATTACAGCTGATACGTCTGTGGAAATTGACGAAAAAGATTTACGTATCGATGTTTATCGATCGGGTGGGCATGGTGGTCAGGGGGTAAACACCACTGATTCGGCGGTGAGGATTACGCATCTACCGACAAATACTGTGGTAGCGATTCAGAACGAGCGTTCGCAGATTCAAAATCGTGAAAAAGCTATGGAAATTTTGCGAGGTAAGTTGGTACAAATGCAGATGGAGCAACATGCAGCGTCTCTGTCAGAGTTGAGGGCTGGTGAGTCGGCTGGGTGGGGACAGCAGATTCGGAATTATGTGCTGCAGCCTTATAAGTTGGTAAAAGATACACGTACTGGGTACGAGTCAAAGGAGCCAGATAAAGTGTTAGACGGGGAACTGGAAGGATTTGTAGAGGCATACTTAGAGAGTAGCAATTAGCGTGATTTGTGGTATTTTTAGATTATTGCGTAAGTATTGACAAAAATGCATAAGTATGATAGAATTAAGAGGTTGTAGGAATTATTTTCTTTACCTACCGTATTTTAACAGGTAGTGCAAATATAGATGGCATAGGTATGGGCAAATAGAGAAAAGGAGAATCCCCATGTCTGTAATCAAACGCATCACAATCGCAGCATTGTCTACAATTTTTGCAATTGAGGTGGCTGCTTTTGGTGGCCTCGTTTTTGTTAGCCAGGGTGCTTATGCTAGTGCAGCGGAGGAGATTGCTCCGACAGCGGTGGTTTCCGATGTAGCATATAAGCCTATAGTGGAGGAGGTTGCCGTAGTAAACACTGATATGGCGACAAACGGCGATGTTGTGACGGATGAAAAAGTCTCTGAAGACGATGTCTGGAGAGAAGAATCGGAGGCTACGTCAGGAACATATGAGCAATCGGGGGAATACTATTATGATTATAGTGCGGATTATGTGACGGACGATTATAATTATACCTCTTCTGGGCTCATCCCTTATGACGGCAGCGGATACTATGACGCCAACCTTAATGGGGCATGGCACTCTGGTGCTGACTTTGCTTTTAGTGGCGGCGATGGCTATGATGACGGATCTGGTTTTTCTTACACCTGGTATTCTGAAAACGTTTTGCCGGGTGGAGGATTGAGTATTCCTGGTCGCCATGTAGGTGATGAGGGGTATGTTATGGACGAGAGCGGAAATGTCTGCTTGGCTTCGGATTATTTGCCAGAAGGAACCATTGTAAATATTCCTTTTGGCAGTGGCACTGGCGTCGTGTATGACTCCGGTAGCGGCTATAGCAACTTGGACGTTTACGTCTCTTGGTAGCACTATCTAAATTAAAAGGTCGCATTTCTTGCGGCCTTTTTTGTATAATATAAACCCACATAATTGAGGGACGTAAAGGCAAAACCTGCCGAAGGCAGTTTTGCCGCCGAAGGGGCGGAGCATCGTGATATAATCTTTGATTATCACGATGCGAAGCTCCCGAAATGTGTGGGTTTGTATTATACAAAATGTAGGTTCATATTATGCAAAAGGGGTTGGCAAGGGAATGAAGATGTGATATAATGGCGATTAATAGCTAGATGAGAGGCAAGGTCCTTGGTGTCTTTACACTCTACCAAGGAAACCAGTCTGGTAATCTAGTTTTAAGAGTGTATTTGACCCAGTGTACAGGGGCAAAGAGAGGCCACTAGAGGTGGTAATGTCAATAATATTAAACGAAAGGAATAGGATGCAAGTCATTCTCGGCACCAAAATTGGTATGACTCAGATCATCGGCGAAGATGGCGTAGTGACACCCGTCACTATCCTCGAAGCTGGCCCTTGCACGGTGACTCAGATTAAAACCATTGAAAGCGATGGTTATAACGCTGTGCAGGTGGGATATGGTTCGAGTCGGAATCTGAGCAAGTCGGTCGCTGGTCACGTCAAAAAGGCCGGTGAAAATATCAATCCTAAAGTCCTAAAGGAATTTCGTGTAGAGGAAATTCCAGAAGGAATGAAGCTTGGTGACACTATTAATGCTGAAAGCTTCAAACTGGGTGACAAGGTCGCAGTCACTGGCACTAGTAAAGGAAAAGGTTTTGCTGGTACGGTGAAACGGCACAATTTTATCGAATCTAGGAATACTCACGGGTTTAAAGGAAATATCCGTCGAGTAGGGTCGATCGGTTCGATGTATCCGCAAAAAGTTTGGAAAGGTAAAAAAATGCCTGGTCGAATGGGGCACGAGCAAGTCACAGTCAAGAATTTAGTGGTAGCTTATATCGATGCAGAGAAGAATTTGATCGGTCTTAAGGGTGCAGTGCCTGGTCCAAACAAGGGAATCGTAAGCTTGAAGGGAAAGGAGTAATATGGTAAATTTGAATAAAGACATATTCGGCTTGACCGTAGAAAACCACGAACTCGTAAAGCTTGCCTATGATGCATACCTTGCTAATTCACGCAGCTCCCATGCTAAGACTTTGAAACGTGGTGAGGTCCGTGGTGGTGGCAAGAAGCCGTGGAAACAAAAAGGCACCGGTAGGGCTCGTTTTGGTTCGACTCGCAACCCGATTTGGCGACATGGTGGTGTGGCTTTTGGTCGGACTGGACAAGAGAATTTCACCAAGAAGATTAGCAAGCAGGCCAAGCGTCAAGCGGTTTGCCAGGCTCTCAGCATGAAAAATGCAGACAAGGCGATAGTTGTGCTTGATAAAGAGATAAAGTTTACTGGTAAGACGAAAGATGCTGTGAAAGTTTTGAAGGATTTGAAACTTGAGGGTAAAAACGTACTCGCAGTTGTAGCTGAAAAAACTCCAGAAGTACTTCGTTCCACTAATAATTTACCAAATGTGAAATTAGTACGCGCTACTTATCTTAACGTGTTTGATATATTGAACGCGGATGCGATAGTGTTTTCAGGGGCAGCGTTAAAAGCTACTGAAGCATGGCTCATAGGAGAGGAGAAGTAAGATGGCAAAAGAAGATAAAACCAATATCCAGCTTCATCTCTTGGAGCCTAGGGCTACCGAGAAGAGCTATCTTGAACAGACTAACCGGATCTATGTTTTTCCGGTGAAGCGCGAAATGAGTAAGCAGGTGATTGCAGAGTTGATTGAAAAAGAATTCAATGTAACCGTGACAGGTGTCCGCACGATGATCCGCAAGGGCAAGAAAACACGTTTTAGCCGCGGGAAGCATGCTTATCCTGGTATTACTTATCGCCAAGATAAGAAATTTGCATACGTCAGATTAAAGAAGGGCGATTCGATTAAGGTTTTTGAAGACCAAAACGAAGAGCCAAAGCAAGATAATAAAACCAGCGCAAAGGAAGCCAAGAAAGCCGACAAAGCTGAAAAGGCAGACAAGAATGCAGGTAAGGAGAATAAGTAATGGCAATTAAACAATATCGCCCGACGACTCCGGCTCAGCGTCAAAAGACTACACAGGATTTTGACCAGATTACCACTAGAAAGCCGATGAAGTCGCTGATTTCTACCAAGAAACAGCAAGCGGGTAGGAACAACCAAGGTCGCATCACTGTGCGACATCGCGGTGGCGGGGTCAAGCGTCATTATCGCATTGTCACCTATAAGCTACCACAGAATTTGACTTTCACTGTAGAGGAAATTGAGTATGATCCAAATCGTTCGGCTCGAATCGCTCGAGTGAAAGATGAAAACGGTGTTTACTACTATGTAATCGCCGATACCAAGATGACAAAGGGTACTACTTTCAAGACTGGTAAAGAAGTGGACGTGGAGACTTCTAATCGAATGCCGCTAGAGAATATACCTGTCGGTACCTTTGTGTATGCGATTGAACTAAACCCTGGTAAGGGTGCTCAGATGGTGCGTGCAGCAGGAGCCAGCGCACAACTTATGGCTAAAGAAGGCGGCTATGCTACTCTAAAAATGCCATCTGGTGAGGTTCGTAAGGTATTAGTAGCCTGTGAGGCCTCGATTGGTACGGTATCGAATTTACAACATCAGAATATTAAAATTGGTTCAGCGGGTCGACGCCGTCGCAAGGGTATTCGCCCGACGGTACGCGGTGTCGTGATGAACGCAGCGGACCACCCACACGGTGGTGGTGACGGCGGTCGTCATGGTTCTGGTAAGGCGCCTAGGACGCCGTGGGGCCAATTGACGCTAGGATATCGTACACGTCGTAATAAGAAAACTAATAAAATGATCGTGCGCAGTCGCCACGAAGGAAAGAGGAGATAATGAGTAGGAGTTTAAAGAAGGGTCCGTTTGTGGACTACAAGCTCGCCAAGAAAATCGCTGCTCTCTCTGCCGAGGACCGCACCGTGATAAAGACTTGGGCAAGAAGCTCATCTATTTCGCCAGAAATGGTGGGTCGGACGATTGCTGTGCATAATGGCAAGGTTCACGTCCCGGTTTATATCTCGGAGAATATGGTCGGTCATAAGTTGGGTGAGTTTGCGCCTACGAGAAAGTTCCGCCGTCATGGTGGTAAGAAAGCCGCAGAGGCTGCGAAAGGAAAGGGGTAAAATATGGCAGACACTTATTTTGCACATGCATATGCCAGAGGCGTCGACTCCCAGCCACGCAAGACTAATATTGTAGCTAGTTTGGTTCGGGATCGCTACGTAGCTGACGCAGTGGTGATTCTAGAACATACCCCGCGTAAAGCCGCTCGTGCAGTTCTAAAAGCTGTAGAGTCGGCAAATGCGAATTTGTTAAATAACACAGGCAAATCTATCGATCCAAAGACCATTCGGATTGCAAGGATTTTTGTAACGAGTGGTACTAGAATGCGCCGATATAAGCCGGCATCTAGGGGTCGCGCATTACCATATGAGAAGATCTCGTCCAACATTTTCGTTGAGGTCGCAGGCGAGGAAAAAGTAAAGAAAGCTGCTTCCGAGAGCAAGACCGACGCTAAGAAAACTGCATCAAAAGCTCCTGTAAAGGAAGAAGCAAAGAAGGAGAATAAGTAATATGGGTCAGAAGGTTAATCCCATCTCTTACCGTCTCCAACTTAGCCGTGACTGGTCTTCAAAGTGGTTTACCCGCAAGAGTGATTTTCGTCACTGGCTAATTGAAGACGACAAGATCCGTAAGATTATCGAGGAGCGCTTTAAGGCTCGCCCGACAATTGCACGGATCAATATTGAGCGTTCGGCCAACCTTACTACGATTACCATCGCTACGGCTAAAGCTGGTGCGGTTATCGGTAAGCAGGGTTCAGGCATAAACGAACTTAAAAAACAGCTCGAAAAAATCGTCGATGGTCCAATTCGGATTAACGTCGAAGAAGTAAAGAAACCAGAATTAAATGCCAAACTCGTAGCCGAAAATATTGGTTTTCAGCTCGGTAAGCGTATGAATTTTCGTCGCGCAGTAAAGATGGCTTTGCAATCCTCAATGAACGCCGGTGCTAAAGGTGTTCGTATTGAGGTCGCAGGCCGACTTAACGGCGCGGAGATGAGCCGTCGCGAGAAGTTTATTGAGGGGTCTGTACCTCTACATACACTTCGGGCAGACATCGACTTTTATTGTCATCATGCGCCGACCATAGCCGGTATCGTAGGAGTTAAAGTTTGGATTTATAAGGGGGAAAAGTAAGATGGCAATATTAGTTCCGAAAAAAGTTCCGCATCGCAAGGTGCGTAAAGGTAAAAATGCAGGTGTCGCGACTCGCTGCAACACGGTGGCGTTTGGTGAGTTTGGTTTGATGTCGCTAGACAACGAACGGATTACTTCTAGGCAAATTGAGGCGGCACGCCAGGCGATCACTAGGTATGTAAAACGTGGCGGTAAGATTTGGATTCGAATTTTCCCACACACACCAGTTTCCAAGAAGCCGTTGGACGTAAAAATGGGTTCCGGTAAAGGTGAGCCTCAGTTCTACGTAGCAAAGGTAAAGGCTGGCACTGTGATGTTTGAGATCGCTGACGTATCTGAAGACAAGGCACGCGAAGCTTTGCGCTTGGCATCACACAAGCTGCCAGTGAAATGTAAAATAATTAAGAAAGAGGAGTTTTAAGATGGCACACACACGCATTGGGACTGTTACCTCTGACGCACGTGATAAGACCATTACCGTCTCCATTGTGAGCAGAGAAACACACCCACTTTATCGCAAGCAGTATTCCAAGACTCGTAAATACACTGCGCATGACGAAAACAACGAAGCGCATGTGGGTGATAGAGTCCAGATTGCGATGACGCGCCCAATTTCTAAGACCAAAGCCTATACTTTGGTAAAGATTATTGAGAAGTCGCGTGGTTCTGTAGAACTGAAGGAAGATGTAAATAAAGCTTATGAAGCCGAAAAAATTGGAGCAGACGAAATTGCTAGAGCCAAGAAAGCTGAGGAGGCTAAAGAAGCAGAAGCTATCAAGGAAGCTACAGAGGAAGGGGAGGACGCATAATGATACAGCAAGAAAGTAGATTAAAGGTAGCTGACAACAGTGGCGCTAAAGAGCTCGGAGTGATTCGCGTGCTTGGTGGTACTCGTGCTCGCTACGCTAGGGTAGGTGATATTGTGACTTGCTCAGTAAAAGAAGCAGCGCCGAATGGCAACGTTAAAAAGAAAGCAATTGTAAGGGCGGTAATCGTACGCACTCGTCAGCCAATCCGTAGGCCAGATGGTTCGACTATCCGCTTTGATGAAAATGCTGCAGTACTAGTAAATGATGACAAGACACCAAAGGGTACGCGCGTATTTGGTCCGATTCCTAGAGAGCTCCGCGACAAGGGCTTTATGAAGATTATTAGCTTAGCACCGGAGGTATTATAGATGGCACAGAATTTAAAGATTAACGACAAGGTCATGGTAATTTCCGGTGACGAAAAGGGTAAAACCGCAAAGATTGTCAAAATTGATCGTCGAGCTGGTAAAGCAATGCTAGAGGGGATTGGTCTAGTAGAGCGCCATATGAGGAAAACACAGTTTAATCCTGCTGGTGGCAAAAAGACGATTCACCAAGGAATTGATTTTTCGAACTTAAAGCTAGTAGAGGCTGCTAAATTCGAAAAATCTGCCAAGAAAGCAAATACTAAAAGCGCTAAAGCAAAGAAAGGAGCTAAATAATGGCGGAAAAGAAGACGGCTGCTAAAGCTGCTTCGGCTGCAAAGACTGCGAAGGCCACAAAGCCTACTAAGTCTACAGCGAAAGCTAGCACAATAGCTGGGCCACGCCTGAAAGCTCTATATAATACGGAGCTAAAGGCCAAATTAATGAAAGAACTGGGACTTAAGAATATTTCCCAGGTACCAGAATTAAAGAAGGTCGTAGTATCATGTGGCGTTGGTAAGAAACGCGAAGATAAGCGATTTACTGAAATCGTAGCTTTGACGCTCGCCAAGATTACTGGGCAAGCACCGACGTCGAGGCTTGCTAAGAAATCTATTGCTACGTTTAAAATTCGTAAAGGCATGGGGGCACCAGTTGGGTATCTTGTCACGCTTCGCAATGATAAGATGTACGAATTCGTGGATAGACTAATCAACGTAGCTTTGCCGCACGTACGAGACTTTCACGGTGTTTCGAGAACAGCTTTTGATGGACAAGGCAACTACAATTTAGGCCTGAAAGAGCAAACAGTGTTCCCAGAAATTACATTTGAGGATGCGTCAGTTTTGCACGGGCTGGAAGTTACTTTTATAATTAAAAATGGTTCAAAGGAAGGAAGCTTTAAATTGCTAGAACTCTTTGGGATGCCGTTTGAGAAAGGAGATAGGCAGAATGGCTAAGAAATCTGCAGTATATCGCGACGAAAAACGGCGAAAAATGTATGAAAAATATCAAGCAAAGCGCGCAGAGCTAAAGGCCGCTGGAGATCTTGAAGGACTTCAGAAGTTGCCACGGAATTCTAGTCCGACGAGATTAAAGAATCGCGATATGTTGGACGGACGTCCTCGTGGTTATATGCGTCGGTTTGGGTTAAGCCGTATTAATTTCCGGGAAAAAGCCTCGAAAGGTGAAATTCCTGGTGTAACGAAGAGTAGTTGGTAGGAGAAAGGAGAAGAATATGTCATTACAATCTACAGACCAAATTGCTGATCTTTTGACCCGGATTCGCAATGCGGTAATGGTAAACAAGAATGAGATCCTCGTGCCTACCTCTAAGCTTAAGGTAGGCGTGGCGGATGTACTTGCTAAGAATGGCTACATTTCTAGCTATGAAGTGATTGACGGTACGCCGCGGGGGATGCTAAAAGTTACTATATTCGAGCCTGGGACAAATGCAAAAATTAATGAGATTGCGAAGGTGTCCAAGCCAGGACGTAGAGTATATTCATCGGCTGATGATTTGCCTACAATCAAATCTGGCCGTGGGATGATAATCGTCTCAACCTCAAAGGGTTTGATGACTGGGCGTGAAGCAAAGAAGCAACGCCTTGGTGGCGAAATTCTTGTGAAGGTTTGGTAAAAAACGCAAAAAAAATGGCCTTTTCGGGCCATTTTTTTGTGGGGAAAACGCTTAACGTTGTTTCTGTTGACTGAAAGTGATATAATCCGAGTAATAATAAACGAAGGAGTTAATACTATGAAGCTAAAACGGTTGTGCTACGCTGTTGTATTGGCTGTCATGCTAGCGTCGAACTTTGGTGGGTTGATTTTTCCGGCAATGGCGGATAATGCTGATCCATCAGTGCAAAACCCTAGCGGCCCTACGGTGGTGCACGATGAGGGCGGAGATATCAAACTATACAAAACCGCAAAAAGCGTACCTGGATATGCCAATAAATGGGAGGTGACGCTAAGGATAGAGTCTCCGAAGACTGAAACAACGTCTGATACTGTGTTGGTAATTGATCATTCTGCAAGTATGGAAGGGAGTAGGCTAACTAATGCAAAAGAAGCGGCCGGTTCTTTAGTTACAGAGCTATTGCCCGAAGGTAATACTTTGAATAGGGTAGCGGTGGTTTCGTATGGAACCGATGTTACCACTAATAGTGGTTTTACCACTGATAGTACAACTGTATTGAATGCGATTAATAGTATCTCTGCACAGGGCGGTACTTTCACTCAGGGTGGCCTACACGTTGCGGCTAATTTGCTGAGCGGCTCGACGGCTACTTATAAAAATATTATTCTGTTATCTGATGGAGCTCCGAGCTATAGCTATGGAATAAAAGGTTTAAGTACGGATAATGCCAATATGTTCGATAACGAAGATGGTCCTGGCTTGCATACTTACGAATATCAGACAAAGGTAGTTGAGTCAGCTGATGACTTTAATTACAATACAAGGGTTGGCGATGGTAGTAGATATAATAGTGATCCGGTAGAAAGTGAAATGTGGGATTTGTTTGATTACGAATGTCATGATCAGCGGTGTCGAAATTATGATTACTATTATTATAACCATGGGAATGCGGCTATTTCTGAAGCGAATTTCTATAAAGCGAGTGGAGTCGGTGGGTTGTATACAATTGCGTTTAATGCCGGAACAAAGGGGAATAGAGTTCTTAATGGGATGGCGGATGCTGGAAAAGCTTATACTGCTGCCGAGAGCAACCTAAAAGCAATTTTTGATCAGATTGCTGGCGATATTACTGCTCTCATAAAAACAGCAAGCGTTCAAGACATAATGGGGCATGGCGTAAAAGTGAGCGGTAGCAATAATACTTCAATCGAATGGTCGCCAGAATTTGAACTTGACCCTCAGAAGGATGTCTATGTGGCAGAGAAGAGCTACGAAGTGGAAATGGATGAGAGCGTCTACGAGCAAAATTCTGCGAATGGTTTTTATGACTTGAACGAGAGCGCTATACTTACTTATAATGATGGTAAAACGGGTGAATTCCCGGTACCAAAGGCGAAACCTTTTGCTGTAAAAGTGAGGAAAGAGCTAGTGCATATCGATGGTAAAGGGAATGAAACGGTAAAGAACGACGAAAAATTCACGTTTAAGATTTCTGGTAACGATAAAGAATATACAGTAGTTTCGGGAGGTCAGAATGTAATCAGGGTGCCTATGCCGATAAAACTGGGTACGGAGTACGAAATAACCGAGACCGGAGCAGTGGATGAGAGCCAAGTTAAATTTGAAAATTATAAGGTAGAATATCCGGATGGCGGCAACAAGTTTATCGTGACGGCTGATCATGGTGATGAGATAAATATAAAAATAAAGAATACTTATGCTATGGTCGATGTAAGTGCCTCGAAGACTTGGGCGGATGATGATGATAGAGATGGCTTGCGTAGCGAATATGGCAGTTTGTATGTAGCAGTGAAAGATGGTAGTAAATATGTCGCCATGGAAAAACTGGCAGCCGAGGACGGGAATTATGTGTTTGAGAATCTGCCGAAATACCGCAACAATGCAGAGATAAAATATGATGTCGTAGAAGCTAAAGATTGTTCTGTTACTAATATGACTTGCGCGGGAGAATTTGCTGGAGATAATGAATATGCGGTTACGATTAAAGATGGCGCGATTACTAATACCCACACGCCTAAGACCAAGGACTTGATTATCAAGAAATCTTGGGACGTATCTAGCGGAACTTTGCCGACTGTGGCACCTTCGTTTATTATGGTAGAACTTTCTAATGATGAGAATAATGAGAAAAAACCTATCCGTTTGGAAGGCAATGGTTACGGTGAGTGGCAGTCTGAAGCAATTTCTGTGCCAGTGTACAAGAATCATGGGCAGGAGATTAAATATGAAGTAAAAGAGACCGGAATTGGTGCTAATAATAATTTGGTCGGTGACAAGAATGATACTTTGTATGTATATAACGGTGAAGTTTTGGAGGGGAAATGGACCGCAGAGAATGCCGGGAGCCTTGAAGTCAAAAACACCTGGCAGCCAGCTACTTCTGAGTATGAAGGAAAGACTGAATTTGAGATTTTGAAAGTAAACGATAGCGGCGATACCCTTAGCGGTGTTGTGTTTACGGTTGGGAATTCGGATTATACTACGAATAAGAGTGGGAAAGTGAAGATTGAAACTGAGCTGTCCGCTACTGAGCCTACTGATGAAAAGAGTTTTGTTATTCGCGAAAAGAGCACGATTGACGGATACGATTTGGTGAATGGTACGGCTACACTCGATATGGCTTGTGAGAGCAAGCTGGAAAGTGTAGACGAGGCTAAGCTAGTAAACACCTTTACAAAGAGCTGCGAATATACTAAGAAAAACGGCAGTAATGCTTTTGTCTGGGATAGTGAGAGTGGGGTGCTGACGGTGGTAAACAATCGCAGCTTGGCAGAGTCAATGAAAATCCGTAAGGAGTTTTCTGGGGTGACTGCCGAGGCTTTGAAAAATAATGGCCTGAAGTTTGATTTGACTGGTCCGGCAGATTTTGCAGAGCAGGAGATTGGTTTTGATAAGTTTACCAAGGTAAGCGATAACGTTTATGAATATACAGTGAACGGCAGAGTGCCTTCTGGCGAATATAAGGTAGTGGAATCTGGAGCCGAATTTGAAGATTTGCTAAATCTCACGGTGTCTGGTGATAATGACGTGGTGAAAAATGTAGAAAGTGGTGACAATACAGTGTTTACGATCAAGAATGATTATGCAAAAATTCGAGACGTATCATATGAAGTGAAAAAGGTTTGGGAGGACGGCGACAACCGAGACGGTAAGAGGCCAGAAAACCTCAGCGTGACGTTGCTTCGCGATGGTAAGGTTTATAAGACTACCACGCTTAATGAGGAGAATGGTTGGGATTACAAATGGACCGATTTGCCAAGGGCCGGCTCGGGCGCTACATTGTACGAGTATAAGGCGGTAGAAGCGGACATTGCGGATTATGAATCAGATGAAGGAGTGCTTGTCGATGGCGTAATGACCTTTACAAACAAATACACGCCAGAGACAAAGGATATTACGATAAAGAAACTCTGGAATCAAGGTGATTTATTAAACTTGCCTGGTGCAATTATTGTAGAGTTGATGGCCGACGGCGAGGTCGCGAAGACTGTGGATGTGTTGGCTGGCACTGATGGCGCGTGGACTTATACTTTTGACGACTTGTTTGTATATGAAGATGGCGAGGAAATTCAGTATTCTGTGCGCGAGAAGTCAATTTCTGGCGCGACGGAAGGTACATTTATAGTGTATGGCAATGATGAGGTAGGAGGTCAAAAGTCGATAGAAGGAAAATGGGTCGCCGAAACGAACGGATTTGAGATTACAAATACATGGGTTCCGGCCACATCCGTCTATGAGGGCGAAGCTGATTTTACCATTGTAAAGATTAATGAAGACAGTGAGACTCTCGAGGGTGTAAAGTTTGATGTAAATGGTGAAAAATATAAAACTGATGCTAATGGAGAGATAAAGATTGATGTGCCGATATCGAATGACGGGCGTGAAGAAAGTTTTGAGTTCAAGGTGAAGGAAAAGGAGGCACTGAAGGGGTATGAATTAGTAGAAGGCTCTGCTACGGTAAGCGTGGTATGTACAAGTGCGCTTGCGAGCGTAGACGAGGCAAGTTTAGTTAATGCTTACGAAAAAACTTGTGAATACGAAAAGAGTGGCAGTGATGGATATACCTGGAATGACGAAGAGCGGGAGCTCGTAGTCGTGAATGTAGAAAGCATAGAGGCGCCTACTGATCCTTGCGCTGATGGTGGCGGTTGTGGTGGTACCTATACCGTACCTTCGGCTCCAGAGACTGGTCTTTCTACGCACCAAAGTTGGAGCAATAATGATGTGATGCTAGGTAATTCGATGGTGGTAGCGATTACTATTGGGGCCTTTACTACATTGATTATTGCGACTAGAACGGTGGCATCAAGAAAGCGAAAATAAATAAAAAATATATGAAAATTACCCCTGTTAATAGGGGGTAATTTTTGTTGAATTTTATATTGACTTAAGCATAATTGTAAAATATAATTATAAGTAATTAATTGGAGGTTAAAATGGCTAAAAGAAAAATGGCTTATGCGCTTTCTGCGATAGCTTTAACTTTGGGGTCGGGGGTATTCGCTCCGACGACTTTTGCTGTCGGCGAATGTTCGGCTGGTGATTTGGGGACATTGCAAGAATGTTTGGGAACTTCGACTACCGATATTATTATAACGAATACTATTGCGGTCGCTAGCGACGCAAATTTTGACTTTTCAGGTTTGACTATTGAAACTACTGGTGGTGGCTATAGCATGTTTGATGTTAGCGATGGAGCAGAGTTGACGATCAATGGCGATGGTTCAATCGTAAAACGTGGTACAGCTGGAAATATTTTCGTGGTTGAGGGAAATGACAGTTTGTTGACGCTAAACGGCGGGACATTTTCGACCGATGCGCCGGGTAGAGATGTTTATGGTGTTTATTTGATGAGCGGAGGCGAAGTTGTGGTTAATGAAGGTGCAACGATTGACACTACGGGCTCAAATGGTGCAGCAATTGGTGGGAACAACACAACTGGTTATATGTATGCAACTATTAATGGTGGCACTTTGAGATCGAAATACCAAACTGTTTATATGCCACAGCAAGTAAGTTTGGACATTGAGGATGGCAGTACTCTCGATGGTGGTATTGTCGCGAGAATGGGGCACATAAATGTCCATGGCGGTACAATCGTCGGTAAAGATGGCGGAGATACGATTGAAAATTATTATAATCTGTCGAATGGTTATCCATGGGTAGCTGATGCAATTATGGTGATGGGCGGTACCTATGTAAATAATAACGACGACCAGAGTAATGCACTCGAAATTAATATCTCTGGCGGCGAAATAAGTTCCGACGACGGCTATGCTTTGGCCCTTTACGATATGGGCAAGGTGACACAAGAAATGAGCATAAACATTTCTGGTGGTAAGTTTGCAGGAAACAAGGGAGATATTCGCAGGGCTACTGTCGCTGAGCTAGTTAGTAATCCTGCGGTCGGATATGGCGAGATAAATAATGCAATCAATGTATCAATTATTGGTGGAAACTTCAGTGTAGAGCCTGATGGAAGTGAGATTGTCGACGATATGGAGCCCGATCAGGAAGAAGATGGAACTTGGGCTATCTATCCAAAGCGAATTGATTACAACAATGATTGGCTGGAGAGCGATAGCGGTATTGAGGGACAGATATCTGCGACTGTCGAGTTTGGCAGTGAGTTGATCGCAGACAGGAAGGCGACACTATCCGTGACAGAAAAGAGTACTGATAGTTTAGCTCTTGATGAAGATAAGGGTGGTGAATTGATTGGTGCGTTTGAAATTGATATGCTCGACCGCAGCGGGGCCACAATTCCGGTGGAAAATAACGCCTTGGCAGTTTATATCGATCTTGACGAGGAAACTCATGCTATGCTTTCTGCCTACGATGAACTTTATGCAGTCTATTTTGAGGATGGGGCAGAAGTAGAGCGTTTTAAAGTGACGCTTAGCGACCCTGCGGATGGTTATTGGCTGTCGTTTGAGACGCCACACTTGTCGACTTATGGGATTGTTGGTGTAAACAACGGGACGGCTGCAGAAACGACAGAGGCTGGTACACCAGAGACTGGTACGGTGACTCGCGAGGGGGCATCCGCGATGAGTGCGGCATTGATTACGGCAATAGCGGTAGGTCTTCTTGTGTCAATTGTCAGCTTCGCAGTGTTTATTAGGAGAAAATAAACACCTGATACAAATCTAAAAAGGCTCCTCAAACAGGGGCCTTTTTGATATAATATATGTTGTATGGTAAAAAAATACCAAAAACTTTTATTGTTTTTGTTGGCGCTAGTGATGATGATGACGCCTGGTTTTTATTTGGCTACAGGTGAAGTTTATGCGGCAAAAACTAATTTAACCGCTGGCCAGATGCAGGAGTTTTCGCAAAACAATATTTTGTATTGGGATCCGACGGAATGTCTAGACGGGGCTCTGGGGCTGACTGGTGGTTCTATAGCTGGTACTGGTGACTATGCCAAGATTTTGACTGCCAAAAACGCTGAAAAAAGTTTTTTTAATGGGTCCGGCGATGTCCCAAGCGCGAGATGGTCGGATACAGATACTGCATCGATGCGGCAGGTGGTAGACACTTACGGTGATTTGGCTTACCAGCTAGGCGAGGCGGTTGGTGCTCCATGGATAGCAATTATTGTGCAAATGCGATACGAGGACCCGGATTCGGTATGTGGGCGGAATAACTTTTGGGGAAATGGATGTCCTCCTGGCACGGGGGCGGGGGGCGCATCAAAGCAGGGGGCGAATCTCGGGGAGGGATTTGTGCAGTATGCAGAGACTTTGACTAACGGCTATCACGATCAAGCTTTGGGTATTGCGGATCCAAAGGCGTATCTCGAAGCGATAGGGCCGACATGGGTACAGGGTAATGTGAATGGCCCTGGATATGGCTCAATTGACGCAATGCGTAAGTCTGTAGACGCCTTGACAGCTTTTGTGGAGTCGCCAGAGGGACAAGAGGTGGCTAAGGATCTTGGTACTTACTCGGGTGGTAGTGATCTGTGTCGCTGTACCGGCGGGAGATCTGCTTTTAAATGGCAGGACGGCTGGCTAGAAGATGATTCCATTGAGGGTATCAAGAAGCAGGATGTTAATGGGGCCACGGATCTTAGTGAGCCCGTTAATGCTATGGGCAGCTATACTACAGAAGATGGAAAACCAAACAAAATACTACTCCACACGACGGAGGGGACGACAAACGGATATGAGGCTTATCCAGCTGGCAACAAATATCCGGCACATTTTATTGTGGACCTCAAGAAAAAACAGGGCTATCAGAATTTTTCGATAGATCAGCCAGCACTAGCGATAAAAGATTATGATGCAGCGGGACCGATTCAGATAGAAATCGTGGGTTTTAGCGATTCGTCTAGTCCGAATTATACCCCTGAATACGATGTAAATAAATTTACCGATGAGGATTGGGATTATTTGGCCATGTTGCTGCAGGCTATTTCAGAACAAACTGGAATTCCTTTGACTACCAGGATGGTGTGGGGTAATAATGCTCCTAGACTTAGTGCGAATGAATTTGTAAATTATGAGGGTGTGCTAGGGCATATGCATGCTACTGGCAATGACCATCGGGACCCAGGCAATATTTGGCAGTACGTGGAGGCGGCGATAGATAGGAATGGTGGCTATGACGCAGCTTGTAGTACGGGAGGAAATGGCGATATTAATGAGACTGCGATTGAGTTGGCGTGGCCAGCGAATGAATATGGAATGCACGGTTGGAATGATCCTAGCCCTGCCTATGCTACCGCTTTGGCCGAGACGGGAGTTAATCATTTAGGTGATGCGTGTTCGATGGCTGGGGGTAGCTGTGATGCGTTTGTGGCTACGGTGATGCGCTATTCGGGCGCAGATCCAGACTTTTATTGTTGTGGAATTACGGGTGGTATGACTCTAAACTACATTTTATCCTCTGGTAAGTTTGACGAGGTGTCGAACGGGCTCGGGAATTTGCAGCCTGGTGATATTCGGATTGGGCCGAACCATATCGAGTTATATGTAGAAATAAATGGTACGCCATATATTGCTGCGGCTTCGCATTGTGAGCGTTCGGGCGACATTGGCACATATTATGATAATGATTTTAGGGTGTTTAGGATAAAGAAATGAGAAACCAGAGAATAATTTTAATAGTAGTTGCGGCGGGGGTAGCGATAGTGTTTTTGGTGGCATTGCTTGGCACAATGATGTCTACTAAGAGGCTTGAATTATACAATATAGACCAAATAGATAGTGGGCTCTCAGGACGAGAGATAGGTGAGCTAGAAGGGTATTTGTGGCAGAGCCTGCAACGAAACCATGGTTTTTCTGATGATAAAGATGGGGTTATTGCTATAGTGCGACCGAGTTCGTTTACAAAGACTACAGATATGGGGGTTACTAGTTATAGTTTTTTGATGGATGTGGATGAATTTAGGGCTACTTACCAGGTGTCATTTGCTCTCATGAAGGGGAAGGGCTTTTATGAATCACCTATGGTGGATTGTCCGGCGCCGGAATTGATGAAATATGAAGGCGCGTATTGTCAGGGAGAAAAAACCTCTACTCTTAGCACCACTATTGGGCGTAGTTTGCCGTACTATTTTAATCTAGATACGGGAGAGCTTGTAACCGTGATGCGAGACGTGGACGTGGGAGGTAGCGATTACCTAAAAGTTAGGGTGAGTTCGTGTGGTGATGCGGCAATTGTGGAGCGGGCGACGGAGGCCGTACAGCAATGGATCAAGTCTCTCGGATATGAGCCGAGTAATTACAAAATAATAACACCGGAGTTTTGTGATGGCGCAGGGAATTAAGAGTACGAAAAGCTTTTATCGGTGGCTGATAGCCATTCTAGGGGGTGGATTAGTGCTGATATTGGCGACTTTTGTGGGGATAATCCCGCTAGTGGAGTATCTTCAGAAGCCAGCGTATCTAGATGTGTTGGTGACTCCGGCAGAGGCTAAGGTGGAGATTGGGGGGAAAGAATATCGTAATGCGATTTATGAACTAGAGCCAGGGAGATATACTGCAACGATTACTCTTGGCGATTTGGAGCCTGAGGTGGTGGAGCTGGATTTGGGTAAAAATGAGACCGCTGGACTTTATATGGATTGGCTGGAAGCTAGAGGGTGGAAATATTATACCCCTGATGAGTTGGCGCACAAAAACAGCATCGGAGAGGTAACTCCGCTCTATTTGTCGGTGTGCGGTACCCCAGCCAAGCGAACAAATTGTGATGCGATTGCGGTAAATTATGACCGCGAGCCGAGATGCGGGAGTGAAAAGTGTTTAGTAATTAGCGGCCGACGGGCGGAGCTGACCGACGAGGTTTTGACTGCCGTACGAGGCAAACTTGCCGAAAACGACTATAGTCTTGATGATTATCGCTATATTTATATACAGAATGACGAAAGATAGCGGTGGGTCGCAAGGTTGTTCATCGTAGTCGAGGAACATAAAGAAAAAATCTGTGATTTTTTCGCCGAAGGGGCGGAGCGATGTGATAAAATTTATTATCACATCGCGGAGCTTCCGAGACGTGATGAATAACCTTGCGGCTAGTTGCTTTTTTCTCTTATATGTGCTACAATAATTGGGATATTATTTAATTAAAAGGGAAAGATATGAGTCGTATCGGAAAACAACCCATCGAGATTCCGGCGGGAGTGACAATTACGGTCGGCGACAGCGAGATTACTGTCGTAGGGCCGAAGGGCACACTCGTCGTCCCAGTGCAGCCAAAAACAAAAGTTGCTATCGATGGAAACATTGCTACTGTCACCCGTGAGGATGACGAGCCTAAATCTCGGGCTTGGCACGGATTGCAACGTGCATTACTAAACAATGCCGTAGTCGGCGTGACTAAGGGATATGAAAAGAAACTAGAAATCAATGGTGTAGGTTTTCGCCTATCTGGTGGTGGACAGGATATTGAGATGGCGCTTGGATTTTCACATCCAGTCAAATATCATGCGCCAGAGGGTGTTACTCTGACTACCAATAAGATGGAAATCACTGTTAGTGGTATCGACAAACAAAAGGTCGGCCAGGTAGCGGCAGAAATTCGCGCACTAAAGAAGCCAGAGCCTTACAAGGGTAAAGGTATCAAGTATGTCGACGAAGTGATCCTTCGCAAGGCAGGAAAGGCGGGTAAATAATCATGAATAAAGTTTTCAGAGCAAAAAGAACACGTGCCAAAATTCATGGCACAGCGGAGCGCCCGCGCCTCTCGGTGTTTATCTCAAATAAGCACATTATAGCTCAGATTATTGATGATGATAAAGGCACCACTTTGTGCTATGCCACTACGGTAGGCAGTAAAATGACTGGTACTATGAAAGAAAAGGCAGCGCTGGTCGGCGCAGACATTGCAAAAGAAGCAAAAACTGCCAAAATCAAAAAAGTCGTTTTTGACCGAGGAGCAAAACTATATGCAGGGCGAATGTCGGCGCTCGCTGATGCTGCTCGCAAAGAAGGATTGGAGTTTTAATTATGGCTGAAAATGAAAAACAAGCCCCAAGAGTAATTAATAAGTCTGGTACCTTGAAGATGGAAGACAAGGTGGCCGCTACTAAGCAAACTCGAGATATTGCGGGGCGCAGGATTGATCGCAGGGGGCGTCGTGATCGAGTACGCGCCGATGCTGGTCCAAAGGAATTCGACGAAATCACTATTTCGGTAGATCGCGTTTCTAGGACTGTAGCTGGTGGACGTAGAATGCGCTTCAAGGCGTTGGTCGCGATTGGTAATCACAAAAACAAGATTGGTGTAGGCGTAGCGAAGGGCAATGATGTCACTACCGCTGTGGCTAAGGCTACTTCCAAAGCCAAAAAATCCATGATTACTTTTAATATGGACGGCGAGACGATTTGCCACGAGTCTAGGACCAAGGTGACTGGGGCAGATGTTCTCATCAAGCCGGCAGCTCCTGGTACTGGGATTATCGCTGGCGGTACAGTACGTGCTATTATGGGTCTCACTGGCGTAAAGAATCTGATTTCTAAGTCGCTAGGTTCCACCAATAAGGTGAACATCGCCTATGCGGTGATTGAGGGGCTAAGGAGCCAGGTGCCTAGATCTGAGTGGACTACCACTATTAACAACAAGAAGGAAGCAAAGGCTCCTGCAGCCAAGGTGACTGCCGCTAAAGCTACAGCTAAAAAGCCTGCTGCTGAGAAAAAGACTACTTCTAAGACAGCCAAAAAGTCCGCTGCAAAGAAGGAGGATAAGTAATGAAATACAATGATTTAATCGTAGAAAAGAATACTCGCCCATCCCGCAAGGGTCGCGGCATCTCGGCTGGTCAGGGCAAGACTGCTGGCCGTGGTACTAAGGGGCAGAAATCCCGTACTGGGCACCGCAAGATGCCGGCAGGATTCATGGGCGGCCAGCGTGCTATTATGCAGGCCGTGCCAAAGCTAAAAGGCTTTAAGTCCATTCATCCTAAGGCAGAGGTCGTTTATACGGATAGGTTGAACGAGCTTTCTGGTAAGGTAGACAACTTTACTCTAGCTGAGGCCGCAATGATTTCTTCGCCATATGTCAAGGTGAAGGTAATCACTCGTGGCGAATTGACCGCTAAGGTCGAGCTCGCTACTCAGTTTGCTTCAAAAACTGCGGTAGAGGCTATCAAGAAAGCTGGCGGAAGCTTCAAAAAAGCGGCTATTCCTCAGAGAGCTAAGGTGAAGAAGGCCGAATAATAGTTTTTCTCGGCGTTAAAATAGCCCCCTTTGGGGGCTATTTTGTGATATAATGGCCTGAAAGGAGATTTATGGAGGAAAAAGAGTTAAAAACTAGTCCAAAACAAAGATTTTTTATTATTTTGATTGCTGTACTCATGGTGGGGTCGATTATTGCAAGCTATGCAGCGATTGTGATTTCGGGGAGTCAGAGCCAAGGTGCGACTACTAGCGAGGCTGGTCAGGTCGACGAGGCCAAAGTGGCCGAGTATACTGAGGCTTACGAGAAGGTGCAAGCCGAATTTTCGAAGGCCACCCAGGGTGATTTTGACCGTTTTATCAAGTATAAATCAGAGGTGGCAGCATATAATGAGACTTCTGCTAATGAGGGAGGGGTACAAGTAAAAGATTTGGAACAAGGCACCGGTCGGACGATTGGTGGGGATGATTCTGATTATTTGGCGTATTATGTGGGGTGGTGTGCTGATGAATCAATCTTTGACTCGTCGTATAATGACAGCAAGAACCCTACGGCCTTTGCTAAGATTTTGGATGCTTCGCTTGGGATGATCGAGGGGTGGAATCAGGGTGTGGAAGGAATGAAAATCGACGGGATTAGGGTGATTACGGTGCCAGGGGAGTTGGCTTATGGTGAGCAGATGGAAATTTGTGGTGGCAAGAATAAACCTCTTAAATTTATGATAATGGCCAAAGAAAAGACAGATTCGTTAGAGCAATTAGCAGAGAAACTGGATGATGCTTATATGCGGCTACAATATGCTCAATATGGGATAGATTACGACTCTGTTAAGGCAAACCAAGAATAATATGATATTGCCGTTGACATATTATGGCGCTTGTGTTATAATGTAGGTATAGATTGTTTTGGTGGGGCGGACCAAGTGGTCTCGCATTCTTTCACGAAAAACTAGGAAAGGGGTGGATCGTGGACAGAAATATTAGGTTTAACATCGAAGGAGTTTTTTACGTAATTTTTGCGGTGGTTTCGATCGTGCTGATGGTTCTGCTTCGCAACAATGCCTGGATTGGTCTCGCTGCGGTGGCGACGGCATCGGCCGTTCTCTTGGGGCTGAAGCAATACCGACAGGAAGGTTGGCATATCATACAAGCCTTTGAAAACGGGGCTTTTGCGGTGATGGCGGTGTCTTTTGCGGTTATATTTGCCGTGGTGTTGTTTTGCTGTGAGAGTGAGAACCTGATACATTGGTACGACATGATGGGCGACTCTCCGGATTTGTCGGTGGCGTCAGCGATGCTCGCAGTGACCGTGGCTGGGCTGGCACTTTTGCTAGTTTTATATCTGGTAGGGCGCGGTGCAGCACTAATTAAGGTTGGCTTGCTTTATACGCGACAGCAATATATGGAGCAAGCACGGACGGCACGTCGGGTGCGTAGGCGTCAAGCGCAAATACGCGCAGACGAGCGACGATGCCAGCGGGCTATTCGTAAAAAGTAGGTAGGATAGGGGTCTTCAAATTCTGGAGGTGGTAAACTTTGTGCCCCCGAGCGTTACGCTTGGGGGTGATTTTTTGTGAAAAAACATGAATAAAAACCGAGAAAATATAGCTATTGTGTTATAATGGGGTTATGTTTAGGCGTATACAAAGGAATAGTTTTGTAAATAAGAAAATTGCTTTTGGTGGGGTATTGGCTGCGATTGGCTTTGGCGGGCTCGTGTGTGCAGGGGCTGCCTCCGCCCTCACCTACCAATCTGATGTAGGTGTTAGCTTTACCTTTGATTCTTCTATCAACCTATCTCTATCTAGCGCCAACCTAGTAATTTCTAATCTCACTCCAGGCAATAGCTCGGATAGTAATATTATTAC
>JAZQCE010000014.1:0-1555 GCA_045546095.1 Candidatus Nanosyncoccus sp. | reverse complement strand
AAAAGGACAAATATACGATCATGGAACAAGTTTCCAAATAAAAAGAGAGGCCTTAGAAGAATTATTTGAAAGAATTGCATAAAAAAAATTTGAATTTATTCCAATTTCCTTTTGACAACAGGGACCCAGAAATGATTCTCTAAAAAATCACACATAGCAAAAATAAAATTTTGCTTTGCAACAAGCATGACGAATCATTTCTGCCTATTATCAAAAGTTTTCTCGGCATAAAATCAAATTGTAGAAAACAATATACAACAGCATTATAAAATAATATAAATGGCAAAATAAAAAATATGTATTAAGTATTATATTAACTCTAAATAAGAAATCATCGATACTAAAAACATTAAGTAAACGAAAGTAATAAATAAAAAAAGCCTTATATAATAAGACTCTCAATCCAAACTGGTCGGGAAGACAGGATTTGAACCTGCAACCCCTTGGTCCCAAACCAAATGCTCTACCAAGTTGAGCCACTTCCCGAAATGGTGCGCTCGAAGGGATTCGAACCCCTGACCTTTTGGTTCGTAGCCAAACGCTCTATCCAACTGAGCTACGAGCGCAAGGACACGTAATATATTAATGGTGGCTCCGGCGGGAATCGAACCAGCGACACAAGGATTTTCAGTCCTCTGCTCTACCGACTGAGCTACGAAGCCAAATAATGGCGGTCCCGATGGGGCTCGAACCCACGATCTTCTGCGTGACAGGCAGACGTGTTAACCACTACACTACGAGACCATATGGTTGCGGGAAAAGGATTCGAACCTTTGACCTCCGGGTTATGAGCCCAGCGAGCTACCAAACTGCTCCATCCCGCGATATAAACTAAATCGCAAATAATTTAAAAGTGGCGGAGGAAAAGGGATTCGAACCCCTGCGCCGCTCACACGACCTCCCGGTTTTCAAGACCGGTCCCTTCAACCAGACTTGGGTATTCCTCCAACTGTTGGTGCCTAAGGCCGGACTTGAACCGGCACGAGTGTTGAAGCTCGCAGGATTTTAAGTCCTGTGCGTCTACCAATTCCGCCACTCAGGCACATCATGGTGTCCCGTTGGAGATTCGAACTCCAGACCCTCTGATTAAAAGGCAGATGTTCTACCGGCTGAGCTAACGGAACATATCAATAATAAAATGGCTGCCTCGGCTAGATTCGAACTAGCGCGTGTCAGAGTCAAAGTCTGATGCCTTACCGCTTGGCTACGAGGCAATCAAGTGGTGGAGAGGAATGGATTCGAACCATTGAACCCGAAGGAACAGATTTACAGTCTGCCGCGTTTAGCCTCTTCGCTACCTCTCCAAAAAAAATGGTGCCGAAAACAGGAATCGAACCCGTAACCTACTGATTACAAGTCAGTTGCGCTACCAATTGCGCCATTTCGGCAAATATTATGGTGGGCGATATAGGACTCGAACCTATGACCCCCTGCTTGTAAGGCAGGTGCTCTAACCAACTGAGCTAATCGCCCAAACAATTGACTAATGTCGTTTAGACGATATCTAATATACCATCTAAAAATCCATTTGTCAATAAATTATTTCAATTTTTTT
>JAZQCE010000013.1:0-1754 GCA_045546095.1 Candidatus Nanosyncoccus sp. | reverse complement strand
GGTGTATTCGGCACGCTTCACCTTGGCCACATACAGGTGGGTCTTGCCCTCGCCCTTGTTCTTGAAATAGTCTACATAGCCCTTCTCATAGAGAATCTTCATGTAGGTGGCGATGGTGGTATAGGCAGGCTTGGGCTCATCCATACGGTTGAGGATATCCCAGGCACAAGCCGAGTGGTTGATGTCCCAAAGGATGGACATGATTTGAAATTCCATCTTGGTCAGTGTGTTGTCTTTTCGTTTCATACGATACTGGTGTTTTTGTTGTCAATGTGTAGCCGCTCGGGCGCTGCAGTCGCCATTAGCTGAGGACAAAGTAAGGAACATTCACGCAATATCGTAAAACTTAAATATCGAAAACTTTCGATTTACCCGCACTTTTAACATTTATTCGTAGAAATAGAGCTGCGTGGGGTGCGTGATGCAAAGAAAAGCGGCCTGCACGTGGTGTGTGCAGACCGCTGTATTCGCCTCCAGGGAGGGGATATGCCCGGGGCTTCCGGGGGAGTGCGGTTACAGGTCTATAGAGAAGTAGTAGCCTACGCTCAATCCCCAGAAGAATTCGTTCCAAGCGGGGTTATACATAATCTGAGCCGATACGGGCAGTGTGCCGCCATGATTGAACTCAAACTCGTGACCGGCACTGAGGTGAAGATTGCAGATGCCAAATCCGTCATTCTCATAATATACCGAACCGTAAGGCCACATGCCGGCAGCAACGCTGAAGTCTACAGCCGAGAGGGAGAAGTCATACGCCACCTCAAAGTAGGAGGGGAAGGCCGAAGCCCAATCGAAGCCACCACCATCGAGCGAGCCTTCGAAGGTCTGATTGATGATTGAGTACCACGAGAAGGTGACGGGGATATTCTCACTCAGGGTGTAGCTAAGTCCGAAGTCGAGGAAGTGCCCTTCCTGCCAAGGACCGAAGTAGCGGCCTTCAGCATAGTCGGCAAGCGACAACGTGAGGTTGCGCCACGAAGCCTCTACCGAGAGGTCGAGCTCGTTGTAATGCTCACCGTAGCGATTGTGAAACAGTGATTTGGTGCCCCACACGCCGAGGCTTACTGCCCAGTCGCCCTTCTCATAATCAAAGTAGGCCGATGGCTGCACACTGGGGCCGCCCAGCTCCATACCGCGCCACAGGTAATGGCTCACGGCATCGGCACCTACGGTCATAGACCAGTCACCACTCTCTTGCGCACAAAGCGGAGCCACTGACGACGTACCGAGAAGAAGAGCGCAAGCAATAGATAAAATGTTGTTTTTCTTCATTTTTGTTACAAATAATTAGAATAGGTTAATAAAATTCGCCGACAAATTTAGTGCAAGCCGAGCGAAAATGCAAACTTGTTTGTAATTTTCCGAGGCGCCGCCAAAATTCTGTGTTCGCAAAGCGAATACTAAAGGTAATAAATCTCACTTTTTCACACTATCTTTAATCTGCTTTGCAGACAGAAATTAGGCTGCGGCTCGGAAAAAATCAAGTTTTACTTGTTTTTTCTCTCGCCTTGCACTATCTTTAGCCTGCTTTGCAGGCAGAAATTAGGCTGCGGCTCGGAAAAAATCAAGTTTTACTTGTTTTTTCTCTCGCCTTGCACTAATTTTGTCCTCACTTTTTGAGAAATTAGGATTTTTTATGTTGTATTACCTTGTAATAAAGTACGGCATTGGCTGAAAACAGAGTAGAACCCGGTGGTAACATCATCGATATCAAGCACGTGTCTAAATGGTTCGGAGACAAGCAGGTGCTGGAT
>JAZQCE010000012.1:0-53369 GCA_045546095.1 Candidatus Nanosyncoccus sp. | reverse complement strand
AGTATCTATGTTTCCTATGGCTGCTGGTGTACCTACTAGCTTAGTGCTATTATCTCCTCCTACTTCATTTCCTGTATATCCTGCAGCATAGATGGCAAAGCCTTCATTATCGTTACAAAAGGCTTTGAGAGTGGTAGTACCGATATTGTCTTGGTAGGTACCATTAGTGATTTCTGCTGTATGTGAATCCATACCAGTACCACTCATGGTGCAGGATACTGGGACAGTGATGGTGACGTCGTCTACGATGTCGTCGGCATTGGTCCTGGCAGAGCCGAGCATCATGCCAGCACATAGGGAAGTTACTAATAGCCCACCAGTCAGCATTAGACTAGATTTTTCTATCACATTATGTTTTGTATTAGATTTCGTACTATATTTCTTTTTGTGTACCATGTATAGACCTTTTAACTAATAATTACGTTCATTATAACATACATTTCCTATTCCAGTAGTGCTTTTTTCAGACAAAAATCAAAGCTAAACCCTTTAAACCCATCAAAACATGGTATAATTTTACCTGAGAAAACATCGTTTATCACATTATGCGTACTATTTTTCAAATCTTCAAAAATGATTTACAAAGCCTCTTTAAAAGTAAAAAGGCTCTTTTGGTCATAATCGGAATTATAATTATCCCTGGTGTCTACGCATGGCTCAACATCGACTCCAACTGGGGACCATACGACAACACTGGCAACATCCCAATCGCAGTAGTCAATGAAGACTCCGGAGCTACTATCGCTGGCGAAAGTTTCAATGTTGGCAACTCTCTCGCCGAAGCACTCCAAAAGAATCAAGACATGAAATGGGTCTTCACTGATAAAGATTCCGCCTTAGAAGGCGTTAACGCTAGCGATTACTACGGAGCTATTATTATCCCAGAAAATTTCAGCCAAAACCTTACTACTATCACTAGCAGCACTAACCCCATCAAGCCTACCTTTGACTTCTACATCAACGAAAAGAAAAACCCCATTGCGCCCATAATCGCCAGCAAAGCTGCTAGTGCTATTCAAAACGAAGCCAATCACGCGTTCGTAGACACACTAGTATACAAAGCTGCTAACTCCGCCAAAACTATTGGTCTAGTCGAAAAAGGTTCCGATACGGCCAATAGTTTAATTGCTAAATTAACCGACACTAAAGCCAAAGTTGGCCAGCTCCGCGACGTCAACAAAACCACCACCCTAGCTATCGATACTACTAGCAAATCTCTATCGGCCCTCCAGGCCATGATCCCTGCACTCGAAAATTTGAACCACTCTGCCAGCCAGGGAATGACCAATACCAAAAACAGCCTTGATTCTATGGGGAATGTCGATGATCTTGCTGGCATCCAGGAGCTTTCCGATCAAATCTCCAGCCAAATTACCGAATTAGAAACCATCCGAAATGATCTCGACAACATCCTTCCTACCTCAGAAAGACTAGACAGTATCAAGGAAAAAATCCAAACCACCACCGACAATCTCGAGTCCCTACAAAATAAATACGGCGCTGCCGTCAATACTAAACTCAACGATATTCGCCAAAACACCTCGAGTAATCTCGACAGCGCTATAAATATTATCAATGATCTCAATTCGTCGCTAGGCGATCTCAAACTCTCCATGCAGTATATCGTCCAGGCTTTAAATAGCGGCTCCGCCCTAGGACAAAGTCTCGATTCGGTTCTAGCCAATTTCCAATCTGACCTCGATTCTACAATCACAACAATCGATTCCATCAAAGATAGCGAAATAATTCAAAACCTCATTAGCCTCCTTCAGAATAATCCCGAAACTATTGCTGATTTTATTTCTAGCCCCGTAATTGCTAACGAAATTGAGGTCTATCCCATTTCTACCTACGGCTCCGAAATGGCCCCTTTCTACTCTATTTTGGCCTGCTGGGTGGGCTGCACTATTTTGGTTGCCATTCTCTCTCTCGACATCAAAACCACCAAAGCCACCGCCAAGGCCAACACGCACCAAAAGTTCCTAGGACGTTTTCTTACTTTTGGCAGCATTGCTATGTTGCAAGGTTTAGCCATTGGCATCGGCGACTTAATTATGCAAGTCCAGACAGCAAATTGGCCACTATTTCTTCTTACCCTGATGCTATCTTGTTTGGTTTTTGCTCTCATTATCTACGCACTGACCGCCGCATTTGGCAAAATCGGCCAAGCTCTTTCCATCGTCATCCTAGTCTTACAAGTAGCTGGCTCCGGTGGGACGTTTCCGATTGAATTATTGCCCCAAATGTTCCAAGTATTCCAGCCCTTTATGCCTTTCGCTCCAGCCATGAACGCCGTACGAGAAACAGTTGGCGGTTTTTACCAATACGACTATCTAGCTAGTCTGCTGCTGCTCTTCCTATTCTTTGTAATTGCTCTGGTATTCGGTTTAATATTCAGTAAACACACCTTCAAAGCTAAAGGCAAGTTCCAGAAAGAGCTCGAATCCACCGGGCTAATAAACTAATATGCGAGAAGATCAAATCATCTTAGTAGACAAACCTGCCGGCATCAGTAGCTTTGGCGTGGTTGCCAAAGTCCGCGCCAAGCTCCGCGATGAGCTAGGCCACAAAATCAAAGTCGGCCACACTGGTACCCTAGACCCTTTTGCCACCGGCCTCCTCATCCTCCTCTCTGGCAAAATGACCAAAAAATCTAACGAATTCTTAAAACTCAACAAAGTCTACGAAGCCACTCTAAAACTCGGCTTCATCTCCACCACCGGCGATCCTGAGGGGGAAATTACGAAGTATTCTCAAAGCACAAAATTCACTAAAATCGAGGAACGTAAGAACCAATCGATTACTTGCAATAATATTACGGAAGCGCCAGAGAATACTCTTTCGAGGAGCATATTCGCCGACGGGGCGAATACGAAGCGACCGAAGCCCGTGACGACGGGCCTGAGGGAGCGTTCCGAGAAAGATGTATCTCTGGCGCTCTCTAACTCTATTGGCAAAATCACCCAGACTCCTCCTCGCTTCAGCGCCATCAAAGTGGGCGGCCAACGCGCCTATAAACTCGCCCGCGCCGGCCAAGATTTCGAAATCCCCTCCCGCGAAATCGAAATCTACAGCATCAACATCCTAGACTACCATTATCCCGAGCTCAAAATCCGCGTCCACTGTAGTTCCGGCACTTACATCCGCACTCTCGCCGAAGACATCGGCAAAGTCCTAAACACCGGTGCCTACCTCACCGCCCTCCGCCGCATTCAAATTGGCTCATACAGCATCCAAAACGCACACACCCTAGAGCAAATTACACAACAATAAATCACCGACCAAGCCGCCGCAATCAAAATCAAAATCTCGTGATATAATAAGGATATGTTAATATACAATTCTCGTCTTTCCGGCACACCAATACTCAGTGTCCAAGCCAGCGGCCCCATCGCCAGCATCGAGTCCCCCATCGTCGATCCCGATACTCTCAAAATCATTGCTTTTCGCGTCACTGGCCCTACAATTAATTCCACCAATTGCATCCTCGACACCTCATCCATCCGCGAATATTCCCATCTAGGCGTCGTAGTGGATAGCATCGACGAACTGGTCGCCGAAAGCGACGTCGTCAAAATCAAAGACATCCTTGATCTAAATTTTAGCCTCATCGGTCTCAAAGTCGAAACCAAAAAAGGCAGCAAGCTCGGACGCGTTATCAATTTTACTATCTCTCCAGAAGATTTCTTCGTAAAACAAGTTATCGTTAGACGCCCCACACTCAAAGCCTTTATCGACCCCGAGCTCACCATTCCTCGCACTGAAATCGTCGAAATTACCGACTACAAAATCATCGTCCGCGACGAAGAGGAGACCATTAAAGCCCGTGCCGCCAAAGAGGACTTCGTCCCCAACTTCGTCAATCCTTTCCGCGAAAAACAGCCCGGCTTTGCCCCTGCCGACACCGAAGGGGAAAAAGACAGCTAACCTCCCCGTCGAAAATCACTTTCATCATCCTCACTGGCCTCCACCAGTTTTCGCACCAAGTCGTATGAAAATCCCTGCCGGCAAAGATAGGCTATCAATTTCTCATCGTCGTATCGAGCTCGCTTTCGCGCGATTATCTTACGAATCTCATCCTCATCACTTCGCGCATCCAACACCTCCTCAATCACTTCATTTGCGATACCTTTTTTCATGAGTTCCATTCGGAGTCGCTTCTGCGAAACGCCCTTTTTTACAAACCGATTTTCCGCATAATACTCTGCAAATTTCCGATCATCTACATACCCTCGCTCAGTCAGCCTTTGTATAATTAAATCTTTAAAATCATATTTTCCCTGCTTCTCCTTCCTTACTCTAGCCCTCTCTGTGCGCCTGCGTAACCGCTCTGCATCCACGTCTTCACCTTTTGCAATCAACTCGGCAATTTCCCTATCTCTATCCCATTCTTTTTTCCGCTCTTTAGCCTCATTTTGTATTTCACGTTTTCGCAAATAATCCTTTAGCTCCCGCACACTCCGCGGCCGCATCAGCGCCCACTCCAGAGCCCTCTGGTATTCCTTGCCAAACTCCGAAGCTTTTTTGTATTCTGCCAACTCATCATCAGAAATTACTTTGCCAACCTTCAGCCTAAAATCCACCACCTGTGCCAAATCTAGCGAGAACGAATACATTTTATTAATAAATACATTCACTCGGTTCGGATTTTTCACCCCCTGCTTCAAATTCGTAATCGTCAAATTAGAGCTCACAGACTGAGCAGCATCTTCCACCCCGTCACTAAAGCGCACCGCACCTCCGAGTACGCTCGCTCGTTTCTTGCCTCGCCGCGGTAACCCCTTACCCCCCTCCGGCACCTCGTCTGTTATCTTATATATCTCCATTACTCGGCTGCGGCTTTTTCGCGAACTTTAGCCTCAATCTCTGCCATCAGCTCCGGCTTCTCGCGGAATAATCTTTTTACCGCTTCACGCCCCTGGCCGAGCGTCTCGCCATTATACTTAATAAACGCACCAGCTTTGTCTAGTATGCCATACGAAACACCAAGATCCAGTACATCTCCAGGTTTCGAAATTCCCTCGTTGTACATAATATCAAACTCTGCCGTCCGGAAAGGCGCCGCGATTTTATTTTTTACTACCTTAATCTTAGTCCGGTTACCAGCTACATTATCACCATCTTTAATCTGGCCAATTCTCCGGATATCTACCCGCACCGAAGCATAGAATTTCAAAGCATTCCCACCAGTAGTAGTCTCCGGATTACCAAACATCACGCCGATCTTCATCCGGATTTGATTAATAAATATCACTGTGGCGCGCGATTTTGAGATGATCCCCGTGAGCTTCCGCATTGCCTGCGACATCAGCCTAGCCTGCAAGCCCATTTGTGCATCACCCATGTCACCGTCAATCTCAGCCTGTGGCACCAAAGCCGCCACAGAATCTACTACAATCAAATCCACAGCATTAGAGCGCACCAAAGTTTCACAAATCTCTAGTGCCTGCTCGCCGTTATCCGGCTGCGAAATCAAAAGATTTGCTGTATCCACACCAATTTTTTTGGCGTACGCCGGGTCCAACGCGTGCTCTGCATCAATAAATGCCGTCTGGCCGCCCTGTTTCTGCATTTCGGCAATCGCATGAAGCGCGAGTGTAGTCTTACCAGAAGACTCTGGCCCATAAATCTCAATAATACGCCCTTTTGGCCATCCACCTCCGAGTGCCAAATCTAGCGACAAAGACCCCGATGGCAATAATTCCACATCTAGCTTCGGGGCTTCACCTAGCCGCATAATAGACCCGTCACCAAACTGCTTGGTAATCTGAGCCATTGCGAGCTTCAAAGCCTCACTTTTCCCATCTGCTGCTTTTTCGGCAGCCTTGCTTCCACCCTTGTCGTTTGTCTTTTCCACCACCGCATCCTTTTTTGCCATAATAGTATTACCTTTCTGTTATTATTATATAATAAAACCACCATAGAAAATAGAGTTGATTTTTACACCTGTGTATGGTAGAATCAATTCAGGTTAGGATTTCTCTTCGTATTGTTACGAGGAGATTTCTTTTTAGTTTGATTATGACATAATCAAGATCAAGCTCTTCCATCGCCCTCCTTTCTCCTTACCATGTTTTAAAACTACATCAACCCTATTTCCTGCGCCTCTTATAGCACACCTCAAAATCTATTTCAACCCCCCACCTATGCTATAATGATATTATGCGAGTTAACGAAAATATCTTGATTTCTAGTCTTACTACTATGCGTCTTGGCGGCCCTGCTCGCTATGTATTAGAATGCGAAACGCCACAGGACGTCGTCGACGCCTACGGTTTCGCCGCCCAGTTCAATATGCCCACCTTCGTCCTTGGCTACGGTGCCAATACCATCGGCCACGACGAGGGTTTTAACGGCGTCATCATCATCAACCGCATGCGCGGCATCATTGAGGAAAATGAAGCAAAACTCAAGGTTATGGGTGGCGAATACTGGGACAACGTCGTTGCCTACGCCTGCGAACGTGGCCTCACCGGCATCGAGGCCCTGAGTAAAATCCCCGGCCTCGCCGGCGCCGCTCCAGTCCAGAATATCGGCGCCTATGGCCAAGAGCTAGCCGACACATTCTTCAGCCTCGAAGCTTACGACTCCATCGCAGGCACCTTTGTTACCCTCAAAAAATCAGACCTCAATTTTTCTTACCGCAAAAGCATTCTAAACACCACTCAGAAAAACCGCTATTTCGTTATTTCTATCACTTTAGAGCTAAAACCCGGCCAAATGTCTCGCCCATTTTACAACTCTATCGAACACCATATTGAAACACATAATTCCACCGATTTCAGCCCTGCCGGCATCCGCAAAATCGTTTCAGAAATTCGCGCCGCCAAGCTCCCCGACCCCATAGATACTCCCTCTGCTGGCTCTTTCTTCAAAAATATTTACCTAGACGAAGCCGCCACCGAAGCCGCCGAACAAAAAGGTTATCCCGTCCACCGCGGCAAAGACGGCAACAAAATCAACTCCGGCTGGCTCATCGAGCAAGCTGGCCTCAAAGGCAAGCTCCTCCACGGTATCCGCGTCAGTGACAAGGCTTGTCTCGTCCTTATCAACGAATCCGCCAAGAGTTACAACGACCTCGCCGCCGCTCGCAGCGAAATCATCGGCAAAGTCTACGACAAATTCGGCTATTGGCTAGAGCAAGAGCCAGTGGAGTTGCAATGAAATCCTTAAATGGCAGCGAACTCTCCGGGTTTATCAAAGAGCGTCAAGCCCGTCAAGTCCGCGCCCTCAAAGCCCAAGGCATTCAGCCTAGGCTCCTCATACTTCGTGATAGCGACAATCCTGTCATCGCTAAATACGTCAATCTCAAAATCAAATACGGCGAAGACATCGGCATCAGCGTAGATAGTCTCAAAGCCTCCAGCCAAGACGCGCTCCGAGAAGAAATCGTTCACGCAAATGTCGATCCCTCCATTCACGGCATCATCATCCAGCTACCCCTCAAAGAAAAAGCAAGTACAGAGGCTCTCTGCGATCTCATTGCGCCAGCAAAAGACGTAGACGGTCTCAGCAAAGACGCCGAGTACGATTCCGCCACTGCCACCGCTATCAGCTGGTTGCTTGCCGGCTACGACATCATGCTAGACAACGCCAAAATCGCCCTCGTCGGCCGCGGCAAACTCGTCGGTGCGCCACTTTATAAAATACTCACAAACTCTGGCTACCTAGTAGATCTCTTCCACCGTGGCTCCGACTTATCCATGCTTCGCGATTACGATATCATCATCACCGCCACCGGCATCCCAGGTCTCATCACTAGCGACATGGTCAGCCCAGGCACCACCATAATAGACGCCGGCACTGCTTCCGAAGATGGCCAGCTAAAAGGCGATGTCGCACCCGAAGTCCGCGATCGCACAGACCTCACCGCTATTACACCAGTGAAAGGTGGTGTCGGCCCTCTCACCGTTTCTTGCCTCTTTGATCACGTCATCCAAGCCAGCAACAAAAATCAAAAATAATCTAGCTTCTATTCGGCGCCGCCAATTTCCATATCCGCGCAGCTATAGCCCAACCGCTCATAATACGACCGCAAATCATTCAGCGTAATACTCCGGTCATCGCCAAAAGTAGGCAACTCAATCCCCTCAATAGCATCAGCACGTATCTCATCTTCTTCCAAATGATAGCCAATATTCACTACATTACCGATTTGTTGAAAAACACTGTCAAACGGGTCTTCTTCCATATTTAGCGCGTTTTTATAATAATCTTCATACTCGGTCGATTCAATTCTTGCCACAAACTCAGCCGAATCATTATTCTCAAAAGTCAACTCAGTGACCTGCGACACGTCAGTGATTTTACCATCAACGAGAATTGCAAGATAATTACGCCTACCAGACAAAGGAGCGCTATTGTACCCCGCCAATACATCGTCGCTAAGTATCAAATCGCAAGTCAAGGCGGTAACAGATGCTTCATTATTTTCTTGCGTCGTGGTCTCAATACTTGTCTCGCTTGATGTATTCTTAGACACCCCCACGAACACCAACCACACCACAATTAAGACAACGACCGTCACCATAAGTAAAACAATAGGCCATTTTTTTATCGTTGGACCCGCCGGCGTCGGCACTGGCACAGTACTCTGTGCCCCAGAGGCAGCACTTTCAGACGATATAGAATTCAAATACGTAGACGGATCCATTTATGGCGTTCCTCCTGGCGACAGCCAATTAACAATCGTCCAAATCGTAGCATATAGCGCTACGCCGAGTACAATTTCAGCCATCCGTCGCTTTGATTTGCGCACTTTTTCTTCACTCCCTCCGGCCGTCAAATATTGCACACCAGTAGTCAACACACCCGCTATACCAACTGTCCCCACACCATACGATGCCACAGTCGTGACCGTATCCAATACAGAGTTAATCGGCCCGGTACCGTTGTCTGTACTATCACAAACCTCACCTCCACCCCCCAAAATCGCCGTAGAAACACATTCATCATTTCTCTCTTTTTGAATAGGACCACTCATAGCCTCAGTAGAGCCGTCACCGCTACCGTTGCTGCCACTGCCGTTGCCAGCCCCCTTCCCGTTCCCTGCTTCACATGCCGCTCGCTCTTTTTGCATTTCTTCTTTTGTAGGAGCTTCTTTTGCCCAACCAACATATGCTTTTTCGCATGGGTTGTTAGGATTATAACATTCCTTTGTTCTACGATTCCAAACTAAGCTCTTACCAGGAGTTATATGACAATACCACTCCGCTAATGTCCAGGTGGTATGCCGGCACACCCCACCACCGTCTGAATCGGCATACGGGTCAACAAACTTTCCCTCATCATGGCACATAAATATTGTGTGTAAATGGAATTTAACCGTCCCGGCATCACCCTTAAAGTAATCAGTGCTAGCCCAATTATCCCGTAAACCTCTCTGGTATAGCTCGTTCGCATATGCTACATATTCATCATCGGTCCCGTTAGCTGCTCCATTCGCAAAATGATTATCAAAAGAGCACCTCCAGGTATCCTCACTCCAGGACCCCATCAATAAATCACAACTAGTCTTCCACCAATAATGCCTCGCCTTATCATAATCACCTGTACCTGGATAATTAGAATCTCGCCCACTCGGGTTAATTCCACCATATTCCATAGTACGTGCATTGGCGTCTCCCGACACCAACAAAAAACCAGACAAAATCATCACCCCCACCATCAAACATATGCGTACACCTATCTTCCTTCTCATGCTTTAATTATAATCTAGCCAAAAACAAAAATCAACATTTATTTCTATCAGCTTATCCACCCCGACGGCGTATCTCCCCCCTAACGTCAAACTCTCTTTCGTTCGCATTAGGCCTCGCCCCACCAGCACCAGCGGCACCAGCAGCCCTACCAGCTCCAGCGGCCCCACCAGGGGCCTGAGGCCCACCGCCTACCACACGCACCGCGCCCTGCGCTGCGGCACCGCCACCGACGCCATCATTTCTTGCCGAAGCATAATTAGCAATACGGTATATCTCTGCTTCCTTGGTAGTGTCCCACACACCAGTTGACCCTCTGTTAGCAATTGTTTCCTGAGCAAGGTTTTGCAAACGAGTAGCTTCCGCGCTAGACATCCCGCCACTTTCCATTAGGTTTGCAATCTGCTCAAGATTTCCTCGCTGCACTCCCACCAACTCTTTGCTATTAGTTATATGATGATTCATCGCATTACTAATATTCTGCGACTCCGCCGCCCATGTCCTATACGGCCCACTAGTCCCACCCACATTCATTTGCGAAACATACTCAAACCCAACGGGATTAGCAGATCGAAAATTCCCTGCGGCCTCCCCCTCAGACATCTCTTTGGCTACACTTCGAAGTAACGATATATTATAACGATTAGAATTTTCACTAAGCAAGGATTGATCCAAAAACCTAGAAGCCGTATCTTTACGTCGCCCAGCTATCCTTACCGCCGCAATAGCAGCTGATTTGTTCCCCGATTCCATATAGTTATCATACTGTCGCAAAAGTTCACCCTCATCTGCCCCATTCCTGGTTGCATCATTTATCAACATCGTGTAGTTTGCTACCTCTTGAGACTCCACACCCTTATCCTGCGCTAGCGCAGCCGCCTTCATCCCAGCATCACCCAATAAATTAGCCTCTCTATATGCCGCGCTTCTATCTTGCAGATATTGGGAACGATTTGCCGCCACATTCGCCCTACCGCCACGCCTTAGTATTCCAAAACGCCCCAAATCTTTAGCATTCCCCTGCTTATCCACCCCTGCCCGAATTCTTACTTGTCGCCTCCTACCAGACTCCTGAAGCGCTTTATACGCACCAGCACCCTTCGCCGCACCAGTTGAAGCTTTACCAATATTCTGCCCAATACTACTAATCTTTGCCCCCACATTCCCCATCGCACTAAACGAATTCTTAAGCAGTGTCGGAATAAAGAACACCGGCACAATCCCCACAATCATCGCCATTAACGCCTGCAAAAACCCATCGTCCGCAATTCCGCTACTCAGAAGCAGTTTTGATATGTAATTCCCTCCACCAATCAGCAGCCCACAAATCGGAAACAGCAATAAAAGCGCGCTAAACATTTTCCACCACTTGTCCAATAGTGACTTTGTATTTGGCAGCATATAACATACCACGGCCACAGGCGACAGCACCGTCAGCACCACTACGGCTGCCTGTCGCACTGTCAGTAAAATAAACAAGAAAAATATAGATATAGCTACACCTAGTGCAGCGACCAAAAGTGAGAGCAGTATAGCCGGGTTAGCCCACACAGCCCCTACCATCCCCACAAGCGCCGCCAAAATCACCACTGCTGATATCGTAGTCATACCAGCCTCTTGCAAATTTTTATTCACCTCAGAATCCTCCCCGATATTTGATCCAGGAATATTCAGCTCTATGTTTTTCCCTAGCCCCGACCCCAAATTATCAAACATCGCCTGAAATCCATTCCCAACAATATTCGAAAGATCCACCAATAACAAACACACCCAATAAGAAAGATTGATCAATATCGCCGCCACCACCATTTTTGGCAAAATCTTTTTTATTCCATAATTATCAATTCCTACCCCAGTAAGTTGTGAAAAAATCACGAACAAAAACAAAATTATAAACAGCGCATTAGCAATATCTCTAAAAGTCCCCCACCCCTTCATCACCCCCTCGTCTTGTTTGCCCGAAAACAGCTTCGGCTCTATCTGTAAACTCGGCTTTACAAATCTATTATAAACATCCTCCGACGCCCCACCCAGCCACTCCAGTGTCGGACATACGACCCAGCCCAGAGACACCGCACCGCCAGAATTGATGCAACTAATATTAGAGTTATCCGTATTCCCACTATCATCTTCTTCATCAGCATAAGCATTTCCACTAACCAGCATCACCGCACAGATCAAAGCTAATATTGCCGCCAAAATCGTCAGGATAATCGCCTGCCAATGAATCACTCGCTTAGGAGCTCCACCACCTAGGTAAATATCCTTTGGCCCCTCTTTTATCTTGACATCAAAATCACTTGGATTTTCCTTATCCAAGCCAACATCACCACGAGGGCTATTGTTTGACGGATTCATATATATTTCATTATAGCATAAGCACTTCAAAATCGTCAAAATTATAAAATACAAAACAAAAACGGACCAATACTTACTGCATTGGTCCGTTTCTTCAAGTCCCCGCCCGTGAAGCGGTCAACTTATAACAATTTCTTACGGCTAGCAAGATAGTAACCAAGAGTAGTTACAGTAGCACCTGCACCAATTGCACCAGTCACTATAGTACCAGCACCGGTGTTGACAATCGTAGTAGGCGTTTCTACACCAGGATTATCAGGTGTAGGGGTAGGAGTAGGAGTAGGCGTAGGAGTTGGAGTAGGATTATCACAAGTCTTATCCACCATCACCGACGCATCGTCCTTGTAGACATTGCCATTCACGGTAGCACTTGCCCAGTTTACGAGCTGGTTACCACCACAAGCCATAGTCTTATCCACTACTTTACCAGTAAAGCGTACATATGCATTACCCTTAGCATTGTAATCACCAATATTGATGCCGCTAGTAGTTAAAGTATTCTCCCCTAGCTTTACACCATTTTGGTAATTAGAGTTGTAAAGATACGTAGAATCAGCAACATACTCTACGTTAGTAGGCAGCACGTCACGAATCATCACGTTCTTTACCTGATCAGCGAGTAAGTTTACGTACTCAATTTGGTACTCTACTTCGTCACCGACCTTAGCATTTACGGATTCACTCCAGGTTTTGGTACCTTTAATGCGTACCTGCTTAGAAACCTTCGCAGCTACCGAGCTATGAACTTTCACGTCGATAGTCACAACGCCAGCATATTGATAACAACCAGGAATTTCACCGTTCATAGAGGTATAACCAAGCGTAGCACCAGAGATAATAATATCATTAGGTAGCTTGAATACACCCATATTATTGTTATATTGAGCCGAACCATCTACGTATTCCAAATAGAAATCTTGGTCAGAAGTGAGAGTCACCTCATCCCAATAACGATTTGGCGTAGCATTCGAGCTATCTAGATAACCCACAACGGTATGAGATTTAGCAACTGTAGTAGGCAAGCTAAAAGAAGCTTTTACGCCTTTAGCAATTGCTTCTTCACCCTTTGGGCTGTTGTTGTGCACGTAAAGACGAATAGTATAAGTCTCACCGTCTTTTACGTTAATCGTATCAGCGTTCCAGGTATTGACATTAGCGCCAGCTACCTTTGCACCTACGAAATTCTTTTCATCACCAATCGAAACATCTTGATTAGAGATAGAGTTAAATGTTATTTTATCGCCAAGTGCACCACCGTTGATTTGCTCAATAGTGTAGCTAGGACGACCACTTGCAGAGTCACCCCATGCCTGCACCATCACAGGCGTAAGCGATGCCGTCGCAACTACCGCCGCAGCCGACACACTGAGAATAGATTTATAAAGTTTACGCATAATTTCCTTTCGTTAGTAATTAATTGCTTGGTACATGATTCGTCAATATCGAAGGATATAAAGGCAAAATTTTACATTTTGCCGCCGAAAGGGCGTAGCAATGTGATAAAATTTTCAATTTATCACATTGCGAAGCTCCTGAGATATGATGAATCATGTACCTATATTTTATTTGCTAGCCGAATTGTTAATTTTCGTCTAAACAGTCAAATCGTCTCAAGCTTCATGGGTGAGCCCGGCGGCGATTATGCCGCCGGGACATATTAATGTGCCAGGCTCCCCCCAGCCTCACCTTTGCTATCTATTTTATTTCTAATCCTTTGGGCCTCCCCAAGCCTCACCAGGAGTAGAACTTATCGGTTTGCCCGAATCGGCCTCTGTGGCCGGCTTCGAAGTCTCCGTTGGTTTATTGATGCCGCCGTTACCGGTCCCCGCGTCACCATTGTTGTCCACAGTGGTATTAGGAGGAGTCGGAGTCGTCGGTTCGTTGGAGTCCTTACCAGTCTGCTGAGTAGCATTGGTCTCTTCCAACTTGTCCATATCCTGCCTATAAGCATCATAGGAAGGATAGGTGGTCGAATTCGTCGGCTTGTCGGCCGTCGAATGTTGCGGATCAGACGGGTTGTTAGTGCTCTCGCCAGGACCCTTGTTGTCGTTCGGCTCCGTGTTGACATCTGTCAGCTTACTCGGATCCTTCTTCGGATTGTCCGGAGTCGGCGTTGGAGTCGGCTCAGGCTCCGGTGTCGGAGTGGGCGTCGGTGTCGGAGTGGGCGTGGGCGTTGGCGTTGGCGTCGGAGTGGGCGTTGGCGTTGGAGTCGGAGTGGGTGTCGGGGTTACCGTCTCTTTATTTTGAGGCGTAATTCCCATTACTTCCTCTACATTCGTCGGCTGATAACCGCATTCGATGCGGTATGCCACCTCAAACGTATTACCCTTGATCATAAAGGTGTACACGATTTCGTGTCCACTATGATCGTCCGTCGCAAGAACAATCACGTCTGGTACACCATCAGGCGTATACGGATTCATATACATCTGATCGGTTACCGACTTGCAATCGCGTACTTCCACCTTTACGGCAGAATTCAAGAACGCAAAGAACGCATCCAAATTCTTGTAGTACGCCTGCTGATCGTTCATAAACCGAATCTTGGCTTCGTTCATAGTCTTAGCCCAGTCGCCCTGGCAAGACTCATAGAATTCACCAAGATAACGCGTGCCAACATTCGCATCGAGCCAAGCTGTGCTAGCCGCAGCTAACGCGGGGTCCCACTTGAGACGCTCGCGAAAATCTGCGTCATAGTCTGCAGCCGTCTTGCCATCCGCATACGGATTCGGTCCGAAATTGAAATTATTCGAATCGTCGCCGTCATTTTGGACTTTCGAGTTGTAGAAAGTATACCACTCGTTTGTCTGATTGACTCCAGTACCGCCAGAAGCGTCTGCTTTTGTCCATGCTATGCCAGCCACCGTAAAGATTGCCAGCAAAATCACGGCCACAGCAACCACCGTCCTAGCAAGTACGCGGTGGAGCTTAAACTCGTCGCTATCTTTTTCATCGATTTCGCTATACATAAAGTGTAGGTAGTCGATAATAAAATAGCCTAGAGTCGCAATCAGTGCCCAGCATGGGATGAGCCCGATGATGGACCGCCAGATGCCTGCCGGCACCAAGCTCGCTGTCGCCGATGCAGCACTTGCAGCCGTAAAAAAGAACAGCGCCGCCAAGATGATAAAAGGTATCATCTCGGAAATACGTCCGCCTTCTCTCTTCCACCATACTGCCAGCCACACAAAACCGGCCAACATGACTACTAGGAAAATTGGAGCAAGCCAGGGTGCGCTCTCGATGATTTTAGAGGCAAAGAAATTAATCGTGCCCACAATCACACCAGCGCAAACCGCCCAGACCCACGTATCTCCGACCTCTCCAAGAGAGATCTTACTCCTAGAGTCTCCGTATATGGTCCTTGTTTCATACGTCAGCTTACCGTCGTTGACGATAATCTGTTTGGCACTCGCGATGAAAAACATCACCACGAGCCCGAGAGCAACGCTAAGGATAATATCGAATACCATAGCGAGCCTCCTTTCTTTCTGTCTTCCGGAGGCACTTGCCCCCGAGTCGCGGGGAGTTATATTGCCTATAGATAGCAATCAGGTCTCATAGAAACCTGAGATGATTTGGCTGTTAAGGGTCTTCGTTGTCTTATACACACGTAAAACTCAGACTATCTTGATTCTATCACACTTTCGCTTTTTTGTCAATATATATATCACTATTTTGCAATATACGCCATTAAATGTTTACGTTAAAAGAAAAAGGACCGACTCTCGTCGGTCCTAATTTGCTTGTAGCTTTGCTACCTCGGGCAGTAGCGCAGTATATCGTTGCTTGACATCTTCGAGAGCGGTTTACCACTCTCGGGGTCGAACCACATATACACGATCCTTACCCCAGAGTCTATGCCTCCAGCAGCCTGCTTCGCGGCCGAAATGGACATGAGCGGCCCCAGCCAAGCCTTACGCTTGTGATCCCAAAACTCATACATCTGAGCCGGAATCGCACGTTCAATCGGGCTTTTGGAGACAGGCTCCACCCTAACGGGCTCAACCTTAGGTTCGACCTTCAAGACAGGCTCTGGCTTCGGAGAGGGGTCAAGCTTAGGCTCGGCTACATCAGCAGCAGCCCTAGCTTTCGCCCCTTCGTCGCACCATTCAATCAAGCCCATACGTTTTTCCAGATCTTTGATCCGGAAATCGTGGTCGGTAATCCGATGATCATGCTCTTGCAGCTGACCAAACCCCTCTTTCATGAGGTTAGTCACCTCTTTCACTACCGACGCCGTCTCTTCGAGTGTCTTAGTGACACTCTTGCACCAGTCGTCGCCGATATCTCCCGGCTCAGGCTCCTGCGCCTTTACTTCCTCAGGCTCCACGTCCTGCGGCTCTGCATCCTGCAACTCAATCGGGGCGAATTCCGTAGTATCGGCATCCGCCATTTTATCCTCGTCTTGAGACGACACCTGAGGGAAAACCCTCAGTTTCGGCTCGGCCTTACCATTCCTACGCGCCTGTTTAGACATATTTGTCTCCTTTCATCTCGGCACGAATTGTTAAACTACACGTCCGGAATTATAGCATACTTACATATATTTGTCAATCGTTAAAAAATAAAAATAGCCGATATACCGGCTTTCTCTGGTGCGGGTAGAGAGAATCGAACTCTCATCTCAAGTTTGGAAAACTTGCATACTAACCACTGTACTATACCCGCAAATAAATGCGTAATTTCTAAGCCAAAATTTCGTAGATTAGTAGTTTCTCGACTCGAAGTGCGATTATTGATCGAGCGAGAGTCGAAAACTGCTAAGATACGGAATTTTGGCCAGAAATTTGGGGTGGGATACCGGGATTGAACCGGTGACCTTCTGGACCACAATCAGACGCTCTAACCATCTGAGCTAATCCCACCATTCCCCCATTATAACATATTTATCTAGAAATACCAGGATTTCTCCTCACCGGTGGTACCCCTGGTCCAGCCTTTGCCGCAAACCTATCGCCATTAGTAGTAGCCCCACCTTGCCTGTCTTCAGCAGGCCTATTATTAAATTTTTCCTTAATCAGTTTTCGCCTATCCGCATCTTTTACTGCGTCGTATCTAGTCGCTCGCGATGTAGTAGTGTTGCCTGTTACTACGTTAGAATCTTTATATCTCCCAACCATTGCCCTCTTTGCCTCCATCGCCTGCCTCGCCGCAAAACTTTCAACTGAAGCAGCACCTATACCACCCGCATTCTGCGCCTTAGCATAAGCCGAGGAATGCACGACATCATCTTTACTCTCTTTCATCAATCGCTTTAACAAAGGGTTACTATCCATCTTTTTCCTTACTTAGGAAGCAGCAAAAACGCCACCGTACCAGCTGCAGCACCTAGAATAATCGTCAAAATAATTGTCACTATCAGGCCTACATGAGCTTGTTTTTCGGGTTTGGAGATAATAGTCACCGGCCCCTTTTGCTCTTCTTTAGGAGCTACGACTTTCTTTTGATAAACATTTTTAGAAAGCGGCCGCTTCACAACCTTGCTTTGATTTATAAACGGCGTCGGAGTCTTATACAAACTCTTGTCAGAAGTCTTCTTAGGCTTTTCCACAGGTTTTTCCACAAGCTTAGACGTCTTTCTGGCCCCCACTTTCTCGGCTTTAACCGCAGCTATACCTGCAGGTTTAGTGGTAAAATGCGACCTCTCACTAAGTGGTCGTTTTGGCACATCTGATTTTACAAAATGCGTGTTCAAATCTTCTACTTTGCCCAAAATCATTTCTTTCTCTGTAGCAAAAGCCACTTTTCCGGAAGCTTTCGTAGTAGTTTTAACGGATTTCGCAGTCGCCGCAGCCCTAGCAGGAGCGGGAGTCACAGCCCTGGTAGACGCCACAGCCCTAGCAGGAGCCTTAGCTTTAGTCGCTGTAGCCCTGGCAGGCGTTACCGACTTAGTAGCCTTTGTAGTGCTAGTCCTCCTACTATTCAAAGCTTTTGCCGGAGCCGTCTTGGCCGGCACAAAATCCATATACTGTTTTTTCATGACCTCACTCTCTTAGCCACCTCTATTATATCAGTAAATTCTCCTAGAATCAAGCTAGCGCCACCGACTAGTAACCCATTTACCCCTGGCACCGTAAGATAAGCACCCGCATTTGACGAATTCACACTTCCACCAAACAACACAGGGATATCCTCAGCGATTTTTTCCCCATAAGTCTTGGTCAGAGTTTCACGAATGAGCGTCACCACTTCAGCGATTTCATCCGGAGATGCCAATTTGGCAGCCTTCGTCGAAGAAATCGCCCATACTGGCTCATAGGCTATCACCACCTTGTGCAAATCCTCATCCGAAACCTCTGATAATCCACCTATCAGCTGATCCCGAATCACATCCGCCGTCTCGCCAAACGCCCTTTCAGATTCTGTTTCGCCGATACAAAGTATCGGCGTAATTCTATTGCGAATAGCCGCAGCTACTTTTTTAGCTGTGCTCTTATCCGTCTCGCCAAAAATATATCTTCGCTCAGAATGGCCGATTATAACGTAGTCCGCCACCCCGCGCAGTTGATTGAATGAAGTTTCCCCAGTAAAGGCCCCATAATCACGATAAAACGCATTCTGCGCTGCGAGCTTTATCTTGTGTCTATCCACCTGCAGCGACAAGGGCTGAAGCGCAATAGTAGACGGCGCCACCACCACTTCTACGTCCCTATAATTTGCCATTTTCTTTAATAATTTATGAAGATAGATGGAAGCCTCTCCGACCGTAAAATTCAACTTCCAGTTGCCCACAATATAAGTTTTCATATTTTCCATTATAGCATATATTTCAGCCTTCAATAAAAAGCAAGAAACATAATCGAGGGACTTGGGAGGCAAAATCTATGATTTTTTCGCCGAAGGGGCGAAGCTTTGGTGTATAATCTTTGATTACACCAAAGCGAAGCTCCCGAGATACGCTTCTTGCTTTTTATCGAATCAAGATTATATGTTACAATAGTATTATGAAAAAAGTACTTGCATTTGATATCGATCAAACTTTAAATGTCGCCAAGACCCCAATTAATGACGAAATCGCCGATTTACTCACCAAATGTCTAGACCACTTCGAAATTTGTCCTATTTCTGGCCAAAAATTCGATCAATTCCTAGTCCAGATAGTAGATAGACTACCAAATGCCACGCCTGGTCAGCTCAGCCACCTCCATCTTTTCGTGGCTCAGGGCACCCAATATTACCGCTACGACACCAGCAAAAACGACTGGGTCCAGGTCTACAATTACCCTCTCACAGATGAGCAAGTCAAAAAAATCAGCCAGACCATCGAGCAGTCTGCCAAAGAATTAGGCTATTGGGAAGAAGACAAGCTCGCTCCCGGTGACGAAATCATCGAAAACCGCCTTTCCCAAGTCACTTTCTCCGCCCTCGGCCAGCATGCTGGCACAGAAGAAAAATACGCTTGGGATCCCGATTGCAAAAAACGCGAGCAAATCGTCACTAGATGCAAAGAGCTCGCACCCGAATTTGATTATGAAATCGGTGGCACCACTTCAATAAACGCCATCACTCCTGGCATGAACAAAGAATTCGGCATGACCCATATGCTAGAAGAACTAAAAGTCAAAAAATCCGATATTCTCTACTTCGGAGACATGACCCGTCCCGGTGGCAACGACTACCCAGTAGTCCAGATGGGCATCGATACCATCACCGTCCGCAGCCACGACGATACCGCTTTCGCACTGAAAGGAATCCTAGGAGTATTATGAACATATTAGTGGTGGGCAACATCATAAAAGACGTCTATCTCAATCTAGACGAACGCACCGAGCACCTCGAAACAGACGCAGACAATACCAAATGGCTAAACCTCAGTTTCGACGCCAGCGAGCACAAATTTTTCTATCGCAGCAGCTCGCTCGGTGGAGCCGCCGTCTCTCTGGAAGTCCTCCGAAAGCTAGGCCTAGTCGCCACCATTTCTGGCTCCGAGCTAGATTTTGGCACCCCTGCTACTGCTAGCCAATGTCTCGTCAAATCCCACCGCTATATCCTCATCAGCGACGACAACGCCGCCTATTTTTCGCCTAGCGAATTCAAAAGCAGCGATTTTATCCCTCCTGATACTCCGCCAGATTATATCTATATCGATCGCTCTGCAAAGCTCACCCCTACTTCCGCCAGCCAAATCAAAACCTACCTAAAAAATCACCCCACCACCAAACTCGTCATCTATTTCCGAAATTTCGACGACCTCTCCCAGAACTCTCTCATCCCCCACGCAGCACTTGTTTTTACTGAGGTAAAAAACGCCCCAGAGCTATCTAGCGTCAGCCAAGATAGCATTATTACTATCACCGAAAATTATTTAAGCTATCTAGATATCTCTGAAAACATTTCTATCTCCAATGTAGACATCCTGACTCATCTTTCTTTCTATTCTATTATTGCGGCCACGATTCTTGGCTGTTTCATACTCGGTCGTTCCGTAGAAGACAGCTTGCGGCTCGCTCGCCTCAATGCCGAGCACAGCAAGCTCCACTCCAGCCTCTCACTTGAATCCTTGCAGGATTTAGATCTCAATCTGAATATCGCAAACGACCCCAGGCTTGTCGCTGCTAGCCTAGTTTTGCCTGGCAAAGGCATCCTCGCCGCCGACGAATCCGGTGGCTCTATCCATAAAAAATTCGACCAGCTAAACATCCCCGACACCTATGAAAACCGCCGCAATTATCGCAACATCTTTTTCACCACCCCAGATTTAGAAAAATATGTTAATGGTGTTATCCTTTTTGACGAAACCGCCCGCCAGACCGCCGACGACGGTCAAAACTTCGTGGAATTCCTTACCACGCGTCGTATCATCCCCGGCATCAAAGTAGACCAAGGCCTCGAACATTTCGAAAACTCCGAGGAAACCTACACCAAAGGTCTAGAGGGCTTGTCTTCTCGTCTCAAAGAATACTACAACATGGGTCTTCGCTTCACCAAATGGCGCGCTGCCTTTGAAATTCGTCTAGGCGAAAACGGCGAAATCCTTACCCCTACTGATCACGCCATCACCGAAAATTGTCGCATCCTCGCCGAATATGCCAAAATCTGCCAGCAAAACAAATTCGTACCCATCGTCGAACCAGAGCTAGTCTACGACGGCTACTACACTATCGACCAATCTGCCGAGGTCACTTCACGCGTCCTAGATTGTCTCTTCCAGGAGCTAGCCTCACAAAACGTAGACTTAAAGGCTTGCATCCTCAAGGTCAACATGGTTCTCGCTGGCAAACAATACGAGACTCAGTCTATTCCCGCAGAAGTCGGCGCCCGTACTGCTGAGGTATTAAAAGCACATGTACCAGAGGCGCTAGCTGGCGTAGTCTTCCTCTCTGGCGGCCAAACACCTGAGCAAGCTACCGATAATCTCGCGGCTATCACGGCGAACGCTCCCTTCCCCTGGCCAGTCACTTTTTCTTTTGCCCGAGCTTTACAAGACCCGGCTCTCTACGCCTGGCAAGGCGACGACAATAATAGCGACGCTGCTCGCGACGCCTTCAAGGCTCGCCTCGAAGCCAACTGCAATGCGCTAAAATAATCCAGCTATTCAGCTTTATCAGTATCACTAGCGTCTTCCTGAGACTCATCTGAAGCATCGGTAGGTGCTTCTTCAGCAGTTTCGGCAGTTTCGGCAGCTTCCTCCGCCTCAGCAGCCTCAGCAGCCTCGCGTTTTTCCGCTTCGGCAGCCGGATCATATAGCGACACCACTACCTGCTCTAAGTCTATCTCCTTATCCGCATATTCTACCCCCTCTGGTAGCTTGATTTCTGCCAGGGTCAGCTTGTCTTCTATATTCATAAGCCCCGAGGCATCGATTGTCAGCTCTTTTGGTAGTGCAGCTGGCTTTGCTTTCACCGCAATCTCAGTTATACCCTGGGTCATCGCAAAGTGGTAAGTCTTCGCCGCCTCCGACTCCTCAAAATTCACCACCGTGATAGGAGTGGTAGCCTCTACTACTTCTCTCGCCGAAATCGCCTGGAATCCTACATTTAAAATCTGTCTAGACACCGGGTCTATCTGCACTTCTTTCACGATGGCCATCTTCTTCTTGCCATCTATCTCTAGGTCTATCGGGGAATGATAGCCAGCCTTCTTTAGTACCTTTTCCGTAGGTACATATTCGCTAGCCGCGAGGACAGGCTCCTTCCCGCCATACACCGCCACCGGCACCAAGCCCTTAGCTCGAATCCCGCTCACTTTTTTGCCCACAACTTCACGTTTCTCCAATTTCAACTTATGTTCAGCCATATTTCCTCCATTAGTTTTCTGTTTCTTCCCCTATTATACCACATTCACAGATATTCTATCTATCCCACCCAATTCAATCAAGACAAACTACAACAAATTGTTCAGTGGTTCCACTTTCTACAATATCTAGGCTCGCACCCCCACCCACCCCGGATTCAGGAATAACAAGACAAGGAAAGAACAGGGGTAGACAGCGGAAGGGTGCGGCTAGGAGCCGGCTAGACACCTAATACTGACGCCGCCGAACTTAACGTATCTATTGGTACCTGGGTCCACGCTAGAACTACTCAGGTATAGAATGTAGCTACTGCTGAGATCGTTCGCAGTAGACGACCAATAGTTGCCGTAGTCACCCCTATTGTACGCAGACCACGTATCGAAGTAGCCGGAGTAGAGGAAGTTATTGGGGAAGCTTCTAAAAGCTTGTGTGGCGGTCTTGCCGGCAGAGTTAGTCGTAGTATTGTTGTAGTAAGCATATGTTCCAGCATTACTATCATTTGCTACACTACCCATAATGCCATAACCTAGATTATAGAATTCACGCCAAGTAGAGGGGGTTTCTGTCACATTTACTGACGTAGTAACACTACCACCTGTGGGTAGATGCCAGCCAGTAGGACAGAGTGAGGTACCGGTAGTAGATTGGTTGTTGGTGTCGTTATAGGTAAGGTCAGCAATGGCAGCTGCCCAGGTGTAGTAGTTGCCGTAGGAGTACATACCGGCACGAGTAGTGCTGTTGGTGGCACTGTGTGTGGTAGGGTTGTGCGGGCGGCCGGCAGAGGTAGATTGGTTGTTGCAGTTGTTGTAGCGGGGCATACGGTAGCCTGGGTAGTCTGCTGTACCTATGTTTACGCTGGCGGTACCAGACTGGGTGCCAGAGTAGTAGAGGGAGTTGGCGGTGGTAGAGTTTCTGAAGTTGGCGGATTCTGCGTCTGCTAGACCGGAGAAGTTGCCATAAGTGGTAGATTTGCCGTAGCCTTGGGCTAGTGTGCCGTTGGTGTTGTCCGTACCTGTGTTTTCTAGCCTGAGGTTCTCTATCATCCAGCAGTTACCATCGGCGAGCTTGGCTATAGCATAGGTATTGTTGTCACGTTGGTCGGAGAGGGCAGTGATACTCTGAGAAAAGATATTGGTAGCTTCATTGGCTTTAGTTAGGCTAGAGCAGCCTGTCCAGTTTTGTAGATCGCCTTTGCTCTTTACCCATACAGCGTAGAGAGATAGGCCATTATTGTCTCCTGTATAGTCTGCGGTGTTTATAGTAATAGTTTCTTGTGGACCATAGAAGTGAGCATTCTGGTTGGTAGCGTAATCATATTGGTCACTCCAACCAGCAAAGCCATAGCCGCCTAGACTAAAGTTGGAAGCGAGTAGTGTAGGAGATGCGGTGACGCTCTGGCAGCCCATAGTCCCTACTGCTTTGCTATTGTTGGCATAGTAGCAGATTTTGCCAGTTTCGGTAGTCTGGGGCGAGATGGGGGCCTCTGCGTCCGCTGGGTGGACTAGAGTATATTTGACTTTACCCTTATACGTATCCGCCGCCTGTGCGCTATTAATATATGCAGCATAGGTAGACGTCAACGTGGCACCATCCGCTACGGCAGTGCTCCCCGTGCTCGCCGTCCTAGTAGCTACCTTTATAGAGCTACTAGGCACATTACTATAGCCTTCGTATCCGTTTAGCAATGTGATCGGGTAAGTAGCACTAGCATTGGTAGCTAACATCATCGCCCAGCCCGACTCAGGCCCATATGTAGCTGTACCAGTCTGAATAGTCTGGCCGCTACCCTCGCCCACTAGCGTATTTTTACCATGCTCATTATCAGTATATCCTACCGCATAGATAGAAAACCCCTCTGCATCATTACAATAAATCGTAAAAGTAGTCGTGCCAATTCCGTCCCTGTAAGTCCCATTTGGCACCTCGGCCGAGTGGCTGGTGTTTACCCCCTCCATAGAACAAGACGTGGGCACCGATAAAGCCACGTCGTCTATCACCGTATCGCCTTCTGCCACTACCGAAACAGAAGCCAGCCCAGCTCCAGATAGAGCCGTCATAGCCACTAGGCCGTAAGTTAATAATGTCGCATTTTTGTGTATGACCGCCTTCATACTTTATATATTAACACGAGCCTTATAAATTCTGCAAGAGTTTTTATTGCCGTTTCGCATCATCAAGCACTGCCGTCTAACGTCATCCAAACACTAAACAACACCTATCAGCAGCCTAGCGGCGCTTCACCTTCACCATCGCTGGCCTTAGCACCTCCGTCTCATAATAATACCCCGGCCTTAGCGTCTCGGCGATCACCTCAGTCCCGCCTTCGCCCTCCACCATCATTGCATCGTGGAGATCCGGATCAAATTCCACCCCCTCATCCGAAGGTATTTTTTTAAGGCCTAGTCCGTTCATCACTTTTTCAAGTGATTTTCCCAGTGGCTTCAGCTCCTCGTAGCTAGCTATCGCCCTGTCTATATCATCAATCAGCGGCAGTACCTTACCTACAGTCGCAAGCTTCGCCATTTTCCTTTCATTTTCCTTTTGCACATCCACTTGCTTGCGAAAGTTCTCAAAATCTGCCCGCGTCCGCTGCAAGTCTTGGGTTAGCTCTGTAATTTTTGCGTCATTTTCTACCATCGCCTCATAATTCCCCACAGTTTCATGAGCCTCCGCACTAGCCCCGTCAGCCACACTACCATTTTTTACTCCCGATTCATTCTTCTCCGTGTTTTTCTTCATGTTTTCTCCTTTTATAATATTTCTTCTAACATATTGCCTGCGTGCTTTACTAGCGCCATCACCCTAGAATAATTCTGCCGTGTCGGCCCCAGCACCCCGATATAGCTCTTATCAGAATAAGGCGAACGAAACTTAGATATAATCAGTGATACTTCAGAGTTTTTGCCAATCGGGTTCTCGTGACCAATAAAAATATTTAGTGCTTCCCCCGGAGCTGCCTCGCGCAGCCACGGCTCTAGATTATCTAGCAATTTTGCTACCGCCTGCACTCTCCTAGTATCCATGAATTCTGGCTGTGTAAACAGTCTAGATATTCCAGATAGATACAGCTGCCCACTAATCGTAGCCAGCCCCAAGTTTCCTGTGAGCTCTACCAGGGCATCCACTGCACCGCGTATCGCCGCATCCGCCTTAGTCTGCGAACTCACCCGTACTTCTAATACATGCATCCCTCGGCTCAGTTTGCCACTGTCCTGCCGGCTCTGCCCATACCTACCCTCCTCAATCGCTCGAACTTCTGGCATACTTGCCACATAACTAGCATCTGTGTCATAAAAATCGTCGGCATTTTCCAAACTATTTACATAATACCGATATCCCGCATCCGTAGGCACGCGCCCCGCCGACGTATGTGGCTGCGCAATTAGCCCCATGGCCTCTAGTCGAGCCATCTCGGCTCGCACCGTCGCCGGCGATACGCCAAATAGCTTCGCCATCGTCACGCTCCCCACCGGCGCCGCCGTCTCGGCATATTCCTCTATAATCTGGCACAGTATACCCCTCTGCCTTTTAGTGATTTCCATAAACTTATTATACAAAATTGGCACTCTAACGTCAATAGTGCCAACTCGCGTCGCCCAGCAGGACCCGCCCAGAAGTATGCTATTATAATACTATGGACGACAAACTGACGACAATCAAATCCTGGCTCGGTACCGGCAGCATCAATATTTTTGGCCTGCCAATGTCCGGCAAAGACACCCAGGGCATCCGTCTCGCCGAGGCTCTAGACGCCAAGTTTCTTTCTTCCGGTATTATCATCCGCAGCATGGAAGAGCAGACCAAAAAAGACTACACCGGCCGAGGCAAGCTCATTCCTACCAACCTCTTTTACGAATGGGTTTTGCCTTACCTCGAACGCCCAGACCTCTACCATTCCCCCCTCATCCTCTCCTCTATTGGTCGCTGGCAAGGCGAAGAAACTCAGGTTATGTCCATCGCCGCTGGAGCCGGCCACGGAATCAAAGCCGCCGTCATTCTCAATATTTCCGAAGCCGATGTCGAGCGCCGCTTCCACGAAGCCAAAATATTAAACGACCGCGGCTCCCGCGCCGACGACAGAGATCTTTCTATTCTAAAAACCCGCTTACAAGAATTTCGCCAAAAGACCCTCCCTGTCCTCCAGCATTACAGGGAGCTCGGCCTCCTCATCGAGGTAAATGGCGACCAGTCTCGCGATGCCGTCTTTACGGAGCTCGTCGACAAACTTTACGCCAAAGCTTTACAATCTCATGCCTAAACTCGTACACTAAGTATACCACCCCTAACCCCAGCACCCCTAGCACCACATGTAGCGCCACAAAAGCCGAATTTTCTTCGTGGCTTTCCGGCTCCAGGCCATAATCTGCTCCTTTATTTTCCTGGATTTTTTTACAACGATTCGTCACCGGATTCAAATAATATCCCTCTTTACAAGTTTTTTCCGTAGCCGTCACTATTTTTTTACATCTACCAGTCAAAATATTCAGATAATACCCCTCTTTGCAAACTTTTTCTGCCACTACCGCCACTTTTACACAGTTTCCTGTAGCTGGATTAATCACTTTTCCCGCTTCGCAAGTCTTAAATTCCTGATAGTTATTTGGCGCGCCCGGAGTCGGAGCATAAGTCGTCTTCCATATCTCCGCGCCACTGGCATCATACCCGATCATAGCATAGGCCGTACCCTTCCTCTGCCCATTCGGGTATTCTAGAATATCCACCACCGCACCATCTGTATCCACTAGCTCCAGCCTGCCAACATTAGTTGGGTTCTTAGTGAGGCTAAACCCATTCGGGTAATACACATAGTACCCCTCCACCTCCACCGCACCTGTCAACAAATAATTTTTGTTTTTGTACCGCACCTTGCACCCATCCAGCATCACCCGTTCTACCCCAGCATTATACAGTTCGATGAACTGCTCGGATTTCTCACTCTCATAGTAGCTAAGTATCTCCGAAAACCTCAGCCCTTTGCATTGGGGTGCCACCACAGTGCCCCCTTCCTCCACTTTCTCCTCCACGAAGTAAGCCTCAGCCTCATAATTCGGCACATACACTAGCTTATGCTCAAACTCTCCCGTTTCCATGTTCCTCACTAATGTCGTAGGCTTTGCCGAGGTAAACGCCTTATGGCACCCATCTTTTCCAGTCCAGCACACCTCATCTATTATTTCCCCATCCTCATAAAGTGAAATCCCGCCCGACATCGCCAGTGTCTTCGTATAATTCACAGAGGCTAGCTCGTGCCCTGGCGAGCTAGCCAAACGAAGGAGGATGCTCTCGCCAGACATCCAACTGTCCTCGGGAAACTCATACAATACCGTAGGATTCCCGCTCGAATTAGTATAGCCTACAGTGATTCCAGCGAGCAAAATCGGTGCGTCGGAGCTCTTTATCCGGGAAATCTCAATCATCTCTCCGACATTGTTCACGCCATTAATCTTATAGCCAGGATTAACAGCCTTAATAAATAATTGTGGCAATATTACGGAGTCCTTTTCCGCATCCAGCAATTCGTCACTATCCGCCTCCTCGTCTGCAGCACTTTCTTCTGTATTTTGTATCTCATCGCTTTGGGCGCCGTCGTTTATAATTTCGTCAAATTGCGCCATTTCGGCTGCAGCATTCAATGTTTGTAGAGCGGCAGTGGCCACAAAGCTCATGCAGAGCGCCACAATCATTATTTTTTTCATCATGCCGCGAGGCTAGCATGACAAATTCAAAATATCAACCTTTTCCATGCTATAATAAAAGCATGAGTGTTTTGACCTCTTTGGGAATCGTAATCTTAATTATGCTTATTATGGCTTTTTTGCAGCTCGTACCAGGCGTATTTTCTCTCCTGCTTCATTATTCATTTGGCAGATTTTCCAAAATAAAAGCCTCTGACCTCGCGACTTTCTTTATTCTCGGCGTAGAGGTGTTTATTGTGTTTATTCTCCTCGTAATCTACATTCTCTTATCTAATACACCTGTTCTACTCTGGCTAACAGATAGCCCTGTTGCCTACTGGATCACCGCCGGTATCGTCGCCGCGCTTGGTCTCTCTATCGCAATCTTTTACTTCCGACCTAGCTCCCAGACCGAGCTATTCATCTCTCGCCGTCTCGCCGAGACTTTAAGCCACCGTGCCAAAACCATCAAGACCAGATCCGACGCTTTCACTCTAGGCTTTATTTCCTCGATGCCAGAACTCATTTTCACTATTCCGCTCTACATCATCACCGCAGTCGAGATTATGCGCATCGGCGAATACAGCTCGTCACGCGCCGGATTAATTCTCCTCTTCGCCTTCGCCGCAATTTTGCCTTTACTTATCGCTCATTGTCGTCGCTCCACCGGCTACACTCTAGCCGACTCACTCCGGTTCCGCGCTGATAGCCAAAACTTTTTCCGTTTTTGTCTCGGTATTCTATATCTTCTTGTCGCAATCTTAATCCTCGTGGAGGTATCTCTATGACATCAAAACCCTTAGACAAAATATCCCTAAAGCGCGAGCTCAAAATCCACGCCAAAGCCTTAAACATCCCCCCAGGCGCCGCCAATGTTTTTATTGACCAAACCCTCTCTACGATAGACAAAACACTCGGCACCAAAAAACTCATCACTGAGCAAGACCTCACGCGTGCCATCGTAAAAGAACTCAAAAAATATCATGCCGATTTCGCTTACGTTTACAAAAATCGTGATAAAATAATATAGACATGAGTAAAAAATATAATTTTGATTACATAGTTATTGGGAGCGGTCCAGCCGGCTCCACCATCGCCATGCAGCTGGCAAAAGCCAAAAAGAAAACCGCCCTCATCGAAGGCCGTTATTTTGGCGGCACCAATCTAAACACCCGCGATATCCCCTATGCCGTAGCGCTCAATTTCTCTCATGCATATTCTATAGTTCAGACCTTCCCAGAGCTCCGCAATCAAGATTTTCACTTTAATCTCCCCACCGTTCCAGCACATCAGCTCAAGGCCATCATTGAATGCGGTGGCAACAATCAAAAAATATTTGAAGACGCCGGCATCACCTGCATCAAGGGCTACGCCAATTTTCTCGATCCACACACCGTAGCCGTCAACGAAAAACAGTTTACCGCAGCAAATTTCATCCTAGCCACCGGCTCACGCCCCAAAGCCCACGAAATCTCCGGTACCGCCTTTGTCAAACATCTAAACCCCGAGACTGCCATCAAGATCACCCGTCCACCCAAAGTCGCAGCCATTATCGGTGGCGGCAGCACTGGCTGTGAAATCGCAGAATACTACGCCGAGCTCGGCATCAAAGTAATCATTATCGAGGCTTCGGCTCGCCTCCTCCCCCGCGAAGACCAAGAAGTTGGCGACACCATATCTAGCTACTTTGCTAATCGCCTCGGCATCACTGTGTTGCCCAGCTGCAAAGTCGTCGCCCTAGAAGAAGACGAATTTAGTAAGCGCGTAATTTTCCGCAATGGAAGCAACGAAAAAATGGTTCGCGTTGATTGTATAGTCCTCGCCACCGGCAGTCAACCAAACTTAAACTACGGCCTAGAAAACGCCAAGGTCAAATATAAAAACACAGGCATTATCGTAAACAAATATTTCGAGACATCTACCAAACATATCTACGCCATCGGCGACGCAATTAGCGGCACCACCGCAAACGGGGAATCATCCACCGAACGCTGCACCCAGGAGGCAATCACCCTTGCAAACAACATTATCAACAAATCCAAGAACCCTATCAATTACCAGGGTTCAGTCCGCACCGTCAAGACCTACCCCGAAATCGCCACCATCGGCCTTAGCGAAGATGATCTCCTTCGTCGCGACCGCAAATACAAAAAAACTTTCGTCAAACTAAACGAAATCACGCGTAGCAAAATCGACCATCTAGAATACGGCTTTATCAAGCTACTAGCCGATCGCTCCAATCATATTATCGGCGCCACTATCGTCGCACCCCATGCCGAGCTCATGGCCACAGAAATATCCCTCGCCATCCGTCACCACCTCACTCCGCTCGAACTCGCCAGCACTCCTCACCCCATCAACAACTATAACTATCTAATCAAACTAGCCGCCCGCAAGCTTCTTGACAAATAATCCCAACCGCTATATAATATACACTACATCGCGGGGTAGAGCAGCCTGGTAGCTCGTTTGGCTCATAACCAAAAGGTCGTTGGTTCAAATCCAACCCCCGCAACCATAACATGACGCGGGGTAGAGCAGCCTGGTAGCTCCTCTTTTTTTTATTCGGCTCATAACCAATCGCCGAAGGCGGTTGGTTAAAATCCAACCCCCGCAACCATAAAGACATACGCATCAAAAAGCAGCCTCACGGCTGCTCTTTTTTACCTAAAATTATACTCTTGTTTTACGGTAAAGTTTTTCTCCAGCACCCCCGTATCACCACCCGTACTATTCCCAAGTAACTCCAGCGGTCCCATCATGGATAGATATGAATTATCCGCACCAGATTCTAGCCTTGTTTCTATCCTTCGGTACAAATCATTGGCCCGCCCAGTCGAATCCACCTCCACCTGCACATTGCTCAAGCTCACACGCTTTGTTTTATTCTCAGTCGCCACAGTTTGCCCATTTTCATCGCTAGAATACACTATATCCGTAGCGCACTCATCATCACAGAAAAACTCCATCGCAAAATCCGTATCAGGAGCACCATACGGCAGCCCCACCACGAAGATAAAAGTATCGTCGTTTCTAGCCCCATTCACCGGCTTTGGTAGCTCCACAGTCGCAGAACAAGCAAATTCGCTATCAGAATTTGCCTTTTTAGGACAATATACCCCGTACGGCAAATTAGTCGTTGTTTTATCATTAGATTTTAGAAAACCACTCTTCGCAATATAATTTTCCGTGCCATTATATGCGCCTATATAATTCCCCTCCACGCTCTTCCCGGCATCAGTAGCTTCTCCAATTGGCGTCAAATAAAGCATTCCTCTATCCGTCCTATCTCCTACTGTCATCGTAAAATCGTTCAAATTAAAATTCGCAGCCGTTTGCAGCATCGCCACAGAAATCGTCGGCGGTGCAGCTCTCGATATCGCCCCCACCTGAGGATATACTACCTTACCACCTGCAAAGTTGGTATAACGAAACTCATCCGATTCTTCATCCTGATACCAGCTAATCTTCATCTTAGTAATCTTATCCGATGGCACACCATTAAACTTGGCTCTTACCACCTTTATCTGATTCGTGCTAGTCAAAGTAGATCTATAATCTTTTAGTACTGTCTTTATTTTAGCGCATGTGTATGCCTGCTGCATATTATTAGAAACATCAATAGTCGACTCTTGCACCGGCACCTCAGCGCTTTCACCTATCCCGACTCTACCCAGTATATGCCCCACCATATCACAATCTTCGGCTAATGGGTTTTCTACGTAATATAGTATCGCACTACAATCGAGCGTCCTAGGAGCAGAGCTGCTTGCCGTCGCTCCACTAGAAACGCAATTTTGGTAATTATAAAAAGCCAGCTTCGCATCTTCAACCCCAGCCAAAGCCGAATCGTATGCCGACTGAGACAAATCAGCATTCGACGTCCGCTCAATTTCCGAAATAATAATCGCGGCAAAACTCATCACCACAATCAAAAGAATCAAAGTCGAAAAAGCTACGATATAAAACGACGCCGCACCTTTTTTAAACTTACTACCAAATCTCATCTTATCCTCCAGTCGCCTGAGCGGCAAAATTAAATTTATTGATTGCACAATAGTCAAAGTTTTCTACGCCGGCGTTATCGTAATCTTCGGGAGCAGTACAATAATTCCCTTGCGCACGCACATTTATACCACCCTGGACAGTACCCAAGACAAACGATACATAATAAAACACGTTATTAGACCCGCCGCCTTCCGCCGGCAACGAAGTCACCAAATCATAAAGAGCCAAATTTTTACTACCAGTCAAAATGTCAACAGGCTCTCCTTCGATACCCTTACCACTTATATCAATAGTACCAGGCATCGTCGAATAATTATCGCTACCATAATATTCCCCGCCATTACTATTTGTCTCACTATACCCAGCGGCAACCTTACAAACCCTACGCTCTTCATCAGGTATTTTGAGCAGCCTAAAATTATCCACGGTTGACGAATTCGTAGTATCTACAGTCTTATAAATCAACTTCACGGCACTCAAATTCTCAATATCATATTCCTCGCTAAAGAAATATCCCGAATTCCAAAGATAAGAATACGCACCAGTACAAAAAGCTCCATACACCGGAGCATCTTCGATCAGAGCGTTACCGACTTTCACAGTCGTCCGACGCTCTTTTACCACAAACCCCATACCGTTATCACTTTCACAATTCGTCAAAACGCTAGCTGAAGCCTTGTAGGCCGTCGCGCAATCTTTTTTTGCAGCCTGTGCCCTCGTGCCCTGCACAGCCCTTCTCATATCATCCACGACATCCATCCCCGCAGTATTTAGCTGATTCAAAGTAAGCCCCCTATGGTATGCAGACACAGCATTCGTAATAACTAAGACCACGATAATAGAAAGCACAGCAATAAACGCAAGCGAAAAAGACAACTCAATGATCGTAAATCCTCGTGTTTCTCCCTTACTTCTTAATTTTATTTCCCGCATTTATATCCCTCCGTATCACTATACACCACTTCTATACCTGAAGCATTTCTAGCTCCCTGCACGATTCTCACGTCAGGGCGATTAAACACGTCATCTCCACCCGTAGTATTCATACAAAAGTCCACCTGTTCCATCTTAAAATCACCACTAGTAAGATAATTTCCCCCTCCCCTAATTGCAAACGGATTAGCTCCTACATCTGTAGCACTATGAACAATATCATTCACCTCAGCAAGCTTTGAAGAATAATATGTATAAACAGTCCCAGAATTCGGATGCCTCACGATTAGTAGCATCCCCTGTGCTGGAGTAAAGTCACAATCAGCCACCACTTTGTCTCCACAGCTCGGCTCTATATCTGCAGCCCATTTTGGAGTATAATGCTCGGGAATCCCCGCCAACACTACGGTCTGCGTACCATTTTCGACTTTATCACGAACTACATTGGCGTTTAGCTTGTACAGCAAGTCTAATGCCCCACCAGACTCAACGTTACCCACATCACCAATTACTGTATATACAAAAACCCTAGTCCCTTCACCCTCTATTCTTTCACCAGCCAAGTTTCTACTCTCCCCAAAAGTTACTAATTTTCCATAAACTGCTTTCTCAGACCTTCCTCCGCCATTACTCTGTACGTTCAAAACTTCAGAATAAATATTCCTCAAAAATTCTACGAAATTTTGCACCGAGTCATTAGTTCTCTGCTGATAAATAGAGTTTTGTACCCCCACAGTCACCCCAGCAAACAACAGGCCAGTAATAGCCAAGAAAATAGCTACCTCTATCAAAGTGAAACCCTTTCTGCCTATTCTCATATCCTCATTATAACATAAGCTTTTTATTTTTTGGTATATTTAATAACTAGGAAATAGATATCTCATCCATTTTTGAAAATTCGTATATTGCACTTCCTCTTCTGTCTCCCTAGTATTCTCTTTATGTTTATTTTTTGCTGCTTCAGAATTCTCTGGCATCACTACCATGTTTTCACCACTTGCCTTCTTATCTAGATTCCGCCTTGCCATTAATTCTTGATATTCATTCGTCTGATAATATTCATTTTGCAGCTCCGCCGTTTCCACTTCCAGGCTGAGAAGCTCCAAATTTTTCCGCTCCGTTGTTAGCCGCTCAGATAATTCCCAGTTTCTAGACATTGCAGCCACAGACTGATAAGTCCACACCAAACACAAAACCACTGCGAGCACTAATACTACATTTTCCACAGTCAAAAAATCATGCCGCACTTTAAATTTCAACCGCCGCAAGTTATTCTTCATGCTCATGATTAACATTATATCATTTTATGATAAAATAAAGTAATGGGGATGTAGCTCAGTTGGTTAGAGCATGCGTCTTATACACGCAGGGTCCTAGGTTCGAGTCCTAGCATCCCTACCATTCAAATAAGCCCTTTAGGGCTTTTTTAAATGGTGATGAACCAAAGGCTCGCTCGATGTATGGGATAAAGAAATACCAGATCTTAATCTGGTATTTCTAAAACGACGCCCATCGGATTGCTTACCAAAGGTAAGCAAAATCCAAATCATAACCGTCTTATTGTTTCTTCTTCAAGGTCAAGAACCCATTCCTAGGATTCTCTACCACTTCGCGATCTGCTGGCAAATCACAAGGAGTTCCTTTGCCACCATTTTCCTGCTTAGTAAAGAAATAAATTGTCTGAGGCTTGCCACCGCGGAGTGTAACTTCAGATTTATGTAGGTAATATTTTACACCCTTACCGTTAGTATGTTCGTAAGCCATTTAGCTTTCCTCCTTAAGTTAATATACTCCTATCTTATGACCCCATAATAAAAAAGTCAAGGGTATTTTTCGCATTTTCCAAAGTTAAATAAGTAGCAAAGACAACCTCAATATTATCCAAATAAATATACGCACAATAATCACAACAATAATTATAAGCGTAATCAGCATCATAATCCCCGACAGTGTCGGTGCCCATACCGGCGAAGCATAATTATGGCGATAAAGCTCAGTAGAGGGTAGGCTAGCTGCTATTCTATCCTGAATCTCATCGGCTGCTGGATATTTTTGAATTTCTCCCACCATACAATTAATATAATTAGCATTATCCCAAGTCCATCCATTCGCGATTGCGAGCGCTCTACACGTATCTGACGCCGCGGCATATATGTTACCGTTAGGATTACTATCATCCGCCAGTCTCGCCTCAGCTTCTTGCAAGGCAGCATTCGCTGCCCTGATATAAGTATGCTCCAAATAAAACGGCCCCGTACCAAAAGTTACTTTCTGCACGCCATTATCATCTACCACATTAATCACAATATTACCAAATGTGAATTGTTTCAAAGCATCAAGTGCATTTTTTATCGCCTCATCATCCTCAGCCGCGTCCGCAGAAAGCACTGCATCCCGAAGCTCTGTCATGCGAATATGATCTAGTCTAAGTAACGTCGCGTCAACAAAAAGAAGCGGTATCAAAATCACCAGCAGTTGCCAGGTTTTGATTTTTCGAAATTTTAGTTTCCTTAACCTTTCCCACCCGCGTTTTTTCATGTTTCTATTATAACATCTTTATGCTTGCATCATTTAAAAACATTTGCTAGAATAGTCCCTATCGCTCGTTTTCCCAAGGCTATGGGTGCAAGTCTTTGCGAGGTGGGTGCGGTCGTAAGAGCGACAAACATTAAGGAGAATTTTAGATACATGCGTATCAAACGACTTCATCGCTCCACGGAGCGAAAACAGTCAAAAATCACTCCTGCCGCATGGCAAGAGTACATCGAAATCTAAACCTAGATTTCAAAAAATCCCCCGAATACGGGGGATTTTTTACAGTCTAATTCTATTCACCTAGTTTCGCAGCTACGATATCCTTAATCAGTTTCACGAAATCATCGCCAGACCTAGCCGAATCCCAGCTTATCGTCTTACCGTTTACCGTTACTTCTCCTTCACTACCCCATTTAATCAATTGTCCATCAATAAAGAATGCCGGCGTACCCTCCACTGGTACGCGCTTGCCGATTCCCATATCAAAGTTAATCTTCTTTGATACTGCCTCGCTCGCCATATCTTGATTAAACTTATCCATGTCGCCTTTACCTTCTGTCACTTCCTCAAAATATCTATCAAATATTTCTGTCCTCTCCGAAGCGCTAGCCCCCTCCCATTCAGATTGCTCACTAAACAATTTGTCGGCATAAGGCTTCCAATATCCCTGTAGCCCAGCCGCCTCGGCTGCAGACGCCGCTGCAGTACCATTTTGGTGATAAGAAAGCAAGAAGCTCCGATACACCACCGCTAGCTTACCATCAAGCTGCTCGATCACCTTGTTTATGCGAGGATTAATTGTCGCGCATCCCGGACACTGATAGTCTGCATACTCAAAAATAAGCACAGGCGCATCAGTAGACCCCTTCACATGATCGCCAATGTTGCCATTGTCATTATTTGGCTCAATTATCGAATAAAAATCGTAGTTGTCAAAATTAGTTGCCTTATTGTTTCCATCAATAATGGCAAACGTAGCCACACCGAGCAGTATCACCACCAAGACACCGATGACTACTCCCGCCACTGAAAAACCTTTTCTTTTTTTCATATAACTCCTTTAGTGATATAATATATAGTATCATGTTCGAAAATTTAATGCAAAGATTTGTCCGCTGGCTCGACCCAAAGCTAGACAAATTCCGCATCAAGAAGCCGCCCGTCAAGCCCGTCAAATATACACCACACACTCTAGAAGAGTTTATTGATGTTTTAAAACGCACGCCAAAAAGCGTAATCTCCGAAGCCGATCGCAACCGTATTGCCGCAGTCATGAGCTTCGACTCTCGAAAGGTCTCCGATCTCATGGTTAAAAAAGACCATATGGTTTTCGTCAACGCCAAAGACATCCTCGGCCCACTCACCCTAGACAAATTATACAAATCCGGCTTCACTAATTTCCCCGTAGTAGACAACCACGACAAAGTCAAAGGCATTATCCATACAGAAGCACTCAATACGCTAGAAATTAAAAAAACCGACCGTGCCGAAAAATACATGGCAAAAGATGTCAATTATCTCCACACCGGCGATTCATTGCAATCCGTCATCAAAGAAATCAAACGCACCAACAGCTATTACTTCCTCGTCCTTGACGACACCGACACCCTAGCTGGTTTCTTTACTATCGAGATGCTATTAAACTATTTACTGGAACATTAAAATAAAAGCAAGAACACAATCAAGGGACTTGGGAGGCAAAATCTGCAAGGATAGTCTGAAACTAATCTATAAAAGCACAAATCGCGTGACTGAGGAACGTAAAGGCAAAATCTCTAAACACCATTTAGCTACCACTCAGTTAATAATCAATAAAAGCAAAAACACAGTCGAGGAACATAAAGAAAAAATCTATGATTTTTTCGCCGAAGGGGCGAAGCAATGTGATAGAATCTCTGATTCATCACATTGCGAAGCTTCCGAGACGTGTTCTTGCTTTTATTAATTCTCATTAGGTGCTATAATAACAGATATGAGAATTCTAGCAAGCGACACATCAAATTTTTTGGGCAAATCGATCACAGTAGAAGGCTGGGTTAATTCCCGCCGCGACCACGGCGGATTAATTTTTATCGACCTTCGTGACCACACCGACATTATCCAGCTCGTAGTGACGCCCGATACAGCAGACGCTTTCAAGCTCGCCGAGACCGTCCGCGATGAATTCGTTTTGAAAGCCACCGGCAAAATCCGCGAGCGCGAACCAGATTTGGTGAATCCCCATATCAACACCGGCACAATCGAGCTCGTTGTAGAAAATCTAGAGCTTCTAAATAAGTCCGAGCCTCTCCCCGTCAACACCCACGACGACGGCGAAAAATCTTCTGAAGAAATGCGTCTAAAATTCCGTTATCTAGATCTTCGCCGCCCTTCTATGCAAAACTTACTCAAACGCCGTTCCGAATATTATCGTTTCATCCGCAACTACATGTACGATCATGATTTCACCGAAATCAGCACCCCTATTCTAGCCAATTCTTCTCCGGAGGGCGCACGTGATTTTCTGGTACCCTCTCGCTTACATCCAGGCAAATTTTACGCCCTTCCTCAGGCCCCCCAGCAGTTCAAGCAGCTTCTGATGGTCGGCGGTGTCGACAAATACTTCCAAATCGCTCCCTGCTTCCGTGATGAGGACCCCCGTGCCGATAGACTATACGGCGATTTCTATCAGCTAGATATGGAAATGAGCTTCGTAGAGAGCGGCGAAACCGTCCGCCAAGAAATAGAACCCCTCTTCGTTAAATTAGCGACAAAATTCGGCGGCAAAAAGCTTGTCATGAACTCTAACCCAGCCAAGCAATTCTGCGAAAGCACAAGTAATGCGACAATTGAGGAACGTGAAGGCAAAATTTCTGATTTTGCCGCTGAAGGGGCGGAGCAATGTGATAAAATTTCCAATTCATCACATTGCGAAGCTTCCGAAATGTCGCATGCTTGTGCTTTTACCGCAAAGATCCCCAGACTTTCTTACGAATTTTGCATGGAAACCTACGGCACCGATAAGCCAGATTTACGCTTTGGGCTGGAGCTAATTGAATTGACGGATGTCTTTAAAGACACCGAATTCAAGGTCTTCAAGCAACCCTGCGTTAAGGCCCTGTGTGTCAAGGGCGGTGCACAGCTAACCCGCCGCGAAATCGACGAATTCACCGATGAAGCTCGTAAGCTCGGCGCTGGAGGCCTCGCCTACATCCTATACACCGCAGAGGGCCCGAAATCCCCTATCCTCAAATTTATGTCCGAAACTGAAATCGCCGCCGTTCAGAAGCTCACTAATGCCGAGATCGGCGACGCCGTCTTCTTTGGTGCCGACGAGCGCGCCAAAGTCAACAAAGTCCTAGGGCAGCTTCGCATCAGCTTTGCCGACCATTTCAAGCTCAAAAACCCAGACGAAGTCGCCTACTGCTGGGTAGTAGATTTCCCATTCTACGAATGGGACGAAGCTAGAAACAGGCTAGACTTCGGCCACAACCCGTTCTCTATGCCAAAAGGCAGCCTAGAAGCACTGGAGAACGCCAAGACCGACGAAGCTAAGCTAAAAATCAAAGCCGACCAATTCGACATGGTCATGAACGGATATGAAGTCTGCTCTGGCGCCGTCCGCAATTATAATCCAGAAATCATGTACAAAGCTTTCAATATCCTCGGCTACAACAACGAATACGTAGAATCACGCTTCGGCGGTATGCTGAATGCCTTCAAATTCGGCGCTCCACCCCACGCCGGCTGCGCTCCCGGCTTAGACCGCATTTTCATGGTCCTAGAAGGCGTAGACAACATTCGCGACATCGTCGCCTTCCCCAAAAACGGCTCCGGCGTAGACCTCATGATGGGCTCCCCCTCCGCCGTAGACCAGCAACAACTCGACGAATCCCACCTCGCCCTCCTCCCCGACGACGACTAGTTTAGCCCAATATCTCTTACTGATTTCTCATTTTCCCTACGAAAATCAGACAAATAATCTAAAAACACTGCCTCATCGGGCTGTAAATCACTAAACCATAGACTACAAAATAATTCAAGGGTACAGTTCAACTACTGCCGAGCTATACATCTCAATGAGTAGCCGTAAATACGACCGTTGTTACTAGCGGGGCTGACGCCACTAGCGTTCGCGCCAAGGATATACATACTATAATTACTGTTCCATGTAGAAGACCACCAGTAGCCAAGGGCACCCTGAGCGTACGTCAAGCCACTGTAGAAGAAACCCGAGAGAGGCGTAGAGAGAGCAGTTTGGAAGTCAGATACATTGTTAGAATAAGCTGAATAAAGAGCTTGGTACTCACCAGAAGAGCCTCCAGTAGGCATACGCCAACCAATAGGACAGAGGTCTTCAGTAGCGTCACCAGAAGAAGTACCAGCAGAAGTGTCATCACCATAGCAATAGGAGCCCGCAGAAGCCGCACAATAATTGTAATAAACGCCTATTTTACCACTGCCCGCACCGTAGCTAGTAGTTGTAGTGTCTTTAGTCCAGCTATTACCGCTTGATACGGTCATAGGAATACTGTGGTAATTTTGAGAGTCAGAAGTCCATGCTGTATTATTAATTTTAGCAATAGGATATCTATCATTGGTGGTGCCGCCACCGTTCTTGAAGTAATTAATACTGGTAGCAGAGGCGTTAGTGGTAAAATCGGTGATATTAGCGAGAGTGGTAGCGTTTGCGGGGTCTAGGCGGAGATTATCCAGCATCCAACATTTGTTGTCTGCAAGTTTACCCACAAGATACACTTCATCGTCTCGGGCATCTGTTAATGACACTGTATCGCCGACTGACATACCGCTACATCCAGACCAATTTTGGATGTAATTTACCTTCTCCCACATCGCATAAAGATGAAAAGCCGTAGCAGCTGAGATAGTGACAGATTGGTTGGCAGAATATTGTGTACCGGAGCAGGTGTCTGTGCCATTATTATTAGTAGGTTGGACTGTGCACCAGCCGAGGAACTTATATCCTGCTCTTACCGGTGTGTTGCTAGCAATATTTAGTTGTCCACCCACCGCCTGGCCAGAGTTTACATCAGCCGGCATGTTGGTAACTACATTGTCATCGTATACTATGGAATATGAGATAGCATTAGCACTGGCATAGACTACATAGGTATTGCTATATGTCCCCACCTTTTGGGCACTATCTACTCTGGCTCCTATGGCTAGAGTATAAGTATTAGCCGTACTGTTTGCAGTAGACGTCTCGTCTAATACGTCACCCGTAGCAGTAGGGGCTGGGAGAAAGGATGTATTAGCAGCAGAGTTTAGCTTGCTAGGCAGATATCCCCACATACCATTGTAAGAGGTACCAGCCAAGGCCTTGAACTGTTCCTCAGTAGTAGCAGCAGTAATAGATGTCAGTGAATTAGTAGAAGTACTACTATCACTGCTATTAATGAGCTTCGTGGGGTTAGCTCCATCTGCTCGGATGCCTAATGTATAGCCAGCACTATTGGTAGTACTTACCAATACCGTACTGTTACCAGACTTTACGAACGTACCAGCATCGCTTCTGGGAGAAACGTTGAGATCTACTGCGCTTTTGTCAATGGTAATAGTGATGGAATCATCGGCATGAGTATCCGCACAAAATACCGCTGACAAGCAAATCAAGCCAAGCAAAAGTACCAGCAGCTTTGTTTTGTTTACGATAATGTGCACTATGTCCATGACCCGAGACATTATTTGATGACCTCCAAATTGTTAGATTATAACTCTAGCGACTACTACGAAAATAGCGCCACAATATTACGACTACCATTATATCACATATCACAAAAAATGGCGAGGCCGGGTGGAATCGAACCACCATTGTATCCTTAGAGGGGATATGTCCTATCCGTTGAACGACGGCCCCAAACAGATAGTATTATTATACCTTATCGCTCCGGCTTTCGCAACTTATAGTAAATCGACGGTGCGAACCTTATCCCTGCCAGCATTTGCTGTGCCGAATTTTCCAGCCTCACCAATCTCTCCGTACCGATAATTTTTTTCAGCTTCTGACTCCTAAAATTCGACACCGACAGCACTTTCTCACATTTAAATCCCGCCTTGTCAAAAATCTCTTCCACATACTTTGGATGATAATTATAAAATCCGTCTTTAGAGATTTCCTTATAGTTTGCCACAGTCTTATCGAACGGATTTACCTTCGACCGTCTAGTGACAAATCTCGCCATTTTGGGCAGGGTTCTCTTATTCGCGACTTCTATTACCGCCACCCCGCCCGGCTTTAACACTCTATATAATTCAGCAATCGCCTTGTCCATATGCTTCAAATGATGTGTTACGCGCACCATCATTAACCCATCCAGCTCCCCATCATGAAAAGGCAACTGATAAATATCGCCAGCTTTAGTTTCGATTTTATCACCATAAATTTCCTTAGCCTGTTTTAGCTCGGATTTTGAATAATCAAACAAATATACCTTGCGTGCCCGCTTTAGATACTCATTAGCAAGCCGTCCATATCCCCCACCAATATCCGCAAATTTTTCCATCCGTTTTGGCAATAATTTTCGTATCGCCATTCTATCAGCCTGATCCTCATATTCGCGGTCGGTATTTTCCCAAAATTCTTTTTTATAGTCATAGCCATTATAATCCGAAACTATTTTTTCACTCATGACGATTATTATACCATATTTTATATTACTCTTGATATTTCCATTAGCGTCGTCTCGCCTCTGAGTGCTGCAAGTACGCCTTTTTGCTCCAAAGTCAACATTCCGTTGCCTCTAGCCGCTTTCTCGATTACTGACGTATCAGCATCCTCTGTATCCCCACGCAAGAACGACTGAATATTGTCCGACACCACCAATTGTTCCATAATCACCGTTCTGCCTTTATATCCAAATGGCTCCTCATCAGTCGGCACCGGGTCATATAGCGTAATATTTTCCAAATTAATGTCGCCGAGTCTTTCACTAGGCACACCCTGTAATACTTCACGTATATATTTTACCTCTGCCTCATCAGCCGGGCGAGCTTTCTTTGAATTCGACAGCTTACGCACCAATCTCTGTGCCACTACTAAACGAATCGAACTAGAGAAAATCGGATTCGCTCCAATGAGGTCAATCATCCTCGAAAACGCCGCCGCCGAAGAATTCGCATGAAAAGAAGAAAGCACCAAATGCCCCGTAATCGAAGCCTGAATCGCCGTCTTTGCTGTATCGGCATCTCGAATCTCGCCCACCATTACTACGTCTGGATCTAGCCTTAGCACCGAGCGAAGCCCTTCCGCAAAGGACCCACCAGCATTCGTATTAATCGGAATCTGCGAAATACCCGTGATACCATATTCAATCGGATCCTCAAGTGTAATAATCTTACGATCTGAAGTATTTAGCGCATTCAGCATAGAGTATAAAGTCGTGGATTTACCCGACCCAGTCGGCCCCACCATCAGCACCAACCCACGCGGATGCGAAATCACTTCATTTATCTCCGCTAGTTCTTCATGCGTCAATCCCAACAAATCCAAATTCAATAATGTCTCATCAAAATTAAACAACCGGAGTACCGCATCTTGTCCATACATCGTTGGGATCGTCTCTACACGGATATTGAGAAGATGTGAAGCACCGTCCCGATGAATCTCTTTCTGCATGTGCCCAGACTGTGGTTTATTCGAAGCCGTAGAGACATTAGCCCTAGAACTCAGCTCTCCCATAAAAATCCTGTATTTATCTTTATCGATATTTGCCACAGGATGCAAAATCCCATCTACACGCATCCGTATCCGAATCTCACCACGCAAATTCTCGATATGTATATCCGATGCACCCAACTTATCAGCTTGATCTAGCAAGAAATCAAACACTTTGTCGGTAGACACCATATTCAAAGTCTGCGACACCGAAGCAATCGTCTCCGAATCCCCTTCACCCGCAATTTTAATATCATCATATTGCACTACTTTAGGGGGGTCATATCTTAGCATAAACACTTGATATGCAGAATTTGAAACCAAAAAGAAGTCAATCCTCTCACCTTTATCGGCATATTCACGTCTCATCCTCTCAATCAAAGATCTTGGCGTCTGGCTTGTCACCATAAACTGATAATGCTCCTCACCACCACCCCGCTGCAAAGGTATAATATGGTCACGATGCATTTCCTGCACATCCAAAAGATCAGGCACCAAGGGCAATTCCTTTTCAAATTTTCTCGTATCAAGATAAGGCAAAGACAAAATCCGCGCCCTCTCCATAGTAGAGCGCTCTTCGTTCTCTCGCCGTTTTAACTGAATTTGATCTTCATCCATACCAAAATTATACCATAAGTGTTATAATTTAAGTATGGCTTTTGTCGAAATGTTCTTCTGGTGGTATGCTCGAGGTTGGCAAGTTTTCATCCACAAGATTCGCGGTATATTATCAAACATCACGGATTTCTTTTCCATGGACTCGCTCATCCGCACATTATTCCAGCCATTTCGCCAAATCTCCGCAAACTCTGCAAACGCCGACTCATCCTTAGATATGAAATTCCAAATTTTTCTTGACCGCTTCATTTCTCGCCTCGTCGGTTTTTTTACTCGTCTTCTTCTACTTATCGTAGGTAGCCTTATCATTATATTTGGCAGTATCGTTTGCCTTTTCCTCATCATTTTGTGGCCAGTCATACCTCTCTTTCCAATCATCGGCGTTATTCTTAGCATAATGGGAGTCATGGCATGATGCACTCTTTCGACCCTAAAAACCCCCGTGTCCGGCTCGCTAAGCAAAAACGCGCGTTAAACAACCGCCCCGTTATTGCCTTGAATATTATCCTCCTCGTCTTGCTTATCATCGGCGGTCTCATTCTTCTTTTTCTGAGTTCTTCCCTTGGCTGGATTTTCCTCGGTTTTTCCAGCATTCCAGCGATGCTCATCTTTTGGATCAAAAACGCACTCGCCGAAATCCCCATTGGCAAATCCAACGACTTTACCGACCTCTTATCCGAAGAACTCTTACTTCTCCTAGACGACAAACAGACTCCAGCTGATCTTGTCAAAATTTTCCCAAAAACGAGCAGCGGTGTTTTCCTCATGACTAGGTTCAGCCTGCCCGTCATCTTCTTTGAACAAATCACAAGTTTCCTCCCGACATCCACCGAGCCAATTTACACTCGTGCCGTCGCTCTCCGTAGCGAAACCAACTCCGAGACTATTACCGGAGCCTTACTTATTGTCGCCACCATCGAAAGCTTGCCAAACTATGAGCAAGTCCTAAACCACCTCAGTCTCACCGCCTCAGATTTGTATCAAGGTATTACCTGGTACAATTATCTAAATGGCCTCGTCATGGGCAGCAAAAAACACGTCCACAGCGGCGGCATTGCCCGTGATTTTGCCTTTGGCTATACGCCTACCTTGCAACGCTTCGCTGTTAATCTTTCCACCAGACCCACTTCTTCCGAAAACCGTATCCAGCAGGCCGAAAACACCGCCATTATCCAAAACATGATTGATACTTTGTCGCATAAAGGTCGTCAAAACGTAGCCCTTGTCGGCGCATACGGCTCCGGCCGTTCCACTATCGTAAACTATTTCGCCGAAACCCTCATGAATGCCGACTCCAAAATTCCCAGCAACCTCAAATATCGTCAAATCTACTCACTAGATGTGCCTAGCCTCATTTCCGCTGCTAGAAATCATGGCGAAATCGAATACCTAATGATAAAAATCTTAAACGAGATTTATTCCGCCAAAAACATCATTCTCTGTCTTGACAATGCACACCTCTTCTTTGAAGAAGGTCCAGGCTCTGTCGATATAGCAAATCTCTTGGTTCCCGTCCTCGAAGCCGGCCGAATTCGCATCATTATGATTATGGATGATCAAAAATTTCTCGAAATCTCCGCCAAAAACCCGGCCCTCGCAAATTCCCTTAACAAGATCGTCGTGAACCCCTCAAACGCCGAAGAAACACTCCGTATTCTCATGGATCAAGTTCCCCTTCTCGAATACCAAAAACACGTCATCTATACCTATCGCGCCTTGACCGAAGCATATCGCCTCAGCAACCAGTACATCCACGACATCGAAATGCCCGGCCGCGCCAAACTCCTGCTCGAATCTGCCGCTAGCTTCGCCGACCACAATATAGTCACTGCCACTTCTGTCCAAGACGCAGTCGAAAAGTCCTACGGCGTCAAAGTCAAAGTTGCCACCAATAACGAGGATAGAAATAAACTCCTGAATCTCGAGAGCCTCATTCATCAGCACATGATAGACCAAAAAGAAGCCGTCTCCGCTATAGCCAACGCTCTTCGTAGAGCTGGCGCCGGCGTCAAAAACACTAGTCGCCCCATTGGCACTTTCCTTTTCCTCGGTCCTACCGGTGTCGGCAAGACCGAGCTTGCCAAAACCCTCTCCAAAGTTTACTTTGGCGGCGAAAACAATATTGTTCGTCTAGACATGAACGAATTTGTCTCTGAGTCAGACGTCTCTCGGCTCATCCGCGACGGCGCCTCCGATGCCCTCAGCCTCACTGCCCAAGTCATGAAACAGCCTTTTTCCGTAGTACTCCTAGACGAAATCGAAAAAGCCCACCCAGCCGTCCTCACTACCCTTCTTCAAGTCCTAGACGAAGGCGTCCTACGTGACGAAAAAAATCGCGAAATCAGCTTCCGCGATTGCATTATCATTGCTACATCCAACGCCGGAGCCAATGAAATCCGCGAGCAAATCGGACAGGGCGTAAAGCTTGAAACCATCAAAGAGGAGCTCGTCGAGCGTCTCATTTCTACCGGTGAATTCAAGCCAGAATTCTTAAACCGTTTCGATGAAATCTGTCTCTTCAAGCCACTATCAAAAGAAGACTTAGTCCAGGTCCTCGACCTCATTATCGCCTCCACCAACAAGACTCTAGAACCTCAAAAAATCTCCGTCAACGTCACTCCCGAAGCCAAACAAATCCTCATCGATCGTGGCTATGACCCCAAAATGGGCGCCCGTCCTATGCGTCGCATCGTCCAAAAAACCGTCGAAAACATCACCGCCGCCGCCATCCTCTCGGGCGAAGCCCAACCTGGTTCCGTAATAACTATCGATTCCGACAATCTAAGGCAATCAGAATAATGCCATTTGGGACCGTAAGCTCGGGCGAGCGCCCTTGAGCGCGTCCCAAATGGCATTATTTGATTGTCTACTTAATTGACGAAATAAATTCATGAAACAACGGGTGTACCTCGAGCGGTCGTGATTTGAATTCCGGATGCGCCTGAGTCGCCACAAAAAACTTACACTTCGGTGCCTCGATGAATTCTACTAATTTCCCATCCGCCGAAGCCCCAGACACTACGATTCCGCCTTTCTCCATTTCTGGTAAAAACTTTTGATTTACTTCATAGCGGTGCCGGTGGCGCTCTATTATCTCGTATCCTGCCTTCTTTTGCTTACCCCACAAGTGCTTCTTGTATATTTTAATCGTCTTAGACTTTGGATCGAGATAAGCCGGATAATCACCAAGTCGCATCGTTCCGCCAGTAGACTCTTTCCCTTTCTGGTCGTCCATAATATAAATTACATTATTTTCGTCTTTCTCATTCGCACCAAACTCTTCTGACGTCGCCTTCTTTACACCACCTATTCTAGCCGCCGCCGCACAAGCTACTTGCATCCCGAGGCACAGTCCCAGATACGGCTTATTATTTTCAAGGGCGTAAGTCGCCGCTTTAATCTTACCTTCCACGCCCCTCTCACCGAATCCTCCTGGCACTACAATTCCGTCCACTAAATCCAAATCTCTCTTTGATATTTTTTCTGCATTTAACCACTTCAAATCTAAATTCACACCATTCCATGCTGCGGCCGCCTTGAGGGCCTCCGTCACGCACATATACGTATCATCATTACCCACATACTTTGCCACTAGCCCCACTTTCACAGTCTTTTTATATTTCTTATTCCGCCGCTTCGAAAATTCTTCCCATCTAGACATATCCGGCTTCTTTTTGCTTCCCACAAAATCATCTAGTATCGGCAGCACACCAGATTTTAACACATTAAACGGCACATCATAGACACTCTCGATATCAGGCAAGTTCAGCACCGCCTCTGCACGTATCCCCGAAAACGCTGCAATCTTTTCGCAAATCGCCCTAGGGCACGGCTCCTCCGTCCTCACGCATACAATATCTGGGATAATTCCAAATCCACGCAAATCCTTGAGTGCATTCTGCGCGGGTTTTGTCTTTAGCTCGTTGGACGTATGGATAAACGGCACATACACCACCGAAACATACATACAATTCTCACGTCCCACTCTATTCGCAAACAGGCGAATCGCCTCAATAAACGGCAGTCCCTCATAATCCCCCACCGTGCCACCAATTTCCACAAAATGCACATCGCTATTTTCTGAAGCTTTTTCAATTTTTTCGCAAACCAAATTCGTAAAATGTGGCACCAGCTGCACAGTCTTACCGTGGAATCCACCTGAGCGCTCTTTTTCAATTAGTTCTTTATAAATAGACCCCGAAAGTGTAATCGAATATCTCGAAGTCTCAAAATCAAGAAATCTTTCATAGTGTCCAAGATCCAAATCCGTTTCCACACCATCATGCGTTACAAAACATTCACCATGTTCCACTGGATTCAAAAGTCCCGCATCCACATTTAGATACGGGTCACATTTTTGCATAGTGACTTTGTAGCCTTTTGCCTTGAGAATTGCCCCCATACTCGCTGCAGTTATCCCTTTGCCAACACCAGACAACACCCCCCCTGTTACAAATATATATTTACATTTTTTATTTTTCACTTCTTGGGCACCTCCTCCCACCCATTATTTTTATATGATCTTATCTACATCTATTTTACCACAAACATAACCAAAAGCAGAAAAACTATAAAAAACAGCAAGAAAAAACGCCAACGTTGGCGATTTTAAACTGGCGGAAAGGACAGGATTCGAACCTGCGGACGTTTCCGTCTCTGGTTTTCAAGACCAGTGCCTTCAACCACTCGGCCACCTTTCCGTTTTCTATTATACAAAATTTTCACATTTTTGCAAAACGAGAGACATAAAGAAAAAATCTATGATTTTTTCGCCGAAGGGGCGAAGCGCCATGATATAATTTTTAATTATCATGGCGCGAAGCTCTCAAGTTTTGCAAAAATGTGTTATAATATATAATATGGCAAGAAAAATCAAATTAAAACCGGTTAGTAAGCAAAACCGCAACAATAATCATAAGCACAGCGACAAACGTCAGCACCCCCGTCTAAAAGACGGCCGCTAGTTTTTATTTCGCAACAAACAAATCAGAGCTATTTGGGACCGTAAGCTTGGCCGAACGGCCTTGAGTGTGTCCCGAATAGCTCTGATTGTTTGTTGCCCAAATTAGAACTTAGCAAATATCTTTTTAAGCAGCCCTGGCCCTTTGTCGCCCTTGGGCTTACTCATTTTGAAGCTTTTCTTTTTTGTACTCGGCTCGGCATATTTCGCGTCTTCCGCCGCCATCATCGCAAGTCCTACCGCCGTAGCATATTCTGGTTTTTCAATCGCGTCTGATACTCCACCCAGCCCCACAGGCTTACCAATCTTCACAGCTGCCTCTAATACCTTCTTCGCAAATAATTCAATATCGCGCATCTTCGCACCACCCCCCACAAGCACAATTCCCTCTGGCAACCTCTGGTCATATTTTGACGCTTTTAGTTTTTTTCGTACTTCACCAAAAATTTCTTCCAACCGAGCCTTTACCACCTCTTCTACTTCTTTACGGTCAAACGTCCTCTCACCATTTTTTCCTACCTTTATAGCCGGACTTTTGTCGGTGTCAAAATCACCTGTGATAAATCTAGTTTTTATCTCTTCGGCAAGCTCCGGCTCTATCGCTAGCACTATCGCAAGATCATTCGTAATATTATTAGACCCCGCTGGCACCACACCCACATATTGCAAATCACCTTCTTCATAAATCGCGACCGAGGTAGTCGCTGCGCCTAGATTCACCACTGCCACACCATTTTCACGTTGCCTATCGGTCAAAACCGCCTTTGCGGCAGCGACCGCTGCAGGTACCAATCTTTCAGCTTTTACATCTGCTGTCAGCGTCGCTCGTTTCAAATTTTCACAATTCGGCGTCAGCGCGGATATCACGCATGCACGTATTTCTAGCCGTGCTCCTGCCATACCGAGGGGATCTTTTATTCCGCCTTGCCCATCGAGAGCATATTCTAGCGGCACTACATCAAGCACGTCACGGTTCGCCGGGATCCTCCCCGATACCGCTACGTCTTCTACCCGGTCCAGATCCTCACCAGTAATCTCATGCTCCGCCGCCCCCACAGCAATCATCCCCGAGGTCAAAGTAGATATCACCGTAGAGCCATTGATAGAAACATAAGCGCTCCTTACATCCACTCCCCCCATCCGCTCCGCATCACCGAGCATCTTGTCTATTGCTTCTGCTGGTCCAGTCAGATTCGCCGGAATACCTTTTCTCATGCCCGCCGACTTGCCCTCATTGTATCCTACTATAGCAAACTCACCCTCTTTGGAGACGGTTGCAATCACAGCACGCACATTTTCTGTACCTACGTCAAGTCCTGTTACAAAGCGTTTATTTTCATCCATAAGCTTATTATAACACAACTAGTCTGGCAAAGTTAATACTTCGTATCCATCCGCCGTTACTAGTATTGTATGCTCGCAGTGACAACCAATCGAACCATCTTTCATTTTTACGCTCCAGCCATCATCTTTATCTACATAATTCGCTGGCTTCCCAAGGCAAGACATCGGCTCAATACAAATTGTGTCCCCTTCCACCAGTTTATACCCGTGTCCTCGTTTGCCATAATTTGGCACCTCAGGTGCCTGATGCATTTTCTTATCAATTCCATGCCCAATATAGTTTTCAATCACGCCTAAATGCCCTTTGCGAAGCACCTTCTCCACCGCATGGCCAATATCGCCAATATGGGCACCGGGCTTCACCTGTTCGATACCTTCCCAGAGCGACGATTCCGTCACACTAATCATTTTTTTTACCGCCGGCGACCCAGTGCCCCCCACTAGCATCGTAAACGCCGCATCAGTAAAATACTTTTTGTAATAAATTACTAGATCAAACGATACTTTGTCTCCAGCGACGAGTGGCTCGTCCGATGGCGCACCGTGTACGAGCTGGTCATTTATCGAAATGCAAATCGCTCCTGGAAATTCTTCTTCAAGCATATCATAAGCCACCGCAGCCCCACGTCTTTCAATTTCCTTCCTCACCCAGGCATCTATCTCTTTTCCAGTCATCCCAGGCTGTACATACTCTTTGAGATCACGCAGCAAATTGCCCATAATCTTGCCACCTTCACGCATCGCTGTAATCTTCTCTGCGAGCTCCGCCGGTGTACTATTTTCTTTATTCACCATAGCTTCTCTCGATTTCCCCACCATTTACATCGTCTTTTTGCTCTACGGCTTCTGGGTCTATCTCTTCTACCGCCGCCACCAGCCGTTTCGTCACATCCTCTACTTTACCCAATCCATCTACATGCATTACTTTTATTCCCGCCCCCTCAAACATCTCCAAAATCGGTGGGATATTATCTTCAAACACCTTAAAACGCCGTTCTATACTCTCGCGCTCCCTGTCATCATCTCGTGCTCTAAGAGCCAGTCGCTCTAGCAGCTCCTCGCGAGGCACATCAAGCATTATAGCACCATTAATTTTGTCCGCCATATTCTCCACTATATACTTGGCCTGAGTAGCACTCCTCGGATATCCATCGAGGATCACTTCAAACCCCTCATCTTCAGCTTTCGCAATCTGCCGATTCATCAAATCAATCACATCTTCGTCCGGAATTAACTTACCGCTATCTGTGAGTTTCTTATATTCTCCTGTTTGCCGAATCACCTCCCCCACAGACATCCACTTCCAGCCAAAAATCTCAGACAAAGCTTTGCCCTGTGTCCCCTTACCAGATCCAGCCATACCAAATAATATAATCATTTTCTTCTCCTTTTCTCATTATTTTAGCACATAACCCTGTGCATAAAAAAACTCCCCGCAGGGAGTTTCTTTACTTAAGCCCTAGCTTAATTCGCTCGGTCTTTTCAGCCTTACGTGCCTCACGAATAATTGCCTTTAGTCTGCGCTCGCGCCGAGAGATCGGCTTAGAAAAACGCATTTGCGACTTTTTAAGTGGCATCATTCCACTCTGGAGCACCTTTCGGTTGAAACGACGAATAATATTCTCGTTCGCCTCCGACTGATCTTTTCTTGTAACTTTAATTGCCATATTGCTTTGCATTGTATCACAGATACAGCAAAATTGCAACCTTGCCACCCTTGATATATTATTTGGCTTCTAAGTATTTATATACACAAGCTGCCAAAGCCCCACCAGCTAGTGGCCCGACGATAAACACCCACAGTGAACCGATTGCCACGCTACCATTAAATGCTGCCACAATTGCCGGACCAAGCGACCTCGCCGGATTTACACTAGTACCCGTCAGTCCAATGCCCAGAATGTGTACAGCCACTAAAGAAAGTGCAATCACTAGCCCCGCTACCGCTCCATGCTTGAATTTCCCCGAAGTCACACCAAGCACCGCTAGCACAAACACAAAAGTCAGCAACACCTCGACCAATACACCAATCCAAGCATTATCATTCACACCAGCCAAACCGTTCGCTCCAAACGCCCCTGTAGCATCAGTGATTCCAGCACCATTAAAGATTAAAGCTAGAAATCCGGCACCAGCCAACGCACCTAGTACCTGCGCTAGCATATACCAACAGCACTCCATGCCCTTAATTCTTTTTGATATCCACATCCCCAAAGACACCGCCGGATTAATATGGCACCCCGAAATATTGCCAATACTGTACGCCATCGTGAGAAGCGCCAGCCCAAAAGCAAACGCCGTCAGAATATATCCACTTCCCGCCGCCGGATCACACCCGACCGCCATCGCCGTACCGCACCCAATCAATACCAGCACGGCTGTGCCAATAAACTCCGCTACATATTTTTTCATATATTTCCTCCGTTTATGACCTCATTATAAATCTTTTTTTCAAAAACACCAATCTGCCAACCAGAAACAACCAAACTAACTTCCCACCAGGCATCTCATGCTGTAGCCGGGGTAGCGCGCGCTACCGTCGTACGGGCCCACGTCCGTAGAAACTACGTATAGGTAGTCCATGCAACCACGATAGTCGTAGGTAGAAGACCACCAGCGGCCCCAATCGCTATGACCGTACGTATAACTATTATCGTAGTAGCCCGACAGAGGAGTAGACAGGTTATACTGCAAGCTGTTAGAGTCAGCGGCATCGCTACTATATTTCCAGTAAAGAGTCATGTATTCACCAGTACCCTCATCAGAATACCCACCAGTAGGCATCCGCCAGTTTGCCGGACAGATATCTTGGGGAGCATCAATAAGAGTGTCTGGGACATCTACATCACTATCACTACCATAGCAATAAGTGCTAGCACTAGCGGCACAGAAGTTATAGTAGATACCTACCTTAGCTTGTCCACCCGTAGCAGCTGGGCCATAGGATGTCACAAGAATGTCTTTACTGGCATTATTAATGCGTGGAGATGTATAGCCACCCACATATGAATTCGCTGAGTCAGAGAAATCACTGTCTACATCTACTACCGCAATATTACTCCAACCAGCATTACCACCCGCATTGCCACCATTTAAGAGATTAGTAATGGCAGCAGCAGTGGCATTGGTATTGGTTTCATTCATGTTAGCAGCTGTAGTGGAATCAGTAGGATCTAGAGCTAAGTTATCTAGCATCCAGCAGTTGTCATCAGCTAGTTTGGCGATGTGGTATATGTTGTTATCTCTCTCGTCTATTACTTCTGCCATACCATCTCCACTATATTGGTTTACAGTGCTACAGATAGTAGGGTTCATGTCTTGGATTTTATAATAGCCATTGTATTTTTCT
>JAZQCE010000011.1:0-4056 GCA_045546095.1 Candidatus Nanosyncoccus sp. | reverse complement strand
GCACCTCGATGTCGGCTCATCACATCCTGGAGGGGGAGCACCTTCCAAGGGTCCGGCTGTTCGCCGGTTAAAGTGGTACGCGAGCTGGGTTCAGAACGTCGTGAGACAGTTCGGTTTATATCCGGCATGATCGTTAGGAATCTTGAGGAGAGCTGTCTCTAGTACGAGAGGACCGAGATGGACGAACTTCTAGTGTGCCGGTTGTGGTCACCTACTGCATCGCCGGGTAGCTATGTTCGGAAGAGATAAGCGCTGAAAGCATATTAAGCGCGAAGCCCACTCCAAGATAAGGATTCCCTAGGAGACTCCTAGTAGATGACTAGGTTGATAGGCTATAAGTGGAAGCACGGCAACGTGTGGAGCTGAGTAGTACTAATAGGTCCATCGCCTTTTTATGTTCCATGTTTTTATCAAGACTTTAGGGTCGCGGTGAAAACATGGGAGACTTAGCTAGCAAACGACGTTTGATACAAATGTCGTGAAGTTTTAAAATCTTTTCGCCTTTATGGACATCAATTGAGCGGGAGGCTCTGTTTGGTGCCCATAGCGCTGGGGAAATACCTGTTACCATTCCGAACACAGAAGTCAAGCCCAGTCGCGCCGATTATACTGCAGCAGCGGGAAACTAGGAAGGCGCCAAATTATGTGCTTGAACTTTCTTAAAAGAAAGTTCAGCAAAGAACTACATCATAAAAAATCTCCGAGAAGTGAATTCCCGGAGATTTTTTGATTATGAAATTTCCCGGCAACGCCGGGAAATTAGGGTAATTATTCAGATTGTTCCTCGATGGCGGAAAGTAAGGAATCTTCGACGTTTTTCTTCTTTTTCTTAGGAGTAGCCTTGACGAGCTCGATGTCTATCTCGTAGCCAGTGAGCTTCGATGCGAGGCGGACGTTTTGGCCCTGTTTGCCGATAGCGATGGATTGCATTTCTTCGGAAACTAGGACCTTTGCTTTTTTGCCATCGATCTTGACCTCCATGATTTCGGCTGGGCTCAAGGCTTCACGGATATATTCGGAGGCATTGTCGCTCCAGGTGATGACATCGATTTTTTCGCGATCGCCGATTTCGTTCATGACGGCCTGGACGCGAACGCCACGGCTACCGACGAAAGTACCGACTGGATCAACGCCAGGTACGGTAGACATGACTGCAATCTTGGTGCGACGGCCGGCTTCGCGAGCGATGCCACGAATCTCTACGGTGCCGTTTTCTAGCTCGGGGACTTCCTGGCGGAAGAGATACTCGATAAACTCAACGTTGCCGCGAGAGAGAATTAGCTGAGCACCGCGGTCGCCGCGTTCGATTTTTTTGATGTAGACTTTGATGCGGGAGCCTACAGTGTAATATTCGCCATCGATTTGCTCGGAGCGTGGCATGATGCCGGAAGCACGGCCGAGATCGATGCGCACGAGCCTAGGTTCGACTCTGGCTACGGTGCCAGTGACTACGGTGCCGAGCTTGTCTTCAAAAGCAGTGAGGACAGCGTCGTTTTCGGCCTCGCGGAGACGCTGGATGACGACTTGCTTTGCAGTCTGGGCGGCTACCCGGCCAAAGCTGGTGACTTTATAGGATTCTTCTACGGTGTCGCCAAGTTTGGCGTCTTTTTTGATTTTAACTGCTTTATCTAGAGGGATTTCGGTAGACGGATTATAGCCTACACCTTCCTCGATGACTTCGCGTGAGACGTAGACGTCGGCTTCGCCGGTCTGAGTATTTAGAGTGGCGCGAACGTTCATTTCGCGGTCGCCGTTGTCTTTGCGCCAGGCGGCGGCGATGGCTTGCTCAATGACACCTAGGACGGTGTCACGAGGTAGTCCCTTTTCCTCGGCAATGATGTCGACCATAGTAGACATCTGCTTTAAATCTAGGTTTTCCATTATTTTCCTTTCATTTAAAAAACCGGCCCTATCTCAAGAGTCGGTCATAATCTGTATATTATTATTATAGCAAAATTTTTATAAAATGCAACAGGTTGCCCGACGCTTTGTTTGCGATCTTAAATAAAAGAGTATACAAGAAAAATAATTATGCTATAATTAAATGTATGGAGGGTAATGATTTTAGGCAGAACTTCCAGCAAAATCTACATACCCCAGCTGTGATGCCCGTGAATAAAGGCGATAACGGCAAACTTCCTCTGGTGATAGCTATTATTTTGGCAGTAGTGGTGCTGTTTGAGTCGGTGGCTCTATTTATAGTGACATCTAATTATTTTGGGACCTTTGAAGCTGATGGTGACTCTGAGGAGATTATCTATGAGGAGAGCTCGGAAGAAAATTTTTATGAAGAAGATTTAGAGACTATAGATAACAATAACGAGGCGAACGAAAATATAACAGGAAATGGAGAAGGGTAAGCGTCTAAAAATATTATTATATATTTTAGGCGTTTTCTTTGGGATAGCATCGGGGCAATCTTTCGTACAGACCGCTAGTGCGGTCCCGATTGGTTCTGCGCACAGCCAGGGTGCGACGATTACGAGGAATTATTTTATTTATACTGCTCTTGGGACCAATAATAGAACTACGGTTTATCGCTGTAATCGTAGCGGCGATTATATTAGTGGATGTAGGGCGATAATTACGAATGGGAACTTTGGGCACGCGAATGTGATTGATCATGAGTGGGGTACTAATTATTTTCGGGTCGAGGGCGGGGGTTGCTATAATTTGGCGGGCAGAAGAGCTGCGGATTCGAAGTGCAAAAGTAATCCGGTAAACTGGATAGTCGACAGTGGTGGACTGGTGGGGCAGGGACGTACTCAATACGGTGAGTTTAGACTGAAGGCTTTTGGTAGTACGCACAGCTCTAGTATGCGGATAGTGGTAAGGCAGAAACAAAATAGTGGGAGCTACAAGACAATTAAAGTAATAAGCATGCCAAATGGGCCGTTTGTTGATGGAGATTATTCTCCTGAGATAGAGGATGTGATGGTTGATGGGGATACTGGAGAGATTTATTATACAAAAAGTGGGTGCTATTATGCGGCGTGCTTGTATGGGGGAGGCTATGATCAAGAGGTGCGACTATATAAGTATTCTGGGTACAGGTTGCCTACGGCGGAAAATAATACGCCTATAAAGACTGCTAAAGAGAAGGCTAGAAGAGAAAGAGCGCTAGAGAGGGCGAGAGAACGAGAGAGGAAGAGGAAAGAGAGGCAAGAGAGACAGGCGGCGAATTCTGGGTCTAGCACGACGGGGTCTTCTGGGGGCCAGAATGCGAACACTAGCGGTGGGGCGAATACTGCTGCGGGCGGAACGGTTCGTGATGGATGTGTAAAGACGGCTATTTTAGGGAACGGGCAGCAGGTATGTGATGATGGCAGCGGGAATAGTATAAAGCACATTTTGGATTTAGTGGTAGATATATTGACAATAGGTATAGGTATACTGGGGGTGCTTGGAATAGTAATAGTGGGTATACAATACTTGACGGCTGGAGGTAATGAGGAAAAAACAAGAAAGGCGAAAAGAAGGCTTTTTGAAATTGTGATTGGGCTAGTCTTATATGTGATGATATATGCGATTGTCTCTTGGCTAATGAAGTCCTGAATTAGTTTTTGATTGTGTGGATTTTGTTTTGATTTTGTTGCAGTTGTGACTGTTTCTCTTGACTTTTCGTAAAAAAGGGGGTTGCATTTGTTGCCGCTTATGTTATTATTGGGGTAATATAACTATAAATAGTAAAGGCAGTACACAACAATGAAACATACGCTCATTGCAACAGGAAGCTTATTAACACTAACCCTTTGCACTGGAGCCGTGCTTGGTTCGGCAAGAATTAACGCTGTAGACAACACAGAAGTAGTAGACGACATCACCATCACCGTCCCAGTATCCTGTACTATGAGTGGCACTGGTATGACCTCACATACAGCTGAAATCACCAACGGCACTTATCGGCCTAATATTGGTACTACCACTCTCAAAGCCTTTTGTAACGATAATGAAGGCTTTGCCATCTATGCTGCAGGATATACAGGAAATGAAGTAGGAGGAGATAATAGCACTAAGCTAGTAGGTACACCAGCAGCCATAGGAAACATAGATACT
>JAZQCE010000010.1:0-80963 GCA_045546095.1 Candidatus Nanosyncoccus sp. | reverse complement strand
GGTAGGTGTCTACTATAATTTCTGTGCTGCATCTGCTAGTACCTACTGCTATGCAGGTGGTAGTGGTGTAGACGTGCCAGACACCCTTATAGATGCCTCTCAAGATATCTGCCCAGCAAACTGGCGGATGCCTACAGGAGGGGATACTGGTGAATATTACACACTTGGCACGGCGCTGGGGTTGACTTTTGACGAAGATGCGGGGGGGTTTACTGGCAATACCTACCAGACCGCTCTTTCTACCCCTCTGTCGGGCTATTACGGCAGTAGCTCGGCGAGCGATCAGGGTAGCTACGGCAACTGGTGGTCTTCTACCTATAGCTATGGTGACAGTATGTACAGCCTATATGTAAATCCTACGTACGTGAACCCGAGCTACAACTTCTATCGCCACGTTGGCTACAGCATGAGATGCCTGTTGGGTGGTTAGTTTAGTTGGCCCTAGTCGTTCCTGGGTAGTTTTTTCGACACCACCTCCCAAGGAATAAAGCGCCCCGTTCCTGCGAGCCTATACGAGCTGGAACGGGTGGTGCGGAATACGGCAAAAAATTTGCATTCTATGGACGAGTTTGATATAATAGGGGTACTGCTTAATACTTGTAATAAAAAAGGAAACTTAATGAATATAAACGAAGAGGAGCGTCGTGCTCGGCTCCTAAAATCACGAGCAGAAAGATTACCAGATATCAAAAGACAGTTTGAAGAGGCGCAAAACCGCAATTTTAACTCAAATTTTGCTCCTGGGGGTAAAGATGCAGGGCTGGTGGGGAATAAGCCAGTCAAGACTAAAAACTCCGGAAAAGGGGCAAAAAATGCCTCTCGTGGCAAAAAAGCCAATGGTAAGGCGGCTAAAACCAGTAAAAATAAGGTAATGAAGGCTGAGGTGGAAAAGCGCAAGGTAAACTTATCTGTATCTGTACGTAAAGGCGAGATGGTGCATCATCAGAGAATGCTGTCCCAGGATGTGAATGCCCAGGCTACGCAGCATATTATTGGGGTGCCGGTAAATAAATCTCGCTATAATGGATATGGTGGCGAGCAGGTGACGAACGCCAAGCTAAAACAAATGCGTCCAGATCCAGAATCTGTGCGAATTATCCCGATTGGTGGGGTAGGTGAATTTGGTATTGGCAAGAATATGACCATTGTAGAATACAGGGGCGAGATGCTGATTATCGATATGGGGGTGCTATTTGCTGGTGAGGATTACCCGGGTGTGAATTATTTGATTCCAGACATAAAATATCTTGAAGATAACCGTGATAAGGTGAAGGCAATTTGCTTCACGCATGCGCATTTAGATCATATTGGGGCTTGTCGGCATTTGCTGCCAAAATTTGGTAATTTGGTGCCAATTTATGCGACGGATTTTACTATTGGTATGATTAAGAAACAGATGTCAGAGCTGACAGACGAGCCAGATTTGAACTACCAGCCGATAGATCCATTCAAGCATGATATTATCCAGGTGAGTGAGCACTTGTCAGTGGAATTTATTCATACTTTGCACTCTATTCCAGGTAATACGGCCATCGTGGTCAGGACTCCGAATGGCGTGATTTACTTCTCCGGAGACTGGCGAGCAGAGGCGAGACCGATGGGTATCCAGACTGATTACGAAAGAATCGATGAGATTGTAGCAAAAGAAGGGATAGACCTCATGGTAAATGAGTCTACTAATATTGATTCGCCAGGCAAGCATCCACATTCAGAATATGATGTGGGCGAGAATTTGGGTAAGGTGATGGATCATTATGCTGATGGACGGGTGATTATATCGTGCTTTTCGTCGCAGATCTCGCGTATCGAGCTGGTACTGAAGGAAGCTGCGGCACGGGGACGTAAGGTAGCTTTCTCTGGATATTCAATGATTAATAACGTAGAGGTGGCGCTCAGGGCGAAGTCTATCAAGGTGCCAAAAGATACTATCGTAAAAATGGAAGACATCATCAAGCTTCCCGACGAAAAGGTATGTATTGTATGTACGGGGTCACAGGGAGAATTAAATGCTGTTTTGAACCGTATGGTGACAGGGGCGCACAAATATATCAAGATTAAATCTACGGATACGATTGTCTTTTCTTCTAACCCTATTCCTGGCAATGAGCCACATGTGGTAAATACCGTAGATGGTTTGCTTCGTGAGGGTGCGCAGGTAATCCAGAATGGCAAGACGCATCTCACGAATATTGGGCCTCTACATTTGTCTGGACATGCCTATTATGAAGACCACGTGGAGTTTGTGACGCGGCTTCACCCGACCAACTATATGCCATACCATGGTGAGTTTTATATGCTAGAGCATAATGCCGAGATGGCGGAGAATGTGGTAGGGATTCCGCGCAATCGCATCTTGGTATCTGATGATGGCGATATTATTGAGTTGACCCCACAAAAGACTATTCGCAAAGCTGGGCGAATCCACGCTGGCAACAAGCTTTATGATGATGCTGATCAGCCTGTACACGAGGCTGTAGTAAAAGACAGGATTCATATTTCGCGTGAGGGGATTTTTGTGATAGTACTAACTCTCTCTAAGAAGACTGGGCACTTGATGAAAACACCAGACATCGTGTCACGGGCGTTTATCTACCTAGATAATTCCGAAGAACTAATTGGTAAAATTCGGCATTATCTACGTCAAAAGACGGATAAATCTATTTCTACAGATCCGGATATGAAGACCTTGAAAGAAGAAATCAAGGAAGACATTACTCATATTCTCTTTGATGCCACAGGACACACGCCGATTGTGATCCCGGTGATAAATAAGGTATAGGACGTCGGTATTAGGTTGATAAGCACAAACTTCTTGACTTTTGAATATCGAAGTGATATTCTGGTATTAAGAGTAAAGGGTTATAAAAACAAAAAGTCCAAATTAACTTAATTAGGGAAGGATCTTAAAGTGCTTAGTCTCCGCGTTAGTTTTTTTCGGTGTTGTAGGTCGTTTTTGTGTAAAAAAAGTGTAAAAATTAATATTAGTCTTTTTGCCATATCGGCGCTCGCTGTGTTTAGCGTTTTTGGCTTGAGGGCTTTGTCCTTTGCGGAAACTGGAGCAGTGGGTAGTCTGGTCGCTACATATTCGGAAGGAGCGAACTATATTAATGAAAATATTGTGGGCAAAAGTTTTGACCTTAGTACTGTTAATACACCTATGGCGACGATTAAAATTAATGCAGAGTTTGCTGCGGGACAAGATAAGATAATAAACGTAAAAGTCCCGACCGGGCTAGGGATTGCTAGCTATTCGGCTACGAGTGATACCCAAGATATTAGCGGAGTTAGTAAGATAGCGATTGACAATGCGTATAAAGATTATGTTTTAGGTGCTAATCTGACCGCTGCTACGGCGGATTCGCATATTCAAAATGGGAATGGCGACATAATAAAATATCCCGCGGGTACTTCTTTTGCTAGCCAAATAATTGAAGGTTATGCAAAAACGGGTGCCAACACGAACCAGAATCAATTAACACATGGTGGTGATATTGCGTGGAAGTTGGCTGACGGGACGACAAAAGTCGAATTAGTCTTTGTGGTGTATGTAGAAAATCAGATTTTAACACATAATGCTGGCACTGAAGCTATGGAGGCTATACAGATAGAGATGAGCTCGAATAAAGGAGTGATAAAACAGGATTGTAATATCGTTGCTACTAATGTGCAAATTTCTAATGCGACCATTGGTAACGTTTATCCTGCTTTGCCTTCGTATAACGTGAACAGTGTGAGTGAAATCGAAAACCGTAGTGAGTCATTTGGTGTGGCGTCATTGATGACAATTCGTACGCCCGGTGGGGTGGCTTCGGGCGTCTTGTTTGACGATATTAAGGTCACTATTTCTTATCCAGAGGGGGTTTATTATGATGACAAGGTAGAAGTACCTTTTACAGGCGCGACTTTGACGGGGAAAAACTATCAAGACGAACATCACTCTATGACTGTCACGGAAGGTGCGAATGGTGGTGGGGAAATAGTGGTCAATCTGCACAAGATTAGGCCGCTTGATTGGAGGCCTTTCGCTTCCCCGTATTTTCGGGCAGATACCACGGTGTATACTCAGGACAATCGGGAGATAAGTGGCTTCACGGTAAAATATGTAATGACGCGAAATGCGGTGGCTAGAAATGGACAATTTGATTATACGAGAACTTTGGTCTATGGAGACAAGAGGGATATTCGGATTACGCCAGCTAATTTGAAGTTAAGGAATAATGATGATGAATATGGCTATGCTCCGTTTAGCTATCCTATAGGGAGGTTCACTCTCTACAGCGCGCTTTATTACACCAACGTTCGGCTGCTGTTCCAGTTTGATGATGGAATGGGCGTAAGGGCGGTGACGGTACCTGGGCGCAATATTCATGAAATAGTGGCGAATACTACTAAGGGAAGAACGATTACGGTGGATGGCGTAGAGGGTACATCCAGTATGACCACCGGGGTAATGATTAGCGAAAAGGATTTGGGTTTGGAGGATGGAGAATACCTGAAGACGATTAGCGCAGTAATGGATATTGCTCAAAACAATTATCAATATGGCTATGTGTGTAGTCCGGTGACATATTGGGGGCATTTCTTGAACGGTGAGTCTGGCACTGCTAGGTTGTCGGTAATAAATGATGAAGGTGAGGTTGAATTTAATGTTATTACAAATGAGTCGATGACCGGGACGGATAAGACCGAAATTGGATGGGAAACATCTGGTGTTGGTAGTGTTTCCACGAACACAAGAGATAACAATAACATTGCACGCACGGTTTTTTATCCAAATGATAAGATTCGTTTTGATAGTGCGATAAATTACACCCATGTTTTATCTGTAAACACTAGTGATATCATAGACCCTACCATAGTAATATCTTTGCCAAGTGGTTTAACTTTAGATTTGACTTCTGTAGAGGCGCAGTCATCTGACGGTGGGAAGGGGGCAGAATGGTTTAGTTTGGTGCAAGCGAAGGCGGCGGACGAGAAAACAATAGAAGGTGTGAAGTGGACTACTTATTACTATAAAGCCGAAAATCCTTATGATTTTGTAGCTAGAGGTAGCCAACCAATTAATAGTAATTATGCGAGGAATTCGGCTAGAGTAAGATTTGCGGCAAGTGTGGGAGTGGGGGTGCCGAATTATAATTTGTCTCTTAAAGATATTTTGGCTTATGATTTGGGTGGGTCAGCGATGAACGCAAATAGTACCCCCACGTCTTTTGTTTACTCGGATGTCGACAACAGATCGGGAAAAACTACCGCTGATAGTGTTTATAAAGTAGCTGCAGGGGGCGGAACGATTCAGATTAAGCCGTTGATAGGGTTGAATGTGGATATTGGAATTAGAACGAAGGGGGCAAATCAGGATTTTGTAACCTATAACGGTAGTGAGTCTACTATTGCTGTGACTTCTCATAATAAACCTACGCAGGTAAAAATTGCTTATAATTCTACAAGTACGTCGGACTATAAGCCTGGAAGCATTATTTATATGCCAATTCCGAAAAAAGGTTTGGACTATGCAAAATATTTTGAGAATTTGGAAATAAAAAATCCAATGAATGTATTTGATAATAATGCTACATTTGAGTATTCTAGCAATCTAGCTTCGGTTCCGACTATGACTGGTAATGATGGTGCGACGTGGACAACTTATTTTGCGACGAATGTTTCTGGGTCTAACCCGCGCGATTACATTGTGGGTGACGGTAGTTGGGAGCCGATTGTAGCAAACGAAGGTAGTATCAACTGGGTCAAGGCTTCTGATTATAAAGGAGATTTGTCTGATGTGGTAATGTTGAAGTTTGTTTCTAATACTGAGATTACGCCTGGTAGTATGGGTGAGTGCATTTATGATTTGGAGGTAGATACGAACGATCAGCGCGAAGCAAATAGCACTAATTACTGGCGCACATACAATGTTGCTATAACCGAGGATGATGGCACTGGGATTTGGAATTATTCGTCTATCATCGCAGCGAATGTGGACGGTGTAGACCTGGCGGGACAAATCTTTGTAGATAGAAACGCTGATGCTAGTTTTAATGGTGGCGACACTAGCTATGCTGACGGGAAGTATAGTGTACTTCTTTCTCGTGAAGACGGCACAGAGCCCGCGAGGGAGCTATACGTTGATGATAATGGCGTGTTTTCCAATAAGGCTGTGTCTGGTGGGCAACTAGTAGATTTTTCAATGAAGCAAGGTAACTATAAACTTACGATTACCAAGGGTGATGCTGAGGAAAAATATAGTTTTGCAAAGGTGGAAAGCGACAAAAGATCTGATGGCAAGCATTACTACAATGACATCAAAAATGATAGTATAAGCGATGACGGCGTGGTCGCGATTTACGAATTTACTGTTGATGTTGATACGGCTAAAGACAATAATTATATTGTAAATATCGGTGTCGGATTGATAGAAACGGGATTACGGTTGACGTATGAGTGGTCGGGCGACATACCAGAGGGTGCGATATTGCCGGTAGATGAGAAAGAATATAATAGTGGTGAAAAAATATTAATTGACGAGACATACGATAAGGATACAGTAATCCCTGGGACGAAAACGGTGACGAATGAAGATGGGTCAGAGGCGAAAGTTTTGCAGGGAGCGTATTACTTTTCTGGTTGGATAAAAGATGAGAATATAAATAATGAGAGCCAGATTCTGGATGATGCAACGCTTAGAGGAGAGTGGGTCTTTAGGGAGGGGGTGTCAGAGGATAAAACAGAGGAAGAGGTATTAGTGCCAAACACGGGCGGTAATGCTGGTTTTACCTCGTTGATGACTATTGGAGGTTTGTTCACTTCCTTTATTGTGGTTGGTGCGTTTGTACTGTATGGTGGCCGCAAATTGAAGAAGCGATGGTATAATATGTAATATAGAATATAATGGGAGGAGAGTATGGCAGATATCTATGAATATAAAGTAAAAAAACGAAATGGTGAAGAGTTGGACTTGGGATCTTTGAAAGGAAAAGTTTTACTAATTGTCAATACTGCGACCGGGTGTGGGTTTACGCCACAGTATGAAGGTTTGGAAAAATTATATGCTAAGTATCACGATAAGGGATTAGAGATTTTAGACTTTCCTTGTAATCAGTTTGGGCATCAGGCGCCGGGTACAGATGATGAAATTCACGAATTTTGTACGGCGAAATATAAGACTACTTTTGACCAATTGGCAAAAGTCGAGGTAAATGGAGATAAGGCGGAGCCCCTATATGTGTTTTTGAAGGGGGAGATTGCTGACGACCCCGAGCCGAAGGGTATGAAGAATAAACTTGCAATGAAGGCGATTGAAAAAATGCCAGGTGTTTCTAAGGAACCCGGTTTTATTAAATGGAATTTCACGAAGTTTTTGGTGGATCCAGAGGGTAAAGTAGTGGGGCGGTTTGGGCCGACAGATGAGCCGGCCGAGATGGAAGAAAAAATAAAGGAGCTAGTGTAATGGAGTTATTAGATTTTTACGCTGATTGGTGTGGGCCTTGTCAAATGATGAAGCCTGCAATGGAAAAATTTGAAAAAGCGCATCCAGAAATCAAGGTGACAGCGATAAATATTGATGAAGAGGAGGAATTGGCTGAAAAATATGGAGTTTCCTCGATTCCTTGTATTGTGGTCTTGAAAGATGATGAGGAAGTCGGGCGCGCCGTGGGTGTGCAGTCTCTAAAGAAATTGGAAAAACTCGTGGGGCTGAGATGAGATACGATGTAATAATTGTGGGGGCCGGAATAGCTGGGTTTACGGCAGCGATATATGTGCGGCGGGCTGGAAAGTCGGTGCTGGTACTCGAAGCTGAAGTTCCGGGAGGGCAGATAATTAATACTTTGAATATTGAAAATTGGCCAGGCAATATGGGTGCATCTGGTGTGGAATTGATGCAAAAAATTCAGGAGCAGGCTACGGAGCTTGGTGCGGTGGTAGAGATGGAGGAAGTTGTCGGGATTAAAAAGCAGGCCGGCGAGTTTGTGGTTGCTACTGAGGACGAAGAATACCAGGCCAAGGCTGTGATACTTGCGGTAGGGGCGAAGAATCGCATGCTAGGGCTTGAACGTGAGGAGGAGTTGACCGGGAGAGGAGTGAGTTACTGTGCGACTTGTGACGGGGCTTTTTATAAGGGTAAGTCTGTGGCAGTGATTGGCGGTGGCAATACAGCGCTAGATGATGCTTTGTATTTGGCGGACATTGCCGCGAAGGTGTATTTGGTGCATCGTCGGAATGAATTTAGAGGTGATGAGGCTACGGTCTCAAAATTAAGGAAGCGAGATAATGTGGAATTTGTAACGCCGTATGTGCCGGAGGAATTCTTGGGTGACAATAAAGTGACTGGTATTAAAGTCAAGATGGTCGATAGTGATGATGTACGTGCAGGTGATAAATATCGTTTTTTGGAAGTTGACGGGGTGTTTGTGGCAATTGGGCAAGAGCCGGCTACGGAGGCATTTGCGGAGCTGGTGGATTTGGATGAGAAAGGGTATATTGTGGCGGGCGAGGATTGCCGTACTTCCTGTCTTGGTATATTTGCAGTTGGTGATTGCCGGATGAAGTCCGTACGGCAGCTTGTAACTGCTGCTGGTGACGGGGCCGTAGCTGCAGAGGGGGTTCTGCAATATTTGTAGGAGTGTGATATAATAGTGGCGTGCCCGAGTGGCGGAATTGGTATACGCGTTCGACTTAAAATCGAATGGAGAAATCCATATGGGTTCAAGTCCCATCTCGGGCACCACCATTCAAGTTAAAAGGCGCCATCTTGGCGTTTTTTCTCGTTCGCTCGTCCAGTAGACGCGCTTCACTCGAAGAAAACACCAATCTGACGCCTTTTAACCTTGAATGGAAAATCTGGGCGATTTTAGCTAACAAATTCATTTCACAAGAAGAAAACACCAATCTGGCGCCTTTAATCTTGAATGGAAATTGCTAGGCGATTTTAACTAACAAATTCATTTCACAAGAAGAAAATACCACCTCGGCAGCTTTTAATCTCAAACGAAACAAGAAAAACCCCTGGCTGTCACACGGTGGTGGGGAAGGGTGTGTATTAGCCAGGGGGTAGCCGTCGTCGTGCGGGTAAATAGACCAGCGCACGACGACAACCATGTGTCCTCAGCCAAAAGGCGGAGGATATGTTGCACTGCCTAGGGTAAGGGAGAGATACTAGGCAGGGGCAACCGCAGATTGGTGCCGACGAATGACGTCGGGGTCTTTCGTAGCTGCAGCTTGCTTGGGGGCTTTGGCTTTGGCTAAGAGTTCTTGCCACAGATCGCCGTATTCGCCCATGGGCAAGTCGCCATGGCTAAACGGGATGTGAAACTCAAACAATTTGTAGCCGGCGTTGCGGATAATCCCCAGGGACTCCTTGGTGAACGGTGTGACGTACATTTCGCCGTCGCTGACGAATGCAATCACCTTGGTGTTATAGCTGTAGGCCTTTTTGCCCGAGATAGAGGAGATGATCTTGCTCACTTTGAGCTGTCCGGGCTTTTCTTGCTTGGGCCAGAGAACCGGCATTCCTTCCTCGATCTTGAGGCTGTTGCTACGTTTCAACTGCTGTATTTGCTGCATAGTAAATCCTTTCTATAAGCAGCTAATAGGTGCTACGGCTTATATTGTATATACGATATAATACCGTTCTGATTGTCATTATATCATGCTTAGAGTTTGTTGTCAACTATTAAAATTTGTTTTTTCAAAAATCTGAAAATGGTATAATCATGATATGAATATTCTGTATTGTGGTGATAAGGGGATCGCACGGGGTGTTTTGGTGTCTATTTTGTCACTTCTCCGGCATAATGCTAAACCTCTTAATATTTACATTATGACGATAAAATACGAAGGCGTAGAACCTTTTACGGTGAAGACTGCTGATTTTTTGAATAAACTGGTAAAAGAGAGTAATGCGAAGAGTTTTGTAAAACTGATCGATGCGACGGAAGTGTTTGTGCAGAGTTTGCCTAAAAAAAATATGGGTTCGTATTTTACGCCTTGTTCGATGCTCCGGCTCTATGCTGACAGGATACCGGAGCTAGCGAAGCTGGATCGGTTGCTGTATTTAGATTATGATGTAGTATGCCGGGGGGATATTAGTGAGTTTTATTATACTAGATTAGACGGTATAGAAGTGGCAGGGGTATTGGATATTTATGGGAAGAACTTTTATCACTATCATGGGATTTTTAATTTTGACTATATGAATTCGGGTGTGATGTTATTTAATATGCCAGAATGTATAAAAACACAAATGTTTGAAAGGACTGTGGATTTGTGTGCAAAAAGATGGATGATGCTGGCTGATCAGGCGGCGTTGAATAAATCCATTACAAAGCGCAAATTGATGCCACGAAAGTATAATGAACAGGGTGAACGCCCGCGGCCCGATACAGTGTTGCATCATTTTAGTAATAATTTTAAGTTTTGGCCGTATTTTAGAGTGCAAAAAGTGAAACCATTTGAAATTGAAAAAGTACATAAGGTTTTGAAAATCCATGAATATGATGATATACTAGATATGTATAACAGATTAAAAAATAGATTGTGAGTCGTATATAGCTCATTCTGTTTCGGGAGCTTCGCAGTGTGATGAATTGAAATTCTATCACATTGCTTCGCCCCTTCGGCGAAAAAATCATAGATTTTTTCTTTATGTCCCTCAACATAAATGAGCTATGTACCTTAACCCAAATTATATTATGGCAAAGGCAGAATTATTCCAAAAAGACATTCCGAAATCCGAACGCGTGTTTTATTATGAGTCAGAAGAGGACGACCCTATAAAAACTGAGGAGCAGGAGCGGAAGGAAAAAGTGACTCTACCAGTGGGATATGAGTATATCCCGCGGCATTGGTGGGTGCGCGTGTATTCTAGGGCGGTGTTTTTCTTTTTTTGGGTGTTTGGGCAGTGGTATGAGCGGAGCTATTGGCAACTCAAAATTGTGGGGCGAGAGAAGCTGAAAAAAGCAAAAGGTAAGGGGTATGTGCTTTATGCCAACCATACGAATCCGTTTCATGATGTATTTGGGCCAGCGCTGACTGCGGATAGGAAAATTTACACAATTATTAGTCCTGTAAACTTGAAATTGCCCAAAATCGGAAAGTTCTTACCGCTGATAGGTGGTATACCACTAGGTACTAATGTGGCCGAGAAAAAGGCGATGAATGACGCGGTGGATATACGTCTTGTAAAACAAAAAAGATGTTTGGTGGTGTATCCAGAGGCGCATGTTTGGCCATATTACACTGGTATTCGTAGGTTTCCGGCAGGGGATAAATCATTTAAATATGCGGCGCGAAATGATTTGCCAATTTTTACTATGACTACAACCTATCAAAAGCGAAAAGATAAAAAGCGTGATTTGCCGCGAATGACAGTATACGTGGACGGACCTTTTTATCCAGACAAAGATAAAAGCGAGGCGGAAAACCGGGCGATGCTGGCAGAAAAAGCATATGAGAGTATGAAAAAGAACAGCCGGCATAGTACTTATGCATATTTTGAATATTTGCAAAAGAATGATAAAATAGATTAAATGAGTATATTCAATACGGGGATGAACCCGTTCAAAAAAACTAAGGTCGTACCTGTGTTTATCACGATTACGGATGATTACGCTAAGTATGCAGCGGCTTGCATCAATTCGTTAATGAAACATACGAATCCAGAGCGGAATTATAGGGTGATTGTGATGTATGATAAACTGGGATGGCGAAATCGGCTGAGGCTAAGGAATTTGGTGACAAGAAACTGCGCTATTGAATTCCATAAGATGAAGTATAATTTGTATATGCAAATAATCGTGCGATACTGCGCAAAGCGTAGTGGCTCGGGGGACTTCTTTGCAAGGGCAGTATATTATTATCGAGCGTTTATCGCGAGAATATTTTTGCAATACGAAAAGGGGATCTATATTGATAGTGACACTATACTTCGAGGGGACATTGGTGAATTGTTTGACGTTGAGCTAGGAGATGATGCGATTGCTGCGCGGGTAGACCCGAAAGTGGCAATGGTACCGGAATTTGTGAAGTATGTCGAGAATGGCTTAGGGGTTCCAGCCAAAGAGTATGTCAATTCTGGCGTATTACTAATGGATTTAAAGAAATTGAGAAAGCTACATTACATCACTAAAATGACGGATCTTATCAAACTCGATGCTGACTTGGTGGCGCCAGACCAGGATTATTTGAATGTGATTTTGAAGGGTAAAATAAAACACCTCGGTAAAGAATGGAATTGCCAGCCAGAGGGGGAGAATTCGAGAGGTGCAAAGCTACTGCATTACAATTTGTCTAAGAAACCTTGGTATCATGACGATGTGAATTGTGGGGAGTATTTTTGGGAAGCGGCTCGAGGCACAGGTTTTACAGGCGATTTGATGCGCGAGAAAGAAGCGTATACTCCTGATGACGCCAAGGAGCACGAAATGCAGATAAACGCCTTGGTTGAAAAAGCCAAGAAACTATCAAATGTCAAAGAGCCTCTACTAAAAATACCGGAATAAAAGGCCTTTTACTGCGTAAAAAGAATCCAGGGCGTCGCCTCAAAAAATCCAGAATTTATTCTGGATTAATATCGGCTCCTACTGGATTGGAGGCGCCTACCGGAATTGAACCGGTGTACGCGGTTTTGCAGACCGCTGCGTAACCACTCCGCCAAAGCGCCACCTATTTCATTATATCATATTACATTTACAACTGCATGAGGAAGATGCCAATCACTACAAGGATTGTGGCAACGAGGTGGACTATGACGGTCTTTTTGTCGAGTTTTTCGCGACCGAATTTGGGCCAGATAAGGGTAAGTACCAGCCCCATAAAGAATATTACGATTGGTTCGACAGAGTCGGAGGCGGCAGAAGCAAGTGCGACTGCTGGAGCTACGACGAGTGCCGTGCGGTAGGCGTAGTTTTTGATGGTGCCAGCGGTTAGGCTAACGGCTAAGGGGATAAGAACCTTATTTTTGCTGGTTTTTTGGACACGACGGAAACGACTGCGCCAGTTTGGCATGGTGTACATAAGGACAAAATCCATAATGCCGGTGCCCATGATGACAAATGACACTTCTTGGATGATTGTGTTTAGGTCTAGAGTTTCGGAGTTGGCTTTGACATAGATGAGATTTGCGATGACAGAGATAAAAACGTAGGTAAAAGCGAGAGCTACTGCTTTTAGTTTGACTTTGCGGCTGCGCTTTCTAGACGTAAGTACAATCATTACGGGGGCGATTAGGATGATGGCTATGGCTAGAAGCTGTATGGGCGAGAAGACGTCTCCGAGAAACATCCAGCCGAGGACTAAATAAAGTACTGGGGCGAGCTGGATAAAAATACCAATATTGGTGGAGTCTTCAATGCCTAGAGCGTAATAGTAGGCGACGTCTGCGATGCTAAGGAGAAAACCAGATGAGATAAGTAAAATAATGGTGGTGGTGTCAAAATCTGCTATATTGAAACCAGTAATAAAAAGAACCACGACGGCTAAAATAGGTTTAACATAGGCGGAAAAAAGTTTCTGTGCGGCTACGTCGCGACCTTTAAAATGAACATCGGAAATATAATTATCCGTAAAAATGCGAATTGCATCAAAGAATACTGCTATGGCGACAAAAATGAGCCAACTCATATTAACGATTATAACATAAGGACAATGTGGTATAATTAATTTAAAGATTATGGTAGAACGAATACAGAAAAGAAATGATTGGCGTAAGTGGGTTTTTGATATTATTGAGCCTTTGTCCAAAAACCATGAAGCGAGCAAGTATTATGATCGTATGATGGTGGTGGTCACATTGATGAGCTTTGCTCCGCTAATGTTCCATGATGAAAGAACGTGGCCTTTGATGCTGATAAATGTTATATGTACAATCGTATTTGTATTAGATTACTTAATGCGGCTCATAACGGCAGACTATCATTACGAAAACCATTCGCCTTGGAGCTTTGCCAGATATCCATTTTCGCCTTTGGCGCTTGTAGATTTGTTGGTGATTTTGTCTGTATCGACTGGTATAAATAGCGGTTTTAGATTGCTGAGGGTGGCGAGATTGCTCCATGTGGTGAGGGTTTTTCAGCATTCGCGTAGCTTGCAATTAATTAAGATTGTGCTCAAACGTGCGGCGAGACCACTGTTATTCGTGGCGTCGCTAGCCGCAATTTATATATTCATGGTGGCGGCGGTGATGTTTAATGAAGAGCCGGAACTGTTCCCGAATTTTCTGGATGCTTTGTATTGGGCAGTGATGACGCTTGCGACGATTGGGTATGGCGATATTGTGCCGCAGACAGAATTTGGTAAGATGATTACGACGATTTCGGCGATAGCGGGGATTGCCGTATTTGCTTTGCCGACAAGCGTGATCACGGCGGAATATGTGGCTGTAGTAAATGAATATCGCGAGGGCAAAATTGACGGCAAACATCATCCGCGAAGATACGAAGTGGACGAGACGGAGCTCATTGCTGACACGATGAACAAGATGAGATAAAAAATAGACCCATCTGGGTCTCGATTTTGATGTGGTGCGAGCGAAGAGACTCTAACTCTCGACCTCTTCCTTGGCAAGGAAGCGCTCTAAACAACTGAGCTACGCTCGCACAATGAACTAATTATAGCATATATTTTGAGTTTTGGTGTAAATTTGTTATAATTGATACATAATTAAAAGGAGATATATATGTCAACAGGTGGAATTGTGGCGATTATTGTTGTAGTGGTAGTAGTACTATTGGTGATAGTATTTGCAGGGATCTACAACGGATTAGTCAAACTAAACGAGCGTGTGAATGAGGCGTGGTCGGATATCACGGTACAGATGAAATACCGTGCAGATTTGATTCCAAATGTGGTGGAGACTGTAAAAGGCTATGCTAAGCACGAGAAAGAGACTTTCCAGATGGTGACCGAGGCCCGCACTGCATCTATGGGTGCAAAGACTGTAAAACAGGCGGCTGAGGCAGAAAATGCAATGCAGGGTGCGCTTAGTCGGATTTTTGCAATTGCTGAGGCTTACCCAGAATTAAAGGCTAATACGAATTTTCAGACTTTGCAAACACAGCTTCAGGATACTGAGGATAAAATTCAGGCCGCACGTAGGTTTTACAATGCTGGAGCTAAGGATTTGAATACCAGGATTAAGACTTTCCCAGTTAATATCGTGAATAACATGGTCGGGCATTTTAAGACTCGTGATTACTTTGAGGTGGCTGAAGGTGAAAAAGCCAAGATTGAGAAGGCACCAGACGTTAAATTTTAGTTTGAAGCCTAGCGTATGCTAGGCTTCCAGCTTGAGGGAAGAAATGTATAAACAAATTGCAGAAAACAAACGTCGGACTGTATATATTATAATCGGGTTTGTGATTTTGATTGGTGCGATTGCGGGAGTCTTTGCATGGATTTATAATGATCCGTGGATCGCTGTGTGGACGACGGTGGCGGCTATAATCTATGCGGTGATTCAATATTATGCATCTTCGTCGCTTGCGATGGCGATGACCGGTGCAAGGGAAATCACGAAAAAAGACAACCCTAGATTTTATAATATTGTAGAGAATTTGTCGATTACGACTGGGCTGCCGATGCCGAAGGTGTACATTATTGATGACCAGGCGCCGAATGCTTTTGCTACGGGGCGCGACCCTAAGCACTCTTCGGTGGCGGCTACTACTGGCCTCATAAACATCATGGATGATAAGGAGCTTACGGCGGTGATGGCGCATGAGATGTCGCATGTGAAAAATTATGATATTAGGGTGTCGATGATTGTTTTTGGGTTGGTGTGTGTGATAGGGTTGATTTCTGATCTGGCTTTTAGAATGATGTTCTATGGCGATAGGCGTCGGGATAATGAGGGTAGCCCGGTGGCTTATGTGTTATTAATCGTCGTGGCGGTGCTAGCACCTGTGTTTGCCAGTATTGCGCAGATGGCGGTGTCGCGGCAGAGAGAATTTTTAGCAGATGCATCGGCGGTAAATATTACTCGGTATCCAGAAGGTATGATTTCTGCATTAAAGAAGTTGCAGTCGCATTCACAGCCGATGAAGAGTCAGAATATTGCCACGGAGGCTATGTATATCAATGATCCTTTACGAAAAGGGTTCTTTAATAATCTTTTCTCTTCGCATCCTCCGATTGAGAAGAGGATAGAGAGATTAGAACATGGCAAGAAAACCTTCTAAGAAGTCAAAACGCGGTGAATCGCGTCGTCAGAAGGTGCGCTGCTCGCTCGACGTACCATCAAGTACGTCTCGTTCCGCTGCTCCTTCTTCCTCGCGCTTCATCCGCGTTTTAACTTCTTTAAAATCGTTTCTGAATGGACGATTTGCGCCGAGCCCGCACAAATCTTTCAAGCGATCGTATCGAGAGGATTATGTGAAAGAGACTCCTACGCCGGGTATATTGCAGCATATTTTTGCGACGTTTAAGATGATTTTTAAAAATTGGAAGCTGTTTTTGCCGCTTTTGGTGTTGGCGGTAGTAGTGAATGCTTTGCTTGTGGGGATAATGAGTGAAGATGCATACACTCAATATCAGGAAATATTAGACGAGACTAGCGCACAGGTGGCTGGAGGTGATATAGGGAATGTGGCGAAAGCTGGGTTGCTGCTTATTTCTACTATTACTACTGGCGGATTGTCTGGAGAAGCCAGTGAAGTTGCGACGGTGTTTGGCGTCTTGATTTTCTTGATTATATGGCTGGTTTCGATTTTTTTGGTCCGGCATATTATGGCTGGTCACAAAGTGACACTAAGAGATGGACTTTATAATGCGCTGACGCCATTAATCTCTACCTTTGTGGTATTTGTGGTGGCGTTAATACAGTGTATTCCGATCTTCTTATTAATTGTGGCTTATTCTGCGGCGGTGCAGACTGACTTCTTGGCGACCCCTTTTTATGCGTTGGTGTTTTTCATCTTTGCGGCATTAATGATAATATTGTCGGGCTATCTGTTGTCTAGCTCATTAATTGCGCTAGTGGCGGTGTCGGCGCCAGGGCTCTATCCGTGGAAGGCGCTGCGTACCGCTTCTGAATTAATGATGGGGCGCAGGATAAAGTTTATCATTAGATTAATAGCTTTAATTATTGCAGTGGCGATATTGTGGGTGGTAATAATGTTGCCATTAATATTATTTGATATGGGGATGAAGAATTTTGAATGGACGGCGGGGATACCGTTTGTGCCAATATGTTTGGCTACGATGACTTGTTTTACTGCGATTTATGTGACGATATATTTGTACCTATATTATCGCTGGATGCTAGATACTTAAATGTGATAAAATAAATAATATGGATAGAGTGGAAGTAGAGAAGCGCATCGAAAAGTTGCGAGATTTGATTAATGATTATCGGTATCACTACCATGTGCTGGATGAATCTATTATGAGTGAGGCGGCGGCCGATTCTCTAAAGCACGAACTCGCGACGCTCGAGGCTAGGTATCCAGAGTTAATTACACCGGATTCGCCGACGCAACGCGTGGCAGGGAAACCTCTAGATAAGTTTGAAAAGGTTGCGCATGGCAGACGGATGATTAGTCTTGCCGATGTGTTTTCGAGGGAAGAAGTATTGGACTGGATTTCTCGGAACGAAAAACTGGTGCCGGGTGGCAAGATTAAAGAATTTTTTACTGATATCAAGATGGATGGCCTGGCGTGTTCTCTCAAATATCGTGACGGGGTATTTGTGCAAGCGGTGACTCGGGGAGACGGGTTGGTAGGCGAAGACGTAACGCTTAACGTAAAAACAATTGAGAACGTACCGCTTCGGATTAATCTTGAGAGCCGCAGCACCTCTTTTGAGGGGATTACGGAGCGCGGCAGCGCGAGTATCAGCGCGCCGTCCCCGTGGCGACGGGTGACGGCGACGCGACCCGAGAAAGATGGTGCTGGGCTCTCCGAGGTTGAGGTAAGAGGGGAAATCGTTATTTTCAAGGAAGATTTTGAGAAGCTCAATCGCCGGCAGCGTGAGAAGGGGGAGCCAGAATTTGCAAATCCACGTAATCTCGCAGCGGGATCGATTCGACAGCTGGATCCTAGGGTGGCAGCCTCGAGGCCGCTGAGGTTTATAGCTTATGGCTTAGTGGAACCGAGGCTTGGAACGCACTCGGAGTCGTATGAGTGGTTGAGGCAGGCTGGGTTCCAGACTTCTAATGAAGATAGGGTGTTTGGGGCGAATGAGAAAAAAGAGCTGTTTGATTATATTGACCACTTGGATGAATACCGTAAAGGATTGCCTTTTAATACAGATGGCATGGTAATAAAGATTAATGATCAGGATATGTATGATGAGCTGGGTATCGTAGGCAAGACTCCGCGCGGTGCGGTGGCATTTAAATTTCCAGCGGAGGAATCTACGACCAAGGTGCGGGACATCGTGATTTCAATTGGGCGGACTGGTGCAGCTACGCCGGTAGCGATTTTTGATCCAGTAGAGGTAGCTGGTACTACGGTAAGACATGCGTCTTTGCATAATGCAGATGAGATTGCTAGGTTGGACGTGCGGATTGGTGATACGGTGATTATCTATAAGGCGGGTGACATTATTCCGCAAGTCAAAGAAGTACTTTTGCAACTTCGCCCAGATGGGACGCAGCCGTTTGATTACAAAGAGGCTTTGAGGCGACAATATCCAGAGCTTGTCTTTGACAGACCAAAAGGTGAAGTAGTATATAGGGTAAAAGGCGAGTCTAGTGACTTGATTTTGAAAAGAGCAGTGGAGTATTATGCATCTAAGCCTGCGCTAAATATTGAGGGGTTGGGGAAGAAGAACGTAGAAGCTTTGGTAGATGCAGGATTGCTAGGGTCCGTTGCAGATTTGTATGCATTAAAAGCTGATAATATTGCGAGACTGGAGCGGTTTGGTGAGATTTCGGCTAAGAATTTGGTGGCAGCGATCGAAGAATCAAAGACTCCTACGCTTGCGAAATTTATTACTGCACTTGGGATTAGGCATGTGGGTGCGCAAACAGCGGTAAGTTTGGCTCGGAAATTTAAAACAATCGAAAAACTGGAGGTGGCGACCAAGGATGATTTGTTGGAAGTTTCTGATATTGGTGAGGTGGTAGCAGAATCGATATTGGCGTGGTTTAGTGATGAGGATAATCTGAACATGCTCAGACGTTTGAAGGAGCTGGGGGTTTCGCCGCTTGTTGAAGACAAGGCGGATTTGCCACTCGAAGGGAAATCATATATCATTACTGGGACTTTGGCGTCGATGGGGCGAGAAGAGGCAGAGGATAAGCTGCGCCAGCTGGGGGCGACAGTAACTTCGTCGGTGACTAAGAACACTACAGCACTGATTATGGGAGAAAAACCAGGAAAATCTAAGACCGAAAAAGCGGACAAGCTGGGTGTTTCGCGGATGAGTGAGAGCGAGTTTTTGAAGCTGGTGGGGTAGCGGGAGTTTGCTTCACGCGGGAGCAAGAATTTTACTTCGTAAATGCGGGAGTTTGTTTCACGCGGGAGCAAGAATTTTACTTCGTAAAATTCTTTCCTTTCTGCGTCATTCGGAAAAAGAAAAATAATTTTTTCTTTTTCACTCATTTCCTTGAAAGGGCGAACCCGCTTTGCGGTTTCGCCTCCCGCAAAGACCGTCATAATTTAAAATAAGACCCTTTGGGTCTTCTTTTAAATTATGGTGACCTCTGCGGGAGTCGAACCCGCGTTGTCGGGATGAAAACCCGATGTACTAACCGTTATACTAAGAGGCCAGCCTATTTATATATGATATATAATAACAAAAAATATTAGAAATTGCAAGAATAGGTGTACTCTACGCGGTAGGAAGTTCGCTCGTATGGAGGCTCTGGGTAGAATTTGACCGTTGTGGCGTTTTCGTCACAGTATTTTAATAGATATTCGGCGGCGTCTGCTGTCTTGACTTGGTCTTCGAGCAATAATTGGCGGAGGGTGTAGGATGGGAGCCCCCTGTCTTTGTTGCGCGACAGAGCGGTCTCGGGGTCGCCAGAATAATTGCTAGAGGTGACGAGTTTTTCATAGATAATGTTTTCGTAGTGGTTGGTGGCGAGTGCTTCGAGTTTGGATTTAATTTGGTGTTCAGGATTAAAAATATTGGCACAGATAACAGAAAAAACAATAATGACGACTAGAGCCGGTATAAGAATGAGGACGAATTTGCGTGCTTTGGTAGAATAATCTTTTTGAGCATGGGCGCGATATCTACGTCGCTGGCTGGACTTAGGAAGGGTGATTTTGGTTTTGGTTTTTGTGCTTGCCATAAGCTTATATTATCATAAAAATAAAACTTATGGTAATATAGATATATATGAGCAGACTATTTAAGAGAACAAAAATTTTGGCTACAATTGGGCCGTCGACAAACACAGCAGAAAAAATTGAAGAGGTAATAATGGCTGGCGTAAACGGTTGTCGATTGAATTGTTCTCATGGCTCGAACGAGGAGCGCGATCAGCAGATAAAATGGATTCGAGCGGCTGCTGCAAAGAAAGGACGCAGTGTGGCTATATTGCAGGATTTGCAGGGGCCAAAAATTCGTTTGGGGATGCTTAAAGGCAATCATTTAGATTTACACGTGGGCGATGAGTTGGTGTTGGAATCGAAAGAATTTGAGCATGATGGTGGAATGACAGTACCTATACAATATAATTTGGTAGCGAAAGTCAAAGTGGGTGAGCCGGTGTCATTATTTGATGGCAAAATTAAAGCCGAAGTTATGGAGATTGTCTCTGATACGGCGATCAAAATTAAGGTTTTGAACGAGGGCTTTATCATGTCTAAAAAAGGATTAAACCTCCCCGACACTGATTTTGGCGGTGATATTTTGACAAAAAAAGATTTAGCTGATATTGAATACGGAGCTAACTCAGACTATGATTATGTGGCTCTGAGTTTTGTGCAGACGGCGCAGGATGTTTTGAAATTAAAACAAATACTGCTGTCTCTTGGCTCGACGGCAAAAGTTATTGCAAAAATTGAAACTAAGAAAGCGACTGAAACCGAAAAAAATCTGGAAGAAATCGTAAAGGCTGCCGATGGAATTATGGTGGCGCGTGGGGATATGGCTGTGGAAGCTGGTGCAGAAGTAGTGCCAATAGTGCAAAGGAAACTAATTGCGCTTTGCCGAGCTCATGCGAAGCTTTGTATTGTGGCGACGCAGATGCTGTCATCAATGGTGGAGAACCCAGAGCCGACTAGGGCGGAAGCTTCGGATGTAGCTACGGCGGTGGTCCAGGGGGCAGATGTGGTGATGCTATCTGACGAGACCGCAAATGGCAAATACCCATTAGAGACGGTGAAGGAAATGAAGAAAATTATCCTCTACACACAGAATCATTCTAGGATTGCACCGATGTCACGATTGCCAGAGGGGGATTCGGTAGCTTATGATGCGATATCGTATGCTGCAGCGAGATTGGCAGAAAAAATAGAGGCTGATGTTATGGTTTGCCAGACTGCGTCTGGGGCGACGGCTATGGCGATAGCAGCGCAGAGACCGAATTTGCCTATTGTGTCCGTTACTTCTAATCCTCGTGTGGCAAACCAGTTGGCGCTTATCTACGCGAACTCGGCGTTTGTGCGACCATACTCGCCGGAATTTGGCTATGCTCTAGCTGTGGAGCTAAAGAAGTCTGGGTATTTGCAGACTCGCGATGGCAAAAAAGATTTGACGACGGTGATTGTGTCTGGTGACAAGAATAAGGTCGGGACGGATACCATTAGAGTTCGAAAGGTATAGGATTATCGCCTTTTAGTGGAGGACTATTTCTTGATAGATTCCAATCCTGGCAGTTTTTTGCCAAGCAAGAATTCGAGAGCTGCGCCGCCACCGGTGGAGACTAGTGAATATTCTAGCGATGGATGATTTTGCATGAGGTTTTCGACGAAACCGGTAGTGTCGCCACCGCAAATGATAGTAGTGGCGCCTTTTTTCTCGCCAATCAATTCTGCGGCAATGGTAGAGGCAGTGGCATAGGCGGAATCTTCAGCTTTACCTAGCAAACCATTCCAGATGATGGTGTTTGCGTCGGTGATGAGGCCGGCTAGCTCGCCAGTGGAGAGTGGGCCGATATCTAGCTTGCGACTTTCGGTGTCTTCGTCAAAATCGGAGGCTACGATAATTTTGGGGTTGTCTGATTTATACCCATCGGCGGCGATTTTGCCACCAACATAGATATGGTCGGCTAAACTTGTGAATTTGTCGATTAAGGGCTGCTTGTCGTCGACTTTGGCTCCACCGATAATGAGGAGGACTGGCTTTGATGGGTTTTTGGTAGCGGCTTCTAGATTGGTAATTTCTTTTTCTAAGAGCAAGCCGGCATATGTGGGGAGAATGTCCGTGACGGCAGCGGTAGAAGCGTGTGCGCGATGGATTACGGCAAAGCCATCCTGGACGAAGGCGTCGGCCTCTACGGAATATACTATATTCTTGATAAAATCGGGGGAATTTGCTTCTTCACCTGGGTCGAAGCGTAGGTTTTCGAGTAGGGCCACTTTGACATCTGTGGGGATTGCGATTTTGCTTCCTGGCTTTGGTAGAGGGTAAAAGCCGACTTTGACGTCTTTTAGTAATTTGCGGAGGGTTTTGGCGACTGGAGAAAGAGTGAAGGCTGGATTTTCTTTGCCTTCTGGGCGGCCGAGGTGAGAGATGAGGACAATGCGCTTGGCGCCGTGCTCTAGAAGGTATCTAATAGTAGGGAGACTAGCGCGAATGCGGAGGTCGCTCTCGACTTGGTCGTCTTTTAGGGGTACATTGTAATCTACGCGGACCAGGATGGTTTTGTCTTTGATGTCTAAATCTCGGATTGTTTTCATATAGCCGTATTATAACACAAATGGATGTTTTTCGGGACACGCTCAAGGCCGCTCGACTCTTTGAGTCGCCCGTTGAGCGTCGGCTCGCTGCAGAAAGTGAACTTTCTGCAGTCTCGTCTCCTTCGACGGTCGGGCCAAGCTTACGGTCCCGAAAAACATGCTATTTGTGTTTACAAATATGCATATTGTGATATAATCAATCTATGGCAAAAGCAAAGACATATCAGCAAGTTATTGGTGAAACCGTAGAGCATATGCGGCTCGAAAAAGGCTGGACTCAGGGTGAGTTAGCCGAGGCAGTGGGGTCGAGCCAGTCGGCGATACACCGCATCGAGAAGGGCGGGCAGAATGTATCGTTAGAGATGATAAAGAAGCTCTCGGAGGCTTTGGGTAAGCAAATTCTCTCTATTAATGACTCTGCCTCGCAGAGTTTCCGGATTATTGGTGGGAAGGAACTTTCTGGTGAAATCACGATTAATACATCGAAAAATGCAGCGGTAGCTTTGCTTTGTGCGTCTTTACTAAACACTGGGAAGACTACTCTTAGACGCATCGCACGAATAGAAGAGGTTTTTAGGATTATAGAAGTTTTGGAGTCTATCGGAGTCAAATGCCGTTGGACAAATCGCAGGCGCGACCTGGAAATTATATCACCACGCGAATTGAAGTTAGACGAGATGGATGTCGAAGCGGCGCGCCGTACGCGATCAATCATTATGTTTTTGGGGCCACTACTACATCGCTATCGTCAGTTTCAGATACCTTATGCTGGTGGATGCTCGCTAGGGACTAGGACAGTGGAGCCACATCTCAAGGCCTTGGAGCAGTTTGGGCTAAAAGTAGATGCAGAAAAAAATCCTGGATTTTATGAGGTGTCTGTAGATCAAAAGACACTAAAGAAGAGTGATGGACGTTATATTGTTTTGACTGAGCGTGGCGATACGGTTACTGAAAATGTGTTGATGGCGGCTGCACTTGCGCCAGGAGAAACAGTGATTGTGGGGGCTTCTCCTAACTATATGGTGCAGGATGTTTGTTTCTTTTTGGAAAAGATGGGGGTCAAAATTTCTGGTGTTGGTACGACTACTCTGAGGGTGCGGGGGCGTCCGCAAATCGACCTTGATGTGGATTATAATATTTCTGAGGATCCGATTGAGGCGATGAGCTTCATCGCTGCGGCACTAGTGACGAAGTCGGAGATTACTTTGAGGCGTGCGCCGATAGAGTTTTTGGAAGTCGAGCTGGAAGTGCTAAAAAGTATGAATGCAAAATTTGAAAAGTCGCCAGAGTATGCTTCGGCTAATGGGCGGACCAGATTGGTGGACCTCGCAATAAAGAAGTCTGATTTGGTGGCGCCGGTGGACAAAATTCATCCAATGCCTTTCCCGGGGCTAAATATTGATAATTTGCCGTTTTTCTCGGTAATTGCAGCTGTGGCGAAGGGGAGGACATTGATTCATGACTGGGTGTTCGAGAATCGGGCGGTGTATATTACGGAGCTTGCGAATTTGAATGCCAAGGTAGAGTTGCTCGACGCGCATCGTGTGTATATTGAGGGGCCGACAAATTGGAGGCCGACGGAATTGGTCGCGCCGCAGGCTTTGCGTCCAGCGGTAGTGGTGCTGATTGGCATGCTTGCGGCACCAGGGAAATCGATTTTGCGCAATGTTTATCCAATTAATCGTGGGTATCAAGATTTTGCAGCACGACTGAGGCATCTGGGTGCAGATATAGTGCCGCTGACCGGAATCTAGAATACTCATGCTTTGAGATACGTGGCTAGGGGTTGAAATTTTTGAGGCTGCGCGATAGAGTAGCGTCGGGTTGGCTTTGGGGTTTAGTGAGGTTTGGCTTGGCTCAGTAGGAATTTTGCCATAGCATATTCGTGCGGATGTGGAGCTTCAGTAAACCACTATTCCAGATATGTCAGAAGCTCGGAAAGGAGGCAGATGGGATTAAAGTTTTCGCTATGGCGAATTCAAATAACCGTAAAGCTCTCATTACGGCGAGGTAGCCGAAGAAAAAAGTTAAGCCGTAAGTGACGGCTTAACCCAACCCATTGGTGTAGTTTCTGGAGCTACACCACCTAGTTTTATTATAATGCTTAGGTTTGGGCTTGTCAAGCTTTTTGCTATGGCGGTTAGGCTTGGGGCTATCAAGGCCCAAAGAGCCTCTTTTTATTATGAGTGTTTGTTTTTTGGATGTTTGATATAATAGGATAATGAATGAAATTTTGGAGGGATTGAATCCGCGGCAAAAGGAGGCGGTAGAGTGCCTAACGGGGCCAGTGTTGATATTGGCGGGAGCTGGATCTGGGAAAACGAAAACTTTAACACACCGCATTGCTAATCTGATTGCTCATGGTGTGCGGCCGTCGGATATCCTCGCAGTGACGTTTACTAATAAGGCGGCGAGAGAGATGCGGGGGAGGCTGTGGCGGTTGGTGGGCAATTCTAAAACACTTCACTCGGGACACACTCAAGGCCGTTCGGCCGAGCTTACGGTCCCGAGTGAAGCGTTTTTGGAATTGCCCGCAAATCCCCAAGAGCCGCCCCGTAGCTTCATGCCTTATATGGGGACGTTCCACGGTATTGCGGTGCGGATACTCCGAATTGAGGCGGATGCGGCAGGGCTGGATCGGAATTTTGTGATTTATGACATGGACGACCAGGTATCGCTAATTCGGCGAATTATTAAAGATTTGAAGTTTACAGATAATAAAAACTTGAAACCAAAATCGATTCAGTCGATTATCTCGAGTGAAAAGAATCAGGGGAATGGGCCGGATGACTACGCGGCGAAAGCGATTTATCCAAACCAACAAAAAATTGCCAAAATTTTTGCGAAATATGAAGTAGAAAAAGAAAAGGCAGGGGCGCTGGATTTTGACGATTTGCTTTTGAAAGAATTAGAACTGCTGCAAAAACATTCTGAGGTGAGAAAAAAATGGCAGAAAAGATTCAAACATATCCTGATTGATGAATATCAAGATACTAATGTCGTGCAATATAATATTGTAAAACTTTTGGTAAATGAAAAACGAAATATTTGTGTGGTGGGGGACGATTGGCAGTCTATTTATTCATGGCGGGGAGCGGATTTTACGAATATTTTGAATTTTGAAAAGGATTTTCCGGGGGCTAAGGTAATCAAGTTGGAGCAGAACTATCGTTCTACGGGGAATATTTTGCGGGCTTCGCAGAAAATCATTAATCAAAATAAAACCCGGACCGAAAAAACTCTATTTACGGAGATAGAGGATGGTGAGCCGGTGGATATTGAGAATCTGCGTGATGAAGCGCAGGAAGCGAATTATGTGGCGCTCACAATCCTGAATTTGCAAAAGAAATATCCGGATTTTAGTGATTTTGCGGTGCTTTATCGGACGAATGCACAGTCGTATAATTTTGAAAAAGCGTTTATGGGGATGCATATACCATATAAAATTGTGGGCGGGGTGAGATTCTATGATCGCAAGGAAGTGAAGGACGTGCTGGCGATATTAAAGGTGATTCAAAATCAGCGAGATACGGTTAGTCTGGCGCGTGTGGTATCTAATGTGCTTTCAGGGATTGGTGAGGTGTCACTAAACAAGATTTTGTCTGCAATGGACGTGATGAAGGGTGAGAACCCGCTGCTGGATGCGGATCTGCTGGAGGTATTGAATTCTGCTAAGGCGAAAAATGCTTTGAGGAAGTTGACTGGGTTTATCAGGGGGATACAAAATCAACCGGATGGTCCTACTCGGGACACGCTCAAGGGCCGCTCGGCCAAGCTTACGGTCCCGAATAGGACCGATCCGGTTGATTTAAAAGCTGTAGAAAACTCGGGCGAAATCGTAAGGCGAATTGTAGAGTATTTTGACTTCAAGACATTGACGGATGATGGAACACCGGCGGCAGAAGAGCGGATGCGGAACTTGGATGTACTAGCGACGAATGCGGCTGAATATGACACGCTGGAGGAGTTTTTGGCGGATGCGACTTTGATGTCGTCGGTGGATGAGAGCAGTGAGGCGAATTCTGTGACCTTAATGACGCTGCATGCTGCAAAGGGGTTGGAATTTCCAGTAGTGTTTATTGTAGGGATGGAAGAGGGGCTGTTTCCGAGTTCAAGGTGCATAGATGATCCGGCGGAGCTAGAAGAAGAGCGGAGGCTAGCATATGTAGGGATGACGCGGGCGATGCGGAAGTTGTTTTTGACTTATGCGGCGAGTCGGTTTTCGTTTGGTGATAGGAATTATAATATGCCGTCTAGGTTTTTGATGGAGCTCGGGTATGATCCGTACGGGATGGGGGCTGGCTCGGCGGGGTATCGTGATCGTGACGGCGATGGGTTTACGGATTTTGCTGATGATTTTGGGGAGTCGGATTTTGACCCGTTTCCGGACGATTTGCCGGTGTTTGAGTGAGGTTATGTTTTTTATAAAAGTCAAGACTTGCGGGAGGGGGGTATATGTGTATAATTAATTACAAGAATAAAAGTTAAAAGGCATGAAAAGGTCGTACGTTGTTTTATTTATTTAATCATCTCGCAAGTTTAGTTAAAAATAAGCCTAGTAAAAGCACTAGCAGTGGGCTCTGCCTAGTGGTCCGAGACAGCCATCAGGCAATTAAAGAGCATGACCTCTCGAACGTCAGTTCGTGTATGCCTATTATAGGTAAAGCTGCTGGTGCTTTTACCGGGCTTGTTTTTGTGCTTACGATAAGCACATTTCTAGTCGCTCCAGTGTCAGCCGCTGATTCTCTCACCGTCACCTCTTCTGGTGCCCAGAACATCAACATCTCTACCGCCGGCAGCGACCCTACTACTGGCATCAGCACTGCTATCAGTAAAGACCAAATCATCGTCTCTACCACATGTCGCTCAGGCTATAATTTCGCTGTATCCGCATCAGTAGATGATAACAATCTCTACCTAAATGGTAACAGCAGCAATAATACTGTAGGCACTTACTTCTCCCCAGTATCTGGTAGTACTGCCCTAAATAGCTCTGCCAATACCTGGGGCTATTACTATAATGCAGATGATACAGCTCCCATCGCTAGCTCTACCTTCTCCCCAGTCCCAGCTCTAGGAGGCACTGTCGCTACTATTAAATCTCCTCTCCCTACACCTAGTACCACAGACATTAATGATGAATTCTCCCTCTACTATGGCGTAGCTATGAATAGCTCTATGCCTCTAGGCACTTACAAGCTCATACCAGACATCAATAATAGCAATCAGGATGGTACTATCGTCTATTACACTACCATGGCTGACGCTTGTATTTCATATAGAGTCAGTTTTAATCCTGCCAGCATCTTTAATGGCACTACTCTTTCTGGCACTGGTACTATGCAAGACCAGGTCTTTTATGAGGGGGTCTCTGCCAATCTCAACTCTGTCGGATTCACTCCCCCATCTGGCTACTATTTCGCCGGCTGGAACACCAAACAAGACGGCACCGGCACTTCCTATACCAATGAGCAACAAGTCACCGACCTCGCAGCCGTAGGCAGCACCATTACCCTCTACGCCCAATGGACAGACTGCCCAGGTAATTACATCTGCTACAGTAGCAACGGCGCTACTGGCCCCGTAGTCAGCGGCAACATTGCTGCCATGAGCAACCAGAGCGTATACTCTACCGCCACGGCTGTTGGTTATCTTCACGCTCCCAACTTCTACCGTACAGACTACGGCTTTCTTGGCTGGAGCACGATGCAGCTAGACCCAGACGATGCGAACTTTACCACAAACTTTGCGAACGCCACTGCCGCTGGCAAAGTCTATGGCCCGAATGAAAGACTTACTATTACGGCTGGCCAGTATAGCACCGGGGGCCTCAGGCTCTATGCCGTATGGCTACCTAAATCCACCACCTACACCATGCAGACCTTTGGCGAGACTGAGTGTACTAATAACCTTACCAAGATTACCTATAAGACAGACACAAACTCAAACAGTGGCGTATCCTTCGCTACGGAGAACCATCCCAGCATCACTCTAGACTCCTTCATTGCTCTCCAAGACACGAGAGATACTAATATCTACACCGTAGCCAGACTCACAGACGGTAACTGTTGGATGACGGATAATTTAAGATTAGAATACACCAACTCGGATAATTCTACTGGTAATCTCGCCCAAGGATACCATACAGATGCGACTTATGGTAATTTCAAAGGTCTAGCCGAGCCAGAGACGGCGAACTTTACGGGTAGTACTAGCTCCGCTACTAATCCTACCGAGCCAAACTCACTTTACTATGCTGGTACTCAGAGCGGTACAGCTACAATAGATATCTCACAAACTAGCCATGCCGGCTTCCGGATGCCTCGTTACAACAACTTCAATACCCAATCTACTGTAGCCAGCTCTACAGGCGACAATAACACCTATGGCTATGGTAACTATTATACCTGGGCAGCTGCAATGGCAAATACTACCTACTATAGTGGCCCTACCGCTACAGACTCTAATAGTAAGACTTCAGAGACAGTAAACACTTCTATCTGCCCGAAGGGCTGGAGATTACCTTATGGTAGGAGCACAGGTAACGGCATCGCTAGCAAAGGCTTCTCCAACCTCAGCGCTTCTATGGATGGATCTAACGCTGACATGAATTCATCCTCTACACCTACTGGCGCAGTAACGAGTAACAGACTCCGCCAGTTCCCGAATAACTTCCTCTACTCCGGCCGCTTCTTTAGGTCGTCTGCCTACCTTAGGGGCAGCAGCGGAGGCTATTGGTCGTCTACTGCGTATGATGACAACTATAGCTACAAACTGGATCTGAGTAGCACGGTTGTCTCTCCAGGTACCAGTGGCGACAGTAAGTACGGCGGCAACAGTATTAGGTGCGTCGCGGGTTCGTAGCTGAGTTTTTTTACCTGTCTGTGCTCCTGCCTCTACTCTTTGTTTTTCCTGAATCCGGGGTGGGTAAAGATTGAGAAGTCTTTGAAATCCGAGAAGTTGGTATCGTGCTCATATAAACGGCTACTCGCGATGTCAGACAGGGGAAGAACAGTTGTTTCTCTTCCTTTGAATATAACTTTAGGAAGGCGATGAGGCAATCTATTATTAGCAATAACTAGTGGTCGGGGCTAGGAGATTTGAACTCCTGACCTCACGCACCCCATGCGTGCGCGCTACCAGGCTGCGCCAAGCCCCGAGCGTGGTCTGGGATAGGAGATTTGAACTCCTGACCTCGGCATCCCGAATGCCGCGCGCTACCAGGCTGCGCCAATCCCAGGGATATAAAAATGGTCTGGGTGACTGGACTTGAACCAGCGGCCTCGACTTCCCAAAAGTCGCGCGCTACCAACTGCGCCACACCCAGACGTGATATTATTATAGCACATTTTTAAAAAATAGGGGAAGTCGTGATAAAATAGATGTATGTGAAAGATGCTAATATTGATATGTTTATAATAAGGAGGAAATAGTGGCAGAAAGTGCACAAAAAAAGCCAGTCCGAGGCGGGCAGGCACAAAACGAAAAATCGAATATGGTGCGGAGTTTGTTGTTTACGTTTATTTTGATTTGTTTTGCCGCGCTGATTGTCGCAAACTTGAATCGTGGTGGTATAGAAAAAACTGAGGTTCCGATTTCGGAAGTGGTCCAGCGGGCTAACGATCCGAATGGAAATATTGAGAAAATTACAGTTACGGGTAATACCGTAGATGTCACCCTAAAAGGCGAAAAAGAAGCTACGGAGACATCAAGAAAGGATTCTGCGGGGACTCTGTATGATCAGGGTTTGGTAAATCATTGTGAAGGTCTAGAAGGGGAAGAGCTGACTACTTGTGAAGGGAAATATCCTATAATTGAATATAAGGAAGAGGTGAATACGTGGGGGATTGTACTCGAAGTGGCTTTGACGGTATTTCCGATTATTATCATTGTAGGGTTCTTTGTCTGGATGATGAAGCAGGCGAATTCCGCCAATAATCAGTCGATGGGATTCGGTAAGGCGAAGGCTAGACTATATGGGCCAGACAAGAAAAAAGTATCTTTTAAGGATGTGGCGGGTAATGAGGCCGCGAAACAAGATTTGACAGAGATTGTGGATTTCTTGAAGTCGCCAAAAAAATACGAAAAATTAGGAGCAAAAATCCCGCGTGGGGTATTGCTTGCGGGAGAGCCGGGTACTGGTAAGACTCTGATGGCGCGAGCCGTGGCAGGTGAAGCAAATGTCCCATTCTTCTCTATTTCTGGGTCGGAATTTGCAGAAATGTTTGTGGGTGTGGGTGCTAGCCGAGTGCGAGACTTATTCTCTAAGGCTAAGAAGAACGCTCCGTCTATAATTTTTATCGATGAAATCGATGCGGTGGCGCATAAGCGTGATGCGCGTGGTGGTGCTGGGCGTGAAGACGAGCAGACGCTGAATCAGATTTTGGTAGAAATGGATGGGTTTGATAATGATTCTGGTGTAATCGTGATGGCGGCGACGAACCGTGTGGATATGCTAGACAAGGCTCTACTTCGTCCAGGGCGGTTTGATAGACACGTAAATGTGACTTTGCCGGAGCGAAAAGATAGATTGGAAATTTTGAAAGTACACTTTAAGGGTAAGCCAGTAGAGGGTGATGTGGATTTGGAATCGATGGCCAAAAAGACGGCTGGATCGTCTGGTGCGGATCTAGCGAATATTGCAAATGAGGCTGCAATTACAGCAGCACGTGAAGGGCACAAGGCGATTTCTAATAGTGATTTGACCGAAGCTTTTGAAAGAGTGGCGATTGGGCCGGAGCGAAAGAGTAAAATGATGAATGAAAAAGAGCGTAAAATTACGGCCTATCATGAAGCTGGGCATGCGATTGTGGGGCACGTATTGCCGGATTCTGATCCAGTGCATAAGGTGACGATTATTCCGCGAGGTCGGACAGGTGGTGTGACATGGTTTTTGCCGCCTGAGGATAGGAGTTATAAAAATATTTATGAGTTAAAAGATATTCTCGCTCGGGCAATGGGTGGACGTATGGCTGAGAAGTTGATTTTTGGTAAAGATGCGATTACTACTGGGGCATCTTCTGATTTGCAAAATGTAGCAGAGCTCGCTAAGTCGATGATCATAGAAGAGGGCATGGGGGATGGTACTCGTAACTTGGTGTTCCCATCCGAGGCGACAGGATATTATACTATTACTACTGGTAAGCCATATTCGGAAAAGACTGCTGAGGTCATAGATGCAGAAATCAAGAAACTTTCTGACGAGGCAGCAAAGCGGGCAGAAGCAGTGTTAAGGGCTAATAAAGCTGTGCTAGATAAACTGGCGGAAGAATTATTGACGCATGAAACACTTGAAGAAGCCGATCTCGAGCCGATTTTGAAATCCACGACTTTACCAGAAACCGCCAAACTACATTAAAGCCCTGAAAGGAGAACATGGAGAGATTACTTGATTATTTTAAACCGGAAAAATATACGCTTGATTTGTTTATTGATAAAGAGACCAAGACGATTGGCGGAATGGTGACTGTGACTGGTGAGGCCATGGTGGAGACGGTGAAATTCCATGCGGTGGGTCTAAAGATTGATGGGGTGTTGGTCGATGGTAAGGAATCTGAGTTCGTGACAGACGGGGGGGTCTTGGAGATCCGCAAGGTACCACTTGGGGAAAGAGAAATAACCATAGATTATAATGGCACTTTGAATGAAAATATGCAGGGGGCGTATCTTTCTACTTATGAATACGAGGGGCATACGGAGACGATAGTGGCGACGCAATTTGAAAGCCATTATGCTTGCGAGGCTTTCCCGTGTATCGACGAGCCCGCGGCCAAAGCGGTGTTTGAGCTATCGATCACAACGCCAGACAAAGACGACTTGATTATCGCCAACACACCTGAAGTTTTTGAAAAGCACCATCTCGGACACACTCGAGGCCGTTCGGCCGAGCTTACGGTCCTCGATGGCGCTTTTTCAAAAACTTTTCAGCCGACGCCACGAATGAGCACTTATCTGCTGGCATGGGTGATTGGGAAATTTCATGGCAAGAGTGTGACTAATGCGCATGGGACGAAGATTACAACTTATTGTTCGTTGGCGCAGGATGTGGATTCGGTGGATTTTGCTAATGAGATTGCGGCAAAGTCGCTAGAGTTTTATGACGATAATTTTGGAGTGCCTTATCCTCTGGAGAAATTAGACCAGATAGCGTTGCCGGATTTTGAGGCAGGAGCGATGGAGAACTGGGGGCTGGTGACCTATCGGGAATCAATGATGTTGGTGGGCAAAAGTGCGACAATAGAGACGAAAAAATCGGTTTCGCTTACGGTAGCACATGAGTTGTCGCATCAGTGGTTTGGGGATCTCGTGACAATGGAATGGTGGGATGACTTGTGGTTAAATGAGTCGTTTGCCAGCGTGATGGAATATTTTGCGTCTGATTATGCATATCCTGAGTTTAAGATTTGGGAAGGTTTTTTCACGGGTGATTGTTTCTCGGCCTTGGTGCGGGATGCTTATACAGATGTGCAGTCGGTGCATCAGGAGGTACATGACCCGGCGGAGATAGCGACATTATTTGATGGTGCGATTGTGTATTCTAAAGGAGCACATTTGATGCTGATGCTAATTCGCTTGATGGGCTGGGATGAATTTTGTAAAGGCTTACGAAAATATTTTGAAAAATATAAATATAAAAATACGGTCGGTGATGACCTGTGGAATGCTTTGTCGGAGTATGCGGAGTTTGATGTGGGTGAGCTAATGCACGGGTTTATTGACAAGCCGGGGTATCCGGTGATTACGGGTGATGATGAATTTGAGAAATACACACAGAAGCGGTTTTTGCTGGATTCGCCTGAAATGCCGGAGACGGAATGGATGGTGCCGGAAGTGACAGAGGATATGAGTGGGCACTATGTATTGAATTTGAGTGAGGCTGAATTTGAAGAGCGGCTTCGGAATTTTGATAAGCTGGGGCTGGAAGAAAAACTGAGACTTTTAATTGATAGGTCTCTCACGGCGCGGACGAAGCTGGCTGATTCGGCATCGCTATTGCCTTTGGTAGAGAAGTTTAAGGATGAGGATAGTGCGTCGGTGTGGGAAATCGTGGCGGTAATTATTGGGCAACTAAAGATTTTCGTGGAGCCTGGGTCGGAAGAAGAAAAGAAACTGAAAGAGTTTGTGGGGAACTTGGTGCAGCCGAAACTTTCGGAAATTGGCTTGACGACGCGAGATGGTGATGATGAAAATACCTTGCGTCTTCGGGCGATACTGCTTGGGCTGGATTTCTATGCGGAAGACACCGAAAATTTGCAAAAACTGGCAGAGATGTACGACAGAAATTACGAGAGCTTGGATTCGGAAATACGAGCCGATATTTTGGACGCTAAAATTTATTTGGATGGCTCGGTGTTTGATGAGTATATCCGGGCATATCAGCAGATTGCCGATCCAGAGATTAAGGCAGACCTGCGTATAGCGGTGACGCTAACGAAGGATGAGAAAGTATTAAAAAAGGCAGTGGGGTTGCTCGATAAAAAAGAGATTGTGAAGTTGCAGGATCAGATTTATCTGTTTGTAAGGTTGTTTAGGAATTCAAAGTCACGAGAGATGACATGGCGGTGGCTGGTAAAGAATTGGGAGTCCTTGAGGAAAGTCATGGGGGATAAGTCGTTGGATGCGTACCCGCGGTACACTGCTAATATTATCAGGACGGAGAGCGAATTTGAGGCGTGGAAGGATTTCTTCTTGCCGATGAAAGATGAGCCAGCTCTGGCTCGAGCGATAGAAATTGGCGAAAAAGAAATCGCCGCGAGGCTCAGGTTGATAAAAAATGATCGCGATGCGGTAATAAAGGCTCTGAAATAATCTAGTTTTCTGCCTACGAATATCATAAAAGTAAATATGCAGATGCATATTTACTTTTATGGTGCGATGCCGGCTTCGCCGGCTAAGGCACCTGCGTCATCTTAAAAAATCCAGAATAAATTCTGGATTTTTGTTCGTCTCCTTGGTGCCCGAGGCAGGACTTGAACCTGTACGGTATTGCTACCACTAGCACCTGAAGCTAGCGCGTCTACCAATTCCGCCACTCGGGCACAGTGTAATCATAGCATATCTGTAAGACTTGCGCAAATCGTAAACCTCGGAAGCTTCGCTTTTGTGTAAATTAGAAATTTTACACAAAAGCTTCGCCCCTTCGGCGGCAAAATCTGAGATTTTGCCTTTATGTTCCTCGATTTTACGATTTTGCGCAAGTCTTGTATAATAACGTTATGATAACAGTGAATTTTAGTCCACAAATAGATGAAGTAAAAACTGCGGAGATACTAAAGGAAATTGCTCGCGATAAGATGGGCGGGTGGTTTGCTTTGCCGAAGAAATTTGATATGGGTGAGTTCGTGCGGATTAAGGAGGCTGCGAAGAAAATACAGGAAGAGAGTGAATATTTGGTGTGTATTGGAATCGGGGGGTCGTACTTGGGGCATCGGGCGGTCATTGAGGCATTACATCCCAAATCGGAGACGAAAATAATCTATGCAGGGAATTCGCTTTCTAGACGGGAGCTCGAGCGGGCACTAGAAAAGGTGGGGGATCATGACTTCTCCGTGAATGTGATTTCGAAATCTGGGACTACCCTGGAGCCGGCGATTGCTTTTGGTGAATTTAAGAAAAAATTAATCGAAAAATACGGCGAAGAGGAAGCGGCAAGTCGGATTTATGCTACCACAGATAAGAAACAGGGTGCTTTGCACGACGAAGCGGTAGCGGCAGGATACACGATGCTTGTGGTGCCAGATAATATTGGTGGGCGGTATTCAGTGCTTTCGGCGGTGGGGCTTTTGCCAATGGCGGTTGCAGGCGTGAATGTAGACAAGCTGCTCGAGGGAGCAGCTGGAGCGGTGGAATCTACGGTGGAGCCAGCTACGAAGTATGCCTGGATGCGATATGAGCTAGGGCAGAAAGGGTACGATACGGAAGTCTTTGCTAGTTTTGAACCGTCTACGGCGTATTTTAATGAATGGCTGAAGCAATTGTTTGGCGAGTCCGAGGGAAAGAATCGGCAGGGTGTACTGCCGGCGTCGGTGATTTATTCTACGGATTTGCATTCGTTGGGGCAGTTTATGCAGGACGGGCGGCGAAACCTATGGGAGACCATCATCGATTATCCTACGGACGAAATGAATGCCAAAGTGGTGCAGGCGGTAAAAACCGCTCACGCCGCTGGTGGGATACCGGTACTTTCGCTTGGCGTGGCAAGCTATGACGAGATAGGGTTTGGTGAGTTGATTTATTTCTTTGAGCTTTCCTGTGCGATGAGCGCTAAGCTGTTTGGCGTGAATCCGTTTGACCAGCCGGGGGTAGAGGCGTACAAGGCTGAGCTCCAGAAGATTTTGTAGCACGATTCTTAAAAAACATTAGCATTATGAAAAATGTGTGCTATAATGGACTTAACTAAGTTGAAAGGTTATATATGCTACACAAAAAGAAATATAGCATAAAATCTGATATAAGACATAAGGTGACAAAAAATCTGCCTTGGTGGTGATTAGTAAAGAACCAGTAGAATATACGGGAGTCGATGGAAAACCAGTGGGATATCTGATAGCTGGTGGGCTGCTAGTGGCTACATTATGCGCTAGTGTCTTGCTAGGCTCTGCTAAAACTCATGCCGACGACATCGTAGACGACATCACCATCACCGTCCCAGTATCCTGCACCATGAGTGGTACTAGTATGGATTCACATACAGCAGAAATCACTAATGGTACCTATCAAGATAATATTGGTACTACCACCCTCAAAGCCTTTTGTAACGATAATAATGGCTTTGCCATCTATGCTGCGGGATATACGGGAGAAGAAGTAGGAGGAACTAATAGTACTAAGCTAGTAGGCACACCAGCAGCCATAGGAAACATAGATACTGGCATAGCAGAATCTGGTAATACATCCAATTGGGCTATGAAGCTAGCTACTAACGCATCTGCTACCTATGCCCTAGAATTAGACAATGGCTATAACAATTACAGCATAGTGCCTAGTGACTATGTAAAGGTAGCGCATAGAGACTCTGCTACTGATATACCTAGTAGTAATACTACTGCTACTGGTGCAGAGCTGACTACTACCTATGCAGCATATATCTCTCAGACCCAACCTGCAGGTACATATAGTGGGAAGGTGATATATACATTGGTGCATCCAGCGGATGCGGCTAAACCTATTGTCCCTAAATCTCTAGATACCGCTACCACTCTTCAGGATGTAACCTATTGTTCACAAGATTTGCCAGAAAACCAAGTCTATACCCTTACTGATTCTCGTGATGGCCAGACATATAAAGCCGCTAGACTTGCAGACGGTAATTGCTGGATGTTAGACAACCTAGCTCTAGATCCTACTGATTCCACCACAGCAGCCAACATGAATGAAACCAATACTAATGCCACGGCTGCTGCCATTACTAATCTCCTAAACGGTGGTAATGCTGGTGGTAATGCTGGTTGGAGTAATGTCGCAGTAGCTAATGTGGCAACAAACTTTAATAATAACGATAGCTATATCCAGCCTCGCATCAATAACGCCAGCAAAGATACCCTCGTGACATCCTATGGTCCAGCTGCTACGAGTGGTCAAGCTAAGGTAGGTATTTATTATAACTTCTGTGCTGCTTCTGCCAGTACCTACTGCTATGCAGGTGGTAGTGGTGTAGACGTGCCAGACACCCTTATTGATGCCTCTCAAGATATCTGCCCAGCAAACTGGCGGATGCCTACAGGTTACTATTTTGGCGAATATAAGGCTCTTGCCGATAAATATAGCAGCGATGCTACAAACTCTAATAGCTTTCAGTATAATCTGTCTACCCCTCTGTCGGGTAGCTACTATAATAGCTCGGCGTACGATCAGGGTAGCAGAGGCGGCTGGTGGTCTTCTACCTACGACGATCGCTACTATATGAATGGTTTAAATGTAGATTCTTCGAGCGTTGGCCCATACAACCACTTCGGTCGCAGCGGCGGCTTCAGCATGAGATGCCTGGTGGGTGAGTAATGTGAATCGTCTTCTCAACACGGCGGATCTGGTTTTCATGCTTCAAGGGGTTCACAGATAGGAGAGAGTGTGATATAATGGGGCAATGATAACAAAAGAGAATAAGAGCAAGGCTATTGCCAAGGTCGCCCGGAGTAAGGCGGATGTTGGTTCTCCTGAAGTACAAGTTTCTATTCTCACGGAGCGCATTCACGAAGTGACTGAGCACGTGAAGAAGAACAAACATGACTTTATGGCCAAAAGAGGTTTAATCCAGATGGTAGGAAAACGCAAGAAGTTGCTAAAATACCTAGAGAAGACTGATTTTGAGCTGTATAAGAAAACCATCAGCAAGCTCGGCCTCAGGAAGTAAATTTTGGCAAGCTACTTTGTTAGCATTTCCGCTACGCAGGAGACGTACGCTAAGTACGTCTCCTTTGCGTTGCTCAATGCTGCCTCGTATCTTGCTCAAAATTTACTTCCTGAAATGTTTTTTTGGCAAGCTAGAGTAAAACCCGCCTAGAGTTAGGCGGGTTTTTGCAGAAGAAGGCCAGAATGGCTAGAATCCTATCAGCGAGGCGAATTCCATGAGTTTTGCGTTCATGATCATCCGGCTGCGTTCTTCACGGCGTCTTTTTTCGGCGTCGTCTTCGTCGGTCTTGAAACGATAGCGACGAAGAAATGCGTCGATGATGGAGCCGCATTCTTCGGGGGAGGGGTTGCCAGCGGCTTTCTCGAGATATTTGCAATAGGCGGTGTAGCCTAGCTCGTAATCCATAAGAAAGCTGATGATGGCATCCGCGAAGAGTAGAATCTGGAGGGAAAAGGTATCCTCGAAACGCTTGGTATATTGCTCGGCAGCATCTTCGTCGATGTTGGCGTGATTGGGGTAAAATTCCCCATGAATGACTCCTGCGCTAGGCGAAGAAAAAACTGCGGTGGTGTAAACCCCGTAGGCCTCGGCGTTGCGCTTGCGGATACTGCTCCAGATTTTGTCGAGCGGATAGAACGTCTTGTTTTCTGGGAACGAGAGCCCCGTGATGGTCAGGCGACCAATGCCATTTTTGCATTCCTCCTCAAAATTGATTTTTCTGGCCATTGCTTCTGCGACTGTGGTAAAATTGCTCATGCTTTTCCTTTTCTCTAGTATGACGGTTGCGAAAACATGCAAAACAACGCATACGCTTATTATAGCATACTTTGCTTAATTTGGCAAGCCTTGGTATAATAAATACGACATTAACAATTGGGAAGACGGCAGATATTGCTTGCTAAAAAAGTAATTGCTAAAACATACGTCTTGGGAGCTCCGCGATGTGATAATAAATTTACACAAAAGCTTTGCCCCTTCGGCGACAAAATCAGAGATTTTGTCTTTATGTCCCTCGACGTTATGTTTTAGCAATTACTAGTGTTTGGCTAACAATATCTGAGGTTTTCCCAGAAAGGATAATTTTTATGGACATTATTAACCCTAATGGTAAAAAGACGGTGAGGCTTTCTACGGAGTGGTTAGGACGTGAGCTGACGTTAGAGGTGAATAGGGTTGGGTTTCGTGCGACATCCTCGGTGCTAGTGACCTATGGGGATACCGTGGTGCTAGGGTCGGTGGTCGTGGGGACCAAACCGGTGGTGCAAGATTTCTTCCCTTTATCTATTGGATATGAGGAGAAATTTTATGCTGCAGGCAAAATTAGTGGTTCTAGGTTTATAAAGCGGGAAGGCAAGCCGGCTGATGAAGCTGTGCTAGTGGGGCGGTTGATAGATCGGCCGATTCGGCCACTTTTCCCGAAGGGATATCGGCAAGAGGTGCAAGTGGTGTGTACGGTATTGTCACTAGATCCGGCTTTTCGGCCAGATTGTGTGGCGATGATTGCGGCCTCGGCGGCGCTGATGAACGCAGGCGTGCCGTTTGATGGGCCAATTGCTGGGATTAGAATTGGCAGAATTGGGGGCGATTTTAAGGGATTCCTCGGCCCCGAAGAGCGTGAGAAATCTCCGCTAGACCTCGTAGTGGCTTGTAAAGATGGTAAAGTAGTAATGGTGGAGGCTGGCGCGAATGAAGTGCCAGAGGATATGATTATCGAGGCGATGCACTGGGCCGTAGACAAGGTGCAGCCGGTGCTAGATTTGCAAAGGGAGCTAGCAAAGCAAGTAGCTGCGCCAAGGCAAGAATATGAGCTGGTACTGCCGGATGAAGAAGTGACAAAAGAAGTGGCTGAATGGACGGCTGGGAAGTTTGGCTCAAAGGTGCGTGGCAATGTGATGGAAAGAGCGCATATCCTAGACGATATTAAATACGCAATGCACGATGAGTTTGCTTTGACTCATGGTAAAGGTGAGACTGATAATGAAAAAGTAGAATGGTATGACGAGAATTTGCGGGACGTATATGATCAGGCTTTTGAGCTGGCGGTGCACAAGGAGGTGCGGCGCGGAATCGTGGAGGAGGGTGTACGTCCGGATGGTAGGAAGCTAGACGAAGTGAGGCCGCTATCCTCCCAGGTAGGGATTTTGCCGAGGACACATGGGTCATCGCTGTTTACTCGTGGCGTGACGCAGGCGATGAACATTGTGACGCTGGCACCACTATCCTATTCGCAGGATGTAGATACAATGGAGGTGACCGACGGTAAACGGCGCTATATGCATCATTATAATGCACCGCCATATACTGTAGGTGAGCCGGGTCGAATGGGGTCGCCGGGGCGACGCGAAATCGGGCATGGATACTTGGCAGAGCGAGCACTAATTCCGGTGCTCCCGAGCGAAGAAGACTTTCCATACGCCATCCGCAGTGTGACTGAGATAATGTCGCAGAACGGCTCCACCTCGATGGCGGCGACTTGTTCATCGTGCATGGCTTTGATGGATGCAGGTGTGCCTTTGGCGCGGCCGGTGAGTGGTGTTGCTATGGGGCTGATGGTGGATGTGCCAAAGGGTGCTGACATTACCGTAGATGATATAGATAAGGCTTATGTGCTAACCGATTTGATGGATGCAGAGGATTTTGCTGGAGATATGGATTTCAAGGTGACGGGTACAGATCAGGGAATTACAGCGCTTCAGATGGATATGAAGGTGCATGGGCTGCCAGTAGAAATAATGGAAAAAGCTTTGAAGCAAAGTCATGCTGGGCGGATGTTTATTCTAGATCATATCAAGAAAGTAATCGCAGAGCCGAGAAAAGAAATTTCCAAATATGCACCCCAGATTGAGAAATTAATGATTAATCCAGACAAGATTGGTGCCGTGATTGGTAAAGGTGGTGAAATGATTAACAAAATTACTACCGAGACTGGTGCTGAGGTAGATATTGAGGATACGGGGCTCGTGACGATTTCGGGCAAGGACCCAGAAAAGATAAAGAAAGCTCTAGAATGGGTGAAGTCGCTGACCGAGGAGCCAGAGGTAGGTAAAGTCTATGAAGGTAAGGTGGTGTCGATTAAAGATTTTGGAGCGTTTGTAGAGATATTGCCAGGGACCGATGGAATGCTTCACATTTCGCAGATCAGTGATAAGCGGCTAAAGTCGGTAGACGAGGTACTACACGTGGGTGACGTGGTGAAAGTGAAGCTAATTGCGCTCGATCATGGTAAACTTAGTTTAACAATGAAAGGTGTAAACTAAAAATAATCGGAGGAACGATTATGAAGAAAATAATATTAACTGGAGACAGACCGACTGGGCGGCTACATATCGGGCATTATGTGGGTAGCCTAAAAGGGCGAGTGGCTTTGCAAAATGCTGGGGGGTATGACGCATTTTATGTGATGATTGCGGATGCACAGGCGCTCACGGACAATGCAGAAAACCCTGAAAAAATTCGAAATAGTGTGCGAGAGGTGTTGCTAGACTATCTGGCTGTGGGGCTAGACCCAGAGAAAGTCACGTTTTTTGTACAGTCTGGTGTGCGGGCTTTGCCGGAGCTGACTGCGTATTATATGAATTTTGTTTCTTATAGCCGGGTGGTGCGAAACCCGACTGTGAAAAATGAAATCGCGACGAAAGACTTTGGCCGATCAGTGCCGATAGGATTTATCAATTATCCGATTAGCCAAGCTGCCGATATTACGGCGTTTAAGGCGAACGAGGTGCCAGTAGGCGAGGACCAGGAGCCGATGCTAGAACAGACACGCGAAATTGTGCGAGCGTTTAACCGGATTTACAAAAAAGATGTATTAGTAGAATGCCAGGCGATTTTGCCATCTAACAAGGCGAGCCTGAGGCTTCCAGGGACGGATGGCAACGAGAAAATGAGTAAGTCCATAGGGAACTGTATTTATTTGTCTGACGATTCGGCAACAATCAAGAAAAAGGTAAATAGTATTGTGACTTTCCCGCGAGAAATTGATGCTCCGGGTGTGCTGGAGGGGAATGTGTTATTCACATATCTTGAGGCTTTTTGTACCGAGGAGTCGTTTAAAGAATTTTATCCAGAATTTCAGAATCTAGATGAGCTAGAAAATGCCTATGCTAAAGGCGGAATAGGTGATGGTAGAGTAAAAAAGTTTCTTTGTGATGTACTTGTCGCCGAGCTAGGCCCGATTCGTGAAAAGCGAGAAGAGTTTGCGGCGAGACCTGAGGCAGAACTAATGGCAATACTAGAGAAAGGTACAAAAAGAGCCAACGAAATAGCAGATCAGACCTTGGGCGAGGTTAAGCGAGCGATGGGGATTGATTATTTTACGAAATAACGAAAATATTATATAATATAGAAATATGGAAAAGATTCGGAATTTTTGTATCATTGCACACATTGATCACGGGAAAAGTACGATTGCGGACCGGATGATGGAGCTCACGGGGACGGTGAGCAAACGTGAGATGCAATCGCAGCTGCTAGATTCAATGGAGCTAGAACGTGAGAAAGGGATTACGATTAAACTGGCTCCGGTAACGATGCAGTGGAAAGGGTATACTCTGAATTTAATCGATACGCCAGGACACGTGGATTTTAGCTATGAGGTGAGTCGGTCATTGCAGGCGGTGGAGTCGGCGGTACTGGTGGTGGATGCCACGCAGGGGATTCAGGCGCAGACGCTCGCGAATGTGTATCTGGCATTAGAACAAGACCTCACAATTATTCCGGTGATAAACAAAATTGATTTGCCGGCGGCAGATACCGAATCAGTAGCGGCGCAGATTATGAATCTGCTCGGGTGCAAACGATCTGACATTATAGAAGTCTCCGGTAAGACGGGTAAAAATGTGGAGCAAATATTAGATGCGGTAGTGGCGGCAGGCCCAAGCACCTCTTTTCGAAGGGCCTCCGGAGCCTGGCAAGGCGAGGATGAGCGGCTCGACCCCTGTGGCGACAGGGGTCGAGAACGCAGCCCGAGAAAAGATGGTGTTGGGCCTGCTGTGACCACTAGAGCGTTGATCTTTGATTCATATTTTGACGATTATCGGGGGGTGGTGCTATATGTGAGGGTGTTTGACGGAGAGATCCCTAAGGGGGCAGAGATTCGGATGATGGCAGCAGAGACGAAGGGGTTAGCATTGGAAGTCGGGATTTTGACACCAAAGATGACGCCAAGAGAGCGACTATCTGCGGGAGAGATTGGCTATATTGTGACCAATCTAAAAACAACTAGCGAGGCGAAGGTGGGTGATACGGTGACGTTGGTAAAAAAACCAGCTGACACACCACTGCCCGGATACAAGAATGTATTGCCGTTTGTGTATGCAGGGTTTTTCCCTGTATCAAACGATCAATACAAAGATTTAAAAGAGGCGGTGGAAAAATTGAGCTTGTCGGATTCAGCACTAAAATTTGAGCCGGAAAATTCGCCGATCCTCGGGTTTGGTCTGAGAATCGGGTTTTTGGGGCTACTCCATATGGATATTATCAAGGAGCGGCTGGAACGAGAATTTGGATTAGATTTAATCGTGACTAATCCGAGTACAAATTATGAAATCGTGATGGCGAACGGTGAAGTCCGTGAGATAAAATCTGCGGCGGATTTGCCGGATGTGTCGGAAATCGCAGAAATTCGCGAGCCGTGGGTAAAGGGAGAGATAATTGTACCGAAGCCGATGATTGGTAATGTACTGAATCTAATCAATGAAAAACGAGGACATCAGACGAATCTTAGCTATATAGAAGAACGAGCGGTGATTGATTTTGAAGCGCCGATGGCAAATCTGTTGACTGATTTTTATGATCAGCTAAAATCTGCGACAAGTGGATACGCTTCGTTTAATTATGAATTAGATGGTTATCGGCCTGAAGACCTAGTGAGAGTGGACTTTATAATAGCTGGGACGCGGATGGACGCGCTTTCGGTGATGGCACACAGAAGTGAGGCAGATGCGATTGGCCGGGAAGTGACGAAGAAGCTGAAAGGCGTAATTCCCCGTCAGAATTTTGAAGTGGCTCTGCAAGCGGCGATTGGGGCGAGAATTATCGCGCGGGAGACAATTGGTGCGTATCGCAAAGATGTGACGGTAAAAATCCACACAGGTGATAGAGATCGCAAGGCCAAGCTACTTGCGAAGCAAAAACGCGGTAAAGCACGAATGAAGCGATTTGGCAAAATCGACATTCCGTCAGAAGCTTTTACGGTTATGTTAAAGAGGGACTGAGGGTTGCAATTTAGATTATTTCGAGGCATATAAAATTACCCATATAAAAATTACAACACCACCATTTTTGCGAGCGAACTTGTTACGCCGAGCAAAAATAGGCTGGATGTTGTAATTTTTATCTTGGCGTAATTTTAACGCCGAGAAATAACTAAATTGCAGCCCCCGATATTTTTTATGATAAAATAAAGATATGACAATAAAGAGGTCGATTTCTTGTGTGGTTGTGATTATGCTGCTTTGCCTGGCTCCGATGCCTGTGAATGCGATTTCGGATAACCAAAAAAACGCAATAATGGATCACTGCGAATCAATGCGAGATAATCTAAAAAATGTACAGAAAGCTGATTCGAGAGCCAGGGTGTATCTGGGAGGGTATTACGAGACGATTCTGTCGGATTATATTACGCCCCTAAACGTAAGGTTGGTAGAAAACAATCTCTCTACGCCTGCGCTAGTGGAGAATCAAAACAAATTTGCCGATGCAAAGATTTTGTTTGCGAATGATTTTGTGAGTTATCAGCAGGATTTGGAAGAGCTGGTGCTGATGGATTGTAAGACAGAGCCCGAAAAGTTTTATAATGAACTCGTGAAAGTACGACAAAAACGAAAGGCAGTAGAGCAGGATACATTAAAGATACGAAATTTACTATCAGAGCACGTTAAGCTCGCTAACCGGTTGAAGGGGAAATTGTAATGCAAGAAATGTCATCCGAGCTTGAGAAGCAGCCAGAAAAGAAAAAACTAAGGAAAGGTGGACTAAATTTAGTCATATTGGGGGTGGTGGCAGTGTTTATTGCTATAGTGACAACTGGAGTTTCTTTGATGGTGTATCATAATTCTGGCGATATTTATCTAGACCGTTCACGTCCAGGCTATTTGCCGGACGAAAAAGAGATAGAAGATGAGGAGGAAAAAGAGCTGGAGTATAAATTGGACAAGACGGGCAAGATGAGCATGGAAGTTCTAGAAGAGTATTTGAAGAATTTGAACTATGAAGTGGAGGCGGTCGATAATTATGAAAAACCTTTTGCGGAGGGAGTATTGACGGACGAACATTTGGGTATACCAAAAGAATAATGTTGATTATTTTTGGCAAAAAAGTTATACTTTAGTTAGAAGGCGAAATATGAAAAAACAACAGAAGAAAACGCAAATACTTACTATAACGGCGCTGGCTATATTCGGGATAGGTATGTTTTTTTCCTTTTATGGATTATCTACTGCCGTCACGGATATTGATAAAGAAATTATTGCGCGTGAGCCAGAGGCGATACTCGCTAGTGCTGGTGTGACGGATGGTACGAGTATAGACTTGCCAGTGGTGTATTATGATCAAAGATCGGATGATTGCGCTAATCTATATGGTAGTGACGCGAATAAGGTCGCGGCTTCGCGGCAGTTTGAATGGAGTGATTGCGGCTACAGATATGATGAAATTGAGCAGGGGTTGGTAGAATATAATCTTGACGAGAGCTATTTGCCTGTAGCGGTGGGGGGGAGATTGCTGTCTAATCGTGGACTTGATATGTCTAGGTGGTTTGGCACTATAGACGGTAAAAGCAAGGAATATTCGGGGACGCTGAAATTAAATTATGAGACGAATGGCGCTCCAGAGTTTTCTTACAACGATGATAGCTTTTATCCATTAGACGAGATTAAATTTAGTGCTGGTGACAAAGCAAACACAAATGAGCACAACCGATTATTTACTATGAATTTTGCGGTACCTTTCACTGTGACGGCTAGTGGGGGTGAGAATTTTGAGATAACTGCTGATGATGATACCTTTGTGTTTGTGGGGTCGGAGCTCGCAATCGATATGGGTGGGATACATAGCGCTTCTACGGGTAGATTCATGATAAACGAGAAGGGCGAGGTGTATACTGCAATTCAGAATGAAGAGTACGCTTATAGTGGTATTCAGGTCAAAAAGGATGAAGGAGTGATAATTCGGATTTTTCACGCAGATAGGGATTCTGATGGCTCGGTGTTTAAGATACGCTTAGGCAATATGAATTTGAATGTGATGCCGACGCAGGTGGCTGGGGCGGATGGTGTGCAGGTAGCGTACGACCCGACTAACCCTGATTATGTGGCACCGCTGGGGGAGAGCAAGGTGTTTCGCCCTGATGGTACGAAGGGACATATTATTATGGCTACTGTATTTGGTGTAGTGGTGGTAGTATCGGCAATGTTTGTAGTGATTTTGTCACACTCCTTAATCAAGCGACACACTGAGCGCAAATAATTATTTGCGCGGTTTGGTAATATTGGCTCCGCGGCCGTAGTCAGGAATGATGATTGGGTGTTTGGTGCCGTGATGGTCGTAGAGAGGAATAGCTAATTCGTGAGACAGAGTGTTTACTATACTGGCTCCGATTCTAAGGCCGGTGAAAGAGCCTGGGCCGGACATAAAAGTGATTTTGGAGATATCTTGCCAGGTCTTGTGGTTTTCGGATAGTTTGCTCTGGATGAAGTCCAGAAGTTTTTCGGCAAGACGATTGTCGAAAGTATATTTATATTCTTTGTCGTCTAATCGTAAGATTGTTTCGGGTGTGCTGGTGTCTAAGTATAGATTCATAGTGTGATTTTTCTCCCTTCTGGAGTGTATTTGATAGTGATCTTGGTGTGATCTTGCGGGAGAATGCTAGCTATTGAGCCGCCCCATTCGATGACTACAATATTGCTGGGTGTGCTCAGTGCTTCTTCTAGATCTTCAACCATGAGGCCTGGGTCGGATAGGCGGTAAAAATCGTAGTGGATAAGACTTCCGCCAGAAGGAATGGCGTAGGCTTTGGAAATAGTAAAACTGGGGCTGGTGACGGGTTCTTTGATGCCGAGGCCTTTGGCTAGGCCACGGGTAAAAGTGGTTTTGCCGGTGCCGACGTCGCCGACTAGCTCAATAACTATAGCTGTTTTTTTTGACGCGGAGCCTTTGCATAAGGATTTGGCGAAGGCGGTCCCGAAATCGAGCATCTCTTGTTCTGAACTTATAATCATTGTATAATATATTATATCATGAAAGTATATATATCTGGAATATCTGGGACGGGGATGGGGCCGTTGGCTTTGATGGCAAAACAGGCTGGCTTAGAGGTGGTAGGCTCCGATCTTTTTGAAGGGGCGATTTATCATGAATTGGTAGAGGCGGGAATTGAAGTCTCTATAGGCAAGCAAGATGGTGAGTTTTTAAATGAAAAGTTAAAAGAAGGCGTAGATTGGTTTGTCTATACTTCGGCTTTGCCAGAAACTCATGCAGAACTCATAATGGCAAAAAAAGCTGGAATTAAATACACAAAACGAGATGATTTTACAGCGTATCTGGTAGAGAAATTGGATCTAAAAATGATAGCGGTGGCTGGGACTCATGGTAAAACTACGACTACAGCGATGATAGTTTGGGTAGCTTTGAAACTAGGGCTTCCGGTGGCTTATATTGTGGGGACGACTCTAGGTTTTGCTCCTAGTGGCAGATATCAGGAGGGCGACAAGTATTTTGTATATGAGGCGGATGAGTATGATCGGAACTTTCTAAAATTCCATCCGTGGGTGTCCGTGATTACTTGCGTTAGCTACGATCATCCAGATATTTATAAAACAAAGCAAGAGTACGAATCGGCTTTTTCGCAGTTTATGGCACAGAGTGAGCGAGTGATTGACGGGAGAGATGAGTCGATTTGGGGCATTGATGCGGGTGAGATTGATTTGGCTGGTGAGGCTAGGCGAAAAGATGCGGGATTGGCGGTAGAGGCTATTGCGAGTATGTTGCCGGATGGGCTAGGTATGCGTAAAAAAGAATTGATAAAGATAGTAAACGAATTTCCTGGTGTAGGGAGAAGATTTGAAAGAATTTGTGACGGGGTATATACGGATTATGCGCATCACCCAGAGGAAATCGCTGCAACTTTGAATGTGGCCAAAGACGAAGCGAAGCGTCTTGGCAAAAAGGGTGTAGTGGTATTGTATCAGCCACACCAAAATTCTAGACAGCATGAAGTGAAAAGTGGATATAAAGACGCTTTTTTCGGGGCGGAGAAAGTTTATTGGCTTCCGACGTATTTGACTAGGGAGGACCCAGACCTAGAGATATTGACCCCGGAAGATTTGATTCAAGAGATGGGTGATGCAAATATTGCCGAGCCGGCTGAGCTGGGGGATGATTTGGCAAATAAGTTGCATCAATATGTCGATGACGAGTATCTGGTAATTCTGATGACTGCGGGTCCGGCGGACCAGTGGTTTAGAGAGGCGTTTGCCTGAGGCCTTGTGGTTTAGTAACGGGGGGAGAGTTCTTTTCTATATGTGTTGTATAGGTCGGGGGCAGCTGTGGTTTCACTACTAGTGGTAGAGCTTTCGTTAGAACCCCACATATAAAGGGAAGAATCAAAGTTGATAATTTCCGCTGGGACGATTGAATTTGCGCCTGTGGCTGCACCATAAGTGCGGTTGGGCTCTAAGGAGCCGGCAATGATTGTACCATTAATGAGCAGTTGTCTAGAATTTGCTATAGAGTTTAAGTCGGTAGAGTCACTACAGGTCTTGACGGTTTTTTCGGCAATGATGATAGCATCGATTCTGTTTACATTGCAGGCAATATTGATGTTGTTTTCGGCGTAGATAACGAGTTTTGGCATTTGGTCGTAGTTGTTGTATGGCCCCTCGTATGTCAGGTCGCCAGTAATAGAAATGTCTCTCGTGGAGTGGACGACTTGGGTAGTGGCTTTTGCGATTGTGGAACTTGGTAGGGTTAGCCCTAAGTTGCTGCCGTAGTAATACACGCTATCGGTTTTTTGTTTGGTGGGGTCGTTTAGCGTAACGATGCCGTGAGTGTTCACTTCGTTGTAAATGTATTTGTCGATAATGGCTGACTTGTCGCTATTAGTGCCACTGGTAATTGTGAAACTCATGAGTGATCCTGCAGTATTGGGCGTGCATGGGGAATTGGCAAAAGTGAGAGGGCTGAGATTGCAAAGCGAGGTTTTTCTCGTCCCACCGGGGTTGCTGGCAAGGGGGCTATTGTTATTTATGCCACCAAGTGGGTTGGGAACGAGTGTACCGCTGCGGTGGGCGCTGTATCCTGTGCTAGCTCCACTGGCGAAGCCTCTGACGATGCCGTTAGCGATTACACCTAATTCCCCCCAAGAGCCAAAGACATAATTGTCGCTACTGGAGCCTTCTAGGCTGTGGTTTGTATAGCCACTGAGGTTGTTTTTGATGGTGACGGAGGTGGTGATGCTTCCATTTGTGTAGATGTTGCCACCCCAAACTTGGAGACTAGGTTTTTTCACTATGTCGTAGCAGACTTGTGATGAATAGGCCCAGGAGTTATTGTCGCTTGAGTTATAGTAATTGGCAAGGAGATTAGTGTCGGTGCCGCTGTTTTTGGGGTAAACTGCTGAGCGGAAACAAAGCTTAGTGCCGGCTGGTGCGTCAGGAATGTTGATGCTGTAGGGTTGAGAGATATTGCTACCAGCGGCGTTGCCGGCGGAGTTAAGTGTGGTCGATTTGGCACTAGTCCAGGTACAGGAATTGTCACGGCAGATTTCTAGTTTGTACAAAGCACCTGGTACTTTGGTGGCGTATCTACCGTTCAGGGTGTTGTTTTGGCGGGGGCTGGTGATTAGTTTGACATTTAAAGCCTTGACCTCGCCTGCATTTAGGGTGGTCCCAGTGGTTCCGTCTATCTCGGTAGTGTTTTCAAAATTGAAGGGGACCTTGGCGGAGGCGGTTTGTGATTTTGAGGCGGTAGAGACGTTGGCTCTTAGGTCTTCGGAGGAGTTATCGTGTTTGGTGAAGGTCACTTGGGAAGGGGTGGTTTTGGTGGCTGTGACGAGGTTGGTGATGGCTTTTTCGTTTATGCTGGATCCTACGTCGTTGGCTGTAACTATTACGAAGTCTGGAATTGTCGTGACTTTGGCGGTGGAGCCGACTGTGTTGGGATGGTTGGAGACAAGAGTGTATGCGGAGTTGTTTCTACTTCTTTGAACGCTAAATGCGTTGTTCCAATTGGGCGTCGTCGAGGCTTTGTGCAGATTGAATAGGGCTCCGAGCGTGGCCGAGGTGTTGATGCCAGATCTGGGGTAGATTGTGCCGCCATTGATTTGCATTTTTTGCGGCTTTAGGCTGTATGTATATTGTAATCTGGGATTGTAAGTCGCACGATAGGCTAGTAAATCGCCTGGCTTGGCATATACTTCACGTTGGTAATTATCGTATCTGGCTACGGCTGCGTTGCGTACTTTGATATTGATAAAAGAAGTGTCACCCGAGTTAGTGTTTGGGTTTTCTGGTGTGTCGGGATTAGAGGGGTCGCCGGGCTGAGCGTTGCCTAGCGCAGCAATACAGGCGGTGAGGGTAACATTAGATGCATTTGGTTTTGGTTTGAAGGTGAGGGTCTCGCAGACGACTTGGCCGGGAAAAAGTTTTTTGTCGTGAGCGTCCGTGAGGACGGTCTTGGAATTTCCGCTTGTAAATTTTTCAGTTTTTTGGGAGGCTAGAGTACCAGAGCTGACAGAGCTATAGTTTGATGTTCTTTTAATAGTATAGGTGACACTGCCTGTACCGGAATCTCTTTTTAGCGCATGCCAGAATTTGGCCGTGCAGCCGTTTACGGGGTCGCAGTTGTTGATAAAATGGATGACCTTTTTTGCGGATTGTTGCCAACTGGTGCTGGTTTTCTTGTTGCTGGCGATATCGTTCCAGCCACCGTTTACTTCTGCAATTCGGATACGGCCAGAGAATTTGTCTAGGTTTTTGCGATAGGGCGAACAAAAGAAACCGGTAGAGCCGGGGATGCTGGAGGTGCCCATTTGGGCTTTGTGTACGGCTTCGGCTGCGCTCTGGGTGATCCTCTGACCGTCGGTGATAGTGCCGTCTTCCATTTTTGCGATAGCATCGTTTTTGCCAAGGGCTCCTCTACTGTTGTATTGGGCACCGGCTATGACTCCTCTATTCCACTGAGCGGGGCCCCAGTGTACAAACCCTGAGCCAGGTCCATCTCGGCGGCCATCCCAGCCGTAGGCGACGTAGTAGTCGAAGTTGCTTTTGGCGCAAGCTCTTTTGATGTCGCGTACGGTAATACCGCCAGTCAAAATATCTCCGTCAAATTCGCCATAAGTAGGGCCGCTATAGGTGCTGGTGCTATAGATGTGCCAGCTGGCTCCGCCTGCGCCGTCACTACAAACTTGTAGATAGGCTTGGGGAAAACCGCAGTCAGTTTCTGTGCCGCCTGTTTCGTTGCCGGTGTAATCACCGGCCCAGACGGATGTATTACAGGGGATAAGTGTGATACCGAGGACGATTAAGCTACTGATTAGGATTTTATGTGCCGATTGCATTTTTTATCTCCTGATTGTTGGTTATTAATAGAGTATCCCATTTGGACTGTGCGGCCTCATTGCCGCATTCTGTGCTGGCGTCTAGGGCTTTGGAGTAGATATAACTTTTGGCTTGGGCGTCGTAGCTAGTCAGGTCTTCACCGTCCAGAAGTCGCAGGGCTTCATCGCATTGGCCCAGTGAGATAAAAAAGTTGGCTCTAGAAGCTATTAGGTTTGCTGCCGTGTAGGTTTTGCCTTCTGTAATAGATTGCGTGATGGCGACGCGATAGCTTGCCAGGAGATTTTCTAGGCTGTCGTCAATTTCATAGTTGGTTTTTATACAATCTGCGATATCATAGGATTCTTCGTGGATAGTGCAATCGTTGATGCTCGGGGTGCTGGATTTTGAGCGCCAGTTTACTAGGATGATAGATACAATCAGGCAAGAAATTACAAGTATCAAAAAGCAGAGGATAATGATTAGCTTTTTGTTGGTAGCACCACAACAATTCTTCCGCCGCATAACTCGATTTTAGCATAAGAAAAAATAAAATGCAAAATTTTTATGTTTTTTGTAATTTTGCTGGTTTTTTCAAAAAGGTTGTGTTAATATAATAAGTATGGAAAAGAGGCGCACACAAAAGGGGAATGGGGTTCTTGTAGGAGTCTTGGCTGTGTTGGTGTTGTTGATTGTTGGATTGGTGGTTGCGATTTTCGTGGTTTCGATGCCTGAGAAGAAAGAGGTTTCTTTCGAAAATGAGGTCAACGAAGACGTAGCGAATGAAATGGAAGGGTGGGATGGACCCATCGCTGAATCTACAAGGGCAATGATATATGCTGATTCCATTGAGAAAAAAGTTGGGACTGAGCCTGGTTTTGGGGTAGATGAAGCCATAAAAGAATATACATCGGCGGTAGAGTCTTCATCGGGAGAGTTTAAATTATATTTAGCTATCGAGTATGCATATTATGTTTATGATAATTATAAAGACATAAAGCAGGCACTGGAGATTTTGGACAGTGTTTCTAGTTTGGTGAACGAGAATAACGAGCTGTATTATTATGGGGTTTTGTATGATATGTATAATTCGTTTGGAGATACCGCTAATGCAGAGCGTTACAAGAAGCTTGTTGACGAAAAGTCCAAGGTTGATAAAAAGTTATTAGAGGAGAACATGCAATGAAACGACTAGTTTGTTCTGTTTTTGCGTTTATATTTGGGCTGTTTTTGAGCGGTTCCTTTTGTGTAGGCGATGCTTCGGCTTGGATTGGAACTGGTACTGGTGGAGCTTCTAGTGGTGGGCCCGGTGGTGGATGTTCATATGGTTTTACTATAGACTGCGCAGGAGTCTCCTGGGGCTTTTATAAGGCTCAATATAGTGTGGATTCTACAACTTATTTTCCGTATTTTCCAAATACGTTGAATATTCTTAATGTCGGTATACCCGCTGAATGTTCACAGCATTTAGATAAAGGTGGAGGTTTTTGGCATTTTGGAGCGAATGTGTTTGGAGCTAATTTGGGTAATGGTGATTTTAATACAGCTATGTATGGGCACTGGATGACCTTGAATGCTAATAATAAACCTGGTTGGGCTCCGTACGTGACTAGAAATATTCCGGGGGGTAATCAGTGGGTGGGACCATATATGATAGAACGTTATGGGTTTGAGAACGAAGCTTTAGTAGCGTATCAGAAGGCATATATGCATGATTATCCGGGGGCACCAGTGCCAAACTATATTCCTGGAGATGTATGGGGTTTTTGCTATTGGGATGGTATGGAAGAAGTTGATAAGTACTCCGCCAACTCTCAAGTAGCAGAAGTGGATTCAGAGTGGGGTGCAATACAAGATGATAAGAAAAAAGAGACTGGCTGGACGCAATCTACAAAGAAGGTAACGCATTTTATAAAGGACTGTGATCCAGTGAATGGATGTACGGCTAAGTTTTGGCACCAGCTGAAGAGGGATGAGGGAAAGAAGGGCGCTACTTATAGCATTGAGCGTACATCTAATCTTGATACAGTCACATCTGAGACTTTGGTTTCGGGAGCTACAGAAGACTTTTCATGGGGTAATCCCAGGCTTGTTTACACTGACGTTTTGGAAAACAAGCTATTCCCTGGCCAGACTGTATGTGAGACGCTGACGTTTCATCCGAAGCCAAGTGTTTCTGAAGTATTACTCACTACATGTGTAGCGGCGCTAGGCAACGCTCAGCCTGATGATCCTGCAAATATGGACATTCCGGAGGATCCAGCAAAGCCGTCTAGCGATACATCTTTTATTAATATTAAGGTGCGTAATGCTAGCATAGATAAGTATCAGAATTTCCAACGCGAAGTGTATGCGAAGCCGGGCGACACACTTTATTATAGGGCTACATATAATCCTGTATTGCAGTATACGTATGGTTTGATTCCTCAAAAAATGCAGATAGATGGCGGGACTGTTTTTCCACAAAACGAAATAAATAGAGAGGGGACGCTGGGAAGCATGTTTAATTTGTATAAGAATGCCGGTATGGGGGATTGGCGTAATGCGTTTAGTGTCCAGAAGCGCAAGGACGACGGGTCGGGTACGAGCACGTACACATTTCTTTCTAACTATGTTTATGAACCAGGTTCTACGACGCCGCGATCCGAAAGAGAGAAAATACGGGTGGAGGTTGGAAAAGACGACGTAGGCTACAGCCTAGATCAGAGAGCGCTTACGAATCTGAATTTTACTACCAAAACAACGCCTGGGCAAGTAAGTTTTGAAGAGTACAATAAGGAGTTTGATGGCGAATATACTGTGCAGTCGGCGCTGTCTGATAGTGTCGCTATTGATATTGCTGGCGGTACGGGAAGTGCTGGGAATGGCACCAACGTGCAGATTTATTGGAACAATGGGACATTGGCGCAAACTTGGCGTTTTGATAAAAATAGTGATGGTACTTATACGATTGTGAATCCTGCCACTGGGTTGGTGTTGGATTTGAGCGCGCAGAATTTGAATAATGGAACGAATATCGGTATGTATACTTCTAATGGGACCTGTGCGCAGAAATGGCGAGTGATTAATAATGGAGATGGTACTTTTAGCTTTTTCTCGTCTTGCTCGGGGTCCAATAATAAGGCTATGGATGTGGCGAATGGTAGTAGTGACTCTGGTGCTAATGTACAAATTTATGATTCGAATGGAACTTTGGCGCAAAAATGGCGCCTAGTAAAATTAGACAATAATAAGGGTAATGTGGATACAACTTCTAGGTCTATGGTCGCTAGTGCAAAGGTACCCTATAATTTTATAAACGAAACTGAGATAGCAAATGAGTCTGGCGATACATTTATAGCTGGTAGTTTTGGTTCTTTTAGGATCAAACTCATTACAAAACCGCGCCCGAACGGTGAACTTGAAGACACGTATGCTACTTGGGTGCCCAATGCGAAATATAAGCTAGAGCTCTGCTTTGGTGACACGTGTCGATGGACTCCAGCAAGAAAGGTGACGCTGAACCCATTGAATAAAAAGGATGGAGATACACTACCGATGCAGCCCATCATGGTGAATATCCCAGACGTACCAGCTGGTACGGAAATATGTGTACGGTCGGCTGTGTATCCGATAGATAGCAAAGATGACACAAATATGAGTCAGACAGCTTATGATGAGACGGATGAGGGGTCTTGGGCGTATTCTACTCGTGCATGCTATAAAGTGGCAAAGAAGCCTAGCTTGCAAGTGTGGGGTGGCAACGTGTATTCGAATGGAGGTATAGATACCCCTATCACGCGCAAGAGGCATTTGGCCGGATTCAATAACTACAGAATAATAGGAAGCTATGATGAGAATTATATCTTTGGCTCTTGGGGTGAGCTGGGGGTGATTTCTAGTGGTGCTATAAAGATGTTTGGTAGTGGGGCGAGTATGGGGTATGGCGCAAATAAAGATGGAACGCTTGTGCCAAACCCTCTGGGTGGCAAAAATAATAATGACCCTTTGGCCGAGCAACCTGGTGGTAGTACCGCTGCTGATTCGTTTTGCAAGCGTAGCCCGTTGACGTTTGCCAATCTCCCTGCGAGTGGGCTATGCCACGAATCTACTGCATATCTGGGCTCGCTTGGTAGCGCTGCTACGGCTAGTAATGCGACTGGTGATAAGGATGTGATTCTTGCTAAGTATATATATGACGACAAAGCCAATGTGAGTGGTACGGTGGCGCTAAACGATGCGGCAAAAATTAAGGAGAACAATGTTTACTTTTACAATGGTGGCAATAGTAGTCTGACTTTGGGCGGAAATACCGTAGCAAAAAGTACAATACAGGTAGTGTATTCTACTGAAGATATCACAATTGATGGTGATTTGATTTATGACGACGGATATACCAAATATAGTGAGATGCCAAAATTGGTGATTTATGCGAAGCAGAATATTAATATTAATTGTAGGGTGAATAGGATTGATGCGCTACTGATCGCTGACGATACTGTCAAAACATGTGCAGATTCTGATGATGTTGATGCTGGGGTAAATTCGCGGCAATTAATTATAAACGGTGCAGTGATTGCTGGTAAGGTCGATCCGAAACGGACATATGGTGCGGCTACAGGTGCGAACTCGGTCATTCCGGCTGAAATAATCAATTATGATCCTTCACTCTATATGTGGGGCGAGGATATCAAAGCACCTGAGAGTGGCAACGATAATTCTGAAAACAATAGTTTGGACATGGTGTACCACAAGGAACTAGCCCCTCGCCTATGATATAATAGGTGATATGAAGAACAAGAGTCAGTTTGTTTGCCAGCAGTGCGGTGCTGTGTATGCGAAATGGGTGGGGCAGTGTACGAACTGTCAAGCTTGGAATTCGCTGGTAGAGCAGGTGCTAGATGCTGTGAATGTCGGAGGTAAGTCGGCCCTAGCCAAAGGCAAGGCTTCGGGTAAAAAGCTAGATTTTGTGAAAATTTCTACTATAGTGCCGTCGGATGCCAAGGCTAGGCTTTCTACGGAGTTTGCTGATTTGGATGTGGTGATCGGGGGTGGGATATTGATGGGGTCGGTGTCGCTACTCGCTGGGCAGCCAGGGATTGGTAAGTCTACGATCTTGATGCAAATATGTGCAGTGGTAGCGAAGACGCATAATGTGCTGTATGTTTCTGGCGAGGAATCAGCGGGGCAGGTGAAGCTTCGCGCGGTGAGACTTGGGGCAGAGAGTGAGCGATTATCCTTTGCGGCGTCTACTTCGGCTAATGATATCGCCAAGACGATAGAGACTGGCGAGTTTGATCTCGTGATAGTGGATTCTATTCAGACTCTTGCGATGGACGAGATATCGTCGGCGCCGGGGACGGTGTCGCAAGTGACGAATTGTGGGAATTTGATTATCCGGGCGGCGAAAGCTACGGATACAGCTGTAATTATCGTGGGGCACGTGACGAAAGAGGGCACCTTGGCTGGGCCGAAAGTATTGGAGCACTTGGTAGATGTGGTGCTGAATTTTGAGGGGGATAGATATGGTGGGTTCAAGACAGTGCGAGCAGTAAAAAACCGATTTGGCTCTACTAACGAGGTGGCGATATTTGAGATGTCATCGTCGGGGCTCCGGGAAGTGCAAAACCCATCGGCGGCATTACTCGCAGAGCGGACTAATACGGATGGCTCGGTGATACTGGCGACCTTAGAGGGGAATCGGCCGATACTGGTAGAGATACAGGCGCTCGCGACGAAGACAAATTTTGGCTATCCCAAGCGGACGGCGAGTGGGTTTGATATGAACCGGCTAAATCTATTAATTGCGGTGCTGGAGCGTCGGACGAAGCTGAAGCTAGCAGATAAAGATATTTTTGTGAATGTGGTAGGGGGGATGAAGCTGAATGATTCGGCAGCGGATCTTGCGGTATGTATGGCAATAGCGTCGGCGGTAGCGGGGAGGAAGCTGGGTGAAGAATACGTAGTGTTTGGTGAGGTGGGGCTCGGTGGCGAGATACGCTCGGCTTTTCGGGCAGACCAGAGAATTGCAGAGGCGAAAAAGCTGGGGTTCCTCCATGCGATTGGGCCAGCTACCGTGCGCGACAAATTCGTAATCCCGGCCAAAGACCTGAGGAGTACGCTGATAAGGTATGTAAAGTGACGCTTGAAGAGTCTTTTTGTTAGCTCGGACTTCTAAATTGTAAAACTTGCAACACGAGTCAAGAAAAAATCTCCTTATTCGCAAACTAAAGTTCGCTAGGGGAGATTTTTTCGTTGTCGAGTTGCAAAACTTACAATTTAGAAATCTGGTCTAAATCTCATTATGCTAACAAAAAGACTCTTCAAGCGTTATAATATATTATATGCGTATACTAGGGATTGATCCGGGGATTGGGATTTGTGGCTTTGGATTGATACAGGCGACTTCTCGGGCGGGGGCGAGGGCGCTAGATTTTGGGGCGGTGACGACGGAGGTGGATGCGCCGCTGCCGGCGCGGCTGTTGGAATTATACGATTCCCTGGTGCAGGTGTTTGATGAATGCAAGCCCGAAGTGGTGGCGGTGGAGAAGCTGTTTTTTTCAAAAAACGTAACGACCGGGATAGCGGTGGCAGAAGCGCGAGGCGTGGTGCTGCTGGTGGCGGCGCAGCGCGGAGTGCCGGTGTATGAGTATTCGCCTAATCAGATAAAGATGTCGCTCACGGGCTATGGTGCTGCTACGAAGCCGCAGATAGAGGAAATGGTGCGGGTGCATCTGGGACTAGAAAAGAAACCAAAGCCGGATGATGCGGCAGATGCACTAGCAGTCGCGATTACGTGTAGTTTTCTCCACCAGCAGGGGAATAATGGGGATTATAAGTTTTCTAATTCGCGGAAGAAAAGGTCGTGAAGTGGGTAAAACGGTTATGGATTTTGCCAAAAGTATGCTATGATATAACTAGAAAAGAATAAGTATTATATAATATTCATAGATAAATAAAGGAAATAATATAAATGGGCGTGCACAACCAAGAAGAGAAAACGGCTGAGCGTGCGTGGAGTGCGATAGTCTTAGCACTGATATGTAGCGTATTAGCATCAGGCGCAATACTCACTAGTACTAGGGCTAACGCAGATACAGATACCGCCGTCACCACCACATCTATCACTGTAGCAGCTACTTGCTCGCTAGAGTCTACGCTAGATACTGCCCATACAGCTACTATTCCTAATGGTGTATATTCTGGTGGGAGTGATTACTATCCAGACGGTATAGGACAGACTACCCTCAAAGCTTTCTGTAATGATGCAGAAGGATTCTCTATCTACGCAGTAGGGTATAGTGAGGAAGTAATTGGTAATACTTATCTCAAAGACAGTAACCTAGATGCCAGTACCAATATAGTAACTGGTACAGCCACATCAGGTGACACCTCCAACTGGGCAATGAAGATAGGCGCAGTATCTGGCACATACACACCTATAGTAGCAGGCTCTACGGAAGATACAGAAAAAGAGACAGGTGATCCAGATTTCTCTAATTACACCAATATCCCTAGCAAATACACTAGAGTAGCTTACAAAAACTCTGGTACTGATGTAGGTCCAGCCTCTACAGGGTCTAGAGTCACTACCACCTATGCTGCCTATGTGAGCCGGACTCAGCCTGCTGGTACATATGAAGGTAAAGTCAAATACACCCTAGTCCACCCAGCGAGCGAAGAACCACTCTCGCCCCAAACCCCTACCCAGGGCTGTATTAATTACTTTGCCAATGCGAGTACGGCTGTAGGCACCATGGGCTGTCAATCAGTAAGCAGCGATGGAGCTAGTGTCGCCCTTTATGCCTCCAACTTCTCTAGAGACGGTTATGGTTTCGCCGGCTGGTCTGACGCCTACGACTATGCCACTAACCAGAACGCCCACTTCTATGGACCTAATGAAGACATAACGGTACCTACGGGTACCACCGCTAACGGCCTCTCTCTCTATGCTGTATGGGTAAAGAGCACAGGCTCTATGCAATCAGACGCCACAACTGCCTGTAACAAACTTACAGCTGCAAACTATAACATTGAAACCGGTGCCCTTACTGCTAATCTCTCTAGTATCACTGCCCTCACAGACGACCGTGATGGTGATACTTATGCTATCGCAAAACTCAGTGATGGTAACTGCTGGATGATAGAGAACCTCAGGCTAGCAGATAACCATCAGGAAGACGCAAACACTGTCCCCACTACTCTCACCACCACCAATACCAATAACCCGCTAAACGACAATGATGCTACTAACCCCACTGTCACTCTCAAACATAACTATGCAGATGCTGAGACCCATAATACCCTCTCTGCCACATCAAACGTAGCCTATAATGCTGACACTGCTCCTAACGGCTGGTGTACTGATAACTCCGCCGCTTGTGACGACCAATCCCGCCTTCGCACCGACAATACCGCCAACCGTGTTTTCTACTCTACCACACAAAACATGTCCACTGACGCCAACCTCTACTCCTACGGAAACTACTACAACTGGTACTCTGCTACGGCCGGTAGAGGAACATATAGCACAGGCTCAAATGTAGTGGCTGCAGGCGACCTCTGCCCAGCTAATTGGCACTTACCATATGGTGGTAATGGCACCGGAACTAAAGGCGGTAAGACAAGTGGTGGCTTCTCCTACTTAGACACTATGATGGGTGGTACCGGTGCAAGCTCTAGTACTAACAGCGTCACTAGCGCTACCATGAGTACCTACTGGCGTCAGTTCCCTAATAACTTTGTGTACTCCGGCAACGTTAACGGTGCTTCGCTTTACAATAGGGGCTCGTACGGGTTCTTTTGGTCGTCTACGGCGTACAGTCGTAGCTACGCCTATAGCCTGAACTTCAGCAGCTCTTACGTTAACCCTGGTACCAACGACTACAGCGGCAAGTATTGCGGGTGGATAGTCCGCTGTGTAGTGGCGCCTGGCGCCTAGGGTGGTCTAGAACGCGAACTTTAGGGCTCTTGGAAGCCTGGGTTAGGTAGTGCCGTAATTTCCTGAGGGGCCACTACAGGCTGCGGAGGACGAGATTGTGGTTGCCCGGGGCTTTTTTGAGAAGGTGGGACGGGTTTTGTGTTAAAATAGGAGATATGATAGCGCATCTCAGAGGCAAGATTGAGGAAAAATTTGGTAACAACGGTATTATTATCGATGTCGGTGGGGTGGGGTATGAGATGCTGGTGCCGGTGCCGGATTTTGAGACGGTGGCGCTAAATGAAGACAGGAAGTTTTTTACTTATCATGCAGTGAAAGAGAATTCGGAGGAGCTATATGGATTTTCTAGTCTTGCGGCGAAGAAGATTTTTGAACTGCTGATTAGTGTGCAGGGTATAGGGCCAAAGGCGGCGATTGCGATTTTGTCATTGGCGGAGGCGGAGGAGGTGAGAAATGCGATTGCGAATGCTGATGCGGCGTTTATCTCTAAGGCGGCGGGTGTAGGCAAAAAGTCGGCAGAGCGGGTAATAGTGGATCTTAGCGATAAGGTGGGCATACCGTCGCATTATGGAGCGACTGAGGCAAAGTATGCGCATAAGAATGACGAGCCAGACGAAGCTCTAGATGCTTTAATCGCACTAGGTTTCCCGTTGAAGGAGGCGACACTAGCATTGGAGAAGGTGGATACTTCGCTCCCAGTGGAAGAAAGAATCAGATTAGCCTTGAAAAACTAGAGTAACTATGATAAAATATAGTGTAATTGATTAAATAAAAGGTAAAAATATGAGTTTTTCGATTCTAAAACAGATTGGTGATGCGCAGAAGAAGAAAGCCGTAGTGGATGTGCGCTCGGGTGATACCGTGAAAGTCACCCAGAAGATTAAAGAAGGTAGTAAGTTTCGCTTGCAGACGTTTGAGGGGGTAGTGATTCGGGTAGATCGCAAGAATTCACACACCGAGCGGATTGTGGTGCGCAAGGTGACTTCTGGCGTAGGTGTGGAGAAGTCGTATCTGGTACATTCTCCGTTGGTAGAAAAGATTGAGATTACCAAGCGTGCGAAGGTTCGTCGCAATAATCTATCGTATCTCCGCCAGCGCTCTGGTAAATCGGCGCGTCTTGCTAGCAAAGATTTTGACCGCGCAGCAGTAAATGATGTGACGGTAGCAGAAGAAGAGGCTCCAGCGGAAGCCCCAGTAGCTGAAGAGACGAAGGAAGATAAGACCGAGGAAGTGACACCTGAAGAGGCAAAGCCGGCAGAGGCTGAGCCTGCAGAGAAAGCCTAATGGCGATACTAGGAATCGATGAAGTAGGACGCGGCCCCCTGGCGGGGCCGCTTGTCGTGGGCGCGGTAGTGTTGCCAGAGAACGCTAGAGAGCTAGAATGGTATGATGAGCTGAAAGACTCAAAAAAGCTTTCGGCAAAGAAGCGTAGTGCGATGGCGGATGCGATTTGTGATGTATCTATAGTAGGGCTCGGCTGGGTGGCGGCAGAGGAGCTGGATACCATGGGGATAATCGCGGGGCTTAGGCTAGCGACCCGGCGGGCTGTGGCGCAGGTAAAAGACCAGCACGCGCACTTCTCTGAGATTATAATCGATGGGAATATTAATTTTTTGGCGGATACTAGGCTTGGCGAGTATACGACTACCCTTATCAAGGGGGATAACCTGATCAAGGAAATTTCGGCGGCGTCGATAGTGGCAAAGACCGCGCGAGATAACTATATGGTGGAATTGTCCGAAAAATATCCTGTGTATGGGTTTGAACGACATATGGGGTATGGGACGGAGCTGCACCGGAGGATGCTGGTAGAACATGGGGTTTGCCCGGAGCACCGGAGGTTTCTCAAAATCGTGCATGAAATTGCAGAAAGAGATGGCGAGGATTTAGACTGGGTGTGGTCTAGAGATGCAGGTGTGCATAAAAATACTACGCAGATTGGTGTAAGGGGAGAGGCGGCGGTATGCCGGTATCTAGAAGCAGCAGGGCATAGAATCGTAGCAAGAAATTTTAAAACGAAACTATGTGAAATTGACATTGTGAGCGTGCGAGAGGAGAAAATTTATTTTACCGAGGTGAAGTACCGGCGGTCGGATTTTGCTGGAGGGGGGTTGGCCGCAATTACGCGGGAGAAACTGCGGCAAATGAAATTCGCGGCGGAGTGTTTTCTCAAAATGCGACCAGAATATAGAGAGTTGAATCCCTTGCTTGCGGTGGCAGAGGTAATGGGAGAGGATTTTGCGGTGAAGGATTGGTTTGCGGTAGTCTAGTCCTAGTATTTTTAAGAACATGATATAATGAAAGAAAGGAGGAAAATGGAGGCACCTGAAGAGATAACAAAAAAAATAACTAAGGAATTATTAGGGGCTTTGCCAGAAGAGGCGGAGGACGATTTTCAGAGGTGGTTAGCAGATCCGAGCGATGAAGGATTAACGGAATTATTGGAAAAATATAACATAGATGCAGAAAAAATAGCACGCGAAATGGTTTTGAAGGAGGAAAATGAATAATTTTGAGAAAGGGAACGGTGGTTTTGATGGTGGACGGGCGACTGGTTGGGAACACATGGACGATGATTTTGATGAAATAGAGAAGCGGAGAACTAGGCGGTATGAGGCAGTAAAGAAATCAGAAAAAGCTGACTTAGTCATGACGAAGAAAGCCAAGACTCTGGCTATGGCGGCGTTTGCGGCGATAGCGATAACGGGGGCGGTACTCGCAACTAATTGCTCTACGTCTGAAGTTATGGAAAATGAAAGAACGCAGGATAGAATTGAGACGATTGAGAACGTCGAATCTGTGACTTTGCATGGAGGACCAAATGTTCGAACAGACCCACGCGTGACTAGTAAAAATGATGCGCCTAATGTGATTGTCGATACTGGTGGTGATGAAAGTATAATTAATATTGCGTACGACGGCGCCGTTTATCGGTATGATAGTAATGGGGTAAACGGAGATTGGTATGGTTTTAATGCGGAAGAATTTGCAGAAGATTTAATAGAGGGGGCTTATATAAAGGATGCGGATGGATTTGAGACGGATCAGGATGGAGTGGTCTGGGTGAACGAAAAATACGTAACGGTAGAAAAGAGTGATTCGGAATAGGCAACTTGTTTTGCCTGTTGGACGCTAAGATATTATACGTTGAAACGGAATTCGACAACGTCGCCGTCTTGCATGACGTAAGTCTTGCCCTCGGTGCGGAGGAGGCCGGCCTCGCGGACGGCTTTCTCGGAGCCGAGTCTTGCTAAGTCGGCGTATTTACAGACATTTGCAGCGATGAAACCGCGTTCAAAATCGGTATGGATAGTACCGGCGGCTTGGGGTGCTGTAGAGCCTTTTTTGATGGTCCAGGCGCGGCATTCTTTCTTGCCGGCGGTGAGGAAGGATTGGAGACCGAGGACGTCATAGGCGGCCTTGATTAATTCGCCGAGTGCATCTTCTTTTACCCCGTAACTCTCCAAGAACTCTTTGCGCTCATTGCGGTCCATGCCGGACATCTCCTCTTCGAGTTTGGCATCAACAAAAATACAGTTTGAGTCGCAAGAAATGCACGTCTCGGGAGCTTCGCGAGGTGATAAATTAGAAATTTTATCACCTCGCTTCGCCCCTTCGGCGGCAAAATTGCCTTCGGCAAGTATTGCCTTTATGTCCCTCGACTGCGCATTTCTTGCGACTTCTGTTAGTTTTTGTTGTAGGTCATTGTCGGTGAGGCCTTTTTCGTCTACATTGAACATATAGATGACGGGCTTGTCGGTGAGGTAGGGGATGAATTCGTCCCCAGGGTCTTTTTTGCGTTTGGCGGCGATTTTGGCTTTGGTTTCTTCGTCGGCGAGCTGTAGCTCTAAGTTAATGATGTCTATGTCGTCCTTGGCTTGCGCTACAATATCATCGACGAGTTTTTGGTCGGCACGGAGGATGTCGTCGTTTTTGAAGGCGCGGACCACATGGCAGATAGCTTGGCATTCACGGATGTGGGCAAGGAATTTATTGCCGAGCCCCTCGCCTTTTGAGGCGCCTGCGACGAGGCCAGCAATGTCGACGAACTCGACAGTAGCTGGGACGATTTTGTCGGTCTCGTACATTTTGGCGAGGATGTCTAGCCGCTCATCTGGTACCGGGACAATGCCGACGTTTGGCTCGATGGTAGCAAAAGGATAGTTGGCAGCGAGGGCGCCAGCGTTTGTGAGAGCATTAAACAATGTGGATTTGCCGACATTGGGCAACCCAACGATTCCGATCTTTAAATTCATAACCAACCTGTATATCTGTTATTGCTGGTATAATTATAGCATATTTTGGTGTATAACATTAGATATGATAAAGTTTGTGCAAGGCAAACTGCGGGTGGGGTATTTGTTCAGTTTGTTATGATGGAGTTGGTTTGATTATTCGAGAATACTTTGAAAAACTTTCCAATCACTTATTGTCACTTATCATTCTCTTTTTGAATACAATAATTGATAAAATCAAAATTCCAATCGTATATATTAAAAATACTATTATATTTTCCAGTGATATTGCATTTAGATTATTGTTTAATACACTTTTTATTATATTTAAACAACTTTCAAATGGTAAGATTCTGCATATAAAACCAAATACATCTCCAATTTTATCATTTGGAAAATACATACCGCTTGTAAAACATACTAATTGAACTATTACACTTCCTAACCCACCAGTTCCTTTTTCACTGACTAAACTTCCAATTAATATACCTAATGAAATAAATAATATTGAAACTATTATAGATACGATAATTGTAAAAAATATGTTTATAGTAAAGTTTAGTCCCAAAATAACTGCTAGTGAAAAGAATAATACATTTTGGATTATTATGATTGGAATTAGTGATATTATGTATCCTAAAATATAATCGCTCGACTTCATTGGCGATGTACCTAATCTAATTAAAAATGATGATGTTCTGTCTTTTGCAATTAAAGTAGCAGTAAATAAAGTTATAAATGAAAAACCAAATACTATAATTCCTGGAGTAAAATTTTCTAATTTGTAGTTTTCTGCTGGTATATCAAATTGTTGAAATATAAATAATAAAAATAATGGCAAAGCGATTTCAAATATTAAACTTAAAGGATCTCTTATTAATTCTTTAAAGTTTCTCTTGGCGAAATTTAACATTCTCACTATAGCTCACCTTCAGTTGCGATTGCTACAAATGCATCTTCAAAGTTTTTTGCTTTAGTCTTCTTAATTAATTCTTTAGCGGTTCCAACTTCAACGATGTTGCCCTTTGCCATGATACCAATTCTATCAGATAAGCTTTCTGCTTCTTCCATGTAATGAGTAGTTAAAATAATAGTAATTTTACCTTTTAATCCTTCAATCACTTTCCATAACCTTTTTCTAGCAATAACATCTAATCCTAATGTTGGTTCATCTAAAAATAGTATTTTAGGATCATTTATTAAACTAATTGCTATTGATACTTTTCTTTGCCATCCGCCTGACAAAGTTTTAGCTCTTTTATTTAAAACTTCATCAAGCTTAAACTCCTTAACAAGTTCATTAATCTTTCTTTCTTTATCTTTTATTTGATAAACTCCTGCCATAAATTCTAAATTTTCTTTTACTGTTAAATTTGGTGCAATAGCAGTTTCTTGTGGTGATACATTTAAGATTTCTTTTATCTTAAATACATCTTTTTTCATATCCATGTTTTCAATTTTAATATTCCCAGATGTTGGTAATATCAATCCTGATAAAATTTTTATTATTGTAGTTTTACCGGCGCCATTTGTTCCTAATAGTGCAAATAGCTCTCCTTGTTTGATGCTCAAATCGACCCCATTTACTGCTGTTTTGTCTTTAAACTTTTTGGTTAAATTTTTTGTTTCTATTGCTATCATTATCTTTCTTCCTTAGGAAATACTTTATCCGATAAATCTTCAATTGCATCTGCTTTCAATAAAGCAATTCCTTTTTGTTTATCACAAAGAACGATGATAGAATCACCAGATTTAATATCAAACATTTCTCTTGCTTCTTTTGGAATAACAATTTGTCCTTTTTCACCAACTTTGGCTATACCTACAAATTTATTTTTCATGCACGCTTCCTTAAAGTATAACTGGTTATACTTTTCATACTTATTATACATTAAAAAATAAAAATGTAAATATTCGGTCCTCGCGCTCGCTACATACTGTGTCCCGCAAAAGTTTCGATGTTTGCATTAGATCATATTGTGGGTAGGGGGGTTGAAAAAGTAGAGTGGATTAGTTATAATGCCTCGCATGAAAAAAGGTAAAATTATCCCAAATGGTGTTATTTTAGAGAAACACGAATATAAGACGATTCTGTTATTTACCGAAAGGTTAAAGATTGTGACAAAAACTAAGAAAATAGTTGATTTTAAGAAGTAGTTTTGGTATAATTAGATTATTAAGATAGGACTTGCCTCGGAATAGGTGAGTCCTATCTTTTTGTTCTAATATGGATGTTTTTCCAATTTGGCTTTGGCAGGCGGATTTTTGTGGAAAACGGGATAAAAGAAATGGGTTGGTTTAAAAATTCAAGATTCCGATCTTTAAATTCATAACCAACCTGTGATATCTGTTATTATAGATATGATTATATCATTTTTCGAGTTTAAAATCTAGATAGACATAGTTACTCATATCGTAGGAAAGGTTTTTGTCTATGGCATTTTTGGCTATTTTGCAAATTTTAGACATACGTTCACCGTTACAAAGTGGGTCGATATATCGTACTTTGGATTTTTGATGAATATAGTAAGCATCCTCGGGTTTAGTTTTTGAAATATTGATTTTCTTAGCTTTTTTCCAGATGTTCCAGGCATCTTTGTATTTTGATTTTTCAATTATCTCAATAACATCGGATTCTTTTTTATCGTATAATTCTTCTATTGTTATTTCACCGCCTTCTTTTAGCCCTTTTAATATATCTGCAATAAATTGCATGGAGAATCTAGTTCTATCATCGCGGTAGATAACTGACATTTTGCTAGTAACTTGGACAAACTTTCTAGCGATGGATTTAGTTTTGAATCCTAGCTCTGACTCTCCTGATTCGTTTCGCTCGATTTCTATATCGTTGTATATCTCTCTAATTTCTTCTAAATCTAACATTTTATAGGTGAATAACGCATTGGATAATGAATACTCTAGCCTATCTGCCGATAATTTTGGTGTGTCGTTGTCGGCGATTGGATAGATATGATAATTGTCGATTTCTGCAATTTTGATATCATCTTCTCTAAGTAAATCCATTACATCCTGAGATTTTTTAATAAAATCGGTAGTTAAGTCTTCTGTAGATTCCTGTTTTAGATAATCTCCGTTCATAAAATCTACGCAGTGTTTGAAGGCAGGAGTTGAAATGTCATGAAACAACCCAGCAAGAGTTTGTTTTTTATTGTGAGTAAAATGCCAGACAATTAGTGCAACCGCAATGGAGTGGTCCAAGCTGGAATAAAAGGTATCGCTACTAAATAAATCGGTATAAAGTGTGCCACAGGTAGTACTGATATATTTTTGGGTTTGGAGTTCTTTAGTATTAATATAATCTTTGAGCCAATCTGGAGAATCTGGACTTAAAATTTTGAAATAATCGGTGGTTTCAGCCTGCTTCATAGTTGCATTATAGCACAAAAAAGAAAGCCCCGAACCTACGCAATCCAGCGTTGCCTGACGGACTTTCGATATCTTTATTATATCGTACTCATCTAGAAATTTCAACTACATTTTTCTGCTTATCAATTAAAAGCAGATGCTTTATATTTTTAGAGTGCTTGAATTGGTAATTCAGCTCATTTTTTATTTTATTGATATGAATTTTTGAAAATCTAGCATCAATAATAACGTTTTCTGATTGCTTAGCAGCATTTCTGAGTGCATGCTGTAAATTATATTTACCATTACCCGTAGGAGATTTTAATTCCCAGTATTTATTATCAATTAAAAAATCTGGCGTTTTATTATCGCTTCTGATTACGAATTTTATATCGGAATTAAAGAAATCAATCAAAATATAGGCAGCAGTCATTTCTCGATTTGATGGTTTTGGGTAAAGCTCTTTTGGGACTATAACTGAATAACTTGGTTTTGACATGAAACCATTATAAATCATTTGTTTTGGCAATAAAAATCGTTATGTTTTCTATTTTGGTTCCGGGAGATAGATTTTAATAGTGAACGGGATTAAGGAAACAGGTTGGTTTAGAAATTCAAGATTCTTATCTTTAAATTCATAACCAACCTATCCTTTCTATTGACAAAATGCTTGCTACTTGATATAATATGAAATATATTCGAGGTTACTCGCAATCCCCCCTTCTGAAAAGTCGGGGGTACATTTTTACTCATATAATTCATGAAATGCCTTTTTAACTATTTGGATAATTAGAATTGATGGGGGAGTTTGGTATAATGGAGGTATGGAAAGAAGGAGATCGAGTAAAAAATGGATTTGGTGGGTAGTAATTGCGGTACTGGTTGTGGGTGGAGCCGTGGTGGCGGCGAACAGGGATTGGATTTATGATTATTATCGGGGGGTGACCTATCAGCCGTCGGCGGAGATGGAGAGGATAAGGGGCGAACTAAACTTGACGGATAAGGGTGTGTTTTTGTTTAACGCATCGCAGCCGGTACTCAGCGAGAGGGAGGAGTTTAATGCTAATTGTAGAGATGGTGTGACCGAGACTGCGGTGCTGGGGTGCTATGATGGGGAGAGCATCTATGTGTATAATATAGATTCAGAGGAGCTGGATGGGATACGAGAGCTGACTACTGCGCATGAGCTGTTGCATGTAGCGTGGGCGCGGATGGATGATGGTGCGCGACAGGTGCTGGAGACGGCTTTAAATGAGGTATTGGTGGAACATCAGACGGCGTTGGGTGAAGAGTTGGATATTTATGACGATAATGAGAAAAAGGAAGAGTTGTACGTGCGGGCGGGTACAGAAATAGCTGATTTGCCTGAGGCCTTGGAGCGACACTATGCGGAGATTTTTAGAGAGCAGGATAAAGTGGTGGCTTATTACGATAAATATATTGGAGTATTTAATCGGTTGCAGGCTGAGCTGGATGCCTTGGCGCTAGAGCTTGAAAGCATTAGCAATGAGGTGGAGCAAAAAACGTCTCAGTATGAGCTGCTCGCGGGGCAGCTGAATGCTGATATTGTGAGTTTTAATAGTTGCGCGGATGTGGCAGGATGCTTCCAGACAGAGGAAGATTTTAATGGACAGAGGGCTGAACTGGTGGCTAGGCAAGAATCTTTAGAGGCTTTGTATAATGAAATAAATGGATTAATTGAAACATATAACGCAAAAGTGGAGATTTATAATGCAGATGTGTTGCATAGCGAGCATTTGAATACGTTAATTAATTCAAATATAAAACCAGAAAACATAGAATAAGGAGGAAAATGTACGACGATAATAGTTTTGAAGTAGCCCCTGGCAAACAAGTAGAAAGAGAGCGAGTAGTGCCGCCGGAACAAGATTTTGAGAAAGTGATGGAGGCTGGTGTCCCGGAGTTTGCTGGTGATAAACTCGGGGTGGCGAATCCGGATAATGAGTATTATGGAGAGGCAAAAGATGGTGGAGCTGAGGAAACCGGGGCGGAATATAATGCTGGAATTGCTGACGCGGCAGCATTGATTAATTATGGATTGAATGCGGCGGCGCGAGAAATGGGGGTGGAGACTGTTGTGCAAAAAATAAAAGGGTTTGATGCTAGTGGTAGGGCTGATCCGATTGGAGATTTGTTTAAGTATTTGGGTGTGGATACGCCAGAAGGATATAGGGAAGTGCGGGATGAAGCTGGGGCGGCTGCGGCTAGCGAGGCTGAGTTTCGTGAAGGTGTGAATAGGCCGTCTGGGCAAAAGTCGGTAGAGGGGGCGTTTAAGGCTCTCGATGATATGAAAGAATTGATTGCTGAGGTAGAGGGGGCTGACCCGCGATACGAGGAGCTCCGTGCGGGCGCGAAGGCGGCCGGTAAAGGGTATTTTGAATATGCGGTGAGCGGATATGGTGTGCGAGGGTTGACGGAACTGTTTCAGGTATTAGCCGCACAGAGGGAAAAAGTGCAGGATGATGTAGCGGAAACTGCAACCGATGAGGAAGCTTTGGCGGAGCATCGGGGGGATGGCGAGGATTTAGCTAATACCGAGCATCTAAATCCAGAGATTTTGCGAAAAGAAGATTAGCTTTGATATAATGAGGGTATGAAACTAAAAGCTCGGAGGTTGTCGGTAGTGGGGGCGGCTCTGATTCTGGCTTTGATTTGGCTGGTGGTGAACCCCGAAAGCTACGAGGCGGTTTTTACACCTACGGAAAACGCGGGGGCGGAATACGATACGGAGAATTGGGAGGCCGAGGCGAGTGGTGCTCCTGCAGACGAGTCTCAGCCGCTAGCTATAGAGATTTTGGAGAAACTTGAAGTAAAGGGGCGGGCACCAAAGACTGGGTATTCGCGTGAAGAATTTTATAATGGGTGGCCGACTGTGGAGGGATGTAATTTGCGACAAAAAATCATCAAGCGGGAGTTTGGTGAGACGGCGGTACTGGATGGATGCAATGTGCTGGCTGGGGAATATGACGAGCCGTATACTGGGGAGCATATGAAATATACAGAGCGAGAGCAGATTTCTAATGGCATACAGATAGACCATGTGGTGGCGCTGTCTGATGCGTGGCAAAAGGGAGCGCAGAACCTTGCGGCAGAGAAACGCTATGAACTAGCTACGGACCCGCTGAATTTATTGGCAGTGGATGCGGCGGCAAACAAGAAAAAATCGGATGGTGATGCGGCGACGTGGTTGCCGGCGAATAAGAAGTTTCGGTGTCAGTATGTGGCGAGGCAGGTGTCGGTAAAATACAAATATTCGCTATGGGTGACAGAGGCAGAGAAAGATGCCATCAGTCAGATTCTTTCCAATTGTCCTAATGAACGAGTTATAGGGATATGACGGGTCCTGGTTGCATGTGTTTTTCTGACAGCATAAAAACACATGCAACCACCCGTCATATGCTATAATTAGGTTAACTAAGTGGAGATAAATATGAAAAAATATGTTTGGTGGAGTACGATTATTGCCGTGGTACTGGTGGTCGGGGCGTTTTTGCTGGGCAGATTTGCATTTCCGGCTGAGCAGGGGCTCGCGGAGCTACCGGCGCCGGAGTTATCCGAGGGGCAGCGAGGTGAGCTTGGGATTGATAAGAATGTAAATGAATCTACAATTGATCAATATTTGAATCGGAGTGATGCTGTATACCGAGACCTTAGAATGCTAAAGGACCCGGGAAACTACGAGGCGATTGGTGGAGATTCGTACCTTTCTGGATATGTGGATGGATTTGAAGTAGTGCCTTTTCCGTATATCGTGAACGTGAAAGGGCTCCCAGAAGCGGTGGGGGATACTTATACTGGTAAGACACTCTTCCAGCATCATTCGGATGGATCTTATACGGCAAACTATAAAGAGTCTATGCAGATTTTAGAAGACTTGTTTCCAAAGGATAAGATCATATTCTTGATGTGTGGCGGCGGCGGTTATTCTGGTATGATGAAGAATATGTTGGTGGCGCTTGGCTGGGATGAGTCCAAGATTTATGATGTGGGTGGATATTGGTTTTATGAAGGGGATAATAACATAAAAGTTAAACGAACCGCCGATGACGGTAGGGTCGTGTATGATTTTTATAAGGTGCCGATGCACGAGATTAATTTTGAGGAGTTGACGGAGAACTAGAGTGGGCGCAGAGAAAAAGAAACAGATGGGGGTGTTGGGGCTGATTGTGGTGCTGGTAATGGCGCTACTCGGGGTGATGTTGTTTATTGGTGCGACGAATGGCTGGTTTGAAGGACAAAAGGTGACTCTAGATGCAGAATATTATGGTGAGGGGGCAGAGTTTATGGAGATCAATGCTGGTGAATATGAGGGGCTAGTGCAGGCGGAAAGGTCATTTATTGTGTTTGTAGATCAGGGTGGATGCACTACGGCGGATCGGCTGCGCGAGTATGTGACTAGATATATGGCAGAAAAGGGCGTATTGGCGTACCGGATGATGTTTTCTGAGGTAAAGGAATCTTCACTGCATGATACGGTGAAGTATTACCCGTCGGTGGCGTTAATTTCGCGTGGGCACGTGGCAGGGGCGCTTCGAGCGGATGCTGATGAAGATTCGGACGCGTATAATAATTATGATGTATTTAAAGAGTGGATGGAAAGATATTTGGGCGACTAGGATAGCTTTGCAGATTGAGTTGATTTCGCGGACTGGGTTATTTGTAGGTTGGATTATTTGCCACCGAGAGTTTTGATCTGAGAGAATTTGACTGATTCTGCGGCTTTGCGGAGAGCGGCTTCATTGCCGTAGTGGGTGTGGGTGCCTGGCGAGTCTGAAAGCATATGCTGGGCAAAAGGAAAACTGATGACGCGGTCTAGCACAGCGCCAAAATGGCCTGTGGTAGAGGTAGAGGCATGAAAATGGAAAACGTCTTTTAGTGGGATATCTAGGGCTTGTTTCATTTCCTCGGGGTAGAAGGTGAGCGAAAAGAGATCGCCATCCGGCTGGCCGGCGAGACGACCGTAGGCGATAGAAGTGTTGCCTTCGATCCAGAGGCGTTCGTTTAGGGGGCGCATTTTGGAATGAAGAAGGCTGGCGGTACATTCGACTTTTTTGGAGCCATCTGCGTTTTTCATTTCGCAGACAAAATCGCCTTCACAGGTAGTGGTCATGACGGAGCCAGTGCAATCTGGGGATTTGAGGCCGTGTTTTTCGTCGTAGCTGATGGTATCGGAAATGTAGTCCATCATAATCCAGCTGAGTAGGCCGGTCTTGGTGTTTTCGGCGACAAGGTAGTATTCGGCGCGTGCGCCCCAAAAGACGCTGGTATGGATGCGAAACATCGAGACTATGCCGTAGTATTTTGCTTTGTCGCCTTCAAATATAGCGGACCTCGCGGGGGTGAAGCCGTCTGGCATGAATTTTTGCACTCGCTCTGGTACGGGGATTTCGTAAAAGAGGAAGGTGCAATATGGCTCCACTACGAAAGGCATTTTGTTGGCTTTTTTGGAGGCTGCGGTGACGATTTTGCGTTGCAAAAACACTGGTGCTTTGGATAATTTGGTTTGCATATAATGAGTCTTGCCGACAAACATGGGATCGACAAGCTTTTCGACGCCTTTTGCGTATTTTAATACGTTCATGGTTATATTATACAATGTCAAGCTCTCTTTTTTGCTAAAATTGACAGTAGATGTGCGTATTATATAGATTTCGTAGTTAATGGCCTTGAAATATCTAGTGATGTTTGATATAATCAAGGTATATTCGGGATCTACCCGCCCACCCTCAGTAGTCATACTGAGGCATATTTTATATTAGCTTTAGGTAAGCGTCCCTAATTTCTTTATAGTCCCTTTTTGATAATTCGCCTATTCTTTTGTATAACCTAGTCACGTCCATGGTTTTGGTTTGCACTAACACGGCGTATTGTGTCTTATACCATATATTTTCGGATAGGGGTTTGGGGTGGTTGACATATACTGAGATTGACATATAATATAGATATTGGTCATGGTTTTCTCGGCTATATAAACATAACAAATGAAAGGTCATACAAACCATGGAAAACAAGATGAAAACACGCAGTAGTGTTTTTTGTTATCTGACAAAAACTAGAAAAAAATTAATAATTGGGATGGGGGTAGCGACAGTTGCTGTTGCTCTGAGTTGTGGAGTATTCACTCCGGTGGCCTTTGCTGAGGACACAAAAACAATAGAATTCAATGATAAGAGGCTATGCGAAGTAGTATATAACCAGCTCCGTAATCAGGGGTTATCTTATGCTCCTTATAATTGCTCTAGTGTGCCATATTATGCCACGATGAATGTTTCAGAAATACCTAGCGTTGTTCGACTTAGTAATACGGATGGCGTAATAACAGATTTAACTGGTATAGAGAATTTTACCAATCTCGAATTTTTTGCCACGAAGGGAGCCGTGACTGATTTTACTCCGTTACAGAATATGACTAATCTCACCTATCTCGCTGTATCCGAACATCAAGTTTCTGATCTTACGCCACTGAGTGGTTTGATAAAGCTGTATCATCTAGAATTGTCGCCGAGATATTCGTCCTCTGTAAATGGGCAAATATCGGACATTTCGCCACTTGCAAATATGACAGAGCTCACGGAGTTGTACTTGCAAGGGCATAAGATAACTGACCTTAGCCCGCTAGCTAATGCTACCAAGATGGAGAATCTTTTACTAAGTAACAATCAGATAACCGATCTCAGCCCGCTGTCCGGCATGGCTAATCTGTTTGGTCTTTTGATTGATGATAACGAAGTGTCTGATTTGGAGCCTTTGGCGAATTTGAAAAACTTGCATACAGTCTTTTTTGCTAACAACCATGTTTCTGATATTTTGCCTATCGTGGAGACGAATTTGATGCCTTCGCATATGTATGGAGAATTTTTTAGAGCACAAGGACAGACAACTAGCGATACTACTACTAGTGAAACCTATGTTATGCCTTCACTTTATCAGGCGCTAGCTGGGCCCCTGGACCACACGCCGCAGGCTGGATGGGTTCGTTATTTGAGATATGGAGATAACTTGTCTTTTGAGAACGCTGTCCTGAATGACGACAAAAAAAGTATTACTATTCTAGACACTACGAAGCCGGCGGTAATCAGAGTGAATGAAAGCGATGATTATAATACTGGAGCATATTTGGCTTTTGCGTCTATCCACACGGTTACGTATGTTGAAGAGGTGGTGGAGCCAGAAGTATCGGAGCCTACTACTGGTCCAGATGGCGTGGCTGATGATGAGGAATATGTAGCAGTGCCGGACACGGGGGGATATGGCGAGGACGGACAAAGGGAGCAGGGGGCTGCTGCGGTATTTGATAGTATTGTCGCTATAGCGATTGCTGGTGGAATCGGCGTGGTGTTGTATATGTTCTGCCGCGGATACGGGCGTCGCTAAATCAGAGCGGATGTTTATTTTATGATTCTGCGTGTTACAATAAGGGGGTAAAAAAGGAGCAAAATGGCAGAAATATTAAAAATAGACAAAACACAAGCAAAAATTGGCACGGATGACGGTAAAGTGGTGACCGTACCGGTTGCGAGCTTTGTATATCCAGATCCTCAGGAAGGGGATAAGGTAGATTTGTATAAAGACGAGAAGTCTTATATTGTAAAAAAGCATTCTTCTACTATGGAGGGATTGGTGCAAAGTGATGGTAAGGGTAGGAAATCTGTCAACAAACATTTGTTTGTGTGGGTGGGTGCGTTTTTGCTTGGTGGACTGGGCGTAGACCGATTTTTGCGTGGACAAATAGGGATGGGGGTCTGCAAGCTGCTATTTAACTGGTTGACTTTGGGTATTTGGGAGCTGGTGGACTGGATTATAGCTTTGGTCAAGGCGTATGGCTCTTCTTATGGTAGTGGAGAGAATTTAACTTTCGATAAGAACGGCAAGTATACGAAATAAATAAGGAGGGGGCGATGCGCCGTGGCGGTACAGGTGATTCTTGTGGAAAAGTCGAACAGGAAAAATCAAAAAAAGCTTAAAAAGTATGTTGACAACATTATTGTGGTTATGTAAAATGGAAATTGTTAAAAGGTCATATTTTAACACAAATATTAAATATTAAACAATTCTGCTTTGCAGAAGGAGAAAAACCAATATGAAAAAATCATTAATTGCAGGTGCAGGTGCAGCAGCTTTTGCTTTTGCAGCTTTGCCATTTGCTGGGGTGTTTGCAGATGATCCAGCAAGTGTCGTTGATACGCTTACTGTTACCGTTAACGAGTCTTGTACTTTTGAAGCTACGCAAAACGGTTCTACGATCGCGCCTACCAATGGTGTGATTAATAGGGCTTTTGAGGATAATGCCACGTTGGGCGAGGTGGTCACTCTTGGAGGTTCTTCTGACCAGGGGACACCAGCTGAGCAAAATCCAATAACGGTGGCTGCAACTTGTAACTCTGAAGGTAGTTCAACTGGCGGCACTACTCCTAGCTGGACAATTACAGCTAAGTCGAGTGAGACCATGGCAGGCATAAATGGTACTACTGGCTCTATTCCGAATGCTGCTACTGGTAATGAGGAACTGACAAGCGGTGCAACTTCGGCTTGGTCTATGAAGATTGTGGCTCCGACTACTGGTATCCAGAATAATTATGGCAGCTATCACGTGATGCCTGATTCTACGACGGGCGATGCTGTATTAACTGGTACTCCTACTACGAGTACTGATACAACGTTTACTCCTGAGTATCGTGTGTATGTAGGCACGGATCAGGCTTCTGGTACTTATCAGGGTACTGTAACTTACACCATCGCTGCAACTTGGAATTAGTTTATAGTTGTTGTCTTTCAAAATAGCCCTTTGCAGGGCTATTTTGTTATGTGTCGAAATGTGCTAGAATTAGTGTTAAAAGGAGGTAAGAATGAATGGGAGAATAAAGAAAACGCTGCGCGGAATTTTAGTTTCTATTATTATACTGATCGTCTTATTAATATTGGTTTTTTTAATTTTCTTTTTAGGATGTGAAAAACGTATTAATGAAAATTCCTCTATTAATACAGATGTTCAAAGTGCATTATCTTGTGCGTCGGGTTCTACTGAAGAGGCTTTTTTCAGTATAGACGGGGCTTCTCAAGTTAAGCACGTTGTGAAAATTCTATTAATTAATGATAGCGTCAGTAAAGTTTTTTACATGTACGAGGGCAAACTAAAAGATGCTGATAGCGCTAAGGCGAGTGTTGTTTCCATGGATCTTAAATTAGGGTCTTATTTGCACGAAAAAGGTCATGATTCTCCGCGAAAAATTGAATCTACTTTTAATCATATTAAGAATGAAGTGAGAATTGATTTGTATGCCGATAGGGACGGGCTTAATAAGGATACGGCTACGTTGTTCTTTTTAGGAGGTGAAGAAATTGATAAGCTATTGGTAGCTGGACATAATGAGTTAAGAGATTATTATGTAGGAAAAGGATTTATTTGTGATGATCATGATTAATGTGATATAATCAGATTCAATATAGGAGGAGAAAATGAAAAAAATAAAATTATTATTGGCTATGTTGCTTTTAGGGTGTGGGGTTTTAGGGTTGAATTATGGAGTTCTGGATGCAAGTGCCGACGAAATAAAAAATTCTTTAACGGTTTCGCCACAGCACCAGCGTATAATGTTGGTCCCAGGCGAGACCTATCATGGTTCTATTAAAGTTTCCAGTCAGGCGAGTAGTACGCGGGCAACGGAGTTTGATGTATCAGTAGCCCCTTTTAGTGAAACTGCAGGAGAGGGTTCTCGGGATGATTATGGAATGGTCAATTATGTCGATAGGACAACGTATAACATGATTGTGGATTGGATTGATTTTGAACAATCGACTGACTCGGTGGAGCCTAATGATGCAGTCACCATTCCTTTTACGATTACTGTTCCGGATAATGCTCCGGCTGGTGGACAATATGCTTCGATTGTGGTAAAAGATGCCTCCCCGCACGTTTCTCAAGATGGAGGCGTCGCTGTGGATAGCGTAATGCAGATTTTATCAATTATATATGCTGAGGTTGCGGGTGAGACTAAGGATGATGGCGTGGTCCTGGAGAACACAATGTCGTCTTTCTTGTTGAATGGCCCGCTTATTGCGGAATCAATGGTTCGTAATGATGGTAATGTACACACAATGGCGCAATATACTTTGCAGGTCTGGCCGCTATTCTCTGATGAAGAAATTTGTACCAATGAGGAGGAGCCGGAGACAAGTTTGGTTTTGCCGGAGACGGAGCGGTATCATGCGCAGACTTGTGAGCTGCCATCCGTCGGTATTTTTAAGGCGAAGCAGACTGTAAAGATTTTTGGTGAAGAATCTACGGTGGAAAAGATGGTGTTTATCTGTCCGATTTGGTTGCTATTCATCATCTTCTTTGTAATTGCTGCCATCATTATCTGGCTAGTGATGCAAATCCAAAAGCGCAAGCGCAATGCGAAACAAGACTAATAATATATAATATATACTCTAGCTCACAAAAAACACCGCCTCCGGGCGGTGTTTTTAAGATGATAAGGATGGGATGAGTCGTGATAAAATATCACCCTCTAAAAAAGTGGTTTTTTGACAAAAAAGCGACGTTTGCGTACTGTGAAATGTTAAATCCAAGTTTTCATAAATGTTAAATGTTTAATTACAAATTATTCGTGTATATTAGGGGTAAAAATTGAATTTTTGTTAAATAATCTTGACATATTTGTTAAATATGGATATAATGAAGTTATGGAAAAATACAAAATAGCTCCAAGTTTTGAATCCAAATTGACTTCTACTCTTTTTGAGATGGAATCAGTCAGGAATAAGTTTATTTCTGGCGATACGCCGGCTTGGTTGTTTTTTGACTTGAAAGAGACCCTTCATCTTCTTGAGAGCCTTTCTTCTGCTCGAATTGAGGGGAATCATACGACTTTGATTGCCGTTATCAATGAAGCGACTACTGAACGAAGTGAAAAATCCGAACCAGAAGACATGCTCCGTGAGATTATTAATATTAATAAGGCCATCAACTATATTGAAACTTATCTGAAAGAAGGAGATATTATTACCGCTGGTTTTGTTCGTGAGCTTCACGCTATTACTGTTGAAGGTTTGAAGCGTGATGGTAGTGCGACTCCTGGGAAGTACCGTATGTGTGATGTTGAAATCGCCAATAGTAACTGTATTGTATCTTCGCCGCAGATGATAGAAAGTGATGTATTAGAACTAGTCGACTACATTAACGCTCCGCACGAAAAAAAGGAAGATATTATTCGGATTGCTTGTGCGCACCATCGTTTTGTTGCCATACATCCCTTCGATAATGGTAATGGACGTACGGCGCGTCTCATTACTTATGCTATGCTAATCAAGTATGGGTTTTTAATGAATAAGAAAACTCTACTTAATCCCTCCTCTTTCTTTTGCATGGACAGGAAAAAATATTACGCTATGCTTGACCGGGCAGATATTGGCAAACCAAATGATATCGAAGCTTGGTGTGAGTATGTTGCTTCTGGCGTTCTTGGTGAAATTAACCGCATGTTTAAGTTGTTGGATAAAGACTTTGCTTTAAAAAATATTATAATTCCGTCTATCAAGCAGTCATTTTCCGATAAACATCTTAACGAAAAAGAGTATCGTATCTTACTTATAGCCGTAGAAAAAGATATCATTCAGGCTAGTGATGTGATGTCGCTTTTTGGTGCTACTCCTTCTGATCGGATCCGTTGTTCAAGATTCCTTTCCAGTATGGTTAAAAAGAATTTACTTTATCATCCTCCCAAAAATTCACGAAAATATGTCCCAAGGTTTTTTAATAAAGATCTTTTAACGTATGTTATGTCGGCCATGGATAAGAACGGATTAATTTTGACCGAAAAAATCTAAAAAAGTCGAAAAAAGGTGTTGACGGGGCGGAAAAAGTGCGCTATAATGGGGGAAGTTTAAGGCAAGTCGCATTTGCGACCTCTACAAAAAGTGAAGGATAAGCGAGGAATCTTTTGAGGTTGCTTTGATGGCTTCAAAATCATTCTTTACGATTCTCCTGTTTAACAATTTGGTAACGATTAGAAAGATTTTAAGACGGAACAAGCAATCAAGTTTGATTTATTGAACTTCGTTTGCTAGTTAAGTCAATGCATAAAAAGGTAATTAAGGGCACTGATAGTGGATGCCTTGACAATCAATACCGATGAAGGCCGTAGAAGTCTGCGATAAGCCTCGGGGATCTGACAGCGAGAAATGATCCGGGGATTGCCGAATGGGGAAACCTAATGTGGGTCATGCCACATTGTCGCTACCTGAACACATAGGGTAGAGGACGGGAACGGGCCGAACTGAATCATCTTAGTAGGTCCAGGAAAAGAGAATAACCAATGATTCCGAAAGTAGTGGCGAGCGAAATTGGAACAGCCTAAACCTTTCAAGTTTTATTCTGTGAACCTGTCTTTTATGAAAGGAGCGGAGTAGTATGGTTTAACGGCCAATGCTTGAAGGGGGTTGCGAAATTAGATAATTTTTATGCTGAGTCTCGGACTTGTCCGGAACTTTGCATAAGAACCAACAGCGTTAACTGAGTGGGTAAAGATACAACACTAAGATCCTAGCAGAAGTGGTTGGAATGCCACGCCAAAGAGGGTGAAAGCCCTGTACGCGAAAGGGTCTTAGGCTTTATTTATCTTTTTTCAAGTAGGACGGGGCACGAGAAACCCTGTTTGAATCCGGCAGGACCACCTGCCAAGGCTAAATATGTTGATTGATCGATAGCGAACTAGTACAGTGATGGAAAGGTGAAAAGAACCCCGGGAGGGGAGTGA
>JAZQCE010000009.1:0-1745 GCA_045546095.1 Candidatus Nanosyncoccus sp. | reverse complement strand
ATCAATGCGGATAGTGTTATTGATCGCAGTAAGATTTTAGGGGCAAATGTATTTTCATACTGCTTCTATGGTGCCGTCGATGTTTATGGACACATACAGAATAGAACGAGCGATGACTGCGACAAAGGAATATATTTTGTTGCCAAAGACATGGTTCCGCATCACAAATGGAATTGGTAGCCTTACAGATATTACCCTTACGGTAATCGGTGTGTTTGGGAGAAACGAATGAAATTTGTAAAAAAAAATCTTGTGGTGATTATTACTGCCAGTATTTTCCTTATCGGCGTTATTACAAAGCGCGCATCTGCGTTGTTTGTAAGCTTGTTCTTTATCGGGGTAATCGTTCCAATTGTTGTTGTGCAGCGAGCGACAAAAAACGACTGGGGGAAAATGTTCCTTTGGGGTATATTTCTTACGATATTAGTTCTTTTTGCTTTTATTATGCTGTGTTTACTTTCGCAATATAATGACTGGTTAAGAAGTGTTATAGTGTGGCCCCAAAAATAATTGTCCGAGAACTGATGTAGGAGATAGAGGGAGAATGTGCCACAATTGTGTCATATCCCACCAGCGCAAACTACACCTACGATACTTCACGCTATATCTGAAACTGTGCTGAGGAAACGACGATGGAAAAAACTGAGTTCTTAAACTTTTGTCATACTAAGTTTATAGATTGTGGCTTTTCAAAAGCGGCAAATGGATATTACAAAGATGCGTCAAGCGATATCTTGTGTGCCTTATTTTTGCAAAAGTCGAGTTTTGGCGCGTTTTATTATCTCAATTGTGGCTTTTATATAAAGCGCCAAGGGATGCCGTCTCGTCCCAAATATACTGACCTAGACATTTGCACGAGATTGACAGTGCTATCTAAAGAACAAAGAGTAGATGGTAAACAATTTTTAACAGCTGCGATTTATTACGAGGAGTATGAAAAAGAGGAGCTAGGCACCTATTTTGACGAGGCCTTTAAGACGTGGATATTGCCCCCAGTATATAAAGGAAAGAAGTTCCTTTTAGAGAATCTTGAAAGGTACTATGGTGGATTAAAGGGCATTCATCCCCTCAGAACGGAGTTTGTTCGGAAAGCACTGTCAGAGTAGACGATAGCCCTATGGATTGGTCTTACCGTTAAGAACAGCAGAGCCAGTAACTCCATAGGCGAACACACCAAAATCCCCCGCTTTTGATGCTTTCGGGCATCAGCAGCGGGGGATTCTTTCTTTTATTCCTTCGTCAAATGGGCCGAGGCCGCCTTCAGCATCAGCTTTTTCGTGCCTACGGTGTCGAATGCCACTTCAATGAGGGCATCGCCGCCCATAGGACGGACAGAGACCACCAATCCTGCGCCAAAGGCGCTGTGGCGCACACTCTCGCCGGGCTGCAATTGCAGCATAGGGGCTGCGGGCGCTTTTTTCACACTCTCGGTAAAGGTAGGCTTCTTGGCAGAGATCTTCGGGGCACTGCTGTAGCCGCCACCGCCAAAACTGCCACCACCGAAGCTGCCGCCAAAGCCCATAGGCTCGTCGTTGAAGTCATCGCTCCAATGGCGCTCCGGCTTTGGCTCGGGTTTCCCGATCCAGCGGCTGTTCTCCTCGGGCACTTCCTCCAAGAAGCGGGAAGGCATAGCAGGGGTCGTACGACCAAACAGCATGCGCTGCCGCGCGTGGGTCAGGGTCAGCTTCTCCATGGCGCGGGTCATAGCCACATAGCACAGGCGCCGCTCCTCCTCCATCTCCTCC
>JAZQCE010000007.1:0-1686 GCA_045546095.1 Candidatus Nanosyncoccus sp. | reverse complement strand
AATAAACAAAAAAGGAAAAGAGAAAAATGTTCAGACTGTTATTATAATGGAAATTGTTTAATTCCATTATCAAAATGTAAATATTTAATTAAAAAGAAAAAAGATATCTTGTTATAAGATATCTTAATTTTTTTAACTGGTGGCTAGAGCCGGAATCGAACCAGCGACACACGGATTTTCAATCCGTTGCTCTACCAACTGAGCTATCCAGCCAATTAAAATGGCGGTCCCAACGGGACTCGAACCCGCGATCTCCAGTGTGACAGACTGACATGTTAACCAACTACACCATAGGACCTTTGGTGGCGGGAGAAGGACTTGAACCAACGACCTCCGGGTTATGAGCCCGGCGAGCTACCAACTGCTCCATCCCGCTAAAAAAAATGGCGGAGAAAGAGGGATTCGAACCCCCGCGGCTGTTACACCCTGCTGGTTTTCAAGACCAGTCCCTTCAACCGGACTTGGGTATTTCTCCGTATTTTTTTAATAAATAAATGGTGGACCTTCTAGGACTCGAACCTAGGACCGACCGGTTATGAGCCGGGAGCTCTCACCAACTGAGCTAAAGGTCCCAAACTAAAGTATTAGAATGGTAGCGGCGGAGGGACTTGAACCCCCGACCTTCCGGGTATGAACCGGACGCTATAGCCAACTAAGCTACACCGCCATCTATTTTAAATAAATGGTGGATCCAAAGGGGCTCGAACCCTCGACCCCCTGCGTGCAAGGCAGGTGCTCTCCCAGCTGAGCTATAGACCCACTGTTTATTATAAAAATTGGTGCCTAAGGCCGGAATCGAACCGGCACGGTATTGCTACCACAGGATTTTAAGTCCTGCGCGTCTACCTATTCCGCCACTCAGGCACATATAAGATGGTGACCCCGAAGCGATTCGAACGCTCGACCCACTGATTAAAAGTCAGTTGCTCTACCGACTGAGCTACGGAGTCAATAAAAGAATGGTGCCGACTATAGGAATTGAACCCACAACCTACTGATTACAAGTCAGTTGCTCTACCAATTGAGCTAAGTCGGCACATGGTGGAGGATGACGGGATCGAACCGCCGACCCTCTGCTTGTAAGGCAGATGCTCTCCCAGCTGAGCTAATCCTCCATTTGTACAATTATAAATCTAACACCATTCGGTTGTTTTATATGAATATAGAAAGGAGCTGGCGACGCCCTATTTTTGCTGTTTCCAACTATCGTCGGCATTAGGGTGCTTAACTTCTGTGTTCGGCATGGGAACAGGTGTGTCCACCCCACCAATGTCACCAAACTCTCTTTCAAAATTGGATATTACTTTATCGCTAAAATTATTTATAAGGTAAAGTCCTCGTCCTATTAGTATCAGTCAACTCAACATGTCACCATGCTTACATCTCTGACCTATCAACCTCATCATCTCTAAGGGGACTTACTTACTTGCGTAACAGGAAATCTCATCTTAAGGGGGGCTTCACGCTTAGATGCTTTCAGCGTTTATCCCGTCCGAACGTAGCTACCCAGCAGTGGCCCTGGCAGGCCAACTGGTTCACCAGCGGTTCGTTCATTCTGGTCCTCTCGTACTAAGAACAACTCCCTTCAAATTTCCTACGCCCACGACAGATAGGGACCAAACTGTCTCACGACGTTTTGAACCCAGCTCGCGTGACGCTTTAATGGGCGAACAGCCCAACCCTTGG
>JAZQCE010000006.1:0-22778 GCA_045546095.1 Candidatus Nanosyncoccus sp. | reverse complement strand
GTGGCCAGACAGTTGTGATTTGCCTGCATCAGCATAGGCAGCATTAAAAGTCTTACCCCATACAGCATACAGAGTGATCGTGTGGTCATCATTGGTATATGGAGCATTAGCGATTACGGCTGCTTCGTCTGCATACATCGGCTCTTCTGCCTCGGCATTAGCATTAGGATTAGTACTCCAGCCTAGAAAGACGTCTTGGCCAGCTCTGACGGTTGGAGCAGAATAAGTGCCAGATGTAGCTGTTTTATTATAAGACGTAATAGTCCCCTGGCCAGTTACTACGGCATAATAGCCCACTGAATAACTATTACTCGTGGTCGTACTATAATCATAGAAAGTTACCGAATCACTCGCAATATCACACTCCATGGTAACTTGTGTACCACCTGAACCGTTTGTGGAAAAAGCACCATTAGTTGCACTTGCACTGCCACAGCTAGTTAGAGCTGAACTAATATCCGCATTGGTATAATCTGGATGATTCCCCGCCCAGATAGATAGGTCGCTTCCTGGACCGCCACTATTCTGTGGCACACCATAAGTCACTGCAATATGGATGCTCTCCGCGCCATCAATAGTGACTACCCTGTTGCCTACTGGAGCACCTATAGTACTAGTGCTGTACCCACCCTCTTCGTTGTAGGCATTAGCATATGACTTCTTGGTTACAGCCCCTGTCGTTTCTTCTTTTGTCGCGTCATAGGCTACTAGATTATTTACACTACCACTAGCAAAATCTAGACCATTCCCATCATATATTACGTTCAGCTTACCTGCCACTGCTGAGCTGGGGTGCACTAAGGTATATTTGACTTTGCCGGTATAAGTATCGGCTATTTCATTACTACCTATATAGGCGCCATAGGTAGTAGTGACACTAGAGCCTATAGCACCAGTACCTATGTCTGTATTAGAAGTACGGCTAGCTATCTTGGTGTATTTGTCTGGGACTGCGTGGTAGGAGCTAGCATCAAAGCTATTTTCTATAGTAGGAGCATAGGTACCTGAGACTGCGTTTACCTGCATAGCCCAGTTTGATGTGTCGCCCGATGTGGCTGTACCAGTGACTATAGTGCGCTTAGTGCCAGTACCAGTGCTGGTATCGTCTTTGGTACCTATGAGTGTGGTAGTGCCAATAGTATCTCCTGTATAGCCTACTGCGTAGATAGAAAAGCCTTCACTATCATTACAGGTGACTTTGAGGGTGGTTTGGCCTATGCCATTTGCTCCACCTGCTGTACCGAGACCTACATAGGTACCTGGGCTAATGGTAGCAGTGTGGGCAGAGTCAGTATTAGAAGTGAGGGTACAGACTTCGGCTACGGTGACGGAAGCAGTTGCGGTGGTGGTTTCTTCTATAGCAGAAGTACTAGTAGAAGCTAGAATACTACCGATGCCAAGAGTAGTACCGAGAACCAACGCAATTAGAGAGAGAGGATTTCTGCAGGTTGCTAAGCTACTTACTGTAACGTTATTTTTATCTGCATTATTATTAATCTTTGTGCGCGCCTTTGCCATAATGCTTATATTATAACACGAAAAAACTAAATGCCATGTTTTTTTATAGTGATCATGCCTATCGAGAACTACCCTCTGTCCCCAGGTGTAATCCGATAATAGTCCAGATACTTCACGAATTTATCCTGCCCGGCGAGGCATGTATCGGTGAGATATCCTGGCTCTTTCGGCCATTCTTTCAGACCACGATAGTAAAACATCTTTAGATCTTCATCAATAATAAATGGCACGATGTTTAGCCGCAAGCACTCTTTAAACAAAATCAATCGGCCGACTCGCCCGTTTCCGTCCTGGAAAGGATGAATTCGCTCAAATTCATAATGAAACGCTAGCAAGTCGTGTAGATCCAACACCTTGCGAGAGCGGTATTTTTTGATTAATTTCTGCATTTCTGATGCTACTTTTTCTGGTACTGTGGTCTCCTGTCCGCCTACTTCGTTGGGTAATTTCTTGTATTCGCCCACTGCGAACCAGTCTTCTAGCGAATCGCTGGTCCCGTTTTTCAAAATAAAGTGTAGTTTTTTAATCATCCTTTCGCTGAGCTTGCGGTTTGCGTTTTCGATAATGTAATCGATGCAACGGAAATGGTTCGCCGTCTCCACCACATCATCTACTCGAATGCCTTCATATTTCTTTATGGCCCCGACTGTATTGGTCTCGTAAATATAGCGTGTCTGCTCCTCGGTCAACCGACTACCTTCGATATGATTAGAATTATAAGTCAACTCTACCTGTACCTTGTGGTATATTCCGCCTTTTATCCTTAAGCGGTCCTCGCGGCGAAGCACCTGGAGCAAAGTGAGCTCGCTGGATTTTTGATTAGCTCGCGTCGGCTTCTCTGCTTCGGCTGGAATCAGCCAAATGCCCTTCTCGTATTTCGCCCCAGCGATACGGCCATCGGTACAATAGCGCCTCACGGCGCGCTCCGAAATTTCCCATTTTGTGGCTATTTCTCTCACATTTAAATATTCCATAAGCCCATTATACTCTCTTAATCGGAAAAAATCAAGATTAGAAACGCAACTCCATAGGTATTTTTACCGATTAATCAATTTTGATAGTTATGGCTTTATTTTAGGCTGCGCTTGTCAAAGGAGCGAATAGAGTATATAATACGTAAAATATGTTGAAGTTTGATATTCAATACCGGGGTGGTTTGGCGCGCACAGGGATTATCCATACTCCCCACGGCGAGGTTAAAACTCCGGCTTTTGTAGGGGCGGCGACGCGCGCTACGGTAAAAGCACTCACGATGCAGCAGATGCGCGATCTTGGCTCCCAGACAATTTTAGCAAATACATATCATTTGATTCTTCGGCCAGGCGAAGAATTGATCCAAGAAGCAGGTGGGCTGGCTGAGTTTTGCGGCTGGCATGGGCCGACTTTTACCGATTCGGGGGGGTTCCAGATTTTTTCTTTGCCAAACGTGCAAATCAATGAACAGGGTGTAAAATTCAAATCCCATATCGACGGCGCGATGGTCGAGATGACACCGGAGTCCTCGATGCGAGCTCAATGGGCGATAGGTGCCGATATTCATATGGCTTTTGACCATTTAGCTAAGTCCGAGAGCTACGCAGACATGAAAGAGGCGATGGACCGCACGCACGAGTGGCTAGACCGTTGTATAGAAGAGAATCAAAAACTTGCCGCTAGTGCGCGCAAACAAAACCAGCCGGAACAATATCTGTATGCAATCATCCAGGGTGGCATTTTTAATGACCTTCGAGCTGAGTCTGCGAAGTTCTGTGCTAGCCGCGAGGTAGATGGCTATGGTATTGGCGGCGTCTTCACGGCTGATGGCATGGACGAAATGCTAAAAACCGTCAATAATATCCTACCCGAAGACAAGCCTCGACACTTGTTGGGAATGGGGCAGGAGCCGCTTGACTTATTTGTCGGCGTAGAGTTTGGTTGTGATACTTTTGACTGCGTAGGCCCTACACGGATGGCAAGAAACGGCTCGCTTTATACACTAGATGGGCGAATAAACATTAAGAATGCCAAATACAAACACGACTTTACGCCTCTAATGCCAGATTGTGAGTGCGAATGTTGTAAAAATTACACACGGGCATATTTACACCATCTATTCAAGACAGACGAAATCACCGCCAAGGTGCTGGCCAGTATTCATAATGAATATTTTATAGTCCATACTGTGGATTTGATTCGTAAAAGCCTAGAAAAAGGCTATTTCGCGGATTACAAAAAAGAGTTTCTGTCTCGCTACTACGCAAAATAAAACCAGGTAAGCTGTGATATAATCGACTCATGTCAAATAAACGTGAAAAAGCAGTAGTAAAAACTAGTATTATTAGTATTTTGACGAACGTCTTGCTGGTGGTTGCCAAAGCGATAGTGGGACTAATGGCAAACTCTATTGCGATTATTTCTGACGCAATTAATAGTTTGAGCGATGCGCTTTCTAGTATTATTACAATTGTCGGGACCAAGCTAGCCAATCGCGCACCGGACCGCGAGCACCCTTATGGTCATGGGCGGACAGAGTACGTTACATCTTTTATTGTCTCGGTGATTGTGCTGTATGCCGGTATCACCGCGCTGATTGAGTCTTTTAAGAAAATCATTGAGCCCGAAACGCCTGATTACACAGCGGTAACCTTGATTGTGTTAATTATTGGTATACTGGGAAAGTTTATCCTCGGGGTTTATGTTAAAAACACCGGGAAGAAAGTCAAATCTGGTGCGCTAGTCGCGAGTGGAGTAGATGCTTTTAATGATGGCTTGCTGTCTATTTCGGTGTTGGCGTCGGCAATTATCTATATGATATGGGGGTTAAATATCGAGGCGTATGTCGGTATCCTGGTCTCAGTATATATTATAAAAGCCGGGATCGATTTGATTCGTGAATCTGTAGATAGCATGGTAGGGAAACGTGTCGAGAGTAAGCTCGCACAGGAAATCAAGCGTGAAATCATGAAAGACGACGCCGTGCTGGGAGTACATGATTTGATCCTAAATGATTATGGTCCTGATACGTATCTGGGCTCGGTACATATTGAGGTGCCAGACGTTTTAAAGGCTGCAGATATCGACCAAATTTCTCGACGGTTAACAAAGCATATTATCGAAAAATACGGCATAATCTTGCATACCATCGGGATTTACTCTATTAATACCAAAAACAAAAAAATCCAGAAACTTCACGATGAAATTCGCGACTTGGTCCTCGCCCACAAAAACACATTACAAGTGCATGGTTTTTATTTTGATAAGGAAACGAAGCTGGTCAGTTTTGACATAGTGATCGATTTTGACGAAAAGAACCGTGGCGAGCTACATGATGAATTGATGCAGGAGCTTCGTGCAAAATATCCCGATTATAATTTTGAGATTACTTTGGACGCAGATGTAAGTGATTAATATCTGTAATTATTTGGAGTGGATCAACATCGAGTCGCCGTAACTTAGGAAATTATATTTCTCAGCGACAGCATGGTTGTAGGCATTATGTAAATTATCCCAGCCCGCAAAAGCAGATGCGAGCATGAGGACAGTAGATTTGGGTGCATGAAAATTGGTAATTAAAGCGTCGACAATCTGGAATTCAAAACCTGGATAAATAAAAATATCGTCTTCCCCTTCGGCCTTACCAGTCCGGGCATAGTACTCCAGAGTGCGAGCCACCGTAGTGCCGAGAGCAATTACGCGCGGCCGAAGCGGCGAAAAAGCATCTTTCTCGGAACGCTCCCTCGCGCCCGTCGACAGACTGTCGTCCGCCGGGCGTCGCCTCAACACAGAAAGCAAGCTTTCTGTCTGCTCGGCTCCTACGGCGGTCGTCACGGGGCTCGGTCGCTCCGTATTTGGCCCGTCGCCAAATATGCTCCTCGAAAGAGCTTTCTTCACCGCTTCAATAGCTCGAATTGTGTCCTCGGGAATATGGTACCATTCGGAGTGCATATGATGGTCTTCGACTTTGTCGCTGCGGATGGGGAGGAAGGTGCCAAGGCCGACGTGCAGAGTAAGATACTTGATGATTACGCCTTTTTTCTCTAGGCGTGCGAGCAGGTCCTCGGTCATATTGAGACTGGCCGTGGGGGCTGCAGCTGAGCCCATGTTTTTAGCCCAGACAGTCTGATAGCGCTTTTTGTCGGACTCCGTAGCGTCGCGATGGAGATATGGAGGCAACGGCACTGTGCCAAAGCGCTCAGCGAGCTCGGCAAGCGGTGCGGCGGACTCTACTTCGGCGATGCCGTTGCCTAATATCTTGACAATTTTGATGCATGGCGTACTGCTTTTTCGGAACGCTCCCTCGCGCCCGTCGACAGACTGTCGTCAGCCGGGCGTCGCCTCGGCACAGAAAAGAAGCTTTCTGTCTGCTCGGCTCCTACGGCGGTCGTCACGGGCTTCGGTCGCTTCGTATTCGCCCCGTCGGCGAATATGCTCCTCAAAAGTAGTATCGCCAAGCATCTCATCATACACATTTAGCACGTCTCCCTCGTGGAGTTTGCCACGATACATTACGCGCTGAGGCTCATTACCGTGGCGCTCGAGGACTACGAGCTCACGCTTACGGCCATCGGGCAGCGCGCAAAACAGACGCGACTGCATGACGCGAGTGTCATTCAAAATCAAAACATCGCCAGGGTTTAAAAATTCGTCTAAATTGCGATAATAGGAGTCCTGTATATCCCCAGTCTCGCGATTTAGCACTAATAGACGAGTGGAGCCACGCTCTTTGGGAGGGAATTTAGCTATCCGTTCTTCCGGTAAGTCGTAATTATAATCAGATACTAGCATTCTTGTCTCTTTCTATCTGTCTAAAGTAGCGCTCTTCTTCGGAAAAGATGCAACCGCAATATTTTTGCATATATAAGCCCTCTTCGCGGGCCTTTTTCTGCCCCTCACGAAAGCCTTCGCGAAAATCACGATAAAGAAATTCTATTCCGGATTGCTTCGCCAAATTTTCGCAAACTGCCTTCAGGGCATCATGTTTTTGGTAGGGGGAAACTAATAGAGTGGTAGTAAAGGCATCATAGCCATGCTCGGCGGCGTAGCGGACGGTCTCGCCGAGCCGCTTAGGGTAGCAATAATTGATGCAGCGATTTTCAATATCGCTAGCCACATTACGGCAAAACTCGTCTAGACCATAATCTTCCCGCACTATAAGCTCTACGCTAATCCTCTCGGAATATTCTTTCAGGCAGTCGCGACGAGTCTTGTATTCGATATACGGGTGGATGTTGGGATTATACCAAAAAAGCGTCGGTTCTAAGCCCTCTGAGCGCAGACTATCTATACAATAAACGCTGCATGGTGCGCAGCAGGTATGCATTAATAATTTCATGTTACATTATTATAACATCTGTGTTACAATAAATCCATAAAGGAGGCTTATGTCAAAAAAAATTGGGATGGACCTAAATACATTTATAAAATTCTGGCTGGTGCCGCTAGGTATTGTGCTCACGATTTTCTTAATGTATAAGGCTATGACTGGGCTAATAATTATCGGGGTCTCCATTTTTCTAGCTCTTGCGCTGAAGCCGCTAGTCCGCAAGGTCAACCATTTATTTACTAAGTTTTTTGGCAAAGATAAAAAGCACCAGACAGCATCGGTAGTGTTTGCCTACCTTATAGTGGTGCTAGTGGTGGGGTCAATTTTGGCTATTGTGGGGCCAGTGGTAGTAAACGAGTCCGCTAGATTCATCCACAACTTCCCAGAAACTTTTGAGACTACTTTTGGTGGCTGGGAAGGAGTAAATAATCTCGGCCATGCAATCGGAATTAACGATCTACAAGGCGAAATCTATAAGGGTGTGGAGGGTATTTCTGATAGCATACTAGGGGTACTCGGGAACAACCTAGTCTCTAGCGTGAGCGGTATAGCAGACGTAGTAATGAAAGTAGTGCTAGTATTAGTTATTACCTTGTTATTCCTACTTGAGGGTCCAGGAATGCTCGATAAGATGTGGGCGAGATTTGATGCCAAGAAAGACGGTAAGGGCACCGTGAAGGTCGCTAAACGCACTTTCCACCGAATGGCCGATGTCGTATCTACATACGTATCGCGTCAGATGATGGTAGCAGTATTAGATGGCTGTGCTACTATGGTGATTGTATTTATTCTATCGTTAATTTTGGGCTTTTCGCCGAGCCTCGCGATGCCGATGGGGATGATTACGATGATCTTCTATATGATTCCGATGTTTGGACAGTTTATTGGCGGTACACTCGTGACAGTGCTACTGTTTATCTCCAATCCGATTGCCGCTTTAACATTTGCAATTATATATATATTATATGCTCAGATCGAAAACAATATTATTTCACCAAAGATACAGGGGAGTGCGCTCAGGTTGCAGCCAGTTATCATCCTTTGCGCTATTACGATTGGCATGTATATGTTTGGATTGCTCGGTGCGATTATCGCAATACCGATTGCAGGCTGTATCCGCGTACTGATCGAAGAATACCCCAACCTAAAAGCCGCTCGAGAGGAAAATGCCTGAATTAGAAACGCCAAAAACTAAAAAAACAAATGAGTTTCCCCTAAAAAGGATTTTGGGGAAACCCTTACTTACGTTGCTTTTTATCTTAATTAATGTAGCGGTGATTGCGATTACGGCCGCCGCAGAGTTTGGAAATTCAGATAATGCCGCTGCGCTTTCTGAGGTCAGAATTAACTGGTGGCTACTAATCCCAGCAGCATTTTGTTTTCTTGGTGCTATTACTTTTGAAATTCACAAGTACATCTTAATGATGGAAAAAATGTCAAAAAAGGAAAACTTTGATCGCAAGCACGCCCGCAAAGTCGCCCGGAGGACGGTGCTTTTGGGTAAATATTACGACAATATCACGCCTGCTGCAATAGGCGGACAGCCTTTCCAAATCTACTATATGCACAAGAACGGCAAATTGCCAAACGGTCTTGCCACGACTATCCCAATCATTGCGATGGTCTCGGGGCAAATCGGATTTCTCATTATTGCAGTTTTTTGTTTCTTGTTTGGCAGTCTATCCATCAATAATGCGGCCCTCATAGCTACGGCTTGTTTTGGTTTGCTGATTTATGCCTTTTGGCCGGTGGCAGTAATGATTGCGACCTTCTTGCCAAAGGGAGCCAAGGAGCTTATCACCCTAATTGTAAAAGGCCTAGCCAAGATTCATCTTGTTAAAAACAAAACCAAAACAATCAACCGGGTAGAGTTTGAGGTGGACGAATACGCGAAGAGCGTGCGCAAAATTCTGAAAACCAAGGGCTTATTCTTAAAAACTATTGCCCTGTCGGTCGGATTTAACGCCTTGGTATCAATGATACCTTTCTTCGTGTTGACTGCCTTTGGCGGAAATGTCGATTTTTTGCCTTGTTTTGTGACCACTGTGGCAGTGACTAGTGCCGTATATTTCGTACCCACACCAGGTAATGCTGGCGCAGCGGAAGGTACTTTCTTTGTGGTATTTTCTGCCCTGTCGCAGGGGTACGTGTTCTGGGCTATGCTGGTATGGCGGTTCTTCTCGTATTATATTTATATAATCTTGGGGCCGTTGACATATCTAAAAATGCATCTTGAGAGACGCCAACAAAAAGGACAAAGCAGTGCTTAGGCTTCTTCGTTACCTCAAACCATATTGGTGGCAAGTCGTATTATTGCTAACCGCCACTGGTGGGCAAGTCTTTGCTACTCTACAGCTACCAGCCCTGATGGCAAACATCATTAATGACGGTATCGTAAAACAGGATACTGGGTTCATTTGGCAAAGCGGTGTCGCAATGATCATAATTGCCATGCTCGCTGCAGGTTGCTCTCTCGTGGCTGGTTATTTTTCAGCGAGGGTCGGTGCGGGTTTTGCTCGCGACATCCGTGCAGATATATACAATAAAGTACTAAATCTAAACCTCGCCGACACCAAAGATTTTAGCACTGCGTCGCTGATCAACCGATCGACGAATGATGTAAACCAAGTACAGCAAGCCATTATGATGATGTTGTCCGTGATGCTGCTAGCGCCACTTTATTGTATTTTTTCTCTAGTAATGGCGATACAGACCGCTGCAGATATGAGCTGGATTATCGTAATTGGTATTACAGGTATTGTCCTATCTGCCACAATAATCCTGGCCGTTACTATGCCGAAATTTAAAATTTATCAAAAACTAGTAGACAAGACTACTCTCCTCACGCGAGAAAACCTTACCGGCCTACGTGTAATTCGAGCATTTGACAACGAAAAGCTAGAAAAAGACAAATTCGAAGAGACTAATAATGAGCTGACTAGGCTGATTATATTCCTGGATAAAGTTCTAAAATTACAGGGGCCTCTTGTAAATATAATTTTTAACGGCACTACTTTGCTTTGTACGTGGGTAGGGATTTCGCTTCTAACGACGAATTTCTCTTATCTTGGAAATATGTCGGCGTTTGCTCAGTACGTAAGTTTCGTGATGATGTCGTTTCTTATGATGTCTATGCTTTTTGTGATGTTGCCCCGAGCAAATGTCTGCGCTGGGCGTATTAATGAGGTGCTAAGTATCAAGCCAAAGATTACTTGGCAGCCTGAAACTAAGGGCGTACCCGACAAAATTGCCTCGGTGGAATTTAGAAATGTTGATTTTCGCTATCCTGGAGCGGGAGAAAAAGTGCTAGATAATATTTCTTTTTGTGCGAAAATAGGCGAGACTACTGCCTTCATTGGTTCGACTGGCTCAGGTAAATCTACTCTGATCAATTTGGTACCGCGGTTTTATGAGGCTAGCAGTGGCGAAATTTTGATAAACGGTATTAATATCCGTGATTATAACCGCGAGGATTTGATGAAACGCATAGGTCTCGTGCCACAAAAAGGCGTCCTTTTTGCAGGGAGTATCAAGTCGAACATCAAATTTGGTGCACCAAATGCCACCGACGAGCAAGTCATCCAGGCAGCGAGAATTGCGCAGGCCGAGGATTTTATCAAAAAACTACCAAAAGGCTATAGTGCGCACATTGCGCAAGGTGGGACAAATGTCTCAGGTGGACAGAAACAAAGACTCAGCATTGCACGAGCGATTTGCAAAAATCCTGACGTATTCATTTTTGACGACTCCTTCTCGGCTCTCGATATGAAGACCGACGCAAAGCTGCGTGAGGCTTTGCGGCCAATTACCGCTGACATGGTGACCTTAATTGTTGCCCAGCGCGTCAGTACAATCAAAAATGCCGACCAAATCGTGGTATTAAATGACGGAAAGATAGTAGGTAAAGGCAAACACCAACAGCTCCTAAAATCATGTAAAATTTATCAGTCAATCGTAAAATCACAGCTTTCGGATGTAGAATTCGAAAAAGAAATGAGGGCAGCCAATGCGTAGTGACCGGAAAGATGCGTCCAGAAGTGGTGGCAAGAAAAAAGACCGGATGAAAACCGGCAAGGTAATGAAGTCTTTTGTTCGTTTTCTTATTTCTATCAAAAAATATAGGTGGTGGATTTTGCTCTCCGTCGTGCTCGCAACGAGCTCAGCGGTACTTGGTATTTTTATCCCTAAAATTTTGGGGGACATGACAAATATCGCGGTGGATACTTATCCCAATATTGATTTCGATCAGATCTTACAGTTGGTCTGGATAGTGTTAGGATTATTAGTAAGCTCCGCAATATTAAATTATGCTCAGGCCTATATATTGACGATTGTATCAGCAAAGTATGAGCGCAACCTTCGTAATCAAATAATAGATAAAATATCTAGACTCCCGATTTCGTATTTCGATAAGCATAAATATGGTGATACTTTATCTAGAATGACAAACGACGTAGATGTGATTTCGACATCTATGTCGCAAGAAATCACTGATATATCGCTTAGCCTCTCGACACTTGTGGGCGTGATGGTGATTATGTTGACGATTTCGGTACCACTGTCTTTGGTGGCCTTTGTGGTGATACCGATTTCTGTCATTGTGGTAGGCAAAATCATGGGGCATGCGCAAAAATTCTTTATAGAACGGCAAAACACACTGGGGGCGCTGAATAGCAGCATCGAGGAAGATTACGCGGGGCAGCTAATTATTAAATCCAACTCACACGAGGCCCTTTCTTTTGATGCGTTCAACAGCACTAACCAAAAGTTAGCCAAGATTGCCAGGAAGGCTCAGTTTTACTCGATGCTTTCTATGCCGGTGACTCATATTTTTACCAACCTTGGTTACACTGCGATTGCGGTGCTAGGCGGTATTTTCACTATTCATGGACAGATCACTATCGGTGCATTGCAGGCTTTTATCCAATATGTATCTAGATTTAACCGCCCCATCACAGAAATTGCCTCTACGACGTCTACAATCCAGGGGTTGTTGGCCTCTACGGAGCGTATTTTTAGTTTTCTAAACGAGCCAGAAGAAGAGCCGGATCCTACTCCGGCCAAGACTATCGATAAAGTCCGTGGGGAAGTAGAATTCCATAATGTCAGTTTTAGCTATCTTGAGAATAAACCAGTAATTCGTGATTTTTCGGTCAAAGTCGAGCCGGGGATGAATGTGGCAATTGTGGGGCCTACTGGCGCTGGCAAGACGACAATAATCAATCTCTTGATGCGTTTTTATGATCCGACATCTGGATATATCACTATAGACGGGGTACCGACCCGCGAGATGAACCGAGCGGATGTGAGACGGATGTTTGGTATGGTTTTGCAAGATACTTGGCTGTTTAGCGGCACCGTAGAAGAAAATCTACGCTATGGTTGTCAGTCGGCTACACTTGACGACATCAAAAAAGCCGCCAAGATGAGCAATGTGCACCATGTGATAGAAGCATTGCCGCGGACTTATCGTTCAGAGATTTCAGAAGATTCGGACAATATTTCGGCAGGCGAAAAGCAGTTAATTACGATCGCGCGCGCAATGGTGGCAAATCCGCCAATGATGATATTGGATGAAGCCACCTCAAACGTAGACACGCGCACTGAGCAATTAATCCAGGATTCATTCGAGAAGCTGACTCGTGGTAGGACCTCATTTGTGATCGCCCATAGGCTTTCGACTATTCGAAATTCGGATTTAATCCTCGTGATGCGAGACGGCAATATCGTGGAGCAAGGGAATCATGAGGAGCTGCTAAAACAAGGTGGATTCTACGCAGAGCTATACAACTCGCAATTTAGTGAGATGTAACGAGAAAATAAAAAGTGCCAATTTCTCGAAACATATAAAATTCCCCATATAAAAATTACAACACCACCATTTTTGCGAGCGAACTTGTTACGCCGAGCAAAAATAGGCTGGATGTTGTAATTTTTATCTTGGCGGAATTTTAACGTTGAGAGAAATGGCGCTTTTTATTTCCTCAAATATTTCGCTAATTGGGCCGGAGGCGTCTATTATAGTCGCGTCGAATTCTTTGGCGATTTTAGGGTAGGCCGCGTTGACTTTTTGCTGGAATTCATCCGGCTTAGCTTCGAAGGTCTCCGCGGCTTTGCCGCGAGATTTCTGGCGGCCCAGGCGTGCCTCATCCGATAAGGTCAGAATAAATCCATAGTCTGGCTTGAAATATCTGGCCGGCAAAAGATCTTTCGTGAGCTTTATAATTTTGCTACGAGAAATACCTTCGCCATAACCCTGATAAGCAAGGGTGGACCAATAATTCCTAGATGAGATGACTACACCGCCTCGCTGCAAGACTGGCTCGGCGACTTTTTTCCAGAGCTCGATACGCGCCGCAGTAAATAGTACTACGTTGGTGAGTGGCTCTAGATTGTATCCACGGGAGAGAATCATATCATGAAGATCGTGAGCCTGGGGCAAATCTCCGTCTGGCTCTTCTAGCAAAACGACTTCGTAGCCCATTTTTTGATAATGCTTTTGCAACAACGCAGCCTGAGTAGACTTACCAGTCCCGTCCTGGCCCTCGATCACTATATACATGCTATAATTATATCATGCATGAGAGTTGGAGGCCTTTCCTAAAATCAGAATTCGACAAGCCATATTTTAGGGAGCTAGCGGATTTTTTGCACCAAGAGTACGAACAAAAAACAATTTTTCCTAAAAAATCATTAGTGTTTTCTGCATTTAAAACGGATTTAAATGAAGTGAAAGTTGTGATTTTGGGCCAAGATCCATATCATACGCCTGGGGCTGCGGAGGGGCTAGCCTTCTCAGTGCCAGATTCTCAGCCGATACCGCCTTCGCTAGTGAATATTTATAAAGAAATCGATGCGGATATAGGTAGGCACGCCAATCCTACAGGAAGCCTCAGAGCTTGGCAGAAACAGGGCGTGTTGCTCCTAAACACAGTGCTAACGGTCGAGGCACATAAACCAAAATCCCATTCCGGGCGCGGCTGGGAGGTTTTTACGACGGCGACGATAGAATATTTAAATCGTGAACGCCCTCACCTAGTGTTTATTCTGTGGGGGCGTGATGCGCGAAACAAAAAATCTTTGATTGATACGTCAAAACATTTGATTCTGGAATCTCCACATCCGTCACCATTATCTGCTCATGCGGGCTTTTTTGGTAGTAGACCATTTTCAAAGTGTAATGAATTTCTAAAGTCCCACGGAATGGCCGGAATCACCTGGTGATTAGACCCATTTTGATAACCTAATGTATTCAGCGGAATCTTTGGGATAAGAATCTAGGATGTCCTCGATATAAGTCTTGCCGCTCGTGATGTTTAGGGTTTCTACATCCGCCATTGATGAAAGCAACCGAATAACCGCCTCGTCGGTCTCGATGTTGGTCATCGATTTAGATGGGTCGGAAGCGTGAGAATGTACGCGAAGCTCTTTGTATACAAAGCGTTTAATACCAGCCTGCAGACAGTATTTGAGGCAGTTTTCACAGGTAGCTACGCGATTATAAATAGTACAACCGGTGAGATCACGCTTTGCAAATATTAACGCATTCATTTCGGAATGGATGGCAAAATAATATTTCATCGGGCGCTCGGAGAGTGTCATTTTGGATTCGTCGGCGCACTGAATCATGCCATTATAACCTAGCGACACCACGCGCTTGTTTTCGTCTACGATGACGCAGCCCATCTTGCTAGAGGGATCCTTGGATTTGCTGGCTGCGACTTCTGCAATCCGCATGAAATAATCGTCCCATTCTTTTTGCGTGCTCATGTATTCATTGTAGCATATTTTCTGCCAACTAATCTTTGGCGGTGAGATGCCAGTGGTTGCCATATTCACATTTATATACGCCTAGCTTTGTGTCGTGGCCATGATCATACATAGCAACACTGGCTGCGAGTTCGGCTTCTTCTTTTGTATTGTAAATAATCTTATGTGTATCGCCAACCCAGCAACGAGCTGGCTTATAAGCTTGATTTTGATTTAAGTGTTTATGCCGATTCGCCATATATTTATTATATAATATATTGATTATCTTGGCAAATTATGCTAAAATTACCCTTATGACTTTGGATAAAAACAAAATTCGCAATGTGGCGATTATCGCCCACGTAGATCATGGCAAGACCACGCTCGTAGACGGGCTTTTGAAGCAGTCTCATACTTTCCGAGAAAACCAAGCCGAGATGCAACAGACTTTGATTATGGATTCGATGGACCAAGAGCATGAACGGGGAATCACTATTACCGCCAAACAGACTTGTGTTTATTATGATGGGTATAAGATTAATATTATTGATACCCCTGGGCACGCGGATTTTTCGGGCGAGGTAGAGCGGACGCTAAACATGGCAGATGGCGTATTTCTGATTGTAGACGCGCAAGAAGGACCAATGCCGCAGACAAAGTTTGTTTTGCAGAAAGCCTTGGAGCTAAACTTAAAGCCCGTGGTGATTATTAACAAAATAGACAAACCGGCTGCGCGCATTCCAGAAGTGTTATCCGAGATAGAGAGTCTGTTTCTAGAGCTAGCTACTGATGAATCGCAACTTTTTTATCCTATATACTATGCCATCGCGCGCGAAGGTCGCGCCGGCAAGACTACAGACCTAGATAATGATTTGCACGTGATTTTTGAGTCTATTATCAATGATATTCCGGCGCCGTCGGTGGATGCAGATTCCGATTCGGCTCAACTGCTCGTAGCTGCGCTTGCTGCCGATAATTACCTCGGTAAATATTGCATCGGCAAGATTTTCCGCGGCAAGCTTAAAAAAGGGCAAAACGTCAAGGTTTTATATGTCTCAGATGATACATCTTTGACGGGTCCTGGCCAGTCATCTCTTTCTCGGGCTGCGTCGCCGCCGCCCGTCGCCACGGGGGCGGCGCGCTCATCCTCGCCTTGCCAGGCTCCGGAGGCCCTTCGAAAGAAATGCCCTGGCCACCCGTCCAAAGATGTTCCCCTCATTAGACACGCAAAAATTGACAAAATTTTCTCTTATCGGGGGCTTTCAAAGGAAGAGGTTGACGAGGCGGTAGCTGGGGATATTGTCGCGCTGACAGGAGTCAGCGAGGCGAATATCGGCGATACGATTGCGACAGGCGATAATCCTGAGGCATTACCTGGGATTACACTCGAGGAGCCGACCTTGTCAATTTATATTGGCCCAAATACTTCGCCTTTGAAAGGTCGTGAAGGTGAGTTTACTACTTCGCGTCAAATCGCTGAGCGTTTAGAGCGAGAGCTAGAAACCAATATTGCGCTCAAAATCCAGCCAGATGGCTTGGGCTACAAAGTTTCTGGACGCGGTGAGCTGCATTTGTCGGTATTAATCGAAACTATGCGTCGCGAGGGCTATGAGTTAGAAGCTGGCCGGCCAGAAGTGGTTTACAGAGAAATCGATGGCCAAAAATGCGAGCCAGTAGAGGAGCTCACTATTGAAGTGTCGCCTGATTTTATGGGTGCTATTTCGCAAGAGTTGGGCGTGCGACGGGCCGAGCTAAAATCTCAAGAAATGACCTCTTCGGGGAACGCTCGCTTTGTTTATAATATTTCTACAGCTGCGTTAATCGGGCTACGCAACAACTTGCTTACCGCCACCAAAGGCACCGTGATTATGTCTAGTATCCCTTCTGGTTATCGCCCGGCTGAGGGGAAGTATAAACCTGAGAGAAACGGTGCCTTGATCTCGTTTGAAAGCGGTGTCTCTACAGCCTATGCGCTAGATTCTGCCCAGGCTAGGGGGATATTGTTTATACCTCCTCAAGTAGATGTATATCAAGGCATGATTGTGGGGCTTTCAAACAAAAAAGATGATCTCGATATCAATGTCTGCCGCGAGAAGCAATTGACTAATATGCGCACACATGCATCTGATGGCGCGATTCAATTGACCCCACATACACAGCTCAGCCTGGAACAGTGTCTCGATTTCTTGCTAGATGACGAGCTTTTGGAAGTGACACCAAAGTCGCTTCGCTTACGCAAGCGCCAGCTTGATCCGATTAAGAGGAAGCGTGAAAATCGGGCCTGAACTGTTTAGTGAAGCCCAAATATCACAATCAATAACATACTGGTGCACTACAGTGACGAATAGGTGATCTTGTGATATAATGATAGAGGTGATTATCGACCTATAGGAACACCCTATTATGTTAATCAAGTACGTTAAACGAAAGGTGGTAGATTATGTCAGATTACGTTGATCCGATTAGAGAACGAGAACGCCTTGAGCGTACACTTGCTGGGTTTTTTGCCGTTGCAGCAATATTGGTTTTGATTGTGGTCACGATTTCTTCTGGTGGAGATTTGTGGCCCACAGCATTTTTTAGTGTTTTGGCCATAATTATCCTTATGGTGATATTTGGGAAACTTTGGCTCTACTATACTGTCGAGAAGCAGTATGAGGTAAAGAGATACCTAGTAGAGTCTACTAGAGATTTGTACTTTTATGGCTACTCGCTAGCGGATTGTTTGCAGTCTGGAGTACCCCAGTCGCTATGCTGGCATGGTATTGGCGATTTTTCTAAGCAGTTTGGTTCATTAGTGCTAGTAGCATTAAGGGATTCCGAGCACGACCCTGTCATGTATTTTGACTATCAAGAATCGGCACGGCCTTATGGACGATATACTACGCTGGTGCGCTTTTTTTATAGTAGTAGCTGGTGGCAGCTTGATATATGTGAGCGACTAGACCAGCAGTTTGTCAAGCGTATACGTCCGAGAAGAAAAGACTACGAAATGCTCAAAAATTGGCAGGTCACGTCTTTATGGCAAATGGGACGTTCGGATCGCAGAATGTACGAAGCTTGCCTGGACCCATCGAGGTCTAGGCTCCCAGCTGAACTTTGGTATACCAAGCAAGAAGCCGATCCGTATGATACCGCCTATAACGAAACTGGGAGAATAATTAGAATTTGGCAATCCTGTCTCGACAATATCGATACGGCGCAGGTGAGAAAATATAAAAGCCAAGTACTCTCCTAGACATCCATCTTTTATCCCTCGCTGCTTGCGGGGGATTTTTATGCTAAAATGGGAATATGTTTATAGATACGCATTGCCATTTGCATGACCGTAATTTTTATTCTGCCGAGGAGGCCGAGGCGTGCCTCGCGCGGGCGCGAGCACGTGGCGTAGAGAAGATTATCTGCATCGGCACATCGCACGAGGATTCTCTGGCTGCCCGCGATTTTGCGTCTCGTCATGATGATGTTTACTGGACCTATGGCGTACATCCCGAATCAGCCGGGCGGGTCCTGGCTGAACCTGTTTTTTCGGATGCTGGACTTGAATTTTCAAGCACGTCATACACTGGGACGCCGGGAGAACCGCCCCTTCGGGGCGAACCTCTCGGGTCCGTCAGGAATATACGTGTTGAAAATTCAAATCATTTTATGCATCCGAGAAAAACAGATTCAGCCACCCGCCCTGCAGCAATTGGCGAAGTAGGCCTAGATTACCATTATGACGGACACAATCGCGAGGCACAGATTCGGCTGTTTGAAGAGATGTTGCAGCTAGCGGTAGATAATAATCTGCCTTTGTCTTTTCACGTACGCGAGGCTTTTGCCGACTTTCTCCCGGTGGTAGCGAATTTTCCGAGCGCGCGAGGCGTAGTGCACTCATTTACCGATAGTAAAAAAACTTTAAAGCGCATCCTAAACGAAACTAATTTTTATGTGGGAGTAAATGGGCTCGCGACTTATTCTACTTTGCCTCTGCCGCCGCTAGAGAGGATACTACTTGAGACTGATGCCCCTTTTCTAGCTCCCGTGCCGCACAGGGGTGACACTAATGAGCCGTCCTTTATACCAGATATTGCCAAGTGGTTAGCCATGAAGTTAGAGATGACTGCGGATGAAACAATGAAGATCACTTCAGATAATGCCTGCACACTTTTTCGCTTCGATTAGCTAACAAAATACAGGTCGTGTTTGCAAGATGTTATTATTGTGTATTTATGCTTGATTTTTAAGCAGAAGTATGATATAATTAAGGAATGGATATTGATGAGGCAAAGTCTATGTTTAGGGTGCCTTCTTTTGCGAGGAAAGAGGTGTATAATTTTGAATCCACAGATGAGACTATCGCCGTTTATCAGGAGTTAAACGAAATCGCAGAGGAGTTAGAGAGATGTCGCTCAAAAAATATCTAAGAACCCCCTCGTATAGCAATAAGCTCAGTTACGATGATTTGATTAATGCCGAGTCTGCTCTCGGACGTACTTTGTTTGGCCCGATTCCGACAGGGCACCAGAGAGAGTTTTTTGCCTCTCGCAAAAATGTCTGGATATGGTACGAAAGCTGGAAGGATGAATTGGGGGCTCTGCAGACGATGACCGTGCGCTATGAAGTACGACCTACTGGCGTATACAAGAGAGCGGGCAAAGGTAAATATGAGAAAATTGAGGGGGAAGAATTGGATAATTTTCGCCTGGCAGCACGGTCATATCTCGACCTTGTCAAATCAAAACTCTATTGCTAAAATAGAGATATGAAGCAGAAAGAAAAGGCACCCAAAGCCAAAAATCCAGCCAAGAAAAAGAAAATCATTTCGATTTCTGTATTAGTCGCAGGGCTAATTATGCTGATAGTGGGTGTAATTTTTTTGGTAATAAATTCTATTTCTGCAAGCAAAGCGGCAGATGGCGAATATTTGATATCTGCTAGCAACTGGGTACTCGAAGGCAGTGACAGCGTGATATGGGATTTTACCGAAATTGGTAAAGGTACTCTCACTACCAATAATCACTTGAATGACTACGATTTCATTTGGGCGATTGAGGATGGTAAGCTAAAGATAGAGACAGATTGGCTATACGATCTTGAAAATGAATACGATTATTCTCTAGACCAGGGAAGTGGCGTCCTGACATTGACCGATGGTGATGCGACTTTCCGGTTTGTGGCACAGCGATAAATATGTTATAATATGGCAATGATATATTTAGATCATGCAGCGGCTACACCAGTGGATGAGCGTGTGCTAAAGGCGATGGAGCCGTATTTTTTGCATGAGTTTTTTAATCCGAGTGCGGCGTATTTGCCAGCGAAAAAGGTTGCTGCTGATTACGAAGCGGCCAAAGCGACGATTGCCCACGCAATTGGCGCCAAGGCCTCTGATCTCGTGATTACCGCCGGCGCGACTGAAGCGAATAATCTGGCGTTTACAGCTATAGAGACGCGAGGGATGTCCTCGTTCGAGGAGCATATTTCCCGACGGGGGAAATACGGAGCGACCGAGCCCCGTAACGACGGGCGCGAGGGAGCGTTCCGAGAACGACGGACGTCCTCGCGTCTCCTGTATCTAGAAACGGAGCATGATTCGGTGCGCGCCGTGGCAAAGTCGCTAGGCGGGCAGGCAATACGGGTACTACCAAGCGGTGTGGTCGATTTGCAGGATCTAAGAGGCAAGATTACCGACGAGACGGAGATGATTTCTGTGGCGCTAGTGAATAACGAGCTGGGCACCATACAGCCATTAGCAGAAGTAGCGGCGATTGTTCGCGAAGTGAAATTGGACCGGATGAAACGGGGGATCAAGACACAGCTGCTGCTACATTCCGATGCTTCGCAGGCACTAAATCTGCTGGATATAAACGTCGCGCGGCTAGGGGTAGATTTGCTGAGTTTGAATGCCGCCAAAGTCTATGGGCCAAAAGGCGTAGGGGCGCTATACGTGTCGCATAATGTCAATCTCCGGCCGCTGACCGTAGGCGGCGGACAGGAGCGAGGGCTTCGCAGTGGTACTGAGAATGTGCCAGGAGTAATAGGCTTTGCCCGGGCGGTAGAGCTAGCCCATGAGCATCTAAATGGCAATCGCAAAAAATACGCCGCGTGGCGAAGGATATTATTATCAGAACTAAAAGAATATGAGCTAATCAATAAAAAACATTCTCTCGACAATTTTGTAGTGGTGAGCTATGACGATATAGATGCGGAACGGCTGATATTCTTACTAGAGGAGCAGGGTGTATATGTAGCCACGGGGGCGGCCTGCGCGGCGAGCAAGGGCGTGCGTTCGCATGTATTAAAGGCTATTGGGCTATCCGGGTCGCAGATTGCTGGGTCACTCCGGATCACCTTCGGCGAGACTAATACCGAGGAGCAAATCCACGAGGCAGCGAAAATCATCAACGCTGCGGTAGCCAGCGAACGTAAACGAACTTCTCGGCCTATTGAATAGAAATAGACAATTCTTTGTTGAGAGCTTTTGCAATCCGGTTAAGCGTACATTATATCTGGTTGGCAATAACCCGTCAATCACGAGGACAATGACAATGGGGGCAAGGACAAAAGTGGCAAAATCATGCTTCTGAAGGCATTGGCTGGGAGAAGGCCGGAACGGTAAGCCTCTGGCTGACGCTACCGCGCCACGCATCGGACAGACTTACCGAGGTAGCGATAGGGGTTGGTCTGCGGATTGACATTGGTAGCGTTGAAGTACAAATTGTAGGCGAAGGAGCTACCACTGACCGAGCTGGACCAGTAGTACGCGGTGTTGCCCGAATAGTCGAGCGACGCACCGTAGACTCTGCCACCGCGAGCAAGAAACAATGGCGAAGCCTCTAACCTAGCCGAAGAATTCGTCACATAACTATTGTTGTTGTAGAGGTAGACTAACCGAGCAAATTCGTTCTTGGAGTCTGCGATACTATAGGATGGCGCGGCACTAGTAATAGTCGGCAGTCGCCAGCCAGCCGGACAAATAGAGTTTTGAGGATTACCCGAGATATCGGAATATGTGGACTCTGTATAACCACTAGTATCATCGCTAGCTACCGCAGCAGACCAGTTGTAGTAGTTCCCCACATGCTCGTGGGTACCACCGTTTACCCTGGACGGGTCGGTAGAGAAGTAAACCTTGCTATTACTACTATTGATAATATCACCATTGGCATCAGGAGTAATAGATAGATAGTTTGTAGTAGAAGAAGGTAGTAAATTGGTACCATCATAGCCGGCATAATAATAATCACCAGTGTCTATAGAATATGGAGTATTAACATCGTAAGCCCATCCACTTATGCTACCAGTAGAGCTAATACTAGAGGTGGGTATAGTGCTCCGAATTGGCGTCCAGCTCGTAGTAGCCGTATCACTCCCCCAGCCAAGGTCAGTGTCAGCATGAGTCAAAGTTTTACTGCTTGAGAGGTCTAGGTCTAGGTTTTGCGTCATCCAGCAGTGACCATCTTTTAATTTGGCAATCCAGTAAACTTTATCGTCTCGGGTGTCTATTACCTGGAGCTCGTCGTCTGTTACATCCACATTAGAGCAGATGCTCGTAGTCATATCCTGAAGTTTGTAGTAGCCATTGTATTTAGTTTTGCCGGCTGCAGCATAGGAAGCAGCTAGAGTCATCGGGTCTGGAGTACCCACTACAGTAAAATTAATCACATTATTATATTCACCAGAGGTCTGAGCTCCAGAGGCTTTAGCTGCGATTTTGAAATCTACTCCGTCGCCAGTCGCGGCAGAGGGAGCAGTGGTTTCTTTTAGTTTTGCTACGTGCTCCGTATCACTATATAATGGCAAACCAGAGTAATTAGACCAAGTAGTACCAGTATCGGTAGAAAAGCTATAGCCCCAGGTATCATCCGAGGTGAGGCCAGCTAGGCTAGAGCCATAATCTACGCTAGAAAAGGTAGGCTTGGTCCCAGTGTCTGCGGCGATAGCAGAGTTATCACTGCTAGTATATGAAGTATGGATTAGCTTTCTAGTATTATATATAGCATTATTAGGATTCTTTAAGGTGTCGCTACCTACAGAGCTATTTAATGTATAGCCATTGGCATTATTGGTAGATACTTTGACAGTAATAATATTACTATCCGAGCTATTGCCTGGAGTGAGATTAGAAATTACTAGGTTGGCGCTAGATAGAGATAGGTTGATAGAAGAATCAAAGGTAAAGCTAACACCTACATCAGATTGGTAGGTGAGGGCGGAGGCAGCC
>JAZQCE010000005.1:0-104765 GCA_045546095.1 Candidatus Nanosyncoccus sp. | reverse complement strand
AGCAGCTGCCCAGGTGTAGTAGTTGCCGTAGGAGTACATACCTGCATTGGTGGTGCTGTTGGTGGCACTGTTTGTGGTAGGGTTCTGCGGGCGACCGGCAGAGGTAGATTGGTTGTTCCAGTTATTGTAGCGGGGCATGCGATAACCGGGATTGTCTGCTGTGCCTATGTTTACACTAGCAGTACCAGACTGAGTGCCAGAGTAGTAGATACTATTGGCATTGGTGGTATTAGAAAAGTAAGTAGATTCTGGGTCTGCTAGGCCAGAGAAGTTGCCATAAGTGGTAGATTTGCCATACCCTTGGGCCAGGGCACCAGTACTATTGTCTGAGTTAGTGCTCTCTAGCCGGAGGTTTTCTATCATCCAGCAGTTACCATCGGCGAGCTTGGCGATGGCATAAGTATTGTTGTCGCGTTGGTCAGAAAGGGCAGTGATACTCTGCGAAAAGATATTGGTAGCTTCATTGGCTTTAGTTAGGCTAGAGCAGCCAGACCAACCTTGGAGATCTCCTTTGCTCTTTACCCATACAGCGTAGAGAGAGACCATTATTGTCTCCTGTATAGTCTGCAGTATTAATAGCAATAGTTTCTTGTGGACCATAGAAGTGAGCATTCTGGTTGGTAGCGTAATCATATTGGTCACTCCAGCCAGCAAAGCCATAGCCGCCTAGGCTAAAGTTGGAGGCTAGTAGCGTAGGAGATGCGGTGACATCCTGGCAGCCCATAGTGCCTACTGCTTTACTATTGTTGGCATAGTAGCAGATTTTGCCAGCCTGGGTAGTCTGGGGCTGGGCCGGAGTCTCACTCGCTGGGTGCACTAGGGTATATTTGACTTTACCTGTATAAGTATCTGCTATTTCATTGCCATTAATATAAGCACCATAGGTAGTAGTGACACTAGAGCCTATAGCACCAGTACCTATGTCTGTATTAGATGTACGGCTAGCTATCTTGGTGTATTTGTCTGGTATTACATGGTAACTGGATGCATCAAAGCTGTTTTCTATAGTAGGAGCATAGGTACCTGAGACTACGTTTACCTGCATGGCCCAGTTTGATGTATCTCCCGACGTAGCTGTACCAGTAACTATAGTACGCTTAGTACCAGTACCGCTACCGCCACTAGTATCGTCTTTGGTACCTACGAGTGTAGTAGTACCAATAGTATCTCCTGTATAGCCTACTGCATAGATAGAAAAACCTTCACTATCGTTACAGGTGACTTTGAGGGTGGTTTGTCCTATGCCTCCTGCTCCGCCTGCTGTACCGAGACCTACATAGGTACCTGGGCTAATGGTGGCAGTATGGGCAGAGTCAGTATTAGAAGTGAGAGTACAGACTTCGGCTACGGTAACGGAGGCCTTGGCGGTGGTGGTTTCTTCGGTGGCTGAGGTATCCGCCATGAGGAGCATTCCACCACTAGCGACAGTAGCCCCAATTAGTCCCCCTATCATCATCAAATCATTTCTAACAGACATTGCCCTTATCCTACTTAATTTGTGTATTATTATATATCTATATTATCACCAGCCTCGCCAAACCGCAAGTGCTTTGATTATACGATTGCCTTGCTTTTCTTGTTCTTTTTCTTGTGTTTTATCACGATCCGCACAATCACGCCAATAATCGCCGCAATCGTAGCTATTACGAGCACCAAAAACCAAATCGGGCAGATAATCACATTGGCAGAAGCGCTCGACACCTCACCTAGATAATACACTGTCTGGTCTACCTTTACCACGCCGAGCGCTGGCAAGCTGTCAATATCACGAAGTGCCAGTCTCTCAGTACCAGGCATGATTAATTCGTTATACTCACCAGAGTTTTCCTCAGTCGGCAAGATCACGTCTCCCGTAAAGAAATTGGATGCCTTAATCACGATCGTCGCATCCTCATGCACATTACCTGTGTTGCTAAGAAGCGCAGAAGTTTTTACCTGGCCATTAGTCACAAATCCAGGTATAGAGTTTTCCTTGATCTCGCCCTCGTGTTTGATTTCGCCATTTACCATACCATAGACGATACTCGCCATTTCAAACACGTTATTTACCGCCACATCATTGCCAGAAGCCGTCTCACTATCCGAGCTCACAGCGATTGTAGCATATTGCCCGCCGCCAGCCGCATCCGCAGGCACGTTAATCTTGAATTTGATATCTACAAAACCATTTGGCTCAACAGACCCAGTGGGGTTTTCGATCGTAATCCAATCCACAATCTGCGACTGATTGGTAACTGTCGCGAGATCAGCGGTATAATCCGAGCCTAGCACCCCATACGGAGTCACTGACGCCTTGTAATTAAAATTCTCCTTGGCATCAGCCGGATTCACCACCTTGATAGTGCCTTCATAGGTCTGCCCCGGCTCCAGCGTAAAACGCTGATTCATGGGCATAATTGTAAACATATTAGCGCTTTGTTCCATACACCTCCACTTTATTTTTAGCTATTATAACACAATTATTATACTTCACCAATCAATTTTATTGATTCGGTTTCTGGTAGCTCTTCCACATCGCGAAGCTTACGTTCAATCGAGCGCGAAGTCACCTTGGCAGAATCAATTTTATTGGCCGATTCCTGCAGCTTCTTTTGTACGCCTTCGAGCAAATCACTAAACTTGCCAAACTGCGTCTTTACCGCACCTAGTGTCTGCCAGACCTCTGCCGAACGTTTTTCAATAGCCACAGTCTTAAATCCCATAATCAGACCATTTAGCGCTACTGGCAGGGTAGATGGGCTAGTAATAGACACACGGTATTTTTGCCGAATCTCATCCGAGAGCCCCGGAATTCGCAAAATCTCCGCATATAGAGACTCCGTCGGTACAAACATCATACCAAAATCAGTCGTCATCGGCGGATCCAAATATTTGGTCGAGATTTTCTTGGCCTGCTCTTTTACGTCCGTGGCTAAAGCCTTTGAATATTTCTCAATATCCGCTTTGGACCCATTGTCATATGCAGCTATCAGCCGTGAATAATTTTCTACTGGAAATTTGGAATCAATCGGCAAAAAAACGATATTGTCCTTATCTTTCCCTGGCATCTTGATAGCAAACTCCACTCTATCACTACTGCCCTTCTTTGTAACGACGTTCTCTTCATACTGGGATTTATTCATAATATCCTCAATGATAGCACCCAGCTGTACCTCGCCATAGATGCCCCGCGTCTTTACACCCTCCATCACTTTTTTCAAGCTCCCTACTTCCGAAGTCATTGTTTTGACCTCACCAAGGCCTTGGTATACCTGCGTTAATTGTGTAGAGATAGATTTAAAGCTTTCATCAAAACGCTTTTCTACAGAAGCTTTAAGTTTTTCGTCCACAGTCTCGCGCATCTCCTCCAGCTTTTTTTCGTTACCGGTACGAAGTTGTTCAAGGCTTTTTTCGTTACTTTCGCGCACCTTATCGAGCCCTTTCTCGCTACTAATGCGCATCCGCTCTAGATTCTCACTGATTTCTTTGCGATTTTCGCGAAAGTTGCGATCCATAGCGGGGCTAATCTTGCCAATTTCGCCTTCTACGCGTATCAAACGCTCTTCCATTGATTTTAATTCTGCTGTTTTGCCTTGACCGGCAGGACGTTTTAATAGTAATACAATCATCGCAATCAAAAGGATTACTACTATCACCCCTACCACACCTAAAAATATATCCATAAACTATATTATACCACTAATTCCCACTACGTGGACGTCTTCATCGCATCGCGGAATATAGTAATCAAAGTAGCGTCAGCGTTAGGGTTAATCATATACCAATCATAAATGTCTTGTGTGGTCGCTACGTAGCCCATCATATATACAAACTTGAGAGCATTATTGGAAGCCTTTTGCTTGTAATATCTAGTTCTATCATATAGACCAGACAAATTCGTCATCGCGTATTCCTCGTATCTCGCTTCATCAGGTACACCCATTAAGCCCTCGAGCAGATATGCTACAGTACCAGTACGGTCTGCGCCCACGCGGCAATGGAAGTAGATATTTTTATTATTAGATGCAATATCTGTCATGATATCTGTCACAGCAGTCCAGGCTCGCATATAATTAGACGTGGCATTGTTTTCGTCGCCTGAATTATAGGCAAAATTGTAATGGATCACTTCATCGTTTTGATAATCCGAAAGTTTAGTATCGCTCGGGTATTCCGATGGGTTACCTACGTCGTATTCTTTGTTGATGCCAAGTTTGGTGAGTTCAGTAGCTGGATTGCTCCACAATCTTTCGCCACGGAATAACCTACCGTAAGCGACCGTGCCATCCACAGCGCCATCGCCATCAGCATCCATTGGCAAACCACCGAGATCACGCGTATTGCGTATCGCGCCAGTATCAGTAAAACGTCGTCCATTAACAGATGTCGCCGTGACATAGCCATAAACCGTGCTGTCGTCAGATTTCTCCCAATAATATGTCTGCCCTGGGATCATATTGTGGATAACGCCTTCATCAGCATCGGCATAATCGACCGAGGCGCCGTTTTTATCATCCAAATAGACGTTAAGTTCCGCACCAATTTTGGTATCATATGCATTTGGTTTACTACAATCAACCGAGCCACTTGTCCAGTTTGGCAAGGCGGTTTGGCCGGTAGGCAGTATCGGCTTTACGGCGTCGCTGTAGCTTGGAATTAGACATTCGTTGGTCTCAAAATTACTCTTTATACCTAGCCAATAATCCCTTTCACTGAGCTCATTTGTATCGCCCCATGTAGAATCATTAATCGGAGAGGCCTCATTGAATGTCGTGAGGTTGACTGGGCTTTGTACCCAATTATTAATGAGGGTCTGATATCCCCTAACTGCATTATTGGCTACGTTAAATTCGACCGGCGTGTCGGATGAATCATAAGTGTAATGTGCGACATATGTTTCATTGCTATCTGGGATGGTCGAGGCCGACACGGCTACCGCGGGAGTAACTGACTCGTCATACCAAGCTTCAAATGTATAGTTTTCATTAGGCGGGGTAGGTGTCGGCAGATCACCAACTGGGTCACCGATGGTTATGGTGCGGCTTGACTCGCTGACCGTCCCACCATTGGCATCGAAGTTCACAATATATTCAGTCGGCACACCTAATCTCACATACATATCGGTAAGTGTAGCTTTTACATATCGTTGTGCGCCATTGCCAGATGAGTTAAGCGTCGCTCCAAACCAGAGAGTAGTGTCAAAGCGCGTGGTATTAGCAGAAATATCCTGAAGCAGAGTGTCGGAACCGTCATTGATAGAGTAATAAATTTTGTCGTCAATTCTTGAGATTTTCACTTGTTTGGTTGTCGCAGAAGGTATTGAAGGAGAAGCTACGGAAGAACTATTCATGCTAAACCTTTCTGTCAATTCGAAGTTTGAATTATCTTTCCTCCGGAATGAGAAGCCTGGCCATCCAGACAAGTTTTCTGCCTTTGAGTTGACTAACGTAGCTTGATTAGCCGAACCACTGTCATACGTTACTATATTAAAGCCAACCTCGAAATCTTTTTGATAATTATTTCCGGTCTCGGTGAATAACTGTACAGCTGTATCAATATACTTTTTGGTTTTATTCTCTGATGCGCAATAATCTCCAGAAACATTACTCGAACCACCATCAAACGTACAGGCATTTATCTCGGACCAGACGATCGGGAAATCGTTGGTATCCTCTACCCACTTTGCATAATAAGTTACATCTTCGGTGATGACTTCGTCTGGGTAAACTTCTTCGTAGAAGGTCCCATCATCTTTGTACCAACCAAAGAATTTGTAATTAGTTCTGGTTGGTGTAGGCAGAGTACCTACTGCAGTCCCATCTTCGACTTCTTTGGAACTATCGCTTGGATCGCTAAATGAGCCGCCATTTGCATTAAAGGTCACAGTGCGCATAGTGACAGGTGCCGCTAGCACATCTACTTCGAGTGTCTTGGTAAGTCCAGATATCGTACCAGTCATGATGATATTGGCTGTACCGGCTCCGACACCAGTGATTACACCGGAAGCATCAACCGTAGCTATCGAGGTGTCGCTAGAAGAGAAGGTATAAGGCTCTAGCTCTGCAGAATTGCTAACTATAATGGTAATTTGCCCGTCTTCCGGCACGGTTAAATCGTCATTTGCGATGATTGCCTGTGTCACTGGCAGGACATCCGACTCATTAATCCAGTGAGCGTGATAAGTAGTATCGCCGCTCGGAACAGTATCGCTGGTAATTTTAGTCCCACCGGTTTCTTCGGTAAACCAACCCTGGAAAAGATGATCGGCATAAGTTGGGTCGGCCGGCATATCGGCGCCGATGGCGCTACCCTGCTCGATTTCTACAGTAAATTCCGAAGTCTCATTATGCGGATTGAAAGTCAATACATACTTAGCAGTATATGTCTCTAGCGAGATATATTCCATTGGGACTTCGATGGCTGGACGAGAAGCGTTGTTGCTAGAACCGCTTGCTGTAAGTTGCCTGGATTTCGTCTGTACTCGTGAGCCACTTGTCCCAAGCCAATAACCATCTTGGATGTCCGTATTGGCAAAATTAGACTTTTCAAGCAAGAAAAGACATCTACCATTAGTACCTAGATTGGTCGTGCTATTACCGCATACTTCTAGAGCATCACTATAAGCCATAAAGCCTGCGACTTTACCCGCAAAACTATCAGAAGTAGGTGCCACAATGCCGGGGTTAGTCCAAGTTGTTGAATCCGGAAGTCTAGTAATAGCATTACTGAAGCTCTCGTTCGCGTTAGATATATTCTTATAATAAATCAGCTTAGCATTGTCGCCATTCATCCCATAATAGTAGAATCGCTCATTCTCCTCGTCGTAACTCCCATCATAATTTATATCACAAGAAAAGGCGGCGCCAGCAACTAGCGGTGAACTCTTGTCTACCAATGAGCCATATGTAATGGTCGCCCCATTGGCGTACCCTGCCCCACGACAACCATCGCCAGTTCTATTGCAAGTCTCAGTATGAAGCTCTGAAGCAGCCTTGCAAACATAATCCATCTCTGTCCATTTGGCATAATACTTCTTTGGCGTGGTAGAATCAAACACGGTAGAAGTGGTTAATTTAGTACCTGCGCCCTCTGGCTCAGTATACCAGCCATCAAACCGATAGCCATCCTTCGTTGGCTCTGGCAAAGGATTGATGCTAGCTCCATCTCCGACGTTTACATTTGCAACTGCCGAGCCACCCTGAGAATCAAACTCCACTACAAAGATCTCGCCTGTCACATTGACAGTTATGGTTTTTGTTTTACCAGAAATCGTACCAGTCATAGTGATAGTCGTTTCACCAGCCGCAACTGCAGATACTTCGCCCGTCTGCGCGTCCACCGTCGCTACGCTAATATTACCAGATTCTAGTGTATACGGCTCAAGCGAGTCGATGTTTGTGATATTCAAAGTTTCCGATTCTCCTGGAGACAATGTGATGTTGGTATTTGTTATGTTCGCTAGCGAAACATCATCGTACCAATGTGCATAATAGGTAGTAGAAGCAGTCGGTACAGTATCGGCGGTCACCTCCTCACCATCACTCTGGCCAGTATACCAACCGCGAAAAATATGGTTCTCATATGTCGGCTCTGTCGGCAAAGCAGTAATTGCTCCGCCATCTTTTATTAAATAATTAGCGGTCGCTGGCGTACCACCATTAGCATCAAAAGTGATCGCATGGATATCATCATCAGAATATTCGCCCAATTTGATATACATATTACTTAGTGTAGCCTCTGGGATACGCTTAGCAGTACACTCAATGGCCCCATCGCCAGTACACGCATTCCCCGGGTAGGCACCAAACCAAGCAGTCAAATCAAATTGCTCGTTAAATGCCGATATGTCTTGTAGCTTCACTAATGGCCCCCCGTTGACACTATAATATATAATATTATTCAACCTAAACACCGAAACATCGCTTACATCTGTATAACTAAATGACTGAGATCCTGGGGTATCATTCATTCTTGAGTTTATCTCGATATTATTACCCCCGTTTCGACGCACAATAATGCCAGGCGCTTTCTTGTTGGCGGCCGACGATGATAATTTGTCATTAACAAAAGTTTGCTGACTATTATCCGACGAATCGTAGTTTACTTGCTCAGATGGCAGATAGTGGTCAATTGTAAAATGAATTTCATAATCTTTCAGATAATTTGCGCTGCTATAAAGAGCAATACCTGTATCGATATATTTTGCGTCGTGATATTCCGTACATTCAGTACCAGTGATATTGCCATTGGTAGCACCATGGAATTCACAAGCTCCCATTTGATTCCATACCACAGGAAACAGTGTATCAACCCAAATCGCATAAAGGGTGATATTGGGGCCCGCAGTTTGATCTATTGGCAAGTTAGACCCGGCTGGATAGTTGGTCCCACCACAAATATAATCACCAGTTTGTTCGTCAACAATTGTGGCCACATCACACCAGCCTGCAAACTTCTTTTCGTTCATCACGGGCTTTGCGTCGCTTAGTGTCACATAGCTGTCTTCTACACTCGTCCCCCCATCCAGCGTAACAATTTGTGGATTCGGCGAGGGCATATTCGATACAGACTCCTGGGTATTTTCATCATAGGTGATATTATATGTGCTGGGATTTGCAACGGCCGTCAATACATATGTATAATTATATGAACCAGCAGGTATATTAATATCAACCTTGGCACCAAATCCTACTCCATACGAATTAGCATCAGAATTTGCAGAGTTAGTAACATCCAGTAGGTCGCCAAAAGTAGTCGGAGCCGGCAAATAGTTTGTATTCTCTACAACGGTATTTATCCCACCAGTTGCAGAGATGTATTGAGATGGTCGATACCCCCATTTATTGCTCTGCACGTCAGTACTTCTAAACTCCGCCTCAGTAACCTCTGAAGAAATAGAAGTGATCTCGTCACTATTCGTATTCACGAGGCTAGTCGAGTCGTCGGCAGCAATTTTTAGTGTGTATCCAGAGAAATTATCTGTTTTTACGGTTATAGTCGCATTATCAGTTTTGCCAAAACTACCCGGCATCAAATCCAGAGACAACACGTCAGCATCTATCGAAAGAGTAATGCTACTCTCTTTGGCCTCGGCATACGTAGCCTCGGTGGACAAGCCAGAGCAAAAAGCTAAGCCCAGAATCGCGGCAATACAAACCACAAAACGGCACCTAGTCGCCGTCAGCGTGCCCGTCACATTACAAAATATTGCGTACTTCCTTTTAACCACACTTCCTCTACTTTTATATATAACCATTATAATTATTTTTGTTTAATTTCGCAAGTGGTTATTTTTACATTTCCACAACAATAATTATGTGCTATAATTATTTACGTGCCGTGATAGCTCAGTTGGTAGAGCAGCCGCCTTGTAAGCGGCAGGTCGCCAGTTCAAGCCTGGCTCACGGCTCCATAAAAAATAGCCCCGTAGGGCTAATTTTTTAGTAGTTTTCCGGCTTAATCTCAAAATAAGCTCTCGGATGTGCGCAAACCGGGCAAACCTCGGGGGCTTCTTTCCCTATCACGATGTGCCCACAATTACGGCAAACCCAGATCACATCGCCATCTCTCGAAAATACTTTCTTTTCTTTTACGTTGTCAAGTAGCTTTAGATAACGCTCTTCGTGGGTCTTTTCAATCGCAGCCACTTGGTCGAACTTCTCGGCTAGCTCGTCAAAACCTTCCTCGCGCGCCGTAGCTGCAAACTCCACATACATATCATTCCATTCGTAGTTCTCGCCATCTGCCGCAGCCTGCAAATTAATATCCGTTGGCTCCACCTCGCCGCCGTGCAGCTCTTTGTACCACATTTTGGCGTGTTCTTTTTCGTTTGCCGCCGTTTCGGCAAAAATCGCCGCAATCTGCTCGTAGCCATCTTTTTTGGCCTTAGAAGCAAAGAAATCATATTTCGTGCGCGCTTCGCTCTCCCCTGCTAAGGCCTTCTTTAAATTCTCATAAGTCTTGGTACCATCATATTTAGTTTTCATATTTCCTCCTTTTTATATACAGGTATATCCGCCATCTACTGGCATAATTAAGCCCGTAACATACGATGCCTCATCCGACGCGAGGAACACCGCTGCCGCATCCAGCTCTCCCGGCTTGCCATACCGTTGCATCGGTACATGAGTCTTGGCAAATTCCTGGAATTTATCAGTATCTAGCACTGCTTTGGTCAGCTCTGTCTCAAAATACCCCGGACAAATCGCATTACAGGTAATACCCTCTGTCGCGAGCTCCGCTGCCACAGCACGGGTAAAATTCACCACAGCACCCTTTGATGTGTGATAAGCTATGGTATGGATCTCGGTATTGCCCACCAGGCCATACATCGAAGCGATATTGATGATCCGCCCATAATGATTCTTTTTCATGATGTTTGCAAATGCTCGCGTCATCTTAAACACGCTAGTCTCGTCTGTCGCGATAGTAAAATCCCACTCATCGTCAGTCATCTCTAGGACACCCTTGTCCTTACTAGAGCCAGCGCAGTTCAAAAGAATATCGACCCGACCAAACTTCTTCTCAGCCTCTGCAGCTGCCTTATTTATGTCGTCTGTAGAGGTCACGTCGCATTTGATTGCGAGTACCTCCTCTGCCCCAGCCGCTTCTAGTTTAGGCTTGAATTCTTCTAGTCGTTCGAGACGCCTAGCCAAAATTACCAGTTTCGCCCCCTGCCTCGCAAATGCCAGCGTCATCTGCTGCCCGAGCCCGCTCGAAGTACCTGTTACCACGGCTACCTTACCTTTTAAATCAAACACATCCTCTCCTTTCTAATTATATTTTATCATAAAATCACAACATAAAAAATGGAGCCGCGAACCGGGTTTGAACCGGTGACCTCATCCTTACCATGGATGCGCTCTACCAACTGAGCTATCGCGGCATGGAAATATTATATCATTCGAAAACAGAAGCCGTCAAGGTGGTATTTTCTCGCGCCGAAGCGCGTCTAATGGACGAGCGAGGCACGAAAAATGCCGCATTGGCGGCTTCTGATTCGAATGATGGTGCTGGAGGTAGGACTCGAACCTACGAACTCCGAAGAGGGGAGATTTACAGTCTCCTGCGATTGCCACTACGCGACTCCAGCGTCTACAAAACATTATATCAAAACTCAATGAAAAATCAAATCCTTTTTCTGCCCGCGTGTGATTTTATTACTTTTGGAGCGGTCTTTGTCTTAGTGGTAACCCTAGATGCAGCCCTAGTCCCTGTCCTAGTGCGCCTGCTCGTAGTCTCTGCGCTCTTGCGAGAACTGCGCGCAGTGGCACCCCGCGCCCTAGCGGCTGCACGCTTCTTTTTGGCCTCGTTGTCCTTGACAATCTGGGCTTCCACCCTAGCCGCAGTCGCAGTAACTGCCTCCGTATCACCATTATTTTCATAAATCGCTAATATCTGCCTCAAAGTCGAAACTTTCGGGTCTAACTCATAAGCATTTTCCAGCGCCTCAATCGCACGCTTAGTGTTACCAAGCTTTTCTTCGGCCTTTGCCAACGCGATATATCTAGTAGGCACATCCCCTTCTAGTGCTATAGCCTGCTTGAATGCCATTGCTGCCTTTTCATACGCTCCCGTCTCCAGATAAATCAACCCAGCGTTATGAATCGAGGCAGGGTTATTATCCAGCGACTGTGCAATCTCAAAACATTCCACGGCTTCATCATACCTCTGACTTTTTGCGTATAAAATCCCCAATCGATTGTACGCAGCGGCATTTTTTTCATCAAACTTCAAAATAGTAAGCAAAGCCTTTTCCGCCCTAAAAGGCTTGCGCTCACGCATCGACGTCTGCGCCACCTGCCAAAGCTTATTCATTTGCGCCTTGTATTTTGGCGACTTTTCTTCTACTTCTTTCTTTCTCGGCTCCATCGGAAAGAAAAACACGAGATAAACCGTAAAAACAAAAATCATAAAAATAGCAATCATATACAATATATATTAGCATAAACTATCGCAAAATAAAAATCTAACACAAATCCGCAACCATATGCAACTTTACATGACCGTTTTGACGAATATTGTCATACGCCGCCAAAAACTTTGGAATCTTTTTTATAAATACATCTTTACCGGTAATAAAATATGATTTATATAACATTTCTATCGAAAGCGCCAGTAAATCCAGCGCATCTGAGCGCGCGGTCTTCTTTTTAGCCGCAACACTATCAGCAATCACGACCAAATCGTGCGGCTTCGCTGCAATCAATTTCTTTGCAAATTTCTTCATATCCTCTTGAGCTTCAATTTCTAAATTAAATTTAGTGGCATCTCTCAAAAAATAAACAGCCGCCCGACTCAGAATCGTAGGCAAAAGTCGAGATGGCTTGTCCGTAATTAATATATAATGAATTTTCTCACCAGGCTCCTCTAGATTTTTTAACATAGCGTTCGCCGCCTCGACACCCAAAAGATCGGCGGGGCGAATCACTATAAACCTATCCCTAGTCTCTCTCAGCCCGACTCTACTCATTACCTCGCGCACCTGCCCGATTGTAATCGTTTTCTTGTCCTCAGGCTGAAGCAAAATAGCATCTTTTATTTTTACCGGCTTATCTCCTGGTACCACAAAAATAGAGGTCCCATTTTTAGCTGCAATATCCCGTATCTTAGAAGCATCGCTAAAATACATTTTCAAAACTCTTTGGCAACTTTGATTTAAACACGGTACGCTTGCCTCCCGGCAAAGTAATTTCTAGTTCACCAGCATGCAGGTACAGCCTCTCGCCCTGCCCGTCGCCATATACAATATCGCCCACAATCGGATGTCCCAAATACTGCATATGGACTCTCAACTGATGTGTACGACCAGTCGTAGGTCTCAGCTCCAATAGAGAGTACTTTCCATTAGTTTTTAATACTTCATAAAAAGTCTCCGATTCTTTGCCATTGGCGTCCACTCGGAAAGTGGTAGGGCGTTTTTTATCACGAATTAGAGGTAAATCAATCCGCGCCGCATCAAGTTTTGGCTGCCCCTTGACGATAGCATAATATGTCTTATGTACCTTGCGATCCTGAAACTGTTTTTTTAAAAACTTCTGGACTTCTTCCGACTTCGCTAAAATCATCACGCCAGACGTATCTCTATCTAGCCTATGTGCAATATAGCCAAAATCAGCCAAAGTGCGCTCGGGGCAATACTCCCCCTTGGCCTCGCTCAGCATACCAGCAGGCTTTTCTACCACCAGGACATCATCATCTTCATAGATTACTTTGGGCCTTACATCGGCATTTTTTAAATCTTCCGGAACCCTCAAATCAATCTTTACTCCAGGAATAAATTTCTGATTTGCCTTCTTTACCAGCTCGCCGTCTACGGTCACAAAGCCATTTTCTATAAATTTCTGCAGAGTAGAACGATTATAGCTCTTATAAATCTCCATCATGATATGATCGAGTCGCTTTTTTTCGGGCCGGTCTGGAGCTTCCGGCAAAATAGTATCGCCATTCACTACGCGCGACATCTCTGGTTTGCTGAATTTCTTCCCAGTCCGAATCATATCCATATTATACCATAAACCCCACCCCCACGCGAGCAAGAAAAAACGCCAAGATGGCAAAAAGTTATCCATTCTTAATTAAAATCTGTCAGATTGGTGTTTTCTTCTTGCGAAGTGCGTCTATTGGACGAGCGAGCAAGAAAAAACGCCAAGATGGCGGATTTTAATAAGAATGGTGGAGTGTAGGAGATTCGAACTCCTCACCTCTTCCATGCCATGGAAGCGCTCTAATGTTGCCCCTTAAGGTTAACTTTAGAGCATCCTATACAGATACTCGCTAAAAGAAACTATTGTCGGTTTCAAATTAGTTTGTAATCTGCTGGATGGCGAGTCATGAACTCCGTACGTCCACTCAATTAAGCTAATACTCCCTATAGAGTTTTAGTTATTAATGTGTTCGTTATCAATGTTCAATACCATCGATGCCTCTATTTTATCAAATTTTGTAGTTTTCGTCAAGAAGCCGGTTATTCTTAGCCTGCTCCATGCGGCTGGGATAGGCATCAAAAGCCACACGGAGCAGTTTGGGAGCTAACACTTATACATATCAAACAAATTAGCTAACTGACCATCCAAAGAGTGAAGGTATTTTTGTGTAGTAGCGATATTGGAATGACCCATCATTTCTTTTATCACAAAAATATCTGCACCTTGTCTTTGAATGTCAGAGCCAAAGCTATGCCTTAGTGCGTGTGGATAGAAATCATCATGTCCACAACGAATAAATGCTTCTCGCATGATTCTTCGAATCGTATCGACAGACATTGGATAACCCCATTCGTTCATCCAGATACGGTCTTCAATTTCTGGATGCTTTTCAATGTATTCTAGTAGTCTTTCATTGGCTGCAACAGTCAGATAGACTTCTCGTTCCTTAGTTCCTTTGCCGATGAAATTTATTCGCCTTCCGTTAATTTGCGAGAGGCTTAAGTTTCGGAGTTCATTGATTCTCATACCAGTATCGAAGGCAATTTTGATTAAAAGCCATTGAATATCAGAGTTGCAGTTATCTAAGACTTCCTCGATTTCTTGTCTCGTATAACAAGCTCTGCGTGGTGGTTGTTCCTTTAGTTTAACGATGAGTGGGATTCTGATTGGAATCTTCATATCAAGCTCTTTCCAATACTTGATAAAAGCCACAATATGAGCCGTTTTTGTATTAATCGTTCTGCAAGATACTTTTCTATCTAGCTCACATTGAACGAATCTGTCATAATCGGCATTAGTCAGTTCCTGCAAGTCTTTGCATTTACTTTCGATGATTAGATTTCGCAGGGCTGACTGTTTGCTTCTGATTGTCATTGGACTCATTTGTCTCGTTACTGAGCAATACTTTAGATATTGATTTGCTTGGTCGTAAATAGGAGCGTTCCCACGATGCTCGATGTACGAATAATCAGGTTGATACTGGTTTTTGAATTTAGAGTAGTGATTCATGAATTTTCCTTTCTTAAAATTAATCGTAGTAGCTTATTACTATTAGTTTTTATTTCTTTTTGTATGGGTGATGAAATTTAATACACCGTACCACTGTTTAGCCGGTGATGAAATTTGATACACCGGAACTCGATTTCCACAGACTTTCCCACAAAGTTATCCACAGAAAATGGGGTAGTTTTCCACAGGTCTAACAAAAGATACAACAAAAACAGAGGTAGAGTCGTTGAACTACCTCTGTTATAGATTCGCTATACTTTTAGTTTGTATCGAGGCTTGGTATTTTGGTTTATTCCTCCGATAAAGTCAATTAATTCAAGTTTAATTGCTTTTCTTCGGACATGATGGAACTTATTCCTATCCCAACCTAAGCCTCTCGAAGAATACTTAGCATCAAAACAGAAGTAGCCATAATCGTCTTTCGGACGGTTGCGTCCAACAAACTTGAGATATGCGATAAATACGGCAACATCAGTTCCGTATCTCACTACATGCTCAAACTCAATTTTCAGGAATTTAATTTCCACGAAAATCGTACCTCCGTTATTTGCTGTATAGCGAGGTGACAGACAAAAAGCCTCAAGGCGAACGACAACAAAGCCGACGCCATCGAGGCTCCTTTCCCAACATATTTGCTTCCATAATTATATCAAAATAAGGTGTAATAGTCAAGATAGCGTAACCGCTAACACCTTAGAAATATGATATAATAGAAGAAATTGGGAGCAACGCATGGGTTTTCTATATCCAGACAAAAAGGCTGACGAAATGTTCGATTTGGAAATTCTTGAAGACTTTTTGTTTACCCAGAATAAGATTGAGGCCGACTTGCGTGCCATCTTGGCTTATCTCGAAGATGAGGAATACGGAAAGAAAGCAAAAGACGGCAGCAAGAGCTTAAAATATTACACTAGCGAACTTAGGGGCGGTTTACTAACTAAAGCATTCATGGAAGCATGTCAAAAGCATGCGACTGCTTGTCACCTATCTGAACCATTAAATTGCATTGAAGATAACATGAATCAGGCATGGATTAAATATGAACATATTCTATATCCACCTTATTCCGATATGGCTACGAATCCAAACAAAAAGTTAGCAAAGAATCAGTCTTTATATTTACGAGAGAAATATGACGACTACAATAAGTTTGTCATGCCATACTTTGATTTTTTCAAGAAGCCAAATGAAGAAAAAGCAAAAATTATCTTTGGCAATTTAAGAAAAAAGTTGGCGAAACCAATACCACTAACTGAAAAAGAATATTCTAAATTAAAACGCAAGGATATAGTTGCATTTACCCAAGCTGCTTATGGAGCAATGGGTGAACCTGGTGTTATGTATATTGCGACCAAATATATGGATGTGTATGGCATCTACATTGATGCCTACGAAAAAATGGGCAATAAATTTGGGCTTGCTACCATATTCAACGCACATGAAGTGCCATCTTTGAAGCTGATGCGTGATGCTGAAGAAAATAGCGTTGAATGGTATCAGTTTTATACTGGATTTGGAAATGTACTTTATGTTGACCATACTTATCTTCCAAAGGCTAAGGAGTATATCCTTAAAACACTCGGCGAAAAATGGTCTTGCCCTGATTTATATGCAAAGAGATTCGACCTGATAGAATATGCAATATTGAATACTCCTATTGAATTAGTCAAAAAGACAAAGGCTAAAACCATGGAAGAAAATGCACTATTCAATATTCGAGAAAATGCTCCTATCGAAATAACCCCAGAAAATATTAATGAGATTGGGTATGACGATATATTAGCCATCCAATACGGAACTGGTCGTGCGCAAGGCGAGGCGTATGGGGTTATTATTGCAATGAAAGACCTAAGAGTCTACCACATACATATAGGATATTATGTCCATAAGTATCAGGACACGATGCAGTCGAATCCACGCCCACGCATATCCGAAAAAGAATTATATGATAGATTTCCAATTATCGAGCAAATCGTAAAACACGGTGCTGGTAGCGATAAAATCGAAAAAGGCTGGAATAGAATCTATATGAGTATTGGATTCTATCTATATGTAAGAGACGAGATTGCCGAAAAATTCCTAGCGAAAGTAGATGAACATGAGGGGAGAAACAGAATTTGGTGGCTTTATGGATATTGGTTCGATATGTTAAAGCAATGCCTAGGAATCAAATTCAAACATAAATGTGAATTCTCTGATGTTTCCGATATGATTCATTGGACTATGAGGAAGGAAATAAACGGCGTAAAGATTAGAGATACATTTGAAAAGATAGAACCGATAGACGAAAACGATAAACGATGCATATATCAGCTTACCGGAAAATCGGACAAGCCAAGATACATTGTTTATGATAAGGAAAAAGATGTTCCTCTATACATCAAGTCCTTAAGTAGCCTTAAGCGATTTTTATGATATAATATAAGTAAGTCAATAGCGCCTAGAGCAATGCTCTTGGCGTTTTTTGATGTCAGAAAAAACTAAACGGAAGAATTGATATGCAAGAAGACATATCCATAAATGAGTTCGAAGCCATGATGACAACACGAGTTCATTGTGAGCTTCTAAAAAATAAAGGCATCATTAAAGAATCGTGTAATCGTAACGAGATTGCACTTAAATATGCTATTGCCGCTAATAAGATTTTTGAGGACTTCGGCTTTAAAGATTTGAAAGCAATATTTCGTAGTACGAGAGCCTACATTATCTTTAAGCCAACTGGCAGAATCGCTTGCGAAATCTGCATCGATGGGGATTATCGTGGCGAAACAATTCGTAGGTCAAAAGGATTATTGATGTCTCGCCGTGGCTATATCAGAAGTAAAACGCTTCGTGATTTAGCTGACTATACGGCAAGTCGTGGCAAAACAAAATACTCTAATCTATCGAAAGGAGAAATCAATGCCAAACGCAAAGAAAGTTATCAAAGCAAATGAGATAGATGACAAAGTCATCATTGAACTATATGGACAAGAGCATGACATCACAAAGAAAGTCAAAGATGGCATTGCAAACATTAAGCTCTACGGTCAAGAATATGAAGTTCATGTAGCTACAAAGAAAAAGGCTGCGAAGAAAATTAAAGTGACCGGCAAAGATAAAATCGAGAGGCCAGAAATTAAGTTTATTAAGATGCCAATTAAGAAATGAAAGGTTAAACGATGGTTAAGAAAGTGGTCGAAAAGAAACCGAAGAAGAAAGTGAAATCCACCCCTGAAAAAGTCGGAAGAAAGTCGGACGGCACTTTCGCTGAAGGTAATGAGTTCGGTAAGAATTCAGGCGGCAGACCACAAGACCGTTTCTCGCACAGAGCAATAGCAGCACAGCGTGCAATGAAAGACCCATCAAGAATCAAGAAAGATTTGAAAGTCTTAGACGACATCATTGATAGCGAAGATGCATCGCCAGCCGAGAAAGTTAAAGCTATCGAAACCAAGGCAAAGCTATTCGGTGGCTTTGATGTTCAAGAGACAAAGACCACAGTCGAAGGCAATTTGCAAACTATTCAGACCAATTCTCCGTTCAACCAATTAACCAAGCAAGATTTACTAAAGCTACTTAAAAGGAAGAAATGAAAGTAAAAGAAGTCGAAACCATCATTGAGCTGCCAGAAACTCAAAAAGAACTTGAGCTTCAGTTGGCTCGTGTTGATTTCTATAACTTCTGCAAGCTCATGATGCCTAAGTTCTACAAAGACGAGCGAGAATATCTCTACGAGTTTTGCGAGAAACTGCAAGACTTTGTCGAGAAATCTGACAAACATTTCCTAGTCATCAATCTTCCACCACGACACGGCAAATCCCTCACGGCTCAACTATTTACTGCATGGCTCTTTGGTATTAATCCAAAGAATAAAGTCATGACTGCGAGCTATAATGAAACGCTTTCTGCGACATTCGCACAAACAGTCCGTAATCTCATTCAGACCGAGAAAGTCGACAATGAGAACATAGTTTATTCTGACATCTTTCCAAAAACAAAAGTTAAATATGGCGAGGCATCGGCTCAAATGTGGGCTTTGGATGGTTCGACAATGAAAAGCTACCTCGCAACATCTCCAAAAGCCACAGCTACTGGTTTTGGCGCTCATTTCTTAATCGTAGACGACCTTATTAAAAACGATGAAGAAGCCTATAACGAAACATCGCTCGATAAACAATGGGGCTGGTTTAATAATACATTCCTTAGCCGCACGGAAAACCCATGGAAAGTTATCATTATTATGACTCGATGGGCGGAAGGAGACCTAGCTGGGCGAGTCCTAGCCAACTTTTCTGATGATGTAGAACATATCACATATAGAGCCGTTCAAGACGATGGCTCAATGCTCTGTGATGATGTATTGAGTCTTGATGATTACAAAGCAAAGACTCGTGAGATGAATCTCGATATTGTTGAAGCCAACTATAACCAGAAGCCTATCGATATTGGTGGTAGGCTCTATTCTGATTTTATCGAGTGGGAGAAGCGACCAGAAGGCAAAGTCTATAACTATACCGATACTGCTGATACTGGTACGGACTTTCTTTGCTCCATTAACTATATCGAACACGATAAAGAGGCTTATATTACCGACATTGTATTCACGGACGAGCCAATGGAAGTAACTGAAACCAAAGTTGCCGAATTGCTTTTCAACGGCAACACGAATGAGGCAGTAATTGAAAGCAATAACGGTGGACGTGGTTTTGCACGAAATGTCGAAAGACTCCTAACAGAAAAATTTCAAACAAACCGTACGCACATTACAACGAAACCTCAAACTCAGAACAAGGAATCTCGCATCCTTGCTTCGTCTTCTTGGGTGCAAAACCATGTCATTATGCCACCGAACTGGAAGAAGAAATATCCGGAATTTTTCAGACAAGTCATGTCATACCAACGCAAAGGTCGCAATGCACATGATGACGCAGTTGATGTTTTAGCGGCTATTTACGAAGCTATAACCTCTGAGCGAAAGCCGGAAGTCGTAGATAAAACAGGAGCGAGCAGACGCTCTAGATTCACTAATTATTGGGCTAGATAGAAAGGAGTAATATGTATCAGGTCAATAAGGACACACCACTCGATGCGAAGCTTATCAAAAAAGCCATCGACTACAATGAAAAGCGTAGAACTCGTTTCGATACGCTCGATAACTACTATATGGGCAATCAAGCTATCACGACTCGTGAGAAAGTTGAAACACTCATGAATAACAAACTCGTCATCAACCATGCTAAATACATTACAGACATGATGGTTGGTTATCTCCTCGGCAACCCAGTCGATTATCAAGTTAATGGCGACATAAATATTCAGCCAGTCCTTGACGCTTACAAAAAGCAGACTATGGAGAATACTGATGTTGAAATTGCCAAGGAATGCTCTATTTTTGGCGTTAAGTATGAATATGTTTATTCAGACGAAGACGCTAATCCATGTTCGGTTACACTTGATGTTCGCAACACCATTATGATTTACGACGACACCCTCGTTCATAACGAGCTTTATGCAATTAACTACCGACCAATCTATAAAGACGCCGAAGACAAAGAACCAGACCACTATGATGTCATTGTTGCTACCGACAAGGAAATCCTTAAGTATGAATTATCCGGCAACGGTAGTAGCTTAAAAGAGACTGGTCATGAACAACACGCATTCGGTGCAGTTCCAGTTATTGAGTACGACAACAACAAAGAACATCTAGGTGATTATGAGACGGTTATTTCCCTTATTGATGCCTATAACCTCATCCAGTCAGACCGTGTGAATGACCGTGAGCAGCTTGTTGATGCAATCTTGTGTTTCTACGGCATGAAGTTTGACGCAGACCAAATGGCAGACCTTAAGCAAAAGAGGGCTTTGTCTAATATCCCTGTGGATGGCAAGGTTGAATACTTAACCAAAGCCATTAACGAAGGCGATGTAGATGTTCTTCGCAAGACTATTGAGAAAGACATTCATAAAATCTCAATGGTGCCTGATATGTCGGATGAGAAATTCGCCGGTGATTCTTCTGGCGTTGCCATTCGCTATAAGCTTCTCGCATTCGAGCAAGCCGTAAAGAATAAAGAGCGTTTCTTTGAGAAAGGACTCATGAAACGATTCTCGCTTTATTCTCATTTCCTATCCGTTAAATCAAAGATGACTGAAGTCGCTAAAGAGGATGTTGATGCAGTATTCAAACGCAACTTACCATCGAATGATTACGAAACGAGCCAGATGATTACGAACCTTGATGGCATCGTAGACCGTGAACTTCTCGTAAGCCAACTCTCGTTTGTTAAGGACGCTTCCGAAACAGTAGAAATTGCCAAAGAAGATTCAGAAGAACAAATCAACGACGATGACTACAATGCCAATGAATTTGCAGATAAGAATGACGAAGTAACTGAATAGGAGTAAAGCATGGCTCTTCGCAAAAGGACAAATGCTTACTGGAATAAACGAGCCAATGAACGACTCGTAGAGAGCGAAAAGACCTCCGAGGAATATCGGAGGCAGATTCGCTCGCTCTATGTCGAAACGCAAAGAGAAACCTTGAGACAACTCAAGAAGATTTATGCCGACTACTGGACAAAGGAAGGTGGTCTCGACAAGCAGAAGCTAAAGCTCATGACATCTTCTGGCGACATGAAGAAGTTCGTGACAAAGCTCAAGAAAGCTGGGTTATATGAAGAGATTCCTGCTAATTATCTCGGTAGAATCAATCGCCTTGAGTTTCTCAATGCTCAAATGTGGTACGAAGCTCATAAAGCTGGGTTAGAACAAGAGAAGATTCTTACAAATGCTAGTCGTAAGGTCTACGAGGACTCATATTATCGTTCCGTTTACGATGTCTCACGAGGAATAGGCTCGACTCCAGGATTCTCAATCCTAGATACTCAAACAGTAAACCGTGTGCTTGAAACGAAATTCGATGGCAAGAATTATTCCCAAAGAGTATGGGGCAATTCCGATGTGCTTGCAAGTCAACTAAAAGATAAGCTGGCACAAGCTATCGCTAATGGACAATCAATTCAAAAGACAGCAAGAGACTTTCGTGAGCGTTTTAGCGTTTCGAATTACTACGCAGAACGATTAGTCCGAACTGAAACGAATTACTTCCACAATTCTGGCGAGATTGAATCGTATAAGTCTATGGGCTTTGAATATTTCGAGTTCTTAGCCACTTTAGACAGTCGTACGAGCGAAATATGTTCCCATATGGACGGTAAACGATTCAAGGTCTCTGATGGCGTTCCAGGCGAGAATGTGCCACCATTGCATCCAAACTGCCGCTCAACGATTGTTCCATATTTTAAGGACTTTGAACCTGACGAAACAAGAATGGCACGCAATCCAGCTACTGGAAAGAATTACCATGTCTACGATATGACTTATCGAGATTGGAAACAGGAATTCGTAGATAATGTAGTCAATAATGTTGTCGGTGGCAAGACAAACGGTGGCAATCTTGTCCTTACTGATTATGGAGCTTCGTTTGATTCGATGAGTCTTTGGGGAGTGGATGGAGAGATATTGCGAGCATATTCATCAGCTACTCAGAAACTAATGGATGAGTTCCCTCAAATCAAAGAGTGGTCACTTAAACAAAAGAAAAACATCGGTCTTGAAATCGTTGGTAAGCAATATAAGGGTGGTATTATGGCAGCGACATATCGCCAGAAAGCCGTGATTGGCTTAAATCCTAAGTACCATCTATCCATGAGCAAGCTTACCAAGACCGTAAATGGCGGTATTCGTAGGCATCACTTTATGCCAGCAAAGAATCTCAAGACCTATGTATTCAATCACGAATTCGGTCACTATATTGAGAACTATCTCATGGATGTCAAAGGACTCTCGGCAACTAATATCAGAAATGATATAATTAAGATAGCTAAAGAGAGGTTCGGTATGACCGATAATGTTATTTCAGGCTATGGTAAAACTAACTCACACGAGTTCTTCGCTGAGTGTTTTGCGAACCATAAAGGACGACAACAGAACGCTCTCGGCAAAGCCATTGGTGCTTATCTTAAGGAGAAAATGAAATGATGCAACTCGAACCATACTTCTTAAAGAATGAGAAATGGTACTACCATGACGAAAAGGCATGGAAGTATCGTTTAACAGAGGAAGGCAAAAAGAATAAGAAAGTAGTCGAAAGCTACAACGAATTCTACCGTGTCCACAAAGATGAAGACGGCGAGGTTATTGACGCATAGGGTGCTGACGAGCTAAACCATTTATGGTATAATACAGGCAATTAAACAAAGGAACTTTATGGGAGTTAATCGTAAATGCCCTAAATGTGGCAGCACGAAGGTTCAGCTATCTAACGAGCGTAATAAACACGGAATTCTATGGCTAATTCTATTCGGTATCTATTATGTCTGTTGGTGGTGTTGCAAGGCTATGGTAGCCATGATGGTATTAATGTGCTTTGACTGGTGGTACGCCATCATCAAGAAGTCTCAAGGTAAAGGCTATGTATGGCTCAGTAAGCGTATTATTCAGAACAAGTCCAAGATTTACTATTGCCACGACTGCGGAAACAATTTCAGAGCATAATTCTTGACTTGTTTTCCTTTTATGCTTTTTGTGATATAATATAAGCAATATCAATAGCGCTAAGACTTAGGTCTTGGCGTTTTTTGATGCAGCAAATTAAGCCGACAGGCGTTAAATGGAGGATTTATGGCGGAAGCTACAAATCAAAACTCTGCCGACAACGGTCAAGCCGGAGCAACAGAGGGAGACAAGACCAATACTCAAAAGACCTTTACTCAGGATGAGGTCAACGCACTTATTCAGAAACGCCTTGGAGAAGTCCAAAGCAAGAACGATGAGGCGAATAAAAAGGCTATCGCAGATGCCATTACGGAATACGAGCGAAAAGCCAAATTGACCGAAGAGGAGCGTCTGAATGAGGCTCGTAAAGCCAAAGATGACGAACTTGCACAGAAAGAGCGAAACATTACGCTTCGTGAAAACCGTGCAGACGGCATTGAAAAGCTTGCAGAACTTAATATCGACACCAAGATGGTAGATTTCGTGGTAGACATCGATAAGGACAAGATGATGGATAACATCACCAAACTTAACAAAGCCTTCAACGAAGCCGTGTCAAAAGCAGTCGAGGCAAAACTCGCTGGCAAGACTCCTACTGATTATGGTGACGGTAGCAAAACTACCGACAAGAAAGAATCCATTGCTGCCAATGGCTATCGCAAATCTGGCGTAACTGCATTCTAGTATTGTCGCTCTCAATACCAAAGGAGATTATTTATGGCACGAACTGATGCTCTAAATATCGTTACGAGTGGAACGACCAAAGATAAACTCGCTGAAAGCTATGGCAAGGTTATCGAATCCATTCAAAAGGGCGCTATCTCTGAGAAAATCAAGAATACTGATTACTCTGGTGACCCAACAACTGGTTCTGTTGAAGTAAACCGTTTCGACAACGCTTCTTCAGAAGATTATGGTACTGCTCGTGCAGCCGGCAAAGGCGATGCAGTTGCTAACGGCGGCAAAGTTACCATCAACCTTAACACCAATAAAGAAATTGTCGAAGAAATCGAAGAGAAAGATGTTCGCACCTTCGGTGTCGCTGACATTATCGCTCGTCGTGCAGCCAACCACGCAAAGCGCATGATTGCAACTCTCGACCGTGCATACTTCTCAGCACTCGAAGCAGCAGGTACTGCTGTTACTCTTCCTACCGGCACAACCGCTATCGAAGATGTCGTTGAAGCTATGATTCAATCAATCGAAACCGTTTCTAACGACCATGTCGATGGTGTTGACCGTGAGATGATTGTCCTTACCTTTACTCCAGCAGTTTACGGTAAGCTCCGCAATCATATCGACAAGGTTAGCGTACCAACTGCTGATTCTGGCGAAGAAGAAATTGCTATGTTCCATGGTGTCCGTGTGTTCTCGAACACTCGCCAAACCAAGGCTATCATCGCAACTGTCTTCGGTTCTGCTGGTCAGCCAGTCTTGGTAAACGAGTATGCCGATGAGAAAGTTCCTCTTTCAAACGCTCACGCTGTGGAACTCTTCTACTCGTTCGGTACTGGCGTCGTAACTCCAGACCTCGTCAAGACTCTTGCAGCTCTTCCTGCAGCTCAATAGCCAATCGCCTTGCCGGTGGCGTAATACCGGCACAAGACAACTTTAACAAGGAGAATCTATGAAGTATTTCAAGAATATCCAAGCCGGAACTATCGAAGAGGTTAAAAACGAAAAGGTCATCGAACAGATGGAAAAATATCCTGAAGTTTACGAACCTTGCGATAAGGATGGCAAACCGCTAAAAGAAGCTAAAGCTCCAAAAGAGGCTAAGAAAGAAGAGCCAAAAGAAGCCGAAGCTCCTAAAGCCGAGAAATAGTCGGAGGACAAGATGTCACAAGAACAATTAGACCGAATCAAAGGATATGTCAAAGTTATCGATGACGCAGCGTCAGATGCCTCTGCTAATGCTCTTCTTGAGTATTGCATCAATGAGGTTTACGACCGTGTTCTTCTTTATCTTAACGACACAACCCTAGACGAGGCATTGGAGCGAGTCGTTGCTCGCATTGTCTCAGGCATCTTCAATCAAACGACCAACTCCAAAACCTCTACTGAATCAGACCAAGCTATTAGCTCTGTAAGCGATAACGGACAGTCCGTATCATACAGCAACGAGGTCAAGAACTATCTTGCCTCGGCTGACGACAACGAACTATTCGCTGGTTTCGCAAAGTTACTAGCTCGTTATAGGAGAATCAATGTTGTTTCCTAACTCAGCCAAGAATGCAATCGCAAAATCGTTCTACGACAAAACGATTGAGGTCTTGACTGCCGAAGATACCGTTGATGCAGAAGGTGGAGTTGTAAAAGGTAGTCTCACTACCAAATGCACCTTTCAAGGCAATGTCCGATTCGCTAACCTAGGCGAGATTCAAACCGAGCTTGGCTTAGTGAAATCAATCGACATCTGCGTAACTTGTGGAGCGGATGAGAATGTCTCCGTAAACGACTTGCTTAGATGCAGTAATAAGCTATATGTCGCAACAAGTGTAATTCCATCAGACTCTCACTTAACGATAGTGGGTAACCTATGGCAAGCGCAGGGGTAAAAATCGAATTCAAAGGCTTATCGCAGATTCTTGCGAAGTATCAAAAACTTCCAGAGAAAGTCGAATATGCCATTGCGGACGGAATCAACAAGGCTGCCGGAATCGTTGAGGGTAGTGCCAAAAGGCTCTGTCCAGTAGATACCGGAAATCTTCGAGGCAGCATACATGTCATGAAACAGGCTATACCTGGTAAGGATATGAAGGCGACCATCGGAACAAATGTTGAATATGCACCGTATGTAGAGTTCGGTACAGGAGTCCGTGGTGCAGCTACAAATGAGAATTCAAATGTAGCCGTATCATTCGCACCAGATTGGGCTGGTCAAGCGGCTCAACCATTCATGATGCCAGCACTCCGCAACAACAAAGACAGAATCGAAAGTGCAATCTTTCGCAAGGTAATAGAAGGGATTAAATAATCATGACTCTATTCAATCCGAAACCAGAAATTTTCAGCAAGCTTAGTGAGCTTGGTTATCCCGTTATGCAAAGCTCGCAAAATAAGTTTTCTGATGTTCCTGCGATTACATTCAGAATAGATGGCAATAGTACCGAGTATTACCTTGAGAATGATATTGCATCGCAAGAGATTCTCGTATCGATTGATATTTGGACGAATGATAGTGTTACTGCTTCGAGTATTTTAGCTCAAGCCGAGGCTAAGATGCGTGAACTCAAATATCGGCTCAACACATCCCTCGATGTTCCATCACCAGAGGGAGCTTTATATCACATCAATGCAACCTTTACCGGTAATCGTTGATGTAAGGAGAACAAATTATGGCTGGAATTCAAGCTATGTCTACAAGCCTTAAGATGGTCAAAACTGCTGATGAGCAGGCTGACCTCGTTATCGCTCACATCACGAGCATTGGTGAGCAGGCTTCCGAAGCTGAGGAAATCGATGTTACTACCCTCGATTCCCCAAACCGTGCCAAAGAATACATCCAAGGTGCAAAAGATGCCGGCTCTGTCGAAGTTGCAATCAACAACTGTTTCGATGGTCAAATTGCAGCACTCAAAGCCGTTTATGCATCTGGCGAAGTTCGTACCTGGGTTGAGACATTCCCAGATGATGCCGGTACATTGACCTATACCGGTTACATCTCATCGCTTAAGTTCGGTGAGGCTACACCAGATGGTCTTGTCTCTGCGAATATTACTATTCGCCTTTCTGGTGACCCAGTTTACGCTGAGGCCTAATCAGTCCTCTTGGGAGCGGAGGCTAAATGCTCCCACACCTAGCAAATTAAACGAGGAATAACCTATGAAACTTAATTTCAAAGCTCTAAATATCGCAAAGGCAGAACAAAACGAGAACCGTAAGTTCTTTGATGTTTTTAACGGAATGTCTAGTGGCTCAATCGGCGTATCAGACCTTTTGTTTTTGTATCGTGCTGGCGGTGCTTCTGACGCAGATTTCGAGGAAGACTTTAAGAAAGGTATCCCTGAATTAATGCAGAACATCTTAGACGGTATCAATGAAGCAGGTTTTTTAGGGGAGATAGACACAACGGAAGTGAAAGCACAGTTCAAGCAGGGTACTTCAAAGACTTCTGGCGAAAACAGCAAAGCTTAGCATTTCAAATCGGTCTACATCCATCTGAATATTGGGAATTAACTTTCGGCGATTTCATCGATTGTATCGATGGCTATAATAAGCGACTCGAAAACAATACCAAAATTCAGGACACTATGAACTTTTCACTCGGTAACTACATTAAGATAGCCTTCCATGACCCTAAGCATTACCCTAAAGAGCCATTCTCGAAGGCTAAGGACAATGAAACAACCGAGATATGCAACACCGATGACCAGCGTATTCGCATGGCTCGCATTAAATATGGAAAGAAGCAATAATGGCAACGATTGATGAATTACAAGTTCAAATAACCGCCAATGCGGCAAACTTCGAAAAAGAATTGAGTGGTGTTAAGAAACAACTTAACTCCCTTTCGCATTCCACGAATTCAATATCTTCAAAGATGACTGCTGGCTTTGTTGCTGTCGGTACAGTAATAGGCAATGTTTTAACGAAAGCTTTGTCTGCTGTTGCTTCTTTCGCAGACGATGCCGTTACTCGTTTAGATACCTTAAAGAACTTTCCGAAGGTTATGTCTAACCTAGGAATTGGTTCTGAAGATGCTCAAAAATCGATTAATACACTTGAGACGAAGCTCCAAGGTCTCCCAACGACACTAGATGCTGCTGCTCTAGCCGTGCAGAGATTTACATCTGCAAACGGAAATGTTGGCGCTTCGACTCATATGTTCCTTGCACTAAACAACGCCATTCTAGCTGGTGGTGCAAGTATGGAAATCCAAAAGTCTGCACTTGAACAAATGAGCCAGGCTTACGCCAAAGGCAAACCAGATATGATGGAATGGCGTACTATGATGATGGCTATGCCGGCACAGCTAAAACAAGTAGCCACGGCTATGGGGTATGCCGACGCTACGGCTTTAGGCGAAGATTTGCGTGCGGGCAAAGTTTCAATGAATGAGTTCATGGCGACCGTTATGAAGCTTAATAAGCAAGGCATAAATGGTCTTGGTAGCTTTGAGCAACAGGCAAAAAATGCGACCGGTGGTGTCGCAACATCTATTACTAACCTTAAGACTGCTATAACTCGTGGTCTTACGGCTATTATGGATGCGATTGGTCAATCGAATATTGCTGGATTCTTCAATGCAGTCGGTAGTGCTGTAGGAACTGCCGCTAACTATATCGCAGCATTCATCAAGCTCGTTATTACTGCTATTAATGCCCTAAAGGTCTTATTTGGTGGCACTAAAGCTAGTGCAGACTCAGCTAAACAAAGTGCAGAAAGCGCCGCTACATCAATGGACGGTATTGGCTCTGCTGCAACTGATGCCACTAAAGATATTGACGGCACATCAAAAGCAGCCAAAAAACTCGCAAATCAGCTCGCTGGCTTTGATGAGATGAATGTACTCAAAGAGCCTGATAATTCATCTAGTGGTGGTTCGGGCAGTTCTGGTGGTGGTTCTATGGATTTATCTGGTATGGACTTTGATTGGGGAGATTTCGAGCTTAATGGCAAGAATGCAGTCGATGAAATATACGAAAGATTAAAGAAAGCATTTAGCAAACTCGACCTGTCAAAATGGAATAAGGCTATTGATAACTTCAAAAAGGGTGCAATTAATGCCTTTAATATTATTGCTCAAGCTGGTCGCTCCGCATGGGATAATCTCTTCGTGCCACTTGGTAAGTATATCCTTGAGAATGCACTCCCTGACTATCTTAATAACATCGGAGTAGCTCTCCAGAAACTCAACCCAGAATCGTTCGCACAAGGTTTTGACACCTTCTTTAAGGGGATAGAATCTGCACTTGAGCCAATAATTGGGATTCTAGTTTCGTTCACAGGTGCATTACAGGAAATGATAGCTGTATTTGCAAATATCATAGTGCCACCCGCATTGTCCGTAATAGGTGCTATTTTCTCCGTAATCGGAGCAATTCTCGACGGCATCAAGGCTGGTTTCGATGAAATGTGGCACAATGTCCTAGAGCCGTTCTTGAACTGGTTAAACGAAATAATGCAACCAGTCATTGATGATATTCAAAGGATGGCAAAAGGTCTTCAAGAAAACGAAGGCTTAATGAATACGCTCAAAACAATAGGTCAAGCACTAGGAACGGTTCTCGGTGCAGTATTCTCGGCAATCGGAATCGCTATTGGCGTGGTAATCGGTATAATTACAACTCTTATCGATTTGATAATGCACGCCATTGAGTTCATTGGAAACTTATTCAACGGAATCTGGACTACTGCACAAACTATATTCTCGAACATTGGTAACTTTATTAAGACGATATTCGATGGTATCAAGAATACTGTAGGTTCTGTAGTCGAAGCTATCGGAAAATTCTTCTCCGGTGCTTGGGAAACTATCAAGAATGGTGCGAGGGGTGCATGGGAAGGCATTAAGAGCGTTTTCTCGACAGTTGCAAACTTCTTTGGAACTATCTTCTCGAATGCCTGGAACGCAGTCAAAGCCGTATTCTCGACTGGTGGTAAAATATTCGACGGTATCAAGGATGGCATTGTAAATGCATTCAAAACCATTGTAAATGCGATTATTACTGGCATCAATAAAGTAGTAGCGATTCCATTCAACGCAATCAACGGTTTCCTAGATGGTATTCGTGGCATTGATATTCTCGGCATTAAGCCATTCGGATGGGTAGGACGAATCAATGTGCCACAGATTCCACTTCTCGCTACTGGTGGCGTTACGACTGGAGCAACACTCGCTATGATTGGCGAAGCCGGCAAAGAAGCAGTCCTTCCACTCGAAAACAATACTGGATGGATGGATACGCTTGCGGAGAAGATTAATGGCTCTGCCGGTCAACCACTTGTTATTAAAATCGGAGAAGACACTATTCTTGATACTATTATTCGTGGAATCAACGATGCATCATTCCTCGGCAACGGAAGCGTAATTAACATATAACATAGTAAGCATAAAGATACAACAAAACCACCTTTATTTACAGAGGTGGTATTTGTTTGCTAATCTCACAAGACATAACATTTATGCTTTTAATGATATAATTGAAGTAATGAATGACGATGAAGTGATAATGCGAAGAATCGTAGACCTAGCTCAAATAGAGCTAGAATGGAAAGATGTCGAGCCTATTTATGGTAAAGAAGCTACTAAGATATTAAAAGAGCTTGCTCCGGCTGACCCACTATTACTCCATGATATGATGGTCTTTTCTCATCAGACAGATGGAAAATCAGAAAAAGAAATTGAAAAACTTCTAGAAGAATACACTCACAATGATTGGCTATATGATATGAAGCACTTTGCTAAAACTATCAAAAGAGTTAAAAAGGTTGCACTTGCAGATATGAAGAAGGCATAAACGGCAAGATTATGCACATAATACAGCAAAGCTCATCTCTAAGAGCGACTTGCTGACTTATGTTTACCCAGTAGGCTCAATCTACATGAGCGTGAATAATGTTTCGCCACAAACATTTCTTGGTGGAACATGGCAGCCGTGGGGTGCTGGTAAAGTGCCTGTCGGTGTCGATACGAATGATACAGATTTTAATGCGTCAAATAAGAGTGGAGGTAGTAAGACCGTAACCTTGACGCTTGAGCAAATTCCGAGCCACTCTCATAGCTTAGAAAAGAGGGTGCCTTATGGCGTTCCGTATAACAATACAAGTGGAACATCTGCCGGCAACGGAGGTGGTACTTTCTATGGAGAAACCTATTCACCACCATTCACGATTAATAACTCTGGCGGCGGCAAGTCTCATACGAACATGCAGCCATACATTACCTGTTATATGTGGAGACGGACTAGCTAACCCTTTGCCACATATAAACGGTCAGGTACGGAGGCATATTTTCGTGTGCCTCATTGTTACCAGTTTTTTGTGTCAAAAAGTTATGCCAACCTCTGTTATTTCCACCCCAATACTGGTATCTCAAGGCATCAGTTGTCATTGTTGGATTACCGACATCGCCATAACCACATAGCAGATTATGGGTATGTTGTGGCATTTGCTTAACCGTCAAGGTTACGGTCTGATGCAATAACAGGGATAATTATGTCATTCTACGCCACATATACACGGTTATGTAGGGTTGCATATTGTTGTGTGCTTTGCCACCACCTACAGCGATTGCTTTAGAATCGGAAGAGCCACTCGAAGTACCAGGGTCTGTCGTCCATTGACCGGTTGAACCTCCAGAAATATTAGTATCAGTACGATACGGAATCGGATGTTTGTGACTTGGGATTTGCTCAAGCGTCAATGTCACGGTCTTAAGCTGTTCTTCTCCAAACATAGTAAGTATCGTTGCTTACATAGAAGCCATGAATTGTTGCAGACCACATTCTGGCATCGCCAGAACCATCATTTACTATTCCTAGATTTATGCCAGGATTGCTATATCCTAAAGTCGTTTCTAAGGTAATATCTTCTTTTTTGAAAAAGTTTGATTTGACAATTTGCCTGAAAGTATCGGAAGACCAAGTTCCTTTATTGTCGGTTTGTATATTATTTAATCTTATCCTTACACTATTAGACCCACTAGACGATACTTGACCTGACAACTGATACTCTTGGTGAAAACCAGATGGCATAGCTGGTGCTCTATCAAAAATTCCGTCAATTAGGCTATACTGATATGCTCCAATTACTTTAGAAGTTCCTGAGCCATTCCTAGTCGAACCATAATATAACACTTGAGAAGCTACCTTAATATACTTTTTACCAGACCACTCAAGCGCCCAAGTGCCACCAAGGAATTGTTGTGGTGATTTATTAGTTGTACTGCAGTAAATCGAGCCGATAGGATAGATTGTCCGCAAGAAGATGCTTGGCAACAATCTTTCTAATTCACTCTCTTCTAAGAGCTTTGCTGTATTATGTGCATACACACTACCAGAGGAGATTATGTCTCCCTCGACCTCAAGTTGACCGTTATTTTGCCCTTTGTCAACTTGAGGCTTCCTACCGACCGAGCATCTGCCATCTTCACCAATAAAGAACTTAGGGATGCCGACAGTAAGAACTAAGTCAACGGTAGTTGAACTAAATGCGTCAGTCGCTTTAACTTGAATATCCCATTGATAATTATTATCGAGAGTAATTGCGTAGTCTTGAATAGACCAGTTGTTTCCAGATGGCGTATTTGGTCTTGTTTGCCAATTTCCCCAGTTGGATTCTGATGATTTTTTGGTTCGAAATTGAACAGTAAGTGTATTTTTCGTTGCGTTGTCTACGATGATTGGAGCGTAAGTACCGTGGATTTTTAAGGTCGTCTCGGATTCAAATCCATTAGTTCTTTCCGCACTAGCAACGACTGTCGGTGCAGACCATGGGTATACCGTCACATCTTTAGAGACAGCTGTAGATAGCGATAATTCATCTACGGCAGATACTTTTAATGCGAGCGTGCCGTTCTGGCTTGGTGCTAATAATGTTTGAGATACCGCACTAGACGATGAATAGCCGAGCGTATAAGTGCTACCACTAAATGAAATTGCGTAGTTAGAGATTGCGACATTATCATTACCTGTAGCCTTATCACTTGTAGATACTGTGACTACTGGAGTTGATTGCCCCTGAATTAATGCATGAGAGTCACCAGTCAAAGCAATAGCATCAGCGTTCGTGTCAGCATAATCAAAGTTACTAAAATTTGGCGAGATGTGTGTGGTTTTAGTTGTGAAGGTTGTCGTAATGACCGTTGAATCACCTGCCGTAGTAGTAAGTTTGGCTTGCAAAATCACGCTTTTATCAGTAGGTATTCCTGAAGCTGTGAATGTTCCGGATGAAGCTGTTATCGTACCCGCAGATGTCCATGCTGTATATGTCGTACCGCCATCGGTTGAATATCTATAATTGAGCGTTCTCGCCAAAGCACCACCATCAGATTGACGAGTCCAATCAATTACTGCATTGACGGTATTATATGTTTTATATGTCTGGCTAAATAATGACAATGTCGAGAGTGGGGGACATGGTGTCGTGAATGTTCCGGCTACCGTACTGATGTTTCTTTGAGTGTTATTTGCATATGCACCATAGTGGTAAGTAGTATTGCCAGTAATCGTAAGAGCCGTAGAACCTTGGCTTGAGCTATTATCGACAGTTAGTTCTGCCGATGTAACATTTGAAGCCTTGGCGTAGCGATAAGGGTTACCATATGTACTACTACCGAGAATTGCCGCCTCGATATAGCGACCATTCGTAGAACCTGGAGTACCGTAAGATGATATGGAAACATTAAATACTGCAGAATTGTATGTTTTACTCTTAATTGAAACCGACAATTCAGTAGGATTAGAGTACCCACTTGGAATATAGCCTGTGCCAGAATAATTGACAGTACCAGAATACCAAGGACAAGTATAGGAAACTGTCCTATTGCCAGCCGGTAATGAGCCAGTCCATAAAGTACAGTTTCCAGAAACCGTTTTCTGTCCAAGGTTTGTTCCATTAACAGTAAAATTATTGAAATAGACATAGATACTAGCACCAGGCTTAAGCTCAAAAATAACTCTAGAGCTACGACTTTCACCGGTAGAGGCGTCATCGTATTGCAATCTAGTATAGCCATATCCACCTGTATCGATTGATGCTACTGTTACCCAACTCATTTTTACTCCTTTGGTACGAACGCCCAGCCATCAGACTGTGGCACTATCTTTAGAGGTGGCATATCTATCTCGTTTTCGGCAGAAATACTTTTAGTATGAACACCATCATTGTTAATAAAGCTACTCTCGGAATTGCTATCGAATATAATTAATCCTTGCGAGTCAAGCTTGCTGTATGCTCCATGGAGATTTGAGTTCGTAATCTTTACGCCAGTAGTATCAATAGCTACTTGTGTATTTGCAAACTCGCCATTGGCTTGAGACCAATTCGAACGATAATTACCGACAGCTAACATCATATCTGTAATCGAGAACTCAGAATCGGATGAGCCAAACACCTCAATTGTTAATTGCGTAGACATCGGCAATATGCCCTCAATACTGAAATCTTCCCAAGTTGACGATTCACCATTATCTAGACTAATCTCCCAAACTCCGTGTTCGGTACCGTCAGCAATTCTTACATAACATGTACCAGTTGCAGTCTTCTTTATGCGACAAGAAAAGGAGTAGTATATCTTCGAACTTTCTGAAATAGAAGAGTCGTCAGCACTAACTGCTACTCTTTGAATTGCTGTCTTTCCGATTAACGATATAGCTTGTCCAGAAAGTGAGCCATAGACCGTAGCTTCAGCGGATGGTTGAACGATTAAATCACCAGCTTGCGAGAAGTTCCAGTAATCTGGTAGTTGAGTATCGGAATTAATCGAGTACATGGCAGAGTTCTTGATAAGGTTATTACCGCCAGAATTTTGTACAGATGTCACGACATTATTGATTGTTTGATGAATCTCCGTATAGTTATCGTTTACTTGACCTTCGAGAGACGTCATCTCTTGGACGATAGACTGAATCTCTTGATTCTGTTTGTCGACTTTAATCTGAGTATTATAGATAGTCTTCGTTATGCCGCCAGCCAATGCGTAATCTGTCTGGGTTTCTGTCGGCGTCACACCTTTAATTGTTTCCTTAATGCCGCCATCAACAGTAAGTTTGATGTCTGTAATTATTACATCCCAAGAGTTGTTGCCATCTGTAATCGTAATCATATCGCCAATTTCATACCAACCATGACCTTCCGTATCAGCTTCAAATGGATACCATTCGAAGCCATCAACTGCATCAAGAATAGGTTGAGCAAGCAACTCCCTATCATCGTCAAGAATCTCATTATTTGCAAGCTTTAATTCGGTTAATCCGTGTAGCTCGACACTTTCGTTATCGACTACGGCGATGTTGTCTTCTTGTGGAGTACGAGCAAGTACGACGCTGTTTACAGGACCATATTTGGGCTTAATTGAATATTTCTTGAGATTATCATATGTCAGAGTCTCAGATGACTCCAATGGTGGAGCTATTACTCTTAAAGTATCCGTAATGCCATCAATTAAGATAAGTGAAGCAGTAGCTCCAGCTATCTCGGAAAGAATATCACGATAGGTAATATCATTGATTCGAGCATATAAGTCTTCAGTAATCATATAACTACCATTAGTCAGAGACCGTACGTCGTACACGAGATTGTATTTAGCGACAATCTGTGCAACTAGGTTCTCGACGGTGGTAGGAAATGTAATATTCGAGTCATATTCCTGAGTTGCCATCTGACCGAGCTTATCGTAAGCCGAGAAGATAGTGAATCCTTTCTCGATGTCTGATTTTTGCTCATAAATCTTAAAGTTGCCGAGATAACAATCTTCCCATAAGTCTTGCACGAAGTCGGTGCAAACACTCATAGTAACACCAACGGTTTCGCCGACAAGATTATACTCGTTGCCAAGCAGCTTGAATGTCAGAGCCTTAGTTGCAGAACGAAAATAATACCCAGCCGATTCGACCGTAAATGACATGAGACTGTCGGCAGACGAATAAGATTCCTGTTCACCAACAATAGTGGCTTTAATAACCTTCACAGGCTCACCCATGGCTTGTTTGAATGCTTGCGATACCTCAATCATCTAAATACCTCACAACTTGCTTACAGGCACTAATGAGACTGTAAAGCTTTTATATAAGCCCCTGGACTTATCTAGAAGCTCCGGTTCGTAATCCCCCGCATAATATCTAGCCGTAACCGTATCTCTTACCTTGGGTGAGAAGTAAGTTACATCGAAATATGGCAAGTCTAACAAGGCGATAATTTGACTTACTTCATCTTCAGTTAAAGCATCACGAAAGGTAAGCTCTAGCTTTGGAAAGATGCCAATTAGAGATGCACGAACATCGCCGTTCATATTACGGTCAGCATCCTTCCAGAGCTTGTTGTAGCCTATCTTATAGCCAGAAAGACCACGGATGGTCGTTCCATTTATCTTTAATAGGTCACCAGAATAAGCCATTATTTTCGCCTTTCAATAGTATCTCCGGCATAAAGACCTACACCAGTTCTTGAATGCCATCCGTCATAGACTGATTGACCTGGCTTAACCTTAGTTGAGAACCAAGTCTTGGCATAAGCATCCATTGTTGAACCATACTCCACATAACCCTCGCAGCGTTTCATAATTGCACCTAGAGTATCGCCACTTACAACATTGATTACCGAACAAGAGGCAACTGGTTCAGGTGTCGGTTCTGGACTTGGCTGTGGAGTATAATCGCCAGGAACAACCCACTTATAGCCAGAGATATTCATGTTATGCGTTGCAACTTTAAGGGGAGAATAATTGGCATCGTTTACCATTGCCGTATTCGTACCAGTAGAATAGAGGTACATCACGGTATGACCGTATTGAGTATTGAATCCGCCAGAGCCAATAGCACCAGCTACAGGTTGGTCGATATACTTAAATCCGTAGTTCTTTACAAGCCAAGCTGCAACATCTTTGCCATTTACAGGACCATAGTCTGGGTGAGCTGTTGAGTATTCTCTACGACCAGTAGCAAGATATGCGGTGTATTTTGAGCATTGCCAACCCTTGCCGTTATCGTTATCTCCATCCGGTAATCTGCGAGAGATAATCGCATCTATGCTAGTCGAAAAGCCAAGACCAACTTCTTCTTGGTCGTTAGCGCCTATCGTTTCGCTATCGGTTGCCGGCTCATGATTCATCATCTCTTCGAGGCGAGCGTTTGCGTCCTCGATGAAATCTTCTGTGTATTTCTCGATTTTTGCATTGCTACCATCGAGAGTAATGCTTCCATTTTCGGCTTTAGTGCCACAAAGAATAAATGTCATACAGAGCAATGCGACACCAAAAACGATGAAGAACGCAATATGATTACTAAGCCATTTTCTTATACTATTTATCATCTGAGTCCTCCTTATCTTGGTTATTCTTTTGGTTTGTGACACCTAGGAAGTAGATATTAATTCCACCAGAGAAAAGTAGAGCAGTCTGGGTCAGTTGTTTTGCTACTTCCTCGAATCCCCAAGTCGAACCTAACCCTTGCACGATAAATGCAGCAAAGGATAAGAGACCTACTGCGATTGATAATTGTCTTGTCGTTTTCTTTTTGAGTTTCATTTGTGCCTCCTTTCTAAGTTGGCTATTTTTTAGTTCTCGATTTAGACAAAGAACAAGCTTCATTTTTTTGACATTTAGTCGTTATTTCTACATCGCAGGAGTAATCTTTCATACTAATCATCAATTCTTCATTTCTCTCATACCAGGCATTGTATTCACGAACTTTTTTGGACACTTCGCCATTACCGCCATTCTTGTGATATACTTCGTACTCGTTCTGAATATTTCCATAGTTGACCGGAAACTTTCTGAAAAGCTCCCAGTTAAACTGGTCTTCCATAATCATCTGAAGAATTGATTGTTTGGCGGCGTGTTTCTTATTCTCACGAGATAACTTAAAGTAGGTAATAATAGTAGCAGCCGCTGGTAAACACACGGTTGTTATGTCTTTAATTAGGTTTAGAGTCTGAACGGTTTCTTGGGTCATTTATGATTTCCTTTAGCATCAAAAAACGCCCAGAACTTTCGTTCTAGACGCTATTGATATTAACTATATTATATCATAAAAAGCATAAGTTTTGTAGGCTATTTGGTCAGATTGCCTCAAACTGAATAGCCTACTATTATTATATCATAATAACGCTTGTGGTTATATGATGTAGGCTGCACTAGGTCTTCACATTATAAGGTGTTAATGATATAATTACAACATAATAATTCGAGTTTTGAACTATGGCAATTAACACAGGAATTCAAAACGAAATTGAAATTGAAAATAACTTAAATGCTCGAAAATTCGGCGCATTAAATCCGAATCTAAAAGCATTCGTCGATGATGTCTTTAATCCATCAGAACATACAAAGAATACACAATTAGTCCACGCTAAGAGAACAAGCGACACTAGGTATAAACCTGACATGGTTATCGACTATGCCAATGAGAAAAGCAATATCAGTATCAAAATGGGTTCTGGAAACAGCGTGCATCAAGAGCCGATTGATACTTTTATTGAATATGTACGAGATGAGCTTGGTGCAACCCAAGAAGAAATCAACGCCATCCTGTTTTTCCATTGGGGCGATGGCACGCTAGACGGTAGCGCCCCTGTTGCAGCTAGGATGCCAGCCAAAGATATTATCGAAAAACATCCCGACATAATAACTACAATTCAGAATTTCTTTAATAAGCATGAAGATGAACTACTAGAGCGTTTCTTATCAACTGGAATTTACAAAATATCTCATGTCGATTGGATTTATTACGGAAATTATTTAGTAGCTGATTGGAGAACGATTAACGAAGTATACGATAACTTGAAATCCAATCCAAGTAACGCCCTATCCGTTGGTGGTCTAAATTTTCAAACATACGGAAGGTCACTTAATGGTAAAGATGACAAGAGGCGTGAAAGCATACAGCTAAAATGGGGCAATATGGCTTCATTCTTCCTAGTCGGAAGAAAATCTATTACCGATACTACTTCAAAGATTAAGGGCGATAACAGTCATGGATTCAAGAATGTAGACAATATTATTGATGCCTTAAACGAAAGGCAATTTAGATATATTCCAGATTCTCTAAAAGAGTTTGTATTTTCGATATTTGGCGGACAATGTAAGGAAGATGATGTCATTAGAGCTAAGAAAGTTAAAGGTGGATTGAAGGGTGATATGCTGATTTGGCTAAACCATGACCAATCTCATCTGAAAAATATCGCAATCGCTTCAGGCTCTGGTAATAGTGTTCATCAAGAGAAAGTAGACTCTTTCTGCGAGTTCTTGCGAAATGATATTGGATTAGACCATGACACAATCGAAGAGTATCTTCGCTTCCATTTTGCAGATGGAACGAGTGATAACACAGGGGCAGTCGAAAATAGACAGAGTGCTAGCGAATACAAAAAAGACCATGAATATGGCCTCAAGGCTCTCGAGAGACAATTAGCCATCAAAGGGCGCAAAATAATTGAGCGTTTCATTAAAACCAACCCAGACGACTATCCAGATGTCGACTATTTCTTCTATGGAGATACTGAATTGCCGTATTGGGCAACTATTGATTCGTTGATTGACGCAGAAACTACTAAGAAGCCAAATCAGCGAGCAGCATTAGCAATAGGTGATTTTTCTCTTCAGGCGTGGAATAGGTCGCTTAAGGGTACCGCAGACCATAAACGCCTAGATATGCAGGTAAAATGGAATAATCTTCTGAAAAATGTATCGACGGCTAAAAAGCGTGAAGAAGCAAAACACCCGACTTTTGTCTTAGCTCCACAAGTTTCAACAACAACGATAAATAGTAACGCTCAAACTACATCTAGTATTAAGGCAGACGAGAATGAAACCAACAATGCTATCAAAGGAATTGGGTTCGAATATAAGTTCACGTCGGCTCTCAATCAGGACAAATCGAGCAACCTATGGGATACGATTGGCCTCAAGGGAAATAATATTTATATGGTCAATGTTTCCTATAACCAAGTTTCAAAAATTGCTGGTTCGAAAGTTAGACCAAAAAGTGACTGTTATGCGGTAAAAATCAATAAGGATATAAGCCAGCTCCTCGAGGATAGCAACTATGTACTAACCGAGGAAATGCTCCTTGAAAAAAATATTCCTTTCGAATCTATCCTAGAATCTGGTATTTCTATTAAGCTCCCAGATTCAAAAAATTACACCCTACAGAAGCTATCTTACTCGACATTTAAGAATATTTTTGCAGAAATCTCTCCATCATACTTCGTAGCAGCTTTGCTTTTTACGGATGAATCTCAAATCAACAAGAACCAACTCATCCTAGCGACATTTAACACTTCCATCGAAACCTTATGTAATGACCTTGGAGTTGCGCAGGGTAGCTCGGAACTAGCCAATTACAGGGCGCTAAAAAATAGTGCCATGGCAATGATTAAACAGCAAGCTAATAGCAATGAAAAAATCTATAATGCTCTATGCTTTGGAGATGAAATATTTGAGAATCCATATACTGCATCGTATATTTTCGAGAATGGCAAACTACTTAGAAAAGAAGACTATAAGGTAACAATTTCGGTCACCACCGGAAGTGGAAGAAGCAAGGGTTCTTACACCCTTGCCTTCAAATAGCGTCTATTTATCCTTTAGGAAATTTGTCATTCTCGTAGCGATTTCGGTTAAGATTGGAACTATTACGCTATTTCCAACTTGTTTATAAGACTGACTGTAGTTTTTTCGAATTTTATACCACTCCGGAAAACCCATAATTCTTAAACACTCTTGTTCTGTCAATTTCCTCATTGTATTTACTACTATTGGCACATTGTTCCCACCAGTACCCATCTTTGCCGTGAGGCATGGACTTACGCCAGTCTTCGCAAAGAATGTCCTAGACGGTCTAACATTATTCGCTAAGAGTATTTCATTATTACTGAGCATTTCCTTGCATTTATCATCGAGGTGTTTACGAATATTCTTTTGTGCAATCTCCGACGAACTGTAGCTATCGTCGTCTAAATTAAGCTTAACAATATCATTTAGAGTGTACTTTAAGTCGCACTTTTCAGGATAAAAGTTATAACTCGTAAACTCCTCTTCATTTTTTACTAAATCTTTTCTTACGCCAACACAATACCAGCGATTCCTATTTTGTGGAACTCCATACTCTTTGGCATTAAGAAGTTTGTATGTGGCATAGTAGCCAGCCTCATCCAAATTATCCATGATTACCTGAATTGTCTTGCCGCCATCATGGTTCGTTAAGCCAGCTACATTCTCTAAGAAGAAAGCCTTCGGGTTTTTCTCTTTTATAATTCTTAAAACATCAAAGAAAAGTGTGCCACGAGTATCTTCAAAACCTTTTCTTTTACCGGCTAAGCTAAAAGGCTGGCATGGAAAACCTGCGCAGACTACATCAAAATCTGGTATATCTTTTGCTTCAATTTTGGTAATGTCGCCACTAGGCTCTTCGCCGAAATTATTTTTATAGGTTTCTCTCGCAGCCTTATCTATATCTGAGGAAAATACACATTCACCACCATTCTTTTCAAACGCAATCCTAAAACCACCAAGCCCACAAAAGAGGTCAATGAATTTTAACGCCATACAGATTCTCCTTTATCATTAGTCTTAAAAATGTGTTTAGAAATACCAGCAATGGCTAATGGCGAAACTGCATTACCAGCTTGCTTATACAACTGAGTGTTTGAATTTCCACTTTTTTTCAAGATGTTCTTTATAAATTCTTCATCATAACCTTGGATTCTAAAGTTTTCAGCAGGAGTAAATTTCCTGATAGCCTTTTTACCATTGTGTGTTACATAAATCTTCGTAGTATCTGAACGAGCTAAAACGGTAGGCGAGATGCCATATATTGAATATACTCGTCTTTGTCGCTCCAAATCATTATGTACTTCTTTTGGCAAATCAAATAATTTTACAATTTTTGTTTGTGGGTTCTTATCTTCTCGGAAAGAATTGTTTTCCAAGAATTCAGCAACACTATCGGAATTTAGATAAAAATTATCAGACACATTTCGTGAAATAATGTCTTTAATAAACATCTGTTTATTATCAAATTCTAATGAATTAAAGAAATTAAAGCTTGGGTATTTCTTTTTATTAAGTTGTTTTTTAATGTAGTCAATTTTGAAACTTCTCTTATCAAACTCGAAAGGCTCTCTCCTCGCATTTTTAATGCCAACGATATATGTCCTCTCACGATTTTGGGGCGCTCCAGCCTCTTTGGCATTCACAATTGAAAAATCGATAGAGTAATCTTCTAATTCAGCTAAACAATTCAAAATAACTTTAATTGTGTTTGAGCCGTCATGATTTACTAGATTTTTTACGTTTTCAAGTAAAAAGTAATCTGGTTTATGTAATTTAAGAATCCTCAAAACATCGAAGAATAGAGTACCACGAGCATCGTCAAAGCCTTTTCTTTTGCCAGCTATACTAAAAGCTTGACAAGGAAAACCACCAACAAGAAAGTCATGCGCCGGTACGTCTTTTTCATCAATTTTTGTAATATCGCCGACAAGAGTTACAGGATTATAATTGCTCAAATATGTTTTTTGAGCTGGAATATCGATTTCTGATGCAAAGACAGGCTCGTACTCAATATGAGCAAAGTCTAATCCACGTTCAAAGCCACCGATGCCAGTAAATAGGCTTACTAGTTTCACATTACCTCCAATATAATTACATAACCATTATAACACGATTACCGCGAAATTCGCGGTAATTTTACAGTTTATTTTTGTGCATTTTTCTTTCTTCTCTGTATATCTCATAATTAGCCGTGTAATATTTACAGCAACTCTTTAAGAATGTATGTCAATACATCTACAACAATGGAGTTGCCGGCTTGCTTGTATAATTGCGCATTTGATATTCCTGCAGCCTGTGCTTTATCTATATCGGAATCATCAAACCCCATAAGCCTCCAACATTCTTTTGGAGTCAGTTTTCGAATGCGAACATTAGGAGGTAGAGTAGCATAGCCAAGACAATCCGGTCGAGTTGTTAATGTCGGCATCACGCCATCTTTGCTTTCAATATATTTATCTAAGGTTTTTCTTTGTTCGCTTGTTGTATATGAATGATTAATTACTTCGCCGCCTTTAACCACTCCATTCTCTACGAGTTTATTGCATAAATCCGTTTTGAGACTTACTTTAACAAAATTATCAGTAGGTCGTTGACCAGGTGCGGTAGTAATAGAGTTAGCACGGTCTTGGTCTTTACGATTAATATTTGCCAAGAATCGCTCTTTTCTAGGGAACTTGCTAGGTTTCTGATTAACCCCCATAAAGTAGTTCATCATGTTTTCTGAAATGAAATATTTTTCATCTACTTCATCTTCGAGCAAGTCTTTCAACTTTCTTTCGAGTTTTGTAGGTTTAGGAAATTCAAATACATGAAAATTATTGTATTCTCTATCCCAGACATCTTCTCGAATGCTGACTGTAAATACTCGCTCACGATTTTGAGGTACGCCATAATCCTTGGCATTAAGTACCTGGAATGAGCTGATATAGCCAAGCTCTTTCATCGATTGAATATATGCATCGAAATTATGACGATGTTTCTTTGATAATAAGTTTTTGACATTCTCCCAAATAACAAATTTCGGATGAATCTTATCAACTATCCTTAAGGTTTCATACATTAAACTTGAGCGAGTGCCGCTACCTTCGTCGCCACCAGCTTGTCTACCAGCAACAGAGAAGTCCTGACATGGCGAACCGTGCATAATTAAGTCAACATCAATATTTTTATCCCATTTCGTAATATCTTGTGGTGCAAAATTCGTTCCATGGACTGCATTGAAGCTCTTAATTGCGTATTTATCGATTTCAACTGCATCGACAATTTCGTGAGGAATATTAAGTCTCTCAAGAGCTTTAGAACAAGCACCAATTCCAGCGAACAACTCAAGGACTCTCAACGGTTCGCTCATAGTGCCATCCTCGCTTGCTTAAAATCTTCATACCTTGCTTCGGTCGTCTTTTCCGATGGCTTTATGAGACCTTCCTCGACTAGTCTTTGTCGTGTCCTACGAATAGTCTCAGGGCTAGAAACATGACCTAGATTCCAAAATAAACCACGAGTATGCCTCCATCCTTCTCGTTCCCAAATTATGGATATTAAGAGTTTGTCATCATTAGCCGCAAGCGGCTCGGCTTTTACGGCATCGAGTATTTTATGCCTCATGTCCAATGTATTAACTTTCATATTTACCTCCAAAGAAAGAACCCTAGGACTGCCGGTAAGCAAAGAAATAAAGTGTGGAGTTTATTTAATCGCAATGGCTCAAAATTACCGGCAGACCGAGAGGCAGAAACCTTTCTGCGTCCACACATCAAAATTATTCATTTGTTATATGTACGATTATTCCGTAGCTTCGTTTAATATCTACAAGAATTTCCTTTAACTCGCTCTCATCATTCACGCAGTCTATTGCATATTCGGCTGTGTTCTGAATTATTTCGAGTTCATCTCTAATTCGCTCCCATTGGTCATTAGTCATGTTTGTCTCCACCAAAAATAAGTTCTAAACCTAGCCAAATGGCAATGATAATTAGAACCAATAAAATAGGTAGCCAAAGTGGCGACAAAACCCACCACCAGCTCCAATTAATTACTCCCCCAAGTTTAAGTCCGATGAAAAGAATCGTAAGCATTCCGAGAAAGCCGACTCCTCCAGCAGTCCTTCTATCTTCCATTATTACCTCCTTTGTTATTTGATAGAGCGTTAGCTCTTATCTACCAACGAGCAAAGGCTTATTAAGTGTGTGAGCTTAATAATAGTTTCGTTGATAGGTAAGAACCAATGCTCGGCTCTCAAACATAGATGGGCTGGCTACATATAAAGAAGAGAAATACTGAACTTTGAATTACGAACACTTCATAAACTCTCCCAGCCACGAATCAAGTTACAAGGCAATTTTGTGTGACCTTATCAATAGCGCATTGCGCAAGTAACCAGTCCATCAATGTTAAAGAGCCGATTTTACCTAGAAAGGAATCTCGTCAGGGCTTGGAATGACATCTTCCTCTTCGGTTTTTTCGCTTCTGTTTAGACTTAGACCAACTCCTTCGTCATAGAAGATAGAGATGAGCTTTGGCTCACTCGTTGCCGTTGCATGAAGTTTAATCAGAAGCCTAGATGCATGAGGCGAGCTGAGAAGAACACCTACCTCGTGATAACTATTCTTCTCGACGCCATCTTTCTTATATGTGCCATTCTTAACTTTTAATGTTCCGATTTTGCTGAAGACTGTTTTGCTCTCTGCCATAGTTCTTCGTATTCCTCCTTTGAATGTCCGTAGACTTTAATTGAATGAGCTATTGCACCTTTCAGACCTGCCAGCCTAGCTCGTTCACGACCGGTCAGACCATCTTTTCCTATGTTTTGTGAAGCAAATCCTCCTTTCCCATGCCCTTTGCCTTCATGTGTACCGTTACTCATCAGAAACTCAGCCCTTCAATTTTTGCCGCCAATTCGTCGATACGCTTTAAGCTCGCTTTTTCAAATGCTCGTGCTTCGATAAGTCGGTCAGCAACTTCGTCACGGTTGATGTCAAAAATCTGAATTTCGAGTCCAGGAATGAGGTCGGTGTAGATGATAAAGTGGAGTGTTTCAAGGTCTTCATTAACCATGAAGTATTTCAAAACTTGTGGTTCATATTCTTTTGGATAATGGTTTTCATCGAAACATTTAATGACCTCAGCAGAGGAGAGACACTTAACTTCACAAGCCTCACGAACTTTGCCGTCCCTACTCGTAATCGCACCGTCTGGGCTTACATATGCATTCTCGTCATAATCCGAAACCCAAACGACAGAATCTTTATCAATTTGTTTGCCGGTCTTTTCTTCGAAAGCTGCAAGAGCCTCAGGCTCAAGGATGTGTCCTCGAGCCATCATCGAGAATGGTTCGCCATTTAGCTCGTCTTCGTAGTCATTTGGAGTTATTGGACGAGCGACACGGTCTGCAACAATCTCGTAGAAATGCTTTTTCGGTTCAGACTCAAGCTTGAGTTCTGCAAGTTCGCTCGGTTCAAGCATTCCTGCAAGTTCTTGAACAGTGCATCTTTTATCTTCCGGTGATAATGGATTCTCTTGCTCAAGTCGTTCAATAATCTTCGACTTGAGTGGTAAACCTGGAATCCATAAATCTTTGAATTCTGAGCCACCTGATTTTCCTTTTCTGAACTCAAGCCATTCTTCAGAATTCTGTTGTAGCTTAATAACTTTCATTTTTAATCCTTTCCATTGTTTCTCTACGGATGTCAGCCATTGCTTCTTCTCGTGCAGATGGTTCAAAGTAGTCTTCTGCATATTCTTCGACTTTTGGCAGAATGTAATTAATGACGGTTGCTTTGAAGAAAATCCTTACAACATCCATTACATAGTCGCCAACATCGGGTATGTCTTGAATCATGCTTTCGACAATGTCATCAACATCGAGTGGCTCACCAGTCTCTTCATCGATACAGCTCTTGAGAAACTCGTCTGGAATTTTCGCTAATGAACTCATTTTGAAAACTCCTCTTTCATTGCGTCCTTTTTTGCTTGAACTTCTTTAGCTAGTTGCTGCTCTTTGGTGAGACTTTGCCAAACTTTCAACAATGCTTTCATATCTTTAGCCTTTGCGAGTTGACTTATTGCCTCAGCCTTAGCGTCTTCAACTTTTTGCTTCTTAAAGTCCTCAAACTCTTCCATCTCTTCGCTTGATGCGATTTCACCAGAACCTGCATAGCCTAAAATCGCCAATGCACGACCTATTGCGATTGTTTCGTTCTTTTCGAAACCTTTCTCTTGCTTGACCTTATCGGCATACATAAGAGAAGAACCTTCGGCATCAGCACTTTCAAGAGCCTCCTTCGAGCTAACACCTGACTTTAGCAAGTCGTAAAAATCGGTCTTGTCTTTCCAGATATATGCGTGATGTGTTAGGTCGCCTTTGTCGTTGTAAGCGAATTTGACCGAAATCTTTGAACGAGGATTCGCAGAACGGAATTCATTCAAACGGTCAGCAACTTTCGCATAATTGATTTCGAGAGTCTTTACTTGACCATCTTTGGTCTTGTATCTCTTCTCAATCTTCGTTACTTTAGTAGTCTTTGCCATATTCCTCCTAGGAAAGATTGCTCTGTAGGGTCAAGAATCTGACTGGAACAATCCTAGCTTTACTACTAATCTTTTTAACTTTGATGTTTTTTGCCATTGCATTTCTCCTTTGCAATTAGATTTGATATTTTGAGAAGCCTTTGGTGGTGGAGACCTCGTCTAATACTTGAGCGTCTACGCAATCTCACTTTCGTCTTCTCAGAGGTGGCAAATATGTTGGGGTTTGTCACCTCAATCAAAGAAAAAAGCCGGCTTCACTTAGAAACCGGCTCTAACAAAAAATCTCGCTAGAATTTCTTCTAACGAGATTAAATAAGCTTAATTGGTGGAGTGTGCGAGACTCGAACTCGCCACCTCAGCTATGCCATAGCTGCGCTCTACCGGATGAGCTAACACCCCAATTTTGTTTGGTTAAATTGTCTAATTTGCTTACAGGGGTGTGCTGTATAAGCGCTCTACCAAATGAGCTAACACCCCATAAAACTATTCTACCACACGACCACCCGCCCCGTCAAACCCATAGCGTTGCTCAAAAAACCAATATCGCTTTTGCATCCAGGCTAGCAACTTTTTTATCTCGGTGTCATAATCACCCTTTTCCCACTTCATACTATCCCGCACAGCCGCTCCACGCACACTATTCGCAGTCATCACTATGCTAAACATTATTTCTTGGCCTCGTCCGTGTAATCTTTCCTTGTATATCTCCTCGACCTTCGCTTGAAATTCTGGCATTTCCATCATACGGTACAATAAATCAGAAATCGTAGAATTTCTCTTTCCTCCATTAATCCCCAAAGCCTCATCCCTAAGAGGCATGAACATATCTGGCTGTAACCTTTTGTCGCTTTCCCCATTCGACCATTTCAAGTTTCCCATCGAAAAATCAAAATCCCATACCGGCCCAGCATGGATTTTATCCTCTGCACCATCTCGATAAAAATAAAAACTCGTAGAATTCGCATCGAAGTTCAAAATAAACTCATTTAAAAGAAAATATTTCGCTAGTGAGTCTATATCAGCAATTCTGGCAACCGCCTCATAATCACCAGACTTCGCCGCCTGCTCCATTTTACTAAAATCCGTTACAAATGCCCGCATCGCAACCATGCGAGCATCACTATTTTCTTTAGATACAGCATCTTTTAAAACTAAGCAATTCCCAGCATACGTATGATAACAATAATCGTCATCATCGCGATGAAGATTATCCAGCTCTACCAACACCGCATCGTTATTTCTCAAATCAACAGCGCCCTTGCCAATCTCTACTTTTTTCGTCAAATAATAAAGTCCTTCATACTCGTCACCAAAATAAACTTGCACAAATTTACCTCTATACGCAAAATTAACATCAAGCATCTTTGCCACTTTTAATGCAACGTCATTCCGTATAGTAGCATCATCAAGCTGCGTCGCAAGGAACACCCATTTCTTCGCCTTTCCGATCCCCAAAAGATTAATAGACTTTGGCACTTTTATCTGGAAAGGTTTCTTATTTTGTGTCCAAGTAGTATTGCCTCTTCCCTTAAATTCGATATCTGAAAATCCAAGAAAATCTCCATTTTCCCCAGATAGCGAAATTTTTCCTCGGTACTTAGTGTCTTTAGAGCCATTCCTAAAATCCTCTGCGCTTGCATCCAAAAGCTCTATACTCGCCACCGGCAAACCATTAGAGCCACCGACATGGTCAGCCTCTCCCCAGTTCACCCCGAATATAACACCAAGCCCCAATACCAATAGCATCGCCGCCAGGAAAATAACTAGGCGTTTTCGCTCTGTCATAAGTCCATTTTACCATAATACCCCAACAAAACGAATCTTAAACAGCGTCAGCATAAATCACTAAACGATGAGACGCATCACCGTTTGCATAAGCGGTGCCCGCGCAAGTCATTAGTGCCACATCATGCCCCATCGCAGAGCGCATTATTCTCCCCATTAACCCCCTATTTCCATTCAAAAATCCGTCAGCAGTTTTTTCATACAAGCCGATATCAGACACAACATAACTGCGCGCCACGCCTCCCTCCGTAATCGTAAAGGTTTCACCGACATATCGAGAAGACAAATTACCCAATAGGTTTCCAGAATTATGTCCATAAATCAACTTCCCAGTCTTGTAGATGTCAGAATAGCTCAAATTGTGTGCCACCATCTCGCCACTATAGATAGTGACAGTGTAGTTTGCAACCTGAGGCAAAGAATCTACCCACAACACGGCTGGCTCTGGCATAGATTCAACCTCCGTCTCTAAAAGAGGTACCGTTTCTACCGCTCGAAAATCAGGACTGATAGGCATAGGCGCATCGGCAGCCGTCAAGAAGTCAGGAGACGCGGCCAGACCTAGCGTCATCATTAATAAAAACAACAAAAAAAGGCGTTTACTCATATAACTCCCATTTATGACCAAATTATATCTTCATTATAGCATAGCGCTCATGATTTGTCAAGTTATTCTAGAGGTGGCATAAAAATCCCCCTTTCACAGGGGGATTTTCTCTCGAAGGAACAGAGCTAGGATGCAAGCGATAAACCCATACCTTTGAGAAGGTCTTTAATCTCTTCAACGTTTCTTACGCCAAGGTTACGAATACGAAGAAGGTCATTCTCCGTATAGCTGCACAACTCACCAATAGTATGGACATCAGCCTGCTTGAGGCAGTTGTATATCCGTACGGAAGAACCTAACCTCTCAATCGGCACACTAGCGGCCTCCACAGTCTCGGGCTCGGAGTAAGGGTTGCCACTTCGCAAAGTATCAAGTTCTGCCTGGAGTTTATCGATTTCCGAACAGAGTATCGCCGTCCGACGACTCAGAGCCTCGCGAGAATAGTAAACCGCCACTTCAAGCCTTGAACAACAACTAGAGTGCCTAAGTTTAACAAGCGCCCTGAGCTCTTGCTGCCGGATACGCTCCTTGGTTGTGTCAAACTTTCTGGCACAATTTTCGAGCGAAAGGGGCTGTCCGTCCTTGAGGCCAAAGCATAATTCGAGAATCCGCGAATCTCGATCAGACAAGCTCTCATGGACAAGCCTGTACACAGCCTCTAATGCCTCAGGCGCCATATCTTCGAGATCCTCGTAATGCTCTAGCAACACATCCGAGCTACCAAGTACTGCCACCAGTAGCTTTCGGGCGCAATGAGACCGCTTACTTTCGTGCAAGATAAAACCTGCCTCATCAATGGCTTGTGTGATTTCCTCAGCACGGATTTCACCGATGCGTGGAAACTGCGTAAGCTGTTCGATGTCCTCCCAGACCGTGTAGGCCCTGGTGACAGTAATCAACTCTTCCACAGTGATGCCCGTCTTCTTGAGAGCCGTCAGCGTTTGAGGCCTGAGATCGAGCTCTTCAAGGTGATGAATCGTCGTTAGTTTCCGGATCGCCATTAGCCGTCTCCCTTCTAGAGATTTAAATATACTTAAGAGCACCTATCTTAACTTTTATATTCTATCACAATATTGGGATTTTGTCAACCATCCTCGACTTGAATCCCCAAATTAACCCCATCAGTTTTCTCTCCAGCTTTGATACAAACCGTGCTATAATAGACTCAGTAAATGGAGGCACTATGAGCAAATTTGACGATCAGTATATCGATCTATGCAAGCGAATCCTAGCCGAAGGCGAAAAAATCACCAATTATAAAGAATCCGCCGATATAGTTTCCAGCGCCGCTATCCCAGACCATACTTCCCAGAGATCGTCCGGGGCCCGCACCATTCGCCTCCCCCACCAAGTCATGCAATTCGATTTATCTTCCCAGTTTCCTATCCTAACCTCCAAAAAAGTAGGGTTCAAATCAGCTGTCCTGGAAATGCTCTGGATTTATCAAGCCGCTTCAAACGACGTGCGCTGGTTACAAGACAGGAATGTTCACATCTGGGACGAATGGGAAATTGCCGAAGACGGCACCTATCAGGAGCGCAATATCAACCAAATTTTTATAGACAAACATCCATCCGATGTGCCAGAAAATTTCGCACATACCATCGGCACAGCCTATGGCTGGATAGTGAATAAATATCATCTAGTCGAACAGCTTATTAGTACACTAAAAACTAACCCCGGCAACCGTCGCATGGTGCTCTCGCTCTGGCAAAACGAATGGCTGTCTACCGCCGCCTTGCCGTCTTGTGTCTGGAATTCGCAATGGAATCTCATCGAAGGCAAGCTAAACCTCCTCGTTACATCCCGCTCCACAGATGTGCCTCTAGGACTACCATATAATATTGTTCAATATGCCGTCCTTTGCCATCTTATTGCTCGCACGGTCGGCGTCACGCCAGGCCAATTCACTTTCATCACCAATGATGCACATATCTACGAAAATCAAATAGGAGGCATCCGCGAGCAAATTACCCGCTACGACAGCGCAATGGATTCCGGTGGGTTACCGCCAGCCCCCACATTGTGGCTGAATCCCGATATTGATAATTTCTATGATTTCGACAATTCCCGCGAGCTTAAAGATATTAAATTGGAGGGCTATGAACATCTCGGTGTCATCAAAATGCCAGTCACGGAATAGCAATACATGGACGGGCGGCCGAGCTTGGGGGACCCCCAACCGAGCCACAGCGAGAGCGGGGGAAAATGCGAGGACAGGACCCGTCCAGAGGATGCGTTATGTTTAGTTTAATTGCATGCGTCGGCAAAAACCGCGAATTAGGAGAGAAAGGCAAGCTAGTTTTTCACCTCAAGGATGACATGGTTTTTTTTCGGAAAGCCACAATAGACCACAGCGTACTTATGGGACGCAAAACCTGGGAAAGTCTCCCCAGCAAACTACATAGCCGAAAAAACATAGTGGTCTCTAGGCACCCGGTAAAAGACGCCGACTTGACCGTATCGCATCTAAAGCAATTCATAGACGACAATAAAGACACCGACGAAGAAATATTCGTCATCGGCGGCGGAATGATTTATTTTGAGCTCCTCCCCTATGCTAAAAACATCTATCTTACAAAAGTAGATGCCGCCGTCTCCACCGCAGACAGTTTTTTCCCAAACTTCGATGAATCCCGCTATGACAAAAATATAATCAAGGAAGGCTCTGAAAATGGACTAGACTATTCCATTGTGAAGTTTAGTAAAAAATGAACTGGTGGCCGGCCCGGAGGAGGATAAAGCCCGGCAGGACTCGTTCGAAATAAGAAATGCAAGGAGAAAATAATGAAAGACTTAGTATTCGATTTAATTAAAGAGGAAAAAATCCGTCAATCCGAGGGCCTAGAATTAATTCCTAGTGAGAACTACGTCTCGCCAGCAGTGCTGGAAGCTATGGGCTCAATCCTGACTAACAAGTACTCCGAAGGCTATCCTAGCTTTAAGGGATTGCCCGAATGGGACGAAGCAAAAATCGCCGAAAACATCTTGCCAAATTCGCGTTATTACGGCGGCCAAGAAAATATCGACCGCATTGAACGCTTGGCAATCTCGCGCGCCTGCAAATTATTCCGCGCCGACCACGCCAATGTTCAGCCCCACTCTGGCGCCAACGCCAATCAAGCCGTATATTTCGCCTGGTGCAAGCCAAAAGACAAAATTCTAGCCATGGACTTGGGGCATGGCGGACATCTTACGCACGGCTCCCCTGTCACCCACAGCGCCAAAACCTATGATTTTATTCACTATCATACCGACAAAAACGGCGACATCGACTACGACGAAATGGAAAATCTGGCTCTTAGTGAAAACGTAAAACTAATACTAATCGGCTACTCCGCCTTTATGAAAATCCCAGATTTTACCCGGGTAGCATCTATTCGCAAAAAAGCAGAAGAAAAATGGGGACACGAAATTCTCCTCATGGCTGACATGGCACACGTAGCTGGCCTGATTGCCGCCAATGAACATCCAAACCCGCTAGATTATGGTTTTAATGTTATGACTACCACGACCCATAAAACCCTCCGAGGCCCCAGAGGTGGACTAATCCTCTCAAAAGGAAAAGTAGGCAACCCGCTAAAAAAGATTGAGAAAAAAAATCTAAGTAATATCCCCACCTTGATAGACAAAGCCATCTTCCCTGGCACTCAAGGCGGCCCCCTAGAACACATTATCGCCGCCAAAGCTATCGCCTTCGGCGAGGCCATGCAGCCAGAATTTAAAATATATACCAAAAACATTTTAAAAAATGCTAAAATTCTCGCTAAAGAACTTATCAAACATGAATTTATACTCCAGGGAGGAGGTACTGACAACCACTTAATCTTAATCAACATCAAAAAAAGCTTCGACATAGACGGCAAGTTTTACGAAAGAGCCCTAGACTCGGTAGGTCTCACCTTAAACGCAAATGCTCTCCCTGGCGATAAAGGCGAAGCCTTTAAGCCAGACGGGGTTCGCCTTGGCACTCCAGCTATCACTACGCGCGGATTAGGTGAAAAAGAAATGAAGCAAATCGCCATATGGATGCGAGAAGTAGCCGATATCTGTACGGTAGCCGGCTCCGAAAATAATCTTCCACCCTATCAACAAAATCTCACAGCTATTCACTCCGAGGTCAAATCACTCTGCGCCAAATTCCCCACACCAACAAAATAAGGCACCTCGTGCCTCTAAAATAAATGGTGGAGTGCAGGAGACTCGAACTCCTCACCTCGACAATGCGAATGTCGCGCTCTACCAGATGAGCTAGCACCCCATGGGATTATTATATCATGAATCGCTAAAGATGCGAAATCAAGCTTGATTTCGAGGCATATGGAATTTCCCATATAAAAATCACAACTGGCACGGATTTTGTAAGCGAACTTGTTACGCCGAACAAAATCCGCCTGCTGTTGTAATTTTTATCTTGGCGAAATTCCATCGCCGAGAAAAAGCTTGATTTCTGTATCTCCTAACGTTTCGAGAACTGTTCTCTACGGCGAGCACTACGTAAGCCGTACTTCTTGCGCTCTTTCTCACGCGGATCGCGCTTCATCATACCAGCCTTCTTTAGTACTGGCCTGAGATCCGGCGCCTCAACAGTCAAAGCCTTTGAAACGGCTAACTTAATCGCATCAACCTGCCCCGCAAGACCACCACCTTTAGCTAAAATCGTAATATCATACTCTTTTTGCTTACCAGCAAGCGCCAGAGGGTCAGTAATTTCAGCCAAATAAGTCTTGTTATTAGATAAATACTCGAGTGCTGGTTTACCGTTAATCGTGATGTCGCCCTTGCCTTTGTATAGACGGGCAGTAGCAGTAGCGGCTTTCCGGCGCCCCAAGCCATATGTATATTTCTTAGTCGCAACCATTATTTAATCTCCTTCAAAATTGCCTGCGGATTTTGTGCTGTATGAGCATGCTCATCCGATTCAAACACTCTGAGGCGCTTTAGCCGCTCCGCAGCTAATTTATTCTTGGGAAGCATACCCTTCACGGCCTCACGAATTACGCGAGCCGGATCTTTTTCAATCACCTCCTCAAGCTTTAATTCTTTTAGCCCACCAGGGTAGCCACTGTGACGATAATATTTTTTCTGAACCATCTTGTCACCAGAAACTACGATATTTTTAGCGTTCGTCACTACAACATAGTCACCATTGTCAATATGTGGTGTATAGGTAACCTTAGACTTGCCCATTAATTTATCGACAATAACTACAGCAAGCTTACCAAGAGGCAAACTAGCCGCATCAATAGTCCACCACTCGCGTTTAATTTCTTTAGCCTTCTGAGAATAAGTTTTCATTATTTATCCTCCCCTTTAGTAGACTTAGCAGCGGACTTTTTTTCCGTCTTCTCGTCAGTTTCGGCCTTATAGTCAAAATCGATGTCATCAACAAAACTAATTGTCCCCATTTCCGAATTATCACCTCGGCGATAACCTGCACGCTCAATCCGGAGATAGCCCGAATCGCGCTTTATCTGAGGAGCAATCACATCGACTAGCAACATAGCCGCATCCAAATCATTTAGTCTAGCAATAACCAAACGACGGCTGTGCAAATCGCCTTTCTTTGCCAAAGTAATCAGCTTTTCAAGCATTGGGCGAATTTCCTTAGCCCGAGCTAAAGTCGTAGTTATAGTTTGATATTTAATCAGTGAGCACATTAGCCCCCTAGTTAGCGCCCTCCTCTGATCTGTCTCTCGACCGAATTTACGGCCCTTGTATCCATGGCGGTGCATATTAAATATTTAACTCCGTTAACTTTTCTTTTACCTCGTCTAATGCTTTTTGACCAAAACCCTTCAAATCCTTGAGGTCGGTCTCCGATAAAGTAACCAAATCTCTGATAGTTTTAATGTCATTATTGAGTAAAGCATTAGCCGTACGCGCCGAAAGGTCCAATTCCTCAATAGGTAGCATTAGACCAGAATCGTCTTCATCCATATTTGCCCCTGGAGTCGGCGCAGACTCAACCTTTGTCCCCCCGGCTAGAGCAGTATACTGATTTACTAGAATCGCAGCAGCTTCCTCAAAAGCCTCCTGCGGGGTAATAGTACCATCAGTATCAATCGTTAATGTTAATTGCTGTAGATTAGTATCTTGTCCTACACGAGTATTCTCTACTTTGTAACGGACACGAAGCACCGGCGTAAACACCGCGTCTACCGCAATCATATCAGAATGTAATCTCTCTTCGCTAGCACGATCAATCGTGAGATAGCCCCTACCAGTCTCAACAATAAGATGCATTTTGATAGTGGTTTTTGGATCATCGATATGACAAATGGTTTGATTTGGGTTTGCGATTTCTACCTCCGCTGGAAGTTTAATATCGCCCGCAATAACCCTTTTGTCACCGTCTTTTTCAGACTGCTTGTCGCCCTTCATTTCCAAAGTTAGTTCTACAGGAGCATCAGTGTGGACTTTGAAGCGAATATTCTTTAGGTTCAACATGATATCCATGACATCTTCCCGTACGCCAGGAATAGTTGTAAACTCATGTGTCACGCCTTCAATCGAAAATGCAGTAATGGCTGCACCCTTCACGCTTGAGAGCAAAACTCTTCTGAGAGAATTGCCGAGAGTATTACCATAGCCATAATAAAGAGGCTTAATTACAAATTCAGCGCTATTCTCATTCAAGTTTTTGACCTTGTCGAGCTTTGCTTCATGAATGTTTTTTGTCGTCATACACTTTCTCCTTAACGTGAGTAATACTCAACGATTAATTGTTCATTAATACCAGGCTCTGCCTCTTCGCGCTTTGGCAAAGCGGTTATTTCGATTTTCATTTTCTTTGCGTCAACTTTCATCCATGAAAGCGGAGTAGCGTTAGCTGCCCCGATGATGTTCGGGAGATTTTTAAAGTATTCTGTCTTACTTGATTTTGGACGGACCTCTAAAACATCGCCAGGATTGAGCCGAATAGACGGAATGTCAATCCTGCGACCATTTAATAGAAAATGCCCATGGGAAACAAGTTGCCTAGCCTGACGACGAGTCAATGCAAAACCTGAACGAAAGACCACATTGTCGGCCCTTCGCTCCAAAAACTCAATAAGCTTCTCACCAGTCAAACCATCAGCCGCTACAGCTTCTTTCATCAACTTAGCAAATTGTTTTTCGAGGAGCCCATACATACGTCGTACCTTTTGTTTTTCGCGAAGTTGTGTCAGATAAAGACTTCCGCCCCTCATCCGCATCCCAGAATGTTCACCCGGAATCCCAGATTTCTTTGCCATTATTTTATGGGCTTTAGGAGCAAGTGCTACACCTTCGCGACGACTCTGTTTTACAATTGGGGAAATATCTCTTGCCATTATGGTTTCCTTTCTCCCTTTGGACGCACACCACCGTGTGCAATCGGGGTTACATCGATGATGCTATCGATTTTGATTCCTGCCGCTGAAACTGCCCTTACAGCCGCATCACGCCCAAGGCCAATACCTTTGACATATACATCTGCGGAATTTAACGAATGATTCTTTTTGGCAATTTCTAGCGCTTTTTCTGCCGCAACGCCCGCCGCAAATGCGGTCCCTTTCTTCGAGCCACGAAAACCATTTGCTCCAGCGGATGACGCAGAAAGCACTCCGCCAGTTTTATCGGTTACAGTAATGATAGTATTGTTGAAGGTGGCCTGAATATGTACAGCACCCGCATTAACGATACGCTTTGCTTTTTTAGAGCGCTTTGTCTTGGGAGCTTGTACCTCAGCTGTCTCTGCCGTCGTAGCCTGGGTAGTATTTTTAATTTCTTCTGCCATGATGTCTCCTTAAGTCTTGCTTGCAGCTTTAGGTTGTGCACCACCGACCGCGATCGCCTTACCCTTACGAGTACGTGCATTCGTACGAGTACGCTGGCCGTTGGCTGGCAACTTCGCCTTGTGACGCATTCCCTTGTAGGAATTAATATCCTTTATACGCTTAATATTATTGCTCACCAGGCGTCGAAGATCACCCTCAACATGATATTTCTTAGAAATAATGTCGTTGATTTTTTGTTCGTCAGCCTCGGTGAGATCTTTCACCCGAGTGGTAGGCTCGATTTTAGCCTCCGCAAGGATTTTTTTACTTGTTGTGCGACCGATTCCATACACATAAGTAAGGCCAATCCAGACCTGCTTATCGGAAGGAATCACTACACTAGCTATTCTAGCCATATACTTAACCCTGCCTTTGCTTATTCTTAGGTTTTTTCTTATTGATGACACGTAGCACACCTTTGCGGCGTACAATTATATCATCGGGAGAGATTTTTTTAACACTTGCACGTACCTTCACTGTGTCAAAATATCCTTTCCTTTACGCTGTATCTTAAACAAGTTTAGCTTTTTGCAAATAAGCTAAAAGTTGTAAAAAATACAACAATTAATATTAATCCTTGAGCCTAAAGCTGATTCTGCCCTTTGTAAGATCGTAAGGGGTTAACTCAACCTCGACTCTGTCACCCGGGACCAAACGAATATAGTTTTTTCGCATGCGTCCACTCATGTGGGCAACAATAATATGACCATTCTCGAGTTCAACCCGAAACTGGGTATTCGGTAAAGCCTCAACAACATTACCCGTGAGTTTAATCACTTCCTTTTGACTAGCCATAAATTACTCCACCAGTATAGCACGCTTTTTAACGTTTGTAAAGGCTATTTTAGTCTGCAAGCACCGCTCGCGTAAACTGACGAGAAAGGTAGGTACCCTGCTGCTCGGACCAATCACCCGTACAGGAGATCAAGGTCACAGATTCTTTACCGGGCTCCGGAGATCTTGCCGCAGTAGACATATATTTATTTGAATCATCCAACGAAACGGCATTGTTTTCTACCACAATATACTTGAATACCTTACCATCACCACGTTCAATCTGAATAACATCACCTTCTGTCAGCTCGGGCAATCGCTTAAACACGCCAAAAACATGTGGACCGCCATTGTGCCCATCAATAATCATAGTGCCACCATGACCGGGCTTACCAGAACCATCGTACCACCCCACGTCAAAAATATTGTTAGGCGTATCTAGCTCGCCTGTCGTTTTTACACCCATTGGCAGTACTCGAGATTTATTTATGTTTAATTTTTCAATAGACAAATATCTCGGACGGTCAGGAGCTACGGTATATTCCGCAATCTCTGCAGCTGTAAGCTCAGTTTCGTCCAACTCTTCGCTTTCTGTATTCTGCGTAGCCACAGCTCGCTCACTACCCTCTTTTTCGTTGTAATAAGCATTTTCAAAAACAGCCACGCGGATCAAAAATACTAAGAATATAATTAGCAGGATGGACCAAAATGCCCACCTGACGACCCTACCCTTATTGCTAATTCTCAAGCTCATCTCCAAAATCGTCGTATGTTACCATTAATGCTCTGGAATTTATCGACCGCAAATTCTCTAGCGCCACCGTCACGACAATTAGAAGCCCAGTACCAGAAATAGACAAACCAATAGGCGCACCCGTAAGTACGATAAAGATGTAATCAGTAATAAACGGCAACATCGCTACGAGCCCCAAAGCTAAGGCTCCAAATAAATCCAAACGATTCACTACCTTGCTAAGATATGTCGACGTCGCGTACCCAGGCCGAACTCCCTCGATGAAACCACCCTGCTTCTGCAAATTATTCGCGATTTCTTTCGTATTGAAAATAATAGATGTATAAAAATACGTGAAACAAAACACGAGGAGGAAGTACATCGCAGGATAAACAAACCATTGCCCAGTAATACCATTAGGATAAATCGAGGAGAAATTACTAGCCGAAGGCGCAGAGAACGTCGTAACGAGAGATGCTCCGACCTCATTATTCGGATCCACCGACATCATTACCTGGCCAACGAGTGCCGGAAGCGACAAAAACGCTGTAGCGAAGATTACTGGAATTACGCCCGCAGCGATAATTTTTATTGGCAAGATAGATTTAATCCCACCATAAGACGAGTTACCGTGCACACGCTTAGCATAATTTACAGTAATTATCCTCTGAGCCTCGTTTAGTTTCACCAAGAAATAAATCACTACGAGCATAGCTATCACAAAACCAAGCATAATCCAAAATACAGTAGGATTGACCGGCAAGTTTAGCCAACCAAACAAGCTAAGCGAACCCTGGCTCGTATCAAACAGTGCAGCCCCAAGAGCTGTCATGGTTGTAGGAAGCTGGGAAATAATCGAGGCAAAAATCATCATAGAAATACCGTTACCAATACCCTGCTCGGTAATGAGCTCGCCCATCCACATCAAAATCATCGATCCCGCCGTCATCGCGGTAACCGACAGGGCCCAGTCGCCAAAAGTAGGCGTAAAATCAGTAGCTAAATTAGCTGAAAGAGTCGACTGATAGAGGATGAAGATATACGCAATCGACTGGATAATCGCCAACGGTACAGTAAGGATACGCGTCCATTGATTGATTTTCTTTCTTCCAGTACCGCCATCATTGGATAACTCCTCAAGTCGAGGTATAGCCTTCGTCAAGAGTTGCACCACGATAGAGCTAGTGATATACGGCCCAAGCCCAACCAAAATAATACTAAACGAAGCCAAGCCGCCACCGGAAATCAAATTCAGAAAACTAGAAAAATCAGACTTGTCTAGTAAATTCGAGACAGCTTCCTTAAAAGTGGAGGCATCCCCCATCGGCACCGGAATCTGTGCCAACAATCGATACGCCACAATAATACCGATAATAATCAGTACTCTCTTTAACATATCTTTATTTTTTAGGGATTTAAAAATCGTTTTGAATTGCATAAAACCTCTTGGTAACTATTTATTATAGTATCACACCCTCCGAATAATTGCAATGAATTATTAGTTAGGAGATGGACACATAAAAACGCACAGTTGAGGGACGTAAAGGCAAAATCTGCTAATGGCAGATTTTGCCGCCGAAGGGGCGGAGCTTTTGTGTAAATTTATTATCACATTGCGGAGCTCCCGAAACGTGCGTTTTATGTATCCTTATCAGCTAAATCACTCGAAAGCCTTTTTTACAGGTTTTCGATATCCGCCTCGGTAGGTTCTTTTGTGCTTGATGTCTCAAACTCTTCAAGCGGAGCTACACCGGTCCCCACAGGGATCTTGCGACCAATAATCACATTCTCCTTCAATCCACGAAGCCTGTCCACGCGCCCATTGATAGACGCATTGATTAGCACGCGTGTGGTATCTTGGAATGATGCCGCCGACAAGAACGAATCAGAGAAGATAGAAACCTTAGTAATACCAAGCAGCAAGTTGGTATAGGTAGCAGGAGTTTTGCCTGCAGTCTCAAGCTCTTTGTTTCGCATGATAACCGAAGCCTTAGATGTAATATCACCAGAAACAAATTCTGAATCGCCAGGATCATTGATCTGTACCCTAGAGAACATTTGCCTGACCAAAATCTCAAGGTGTTTTGGCGAAATTTCATGGCCCTGTGCTGCATACACGTTCAAAACTTCGTTCATAATGTAGCGCTGAGTCACTTCTATACCCTTATACTTCAACAAATCTTGCAGATTCAAGGAGCCAGTAGTCAACCGATCACCCGCAGTAACAGTATCATTTGACTTTACCACCAATTCAGCGTCACCAGGTATCTCGACTTTGACAGGCGCACCCGCAGCAGCTACCAAGATGATAGCATCTTTCACAAGTTCTACCACGCCATCAGTCGGAGCCTTAATTGAAGGTTTATCACCACTCTTCTTAATCAGAGTCGCCCCAGATTTTACGCTCTCGCCATCTTTTACTACAGGCTTGCGACCATCTGTCTCAATCTTGGTAATCTTGCCAGACTGAGGTGTAATCTGTATTACATAATGATTACCGTCTTCGCTTACTTCTACTACACCGTCTATTGGCGAAATAAATGCTTGGCCCTTTGGCGCTCTAGCTTCGAGCAACTCTTCCACACGCGGCAAACCTCTAGCAATCGCACCAGAACCAGCCACACCAGAACCATGCTTTGTATCAAGTGTTAGCTGCGTACCAGGCTCACCTAGAGATTGCGCCGCAATCACACCAATTGGCTCATTAGCAGCTACGAGCTCCCTAGTAGACATATCAATGCCATAAGCCTTGCGAGGAATTCCTTCTACCGAAGTCGTCGACAACACAGACTGGATTTTCACCGAATCAATCTTATCATCTGCTTCAATCTGTTCAGCCATCTCTTTAGTGATCAACTGGTCGGCTTCCAGATATCCAGGCACCACATCAGCGGTATAGCGACCGCTAATGCGAGCTGCAAACGAAATCCCAGAAAGCTCAGTTTCATCACGATACACCACAAAACCAGGATCCTCCGCTTCTTCATTAGTAGTAAATACGTCTTGTGACACGTCTACTAGGCGACGGGTCAAATAACCAGAGTCAGCAGTACGAAGAGCAGTAGATACCTGGCCCTGACGAGCACCACGAGTTGCGATAAAGGATTCCAAGGTATTCAAACCCTTCTTATATGAAGATTTAACCGGAAGCTCAATCTCATTATTATTGATATCTACCATGATACCAATCTCGGCAGAGGCTAACTTAATGTTCGAAATGTTGCCACGTGCGCCAGAGTTCACCATTACAGCGATATCTGTATCCATCTCTGACAGTTTGCTTTGCAAAAATTCAGAAATCTTTTTATCAATATCACGCCAGTTAGCAATCGTCAGCTTATAACGCTCTTCCTCAGTCACGAGACCATCGTTAAACTGCTCTTGAATCATTGCGGTCTTTGCGTCACCTTCAGCAATAAAATCATCGATTTCGTCATAAGTGGGATAATCATCCTTTGCGGTAGAGATAGAAGCAATTGTCTCGTATTCAAAGGCTAAATCCTTAAGTGCATCAGCCGTTTTAACCGTCACATCTGTACCATAAAGGTCGAAGATATCCGCCATCACCTTAGACAAATGCTTTTTAGTCTGCACTGAATTATCAAACGGATAATCCTTTGGCAAAATTTCATTAAAGATCACTCTACCGAGAGTGGTATTGCGGATCTCTTTCTTCGCAAACACACGAATCGGAGTCTGCAGAGCAATAATCCCCTGATCATAAGCCATTTCTGCCTCATAGATAGATGAAAAGGCTTTTGGCTCATCCGTATCGGTACCTGGCTTATCATAGGTTAGATAATATGCACCCAGCACCACGTCCTGATAAATCGCAAGCACTGGCGAACCGTCTGCTGGCTTCAATAGGTTTTTCTTCGCAGACATTAATTCCCTGGCCTCTGCCTGTGCGGCATCGGACAGAGGCAAATGTACAGCCATCTGGTCACCATCATAATCAGCGTTAAATCCAGACGCCACAAGCGGATGCAATTTAATAGCCTTACCGTCAATCAATCTGGGCTGAAAAGCTTGCACGCTAAGACGGTGCAACGACGGAGCACGGTTTAATAATACATACTTACCTTTAATTACTTCGTCCAGAGCGTCCCACACTATTGTCTCTTTTGCCTCGATCAAACGCGAAGCAGCACGAATATTATTAGCATATTCGTTACTGATCAGCCATGAAATCACGAAAGGCTTAAAGAGCTCAAGAGCCATCTGTTTTGGCAGACCACATTCGTTAAGACTAAGCTCCGGCCCTACCACAATCACCGAACGACCAGAATAATCGACACGCTTACCAAGTAGATTTTGGCGGAAACGCCCCTGCTTACCCTTCAATAAGTCTGACAACGATTTTAGTTTGCGACGACCATTAGTCGAGTTTGCCCCTCTAGAGCCACGCACAGCAGAATTATCTATCAATGCGTCCACAGCCTCCTGGAGCATCCGCATTTCGTTACGACAAATTACCTCAGGCGCATTCAAATCCAATAGCTTCTTTAGTCGGTTATTTCGATTGATTACACGGCGATACAGATCATTCAAATCAGACGTAGCAAACCTGCCACCAGGCAAAGCAATCATCGGACGAAGATCTGGAGGTATTACCGGAATTACCGTCAAAATCAAATCAGATGGCTGAATCCCAGCAGAATGCATTCCCTCAATAATCTTGAGACGTTTTTGCAACTTCTTTTCTTTTTGACCCTTAGCGGTTTCCTCCTGCTCCTTTAGATCACTAATCATAGTTTCCAGATCAATTTCGTCCAACAACTTTTTAATAGCAGTAGCGCCCATTTCGACCGTAATCAAATCCTCATACTCTTCTGGCAAATTACGATATTCTACCTCTGTAATTACGCCACCCTTCTTGAAGGACTCTAGCATAGATTTGCGGCTATTATAGTCAGCTTCTAGCTCTTCGATCTCTTTTGTCTGCTGCTCGGCCAAAGCCTTTACATCAGCATTGTCGGCCTTCGCTTCCTTTTCGTACCGAATCTTGATTGCGTCTTTTGCTGCAACCGTTTGCCCCTCGAGATTCTCAAGAGTCTTTTGGATTTCGTCCATCTTAGCATCAGTAATCAAATAAGTCGCAAAATAAACAACTTTTTCAATATTTTTGACCGTTATATCAAGTAAAGTACCTAAAGCAGAAGGAATCCCGCGCATAAACCAGATATGCGCCACAGGTGCCGCAAGCGTGATATGCCCCATACGCTCGCGCCTGGTGATTGACTTTGTAACCAGATTACCTTCCTTGTCCACCGCCTGCTCGCGAGACCTCACACCCTTTAGTTTAGAATCGTGCGGATTAATGTCTTTAGTTGGACCAAAAATTCTTTCACAAAACAAACCGTCGCGTTCTGGTTTTTGAGTACGATAGTTGATTGTTTCTGGCTTTGTCACCTCACCATAACTCCAATTCAAGATATCGTCACGGTTTGCCACCGTCAGACGAATTGAATCGAAGTCAGAAGCGCTGATAAAATTGTCCATCCACGCCATATTAGAACTCCTCTCCGAGATCAACAGTACCATCCGCTTCGTCGACCTCTTTTATTTCTACGCCTTCTTCCGCCATCATAGCTTCGGCCTCTGCGTCATCGAGGTCCAAAATTTGTGGCTCAGTGTCTTTCTTATGTTGATCATAGATGGATTGATCATCTTTTGCTTTTTCAATCTCTTTTGATGTTCTCTCTATTACATCACCAGCATCTGCAGCTTCGCCATGGTCTAAGAGATCCACTTTTAGGCCCAACCCCTGAAGCTCTTTTACGAGCACATTGAAGCCTTCTGGTAGCTTTGGACCTTCGATCGGCTCGTGCTTAATGATGGACTCATATGCTTTCGCGCGTCCATAAACATCATCAGATTTAATCGTAAGCATCTCTTGGAGGGTAGTAGCCGCACCATAAGCCTCGAGTGCCCATACCTCCATTTCTCCGAACCTTTGACCACCATTTTGCGCTTTGCCACCTAAAGGCTGCTGAGTAACCATAGTATACGGGCCGGTCGAACGCGCGTGAATCTTGTCTTCCACCATGTGGTGAAGCTTCAAGATATGCATTACGCCCACACTAGTTCGCTCATTAAACGGCTCGCCAGTAAGCCCATCATAAAGCTGTACACGACCATCTTCTGCAAAACCCGCCTTCTTTAGCTCTTCATTGATTTTCTCGTCAGGAACACCGTTAAACGACGGAGTTGCTACCTTATATCCAAGGGCTTTTGCTGCCATACCGAGATGTGTCTCAAATAACTGACCGAGATTCATACGTGATGGTACACCCATTGGCGAGAGAATCACATCAACTGGCGTACCGTCTTCCATAAACGGCATATCCTCTACAGGCAAAATCCTCGAAACCACACCTTTGTTACCGTGTCGTCCGGCTAGCTTGTCGCCTACACCAATCTTACGAAGCTCAGCAACAAAGATTTTGATCTGCATAATCACACCGGCTTTTAACTCGTGACCCTGATCGCGAGTGTAAACACGTACATCTACTACCTTTCCGGTAGACGAACCATTCATCCTGACTGATGTATCGCGCACATCTTTGGCCTTCTCGCCAAAAATCGCGCGAAGCAAACGCTCCTCTGAGCTAAGCTCTTGTTCGCCTTTTGGAGTAATCTTGCCTACTAGGATGTCACCGTTCTTCACTTCGGCACCTACGGTGACAATGCCGTCTTCACCTAAATGTCTGAGTGAATGCTCTGATACGTTTGGGATATCACGAGTTACTTGCTCTGGACCTAGTTTAGTCTCGCGCACTTCTACGTCAAAATCTTTAATATTTATTGAAGTCAAAGTATCATCCTCGACCAAACGATTCGAAATCACAATCGCATCGTCCATATTGTAACCACGCCATGGCATAAAAGCTACAATCAGGTCGCGCCCGAGAGCCAGCTCGCCATCATTGATAGAAGCGCCCTCGATTAGAACATCACCTTTCTTTACTTTTTGACCTCTAGCTACTACAGTGCGCTGATTATAACAACGGTCATCGTTGGTTTTCTCAAAATGGTGCAATTTATATTCTTTATCTCCGCCCTTATCATAAGTCACAATTACCGAATCACCGTCGGCCTTCTTGATTACGCCAGCTCCAGCGGCCACAACCAACTGAGATGTATTCAAAGCAACTTCATGTTCAATACCGGTACCCACGATCGGATTATCCTGACGAAGGAGAGGCACTGCCTGCTTCTGCATCGCGCAGGCCATCAAAGAACGGTCCACACGGTTCTTTTCTACGAACGGAATTAGCGATGCCGACACGCCTAGAATTTCCTTGTGCGCTGCATCAATGTGAGTAACCCTAGAAGCTTCTACCTGAGCCGGGGTACCATGCACACGTGCAGATACCCAGTCTTCGACAAATTTCTTATCCTTATCAAGTTTCACCGAAGCATCAGCAATTACCATGTCATTTTCGGTATCCGCATCCATATAGACCACCTCATCGGTGACTTTGCCATCTTTTACAACCAAATATGGTGCTTCAATAAAACCATATTTATTGATCTTGGCATAAGTCGCGAAGTTCAGCACCAGCCCCACGTTACCACCTTCCGGTGTTTCTACGGTACAGATACGACCATAGTGCGTCGGGTGAGCATCACGCACATCGAATCCAGCTCGCTCACGCGTAAGACCACCAGGGCCCATGCTAGACAAACGCCTCTTGTGTGCCAATTCGGAAAATGGGTTTACTTCATCCATTAGCTGTGAAAGCTGTGAGGTAGCAAAGAATTCTTTCACCGCTGCAACCACCGGACGCGAATTCAAGAGCTGAGATGGGGTGACTTCGTCAAGATTTGCCATCGACATCCTGTCTAGGATATTGCGCTGCAATCTCAGCATACCCAAACGAAATTGTCTTTGAACCAGCTCGCCCACTAGCTTTACACGGCGGTTGCTAAGAGAATCGATATCATCCGGCGCCTCCTGAGTGTTGTTCAGGCGAATGATTTCTGCCACGATAGCAATCACGTCATCCATCTGCAAGGTTCTAAACGCAGGCTCGTTCGGAGTATCAAAACCAAGCCGGCGATTAATCTTAAACCTACCCACATTCGAGTAGTCATAACGCTTCGGATCAAAGAACATTCGTTCAATCATCGAACGCGCATTCTCCACCGTAGCAAGATCGCCCGGGCGAATCCTACGGTATACCTCAAGCAGAGCCTCGCCTTGAGTAGAAGTCGTATCTTTCTCGAGGGTAGCTTCAATGTATTTCTTTTCTCCAGTGTCAACATCAGCAAACTTTTCCTTGATTGCAGACTGCGAAAGGCCTAGAGCCCTCAAAAATGTAGTAACAGGAATTTTGCGACGTCGGTCAATTTTAACATACATTGCACCACTCGCAGCTGTCTCAAACTCAAGCCATGCCCCACGCCCCGGAATTACTTTTGCTCCATAATACCTACGCAAACCAATTGTCTCAGCGTTAAAGAATACGCCAGCAGACCGAATCAGCTGCGATACGATTACACGCTCCGTCCCATTAATAATAAACGTAGCGCGATCCGTCATCCATGGGTAATCGCCAAAATAAATATCCTGTTCTTGTTTTTTGCCAGTAGTTTTATTTTCGAGCTCCACGAGCACGTGAAGCGGAGCCTCGTAAGTCGCAAGGTTGTACTTGGCCTCTTGCTCTGTTTCCTTTGGGTCTTTAAAATAATAATCTTTAAAGCGAAGTGATAGCTTTTGCCCAGTGTAATCGTCAATAGGATTTAACTCAGCAAAAACTTCCCTTAGCCCGTTTTCGACGAAGTCTGCCCAAGATTCCTTTTGATGTGCCGTCAAATCTGGAATCGGCAAGGCTTTGTCGCCTTCAGTGAAAAATACTCTTTCACTCGTGCTTGGTTTTGTAGCCATTCTACCTCTTTTTCTTTAGTGTTATTAATCTCTAGCGCTGAAGACTACTGCCCCGCTCCCCCTCTAGCCTCGCCAATTCTAGAGATACACAAAAACAGGGCACACTACTTCTTCATACTATTCTAATCTATTTTCATAATAAAATCAAGGGTTTATAATATTTTACCAAACCACACTAATCACGGCATCGAAGAACATAAAGGCAAAATCATTTATGATTTTGCCGCCGAAGGGGCGGAGCGATGTGATAGAATCTCCGATTTATCACATCGCGAAGCTTCTGAGATGCGTGATTTGTGTGGCCTAGGCAAAAATTTAAAAAAACTCTTGATTTTTATTTTTGAGCATGTATAATAAAGCATAAGCTAACTAACTGCGAGTCGGCTTAACACAAAATCTAAGTTGAGAGTTTTATCTATGTCTAAAAAATCCCCTCGTTGAGGGATTTTTTGGTGCCAAGAGCGGACTTTAAAAGCCAATTTCTTAGCAAAAATCCGCTAGATTGGTATTTTCTCCGAGCGAAGCGCGTCTATTGGACGAGCGAACGAGGAAAAATTGCCGAGATAGCGGATTTTTGCAAGAAATTAGATGTCGAGATCGTCGAGGTCAGCCAGCTCCGCCCTAGTTTTTTCTGCTAACTCAGAAGTCTCCTTATCCCCAGCTTCCTCAGTGTCGTCTGAGGCCTCCTCAGTCTCTGTTTCATCCATCACATCCTCGCTGACTGGCTCATCTTTTACGTCGCGTTTTTCAGAAGATGTACCCTCCTCGTCGGTGTTAATAATTTTTAAATTATAGCGGGCATCCTGCTTGGTACCGAGTGCACGCAAGAGAACACGAATAGCCTGCGCAGTCACTCCGCGCTTGCCAATCACGCGCCCTACATCCTCTGGATCGACGGTCAAAGACAATAAAACACCTTTTTCATCAATGGACCGCTCTACTGCTACCTTGTCAGGATTGTTGACTAAAGTTTTAACGATATATTCTACGAATTGCTGGTCGATAGTAGCCATACTTTTCTCCTTTTACTGTTAATCTGTACTTATTATAACACAAAAATAGCTCCAAAGCAGGAGCTATTTAAGCTATTTTATTGGCAGAAAACCAACTTCTATGCCTCAGTAGCAGTATCGGCAGTAGCCTCGGCAGCAGTCTCATCGGCCTCGTCAGAAGGAGCTTCTTCTTTTGGCTGGTTTTTGCGCAGCTTGTCTGCGTGTTTTGCCACGGCCTGCTTAGGTGCACGCTCTTTATACCACTTTGGTAATTTTACACCATTTTTCTTCAAGATGAAGGCAACCCGGCTAGAAGGCTGAGTACCATTAGATAAATATTTTTCTACCGCTTCCTTATCCAAAGTCAAAGCCTTGGTAGCGGGATTGTAATTGCCGACCTCAGCCACTACGCGCCCCGAAAGCGGATGACGCTGTGATTCTTGGACGACTATCCGGTACGTAGGATAATGCGCCCGGCCTTTACGTTGCATGCGAATCGCTAGCATATTTTCTCCTTTAAATTAATAACTTTCGCCATTATATCACAAAATCAAGAATATGGAAAGGGGGCCCACAATGTGAGCCCCTAAAACCTACAACGCCTTGAGAGATTTCGCTGGCTTGTTACGCGCCAAACGGCGCTTAATCTTGCCACGATAACTAGAGTAATCGCTAGCTTCCTCGAGATTACGATAAAGCCAATCACGACTAATCGGTTCAATACCGAATCGGCCAGAAACCAGATTAGCCTTCTGAATGGCCATATCCACCTCAGCCGAACGCTCGTCTACACGCCGCTTTAACACCTTGTTGTTGTTCCAGTATTTTTTGACCACCGGAGCAACCACGTGTCGGGTCTCGTCATACGAAGCATTTATCAAGAGGTGTTTAACCTTTTGATAGTCCGCCCAGGCATTCACGAGCTCGAGTTGCACCTGCCAATAAGGCCGGAAGTCGGCGTCCGGATCAGCCACTACGGGCTGTTTTCTGGTTTTTTTCGTCGGAGTATTCACCCCGCTCTGAATTATAGAGTCAGACTCCTCGGATAGATCAACATATTCCTTCCAATTTTCGGGGTCAATATCAAAAAACGAACCAGTCTCGGGCATTTAGCCCACCCCCTCTCAGGGTCGATGCTATTAATGTGCTGATACTATTATACAACACATCTCCAAAAAAGTCAACTAAAACAAAGTGAGCTATTTCTTGGCTTGGCTCTCAGCACGATATTTTTTTACACCCTCACGGGCCGCCGCAGTCTGAGCCTCCTGCTTAGAATGGCCCACCCCAGTACCTTTCAAATTCTTGCCCACATACACGCCCACAGTAAAAACTTTATCATGATCTGGCCCCTCTTCCTTCAAAGTCTTATAGACAGGCGTGATTCCGTCAGTTCGCTGTGCCAACTCTTGCATATAAGACTTCGGATCATGCCAGCTCCCCTCTTCCAAAATAGAATCTATTTTTACCAAAATATGTTTAGCGATAAAATCCTTTGCCGCATCATATCCCTGATCCAAATAAATCGCACCGATCACCGCCTCAAAACAATCCGCCAAAATCGAATCATGCGCCCTAGCCGACCCCCGCTGCTCACCCTTTGACATCCTCACCAACGGCTCGTAGCCAAGCTCCTTACCGGCACCACCGATAGACTCGGTCCGGACCAAAGCCGCCCGAAGCGCCGTCATTACACCCTCAGGATAATCGTAATTACGAAAAAGAAAATCCGAAGACACCAGCTCAAGCACTGCATCACCCAAATACTCCAAGCGCTCGTTGTGCTCGTGAACCGTAGCCCGATGCTCATTCACATAGCTACGATGAGTCAAGGCAGTCACCAGCAAATCAATGTCATGAAACTCGAAGCCTAATTTTTCTTTTGCAAAATCCTGATATTTTGTTTTATCCATTAAAAATCTCCTGCTCTAATTTTCTTTTTTGCAATTAGCATTAGTTTCTCAATGTCGTCGTATTCAACCAAATCGAGAGCCTCAGTAAACGGAAACCACGCAATACCCTTCATCCATTTTTCAGGAGTAGGGGTCTCGTGATCATCTAGAGACTGAACCAGATAAATCTGTGTAGTCATTAGTACTAACTTATCCATTCGACGATATTTAAAATGAATTTTACCAAGCCAAGTCAGCACAGATACATTCTTTAACCCTGTCTCCTCCTCGATTTCACGTCTGGCGGTCATTTTTGCAGTCTCCCCAGGCTCGATATGTCCTTTCGGGATAGTCCACCGCCCCTTCGAATCCTGTATCAGCAGGATTTCTATGTCTTTTTTGTCCTTCGTAAAACGAAAAACCACACCCCCAGAGGTCGGCTCACGCACAATCTCCTGAATTGCCACTTTACGACGAAAAACAGCAGATCTTAGCTTATCAAAAGCCGATTCTTTTATTCGTTCCGAAGGCATCGCCTCTGGTACTTTTAGCTGACGCTTTGATAATGGCTCACTATTTTTGGTCGCTACTATCTTTGGCGCCGTCCGCTGGCTTGCCTTGCTTTTTTTCTGCTCCATGATTTTGCGATTCGTTAATTCCTAACTGCTTATAGGCCGTGCCGAGAACCCCGTTCACAAATTTCGATGAATTCTCTGAACCAAATTCTTTAGCCAGCTCTACAGCTTCGTTAATAGCTACTTTCGGCGGAATAGTCTCCCTGCACTCCGAAAGTTCATATAGCCCCATCCTTAGTACGTTCCTGTCTATTGCGGCGATCGTAGAAATGGGCCACTCTGGCGCCAACGGGGTCAAGACTTTATCTAGAGTTTCAAAATTCTCTACCACGTTCCGTGCCAAATTGTAGACAAATTCTGTATCCCCAAGCGCTTTTTCGTACGGCTCGATGTTCTTCGCCACCACAATATCCAGATCGACTTCAGGATCATTAGCCTGCGTACGCAGCTCGTACTCGTATAGACTTTGCAATACAATTACTCTACCTAAATGTCGATTACTTGCCATATTTTAAATACTTCTCTTATTATTTGTTAGTTTTAACTTTTAAATTAGGGGTCTTTTTCTTAGTCTCAAAAGCTTTGACCGGAGAAATCTTGTTGACACTCCTAGCCAGCTTGAGCCTGAGGTGACTCCTGCGTAGCCCAGTCTTGCGAGGACTACTCTGTTTCTTAGGTTCAGGCATTTTACTCCTTAAATTTAATAAATAATTTCCTCTATTCTACCACAAACTCCAAATTCGTGCAACCGCGCTGAGCTTAAGTTACGCTCAAAAGATTATCGCTCAAGCTTCTTTAATGCCCGCTTGATGGCTGGGCGATCAAAACCCACAATCCTCTCGCCCTCAATCTCCGTCACAGGCACAGTCTTGATATCCGCCTCCTTCGTCGCGTCCATTTCAATATATTCCACCCCCATCCCCTCTAGCCAATCCATCAGGGCGTGACAATACGCACAAGTCGGTGTAGTATATACTTTTATCATAGGCTCATTATACCATACATCGCAATGCCTGCCGCCACGGACACATTAAAAGATTCTTTCTGCCCCTCCATCGGAATCTCCACAAACAAATCAATCAAATCATAAAGCGGCTGCGCTATTCCCTCCACTTCTTCGCCCAGAATCAAAATCACTTTCTCTTGCAAAACCTCTCGAAGCTTAGGATCATTTAGACGCATCAATCGCTTATCTTGAATATTATTCTCAAGCCCCACAATTTGCCACCCCTGAGATTTCCACTCCGACAACTCCTTTAATATATCACCAGACGAATAAATCTCCACCATATCCTCAGCGCCTAGTGCAGTCTTGTGAATCTCGCGGTCTAGCTTATCGCGGATATGAGGCAGCAAATTCTCGTCGTGTACCCTCGGCGTATAGCCAGAAAGTATCACCTTTTCCACGCCAAACCCCTCTGCAGTCCGGAGAATTGCCCCCACATTATAGCAAGACCGAATATTATCAAGCACTAATATTAATTTCATACTACTATATTGACGAGCTTAGCCTTTTTCACAAAGATAGTCTTCTTGACGCCGTCAGCGGTATACTTTTGTATCTTTTTGTCCGCAAGAGCCAGCCCCACAATTTTCTCCTCGTCATCCAAATCGGCAGTATCTACTACAAGCTTCGCACGCAATTTACCATTCACTTGCACCACTACCTCCGCCGTATCGGACACTAAATATTTCTCATCCCACTGCGGCCACTCATCATCCGCACCTAAGCGCTCTAGCATTTCAGACGCTAGATGCGGAGCAAATGGCTTCAAAAGCTTCGCCAGCACCACCAGATCTTCCTCACTCGCCCCTACGCGGTACAGCTCATTCACATATTCCATCAACGCCGCTACCGCAGTATTAAACTGGCACTTATAAATATCCTCAGTGACTTTCTTGATAGTGCGATGACGAATACTAATGTTTTCATCTCGGAACGCTTCGTCGCGCCCGTCGTTACGGGGCTCCTCGCTCCGTTCGCTCCCGTCGTCGCGAATGCTCCTCGATGAAACATTAGCATTCGCCTCGAAACATAAATTATAGCAGCGATTAAGGAATCTATAAACCCCACCTACCGACCGCGGATCCCACGCCGCATCCAGCTCTACCGGCCCGATAAACATTTCATACGTACGCAAGGTATCTGCACCATAGCCGTCGTTTATCACATCTAGCGGATCAATCACGTTGCCCTTGGACTTGCTCATCTTTTTGCCATCCGGCGCGTTGATATAGCCATGATAAATCAATTTCTTTATCGGCTCACGAAAAGGTAAATAACCTAGATCTGCAAAGAATTTACACCAAAACCGCACATAAAGCAGATGCGCCACAGCATGGTCTGCCCCTACATAGACATCCGTCGGAGCCCAGTATTTAATCGCTTCTGGATCCCAGGCGTGCTCAGCATCATGCGGCGACACATACCGCCATAGATACCAGCTCGAGCAAGCGTAGCCATCCAGCGTATCCGTCTCGCGAGTCATCTCCTCCATATGAGTCTTGCCAGTCTTGGGATCCTTGATTGGAATCTCGACCTTCAGCCAATCCTTAGCCTTGGCTAGCGCCGACCGTCCCGAAGCGTCAGGCTTGTAATCTTCAATTTCAGGTAGCATCACGGGCAACTGGTCTTCTGGAATCGGATGAGCATTACCTTCCTTGTCATAAGCAATCGGGATCGGACAGCCCCAATACCGCTGGCGAGAAATTAGCCAGTCGCGCATCCGATAAGTAGTCTTTGGTGTACCAAATTGCCCAAAATCGCAGAGCTCAGTCTCTACAATCGGCAAATCAAACTTCTCGGCAAATTCACAGTCACGCTCATCCATCGCTGGCACTGCCATAATCGCGCCCGTGCCGTACCCGGCCAACACGTAATCCGCCACCCAAATAGGGATTTTTTCTTTCGTAGCCGGATTAATCGCATAACTCCCAGTAAATACCCCTGTTTTCTCTTTATTCTCTTGCCTCTCAATCTCTGACTTCTTCAAAGCATCAGCCTTATACTTCTCTACAGCATCCCGAGCATCGTCGCTTACAATATAATCAAGGCCCGGGTATTCTGGCGCCAGTACCAAAAACGTCGCACCGTAAATTGTATCGGGCCGGGTGGTGAACACTGTGATGCGACGAGAAGATGACGAAGCATCCTTTTCGGACACACTCAAGGCCGTTCGGCCAAGCTTACGGTCCTCAAAGGAGCTTCGCTCATCTTCTCGGGCAAGACCAAATTCAATCTCCGCCCCCACGCTCTTCCCGATCCAATTTTTCTGCATGGTTTTAATTTTGTCCGGCCAATCCAGCGTATCAATCTCTGATAATAGCTCATCTGCATACTCAGTGATTTTGAAAAACCACTGCTTCATCTTTTTCTTTTCCACTTCGTGACCGCAGCGCCAACATTTGCCGTTCTCTACCTGCTCGTTGGCCAGCACCGTCTGGTCCACTGGGCACCACCATTGATACGATTCTTTTTGATAAGCCAAGCCCTTCTTATAAAGCTGCAAAAAACACCACTGCGTCCATCTATAATATTCTGGGTCCGAAGTATTTACCTCTCTATCCCAGTCAATCGCATACCCTAGGCGCTTTGCTTGCTTGCGGAAGTTATCAATATTGGTCTTGGTGACCTCCTGAGGCGGAATGCCGGTCTTGATTGCATAATTCTCCGCCGGAAGTCCAAAAGTATCATAGCCAAAAGGGCGCATCACGTTTAGCCGCTGCTGAGTATAAAACCGCGTCAATACGTCTACAATCGTAAAATTTCTCACATGCCCCACATGGAGCCCTGCCCCCGAAGGGTACGGAAACATCTCTGCAATATACATCTTGGGCGCGCCGTCCTTCTCCTCAGCTCGAAAAGGTTTTTCCTTTTCCCATTTTGCTTGCCATTTAGCTTCAATCTTTAAAGGCTCGTATCTATCCATAAAATATATTATATCACATCTAATAGCGATGGATTATAATACCTTACTCCAGCCCCACAAACCGTTATTAAACTTTATAAACTTTGACAAACTTTATAAAGTTTGCTATAATCTTCTTATGGATAATTATGGTCAGAAAATCAAACAAATTCTAGCCGCCACTGGCTGGAGTCAGGAGCAACTCGCTTCTAGGCTCGATACTTCTTTTGTCACTCTCAACAGTTGGGCCAATCAGAAATCCGAGCCCCGTGATTCCGCCAAAGCCAAGATCGACCTTATCTTTACCGATGTCATGGGTGCCGACTCCATAGATCAAGAATACCTACATAATATCAAGCAAAAGGCCGTCAGTAAAAAATACACTGCCAAAAAGCTGATAGAAAACAAGGACATCCTAGAGAGAATTACCACTTCCCTCACCTATCACAACAACGCCACCGAGGGCAGCACCATGACCGAAAAAGACGTCTCCGCCGTGATTTTTGATAATCAGACCCTTCGTAACCGCACCACCGTCGAGCAACGCGAGGCCATAAATCATCAAGTTGCACTCTATTTTCTTCTAGACGAGTTGGTTGCTGGCGGCAAAGATTCCATAATTACACCAGAACTCATCAAAGCCACCCATCTTCGCATGATGAATGGCATTATTTCAGATGCCGGCTACTTTCGCAATCATTCTGTTCGCATCCGTGGGGCTCATGTCCCACTGGCAAACTTCATCAAAATTCCTGAGCTTATCGAGAATTGGTGCAACAAAGCCAACGAAGAAACCACAGACAAAATCGGTCTTCTCGCTAGTTCTCACGCCGAGTTCGAGAGAATCCATCCCTTCCCAGATGGCAACGGCCGCACTGGTCGCTTACTACTCTTTATTTTAGCACTAAAACTTGGCCTCGCCCCACCAATCCTACAAAAAGAAAAGCACTTCGCCTACTACAAATATCTAGAACTTACCCAAATGCGCGAATTGACCGATCCGCTCGAAGCATTTATTGCAGAGGCGATTGTTGATACTGCCGAGATCATAGATCGACGATAATCAGTAAGAGGGCCCCCTGGTCCAAACTCTATACGGTATTCCCCAATCTATCTCTACTGTTTCGCCAGTAGCAGATCAAGGATTGTGGGCAAAGTCTCACATAAGAAACTTGTCCACTATTCGTCGCTTACGCTCCTCATGTTTCGCAGATCTTCTTTATAAAGTTTCGCGAACTTAACGGCTCCTTGGAGAGGTAACGGAAATTACCTAGGGCTATTCATTCTCCTAACGGTAAAGACTACTGGGTGAGGCACCTAATACTCGAGCCGTAGTACTTAAGACCAGTACCCGTACCTGGATTTACGCTGGATCTATCCAGACTTAGACCGTAGCTACGGCTGCCGCTGTTCGAAGTAGATGACCTATAGTGGCCGGTGCCACTTCTATTGCCCGGCGACGAGCCAGTGAAGAGGCCGGAGTAGAGGAAGTTATTAGGATAACTCCTAAAGACGCCAGACATTACTGTTCCTGTTGGAGAAGAAGATGAATCTGCGGTTGCACCTTCTTCTGGACCACCCAATGCTACACTAAGAGCCCCAAAGCTTTTACTTGCTGTAGATTGAGCACCTATAGGTAATCTCCAACCAGTAGGGCAAATACTAGTGCTTGCGATGGTTTGGCTACTAGTGGTATAGTTACTAGTGTCTGCAATGGCAGCGGACCAAGTGTACCAGTTGCCCACAGAGTAGGTGTTGGCAGAGTTATCCCAAGCAGTCATATTGGTAGCGAGAGCAGCAGTGTTTTGGTTGTTGTAGCGGGGGAAGCGGTAAGCTTTGTTATTGCCAGTGATGGCAGGAGCCGTGGTAGATCCGTCTGTGGAATAGAGGGAATTAGCGGCGGTGGAACTGGTGAAATTGGCAGTTTCTGGATCAGCTAGGCCAATAAAGCGAGAGTTGTAGCCTTGGGCCTTAGCGATATCTGCGGCGCTGGTAGTATATTGATTATCTAGCCTTAAGTTCTCAATCATCCAACAGTTACCATCCGCGAGCTTAGCTACTGCATAGGTCTGGTTGTCTCTTTGGTCTGTGAGGGCGGTAATGCTCTGTGACAAGATGTCCGTGGCTTCATTGGCTTTAGTTAGTGCAGAGCAGCCAGTCCAACCTTGGAGACTATTACCATTGCTTGGTACCCAAATGGCATAGAGCGATAAGCCAGTAGATTTAATGTTGGAGATGACAGTAGCATCACTAATCGTTTCATTAGGGCCATAGCTGGTACCACTATAGTCTGGTTCGGTGTTCCAACCAGCAAAGCCATAACCTGTAGGATTAATAAAGTTAGACGCCCAAAGGTCCGCAGATGCAGCATTAGACGCCACACTTTGGTCTCCCATAGAGTCAGCTAGATCCTTAAAGTTAGGATTATAGGAAATATACCCAGCGGTTGGCTGGACTGGCTTAGGTATATATGGCACTTCTGGCGCAGCAGCTGAAGCTGGATGCACCAGAGTATATATCACCTTCCCGCTATATGTATCAGCCACTTGAGTCTTAGAAATGTAGGCAGCGTAAGTAGAAGTGAGCTTCACTCCACCAGTATTTGCCGTCATATCAGTCATAGAGTTCTTATGAGCAACTTTAACGTATTCATTTGGGACTACGTGGTATTCTGAAAATAGCGCCTGAGCTGCACTCGGATCCGCTTCACTAGGTAAGGCTACATTTGGAGCAGAATCGATAGTAAAGGCATTAGCAATAGTGTCTCCAGAATCCTGAGTCATCGTGAGTTTCATAGCCCAATTAGACACATCTGGATTTCCTGTAGATGTAGCTAATCCGGATTCTATCACGGCATTATCACTAGCAGTGGTCCCTACTAGTTTATTGCTATTAGTCCCACCTACTTCATCACCGGTATACCCAGCAGCATAGATGGCAAATCCTTCTGCGTCATTACAAAAAACTGATATAGTCGTAGTACCAATATCGGGAATATAAACACCGTTATTGATATTAGCAGTATGAGAGGTCTGTCCAGTACCAGACATGCTACAAGAGGCTGGAACGGTAATTTGTGTTTCATCTACTGCGCTAGTATTATCATCAGCAAAAACACTAGAAGAAGCAAGTAATACTCCAGAAACCGCCGTAATACTAAGCAGCGCTATCGAGAAAATACTCTCCGCATACCTAAACCTTTCATTACTGCCTTGACAAAGACGACGTCCGCTCATGGAATAGCGCCCCTTCTAAATATTTATTCTTTAATTTTTAATCAATAACCATAACTAGTATATCACAGCATACTGTAAAACGGTAGCAATTTTTGCCGAATTATTTCTTATCAGCAATCACCTTGGTATAGATATTAATAAACTTATCCAACGTTCGCTCGAAATCATGCATACTAGCCAACCCAACAGAAGCCTGAGAAAACCTCTCGCGCAATTTCCCATCCGATAAAATTTTTTCAAGCGCGCAAGAAATTGCCGTCACATCCCCCGCCGGACAGAGGAACCCGTTCTCGCCATTCACGCATATTTCCGACACCGCCCCCCTATCCACCGCCACCAATGGCAATCCCGAAGCCGCTGCCTCTATCAATACTATTCCTTGAGTTTCAATCTCACTTGCCGTAATAAACACGGAACCTACTTTGTATATCTCATACAAATCTGGTGGTAAGATTTTACCAAGAAACTTTACCGACCCTTGAATCTCTAGCTTTTGCACTAGTTTCTTTAGTCTGGCTTTATCCACGCCATCGCCCACCACTACAAATAATGGCCCTATTCCCTCTGTCGCTAATTTATCTCGTGCTTTCTTGAACGCTTTTAGCGCCAACCCTACATTTTTTTCTGGATCTACTCGCCCTACATATAATGCGATAGCACGCCCCATCGGTAAACCATATTTTTCATATATCTCCTTCGGAGCTTTGCCAGGTTTGAAATGAGTCAAATCTACCCCATTTGACACCGCCGCAATAGGTACGCCCAATTCCTGTTTTTTCAACAAATTCCGTATTGCAAGCTCTGTTGGCATAGTCACAAAGTCACTTTTACTTTGCCGATTTCGAAAATAAGCAGATAGTAAATAATTTGTAGATTTTTTCAACACGCGTGGCATCTTTAAGGAATCTGTCAAGACTTCTGGCTGGTTGTGCTCTGTCGTCACCACAGGAACATTATGCCGCCTGGCATATGACACCACGGATAACCCAATCGGATCCGACACCTGTACATGCACTATATCAGGATTAAAAGCATCTAGCACCCTCTTTATTTCCAGCTGCGGAAACACAGACACTCGTAAGCCTTTTTTATAAAACAAGTGCGGTAATTCCTTGCCAGCCAGTTTCTTTTTTTGAGGCACGGTATTGATCTGATCCGGATACACCTTCACGTCCACCGACCGTAAATAATGCACTTTTACGCCTTCCGTAATCCTCGAATAATTTTTCCCCGTCTGGCTGGGGGTAATTACCACCACATCGTGCCCACGTCGCGCCAACCCCACTGCGAGATTATGCGAAAACACTGCCACACCATTGACTTGCGGATAATACACTGCCGTGGATATGACAATTTTCATGGCTCAATTATAGCATAAAATACCCTTCTGGGGACCGTAAGCTCGGCCGAACGGCCTTGAGTGTGTCCCCAGAAGGGTATTTATGCTATAAATTGGCCTTATAAACTCTTTGCTTTATCCATCTGCGGATCTTTCATCGTATTGATGTCTTCATAAGTCCGCTCTACCTCAATATCTGGCGTAATTCCCTCCCCATTGATAGAACGATCATTAGGTGTGTACCACTCTGCGGTAGTGACCTTTAGTACTGCACCACCCGAAAGATCATACACATTTTGCACCACACCCTTACCATAAGTCTTTTCGCCCACAATTTTGGCCTTGCCATAATCTTGTAAAGCACCAGCTGTAATCTCGGAAGCCGAAGCGGTAGAGCCATTCACTAGGACGACGGTCTCGGTATCAGCAAGTACAGCCTTACCGGAATTAGAATTCATCGTAGAATCACCAAGATGTTTCGATTTTTGAATCAATATTTTGTCACCGTCAATCCAGAGGCTCAGCAAATCCTGTGCCGCCGAAACATACCCACCCCCATTACCCCGGAGGTCCAAAATTACTTTCTTTACGCCCTTGTCTTTAAAATCCTTAGCAAAGCCTTGCACCATAGTACCAGTGTCGTCGTCGAATCGTGTCACTGTGATAATAGCCGTTGAGCCGTCGTATTCCACATACGCAGACACATTATTAATAGTCTCCCGTTTCATTGTGAAAGACTTTTCTTCGCCATCGCGAACCACTGTTACGGTCACCTCAGAACCAGCCTCCCCACGGACCTTCTTAGCAATTTCATCTGTAGACAAATCATAAACTTCTTCACCGTTTACTTTATAAAGGATATCACCAGCCAATATCCCGGCCTTTCTAGCCGGATTATCAGGCAAAGTCCTAAGCACCCTCACATATCCGTCTCTTAGCCCCATCTCTACGCCAATACCACTCCCCACATTACCGTGCAGCTCATCGTAAAACTCTGAGCTCTCCTCGGCATCCATATACACTGTATATGCATCGCCCAGTGACTCAGTTAATCCCTTTTTGGCTCCCTCCACGGCCTCACTGAGTGAAATCTCTCCATTATAAGTGTTCGCTAGCTTATTATAAACCTCATCTAATTGTGACCAATCTACAGAAGTATAATTGGAATTAAACCCGAGATATGGCCCAATACCACCAAACCAATGGCTCCAATTAGCTCCAACCACCCCCCCAAACACCGCCAGCACCGCTCCAATAATAATAGCGTTACCTAGGCTTACTTTTTTCTCTTTCCACTCTTTTTTATTATCCATTACCTCATTATATCACAAGAATTTTTTGAATCTTATTTAAAATGAATATAATTATAGGCCGGCACCTCACCAGCAGGAATAGTACGCGCCCCAAAATCACCATAATGGAAATTCCCAGAATATAGCCTCGTAGCCTCTGCATTGTTATACTCGGTTACATTGATAGATCCATCACCGTTTACGCTCTCCACCCAGAACACATGCCCATAAGGATAGCCATCCACCTGCCCCACAGTACCTGGCGCAGGACTATTATCCACACGGTACCCAGCACTGCGAGCATAATCATCCCAAGAATAGGCATTACCCCAGGCTAGGTACAAGCCATAATTTTCATATGCCTTCCAACCAGTATAGCTTACGCATTCACAAACGTATCCGCCTACAGCATAGCCGCCAATATATGTCATATAATAATCCTGCTTGCCAGGACAATCACCCTGCCACGGATAAGTATTATCCCCGGAGTAATAGGCCAATCCGCCCAGACTATCCTGATGCGTCTCTTGCCAAGCACGCTCCGCTGCCTGTTTTTCCTCACGCGCAGCCGCAGCTACCGCCTCATATGCATCAGCATCATCTTTGTATTTAGCGACCAAGTCTTCGCGCTCCTTGCGCTTTGTCATCAATTCTTCTCTAGCCTGCTGTTGCTGTGCTAGTCGTTCTTCTACCTGAGCCTTGCTGTCCTCCAGCTCTTTTTTTGCCTCTTTTATCTTGTTAGCCTGAGCATTTATCTGCTCGCGAGCCACATCTTCACGCGCAGCCTTCTCAGCAAGATCAGAAATTGAGCTAGCACCAGCTAGTACTCTGATTGGCTCAGCATCAGATTCAAAGTGCATATTCACCAGAAGCTCTGCCAAGGCATCACGTCCTGCCACAATTCTGGCTTGTGCCTCCTCAATTTGCCCTTTAAGCTCATCAATATCGGCCTGAGTCTCTGCAATTTCCGCCTCCTTCGAAGCGATCTGCGCCGTAGATTCGTTTACCTTAATCTGATAAGCATTTGCAGAGCTAGCCGCAGCAGCAGCTTTTTTGTTAGCCTCCTGTTCCTTAGCCGCAGCCGCCACACATTCAGGCGAATTCTGACAAGCCCTAGAAAGCCCACTGGTATTCACACTATTTAAAGTCAAATTAATAAATGGTACGCCCAGCAGCAAAATGGCTGCCATAATAAATATTCTATTTTTATTTTTAAGTATTACCATAATTACAATTATAGCATATACGCAAGAAAATAATCAAATTACGATGCCTTGTCTTATGCGTTCAAATATTTATGAACAGCAAGCCGCGCAGAAATCCTACCAATTAGCACTCCCACCAAGATGAACACCAAGAATACTAACACCAGCTGGCTAGAATCTAGCACGTTACTAATTTGCGAAATGTCGATCCCGTATGCCGACAATCTCGGCGCCATAAATTTAAAGCCAAAGTAAGATACGGTGCCAGCAATCACTCCAGCGATAATCCCGCAAATCTCTGCCTCGACCAAAAACGGCCCACGAATAAAGCCTTTGTCTGCCCCTACCAACTTCATCATATAAATCTCCTCGCGACGGGAAAATATAGCCATTCGAATCGTAGAAAAGATGATCAAAACCGAAATCACCAAGAATACAGCAGCCAGTATTACGCCACCCGTCCGGGCAATTCGCGCCCACGAAGTAATCGTATTGATTTCTGCCCGATTCACATCATAGGTAGGTGCCATATTTTTGTCCGTATTCGCCCTAAACAGCTCGTCGTTTTCCACAATATCCCTAATACTGTCAAGATTATCCACATTATACACTTTAATTCGCATTGTAGATTGCATCTTGCCAATCATCGTCTCCGCCATTTCGTCATCCAAAATATCCAGAATATCATCGCTAGACTCGTTATCCGCCAAGAATTTCTCGTATTCTTCTTCTGAAGTAGATGTCTCAACTGTTTTTATATTGGAGTCCTCACGAATCCTATCCTCCAAGTCAGACAGCACCTCTCTAGAAGTATTCGGCTTGAAGTAAATAGTAATATCAATCTTATCCTTCATCATCTCAGCGGTATTAGTCAAAATTACACTCGCCACCACTGTCACAAACAAAATAATAAGAGTAATTGCCATCACCACAGTAGCCGCACTAGATAGCCAGATGTTGCGCCCAAACCCCTTAGTGCCATATTTTACTACCCTAGCCTTCTCACGTATTAGATGCCGACTACGATTTTTTTGCATCGTCTTCAAGCTCTTCTTCGAGATTCTCTTTAACTTTTTTTCTTTCTCAGTTTTGCTAGTTTTTTCCACCATTATTCAATATATCCTAAATTACTCTTCTTTTTGGCCTCAAAGCGTGTCCAGGAGTCTGTACCACCCTAGCTGGACGCTTTGGCGCAGGCGCCTCGTCAAGTTTATATATGCCACCGGTCTTCTGGTCGTCCACAATTTTGCCATGCTTCAACGTCACCACGCGCTTTTGCAAAGTATTTACCACATTTTCATTGTGTGTAGTCACCAAAATCGTGGTGCCAAAATCATTAATCTTTTTCAGCAGTTGAATAATTTCTTCCGTAGTTAATTTATCGAGATTAGCCGTAGGCTCATCTGCAATTAAAATCTTTGGTTGCCTAGCCACGCTACGCGCTATTGACACTCTCTGCTGCTGGCCACCAGACAATTGATGCGGAAATTTCTTTGCCTGATCAGCAAGATCTACCAGTTCCAACACCTTTGGTACCGTGCGACGGATGTCCTTACCGCGCATTCCAGCAATTTCCAGCGCAAAAGCCACATTTTCGTATACCGTCCGCCGTGGCAATAACTTAAAATCTTGAAAGACTACACCAAGTCTCCGCCGGTAGCCAGGAATGTGACGTTTTTTTACATAATCTAGATCAATACCGCCAATAATAATCTTGCCAGAATCCGGACTCTCTTCTTTAGTGATCATTTTCATCAGAGTAGACTTACCTGCGCCAGATTTACCCACCAAAAACACAAACTCGTTTGGCTCAATATGCAAAGAAACATTATCAAGCGCCGGCTCGGTGTCACCAGGATATTGCTTCGTCACCGAATCTAAAAGTATCATATTTTCATTATAACATAAGTTCTATGTGAAAAGTAATATTTCTTGTTTTTTGTCCATTTGCTTGATAAATCACACCCGGCGTAATCACGGCATCCGGATATTTCTCTTTAAGTTCCTTCAAAACCTCATCGTATGTTTTATCTGTCGTAATTGTTACATCTTCTTTTTTCTTGCTGCCAAATTTTATTTCTCTTTTCTGCGAAGCATGCTTCGATATTAAATCCAAATCCAGCTCAAACCCAGCAAGATAATCTGCCAGTTTAAACTCATGTTTGACAGAATTTTTGAATTCACCCACCACACCGACACGCTCATCGTCTACCCATACCTCGGCTGTGCGCTTAGGCTCAAACGAACAGCTCATCGTGTCAATATTCTTTAGCGGTACGAATTCCGGTGCGATATTTAATTCCTTTAATAACTCTGCCACATAAAGCTTTGCTTTATAATACGCAGTTTCATTGTTTTTGCGCTCTGCTACCACAAAACCTAACTGCATTTTTTCTCGCGGGACACCGTCTTCATCCATCCCTAGATTTTTCTGGTATACCTTGTTCATCTCAAAAATTGCAAATTTATCTACTGGTAATTTTTCATTGAGATAGGCTTTGTCTAATAAACTTGGGACTATAGACTGTCGCACATACTGCAATTCTGGTGAAATAGAATTGATAATCTTATATGAATTCTTTGAATTTTGTCCTGCTTTACGAAGTAGTCTCTCACTCACAAAACTATAAGTCAACACCTCATTAGCACCAAACCGCGACAAGGCCTCACGAATCTGTTTTTTGAGCTCCCACATTTTGTTCGACCCTGGAGTACTATGCAGGGGCAACGTCGGGTTGATATTGTCATACCCTAGCAACCTACCCACTTCTTCAATAATATCTTCCTTAATATGAATATCAGTCCGCCAATTAGGCGCAAGTACTTCTAGGCCTTCCTTATCTTCTTTTACGGTAAAACCTACATTCTCTAGGGTACCCATGATTAGCCTATCATCATAGTTGGTCCCCAAAAGGTGATTGATTTCATTTGTAGTAATTTTTACAACAATATCTTTCGCTGGGTTCGGATACTCATCCACTACGGACGCTACCCGATATCCGTCCTCTAGCATCCCAGCGCAGGCATTCGCCACGTCCAAAGTTTGATACGGTGGCTGCCCTTTAGTAAATCTCGTAATCGCTTCCGAGAATATACCATGCGCCATTTGAGTTTTACGTAAATTATATAGACTAAAAGTGGCAGATTCTAAAATAACATTCCGCGTATTCTCATCTATCATCGTAGATTTACCACCCATTGCCCCCGCTAGCGCCACCGGTATATCACCAGAACAAATTACGATATCGCTCGGAGTCAGCTCAATCTCTGTATCGTCCAGTAGCACCAACTTCTCACCTTCACGAGCCAACCTCACCCGTATCTCAGGGCTCTCTGCCTCACCAACCGCCACAAATTTATCGTAATCAAACGCATGTAGCGGCTGCCCCGTGAGAAGCATCAGATAATTCGTCGCATCTACGATCGGGCTAATCGGTTTCATGCCAGATTTAGAGAGCACGGTACCTACCCATGTCAAATATTTTTCCTTCAGCTCACCATGCTTCTCTAGCACCACCACCGAATATCGTTTGCAGATATTGCCGTCGGAAATATCTATGCATAGGTTTTCTGGAACCTGCTTTTTCTGAAGCATGCCCTGATTTGAATTTTCAACACGTATATTCCTGACGGACCCGAGAGGTTCGCCCCGAAGGGGCGGTTCTCCCGGCGTCCCAGCGAGACGGCTCGAAAATTCAAGTCCCGCTGAAGAAAAAGTAGGTTCAGAAAACCTTAACCCAAGTATCCCGGCTACCTCTCTTGCAAACCCGATAATCCCAAACGTATCTGGCCTATGCGTCAAAGATTTGTTTTCAATGTCCAAAATTAAATCATTCAGCTCAAACACATCCGCCAACAAATCCCCCGGCTTGGCAATTTCTGGATCAATCTCTACGATTCCGCTATGATCATCACCAAAATCAAGCTCATCCGCCCCAGCTAGCATCCCACAGGATTCGTAACCTCGCATTTTGCGCTTACCGATCACAAATGGTGCATCCTCGTGGACCGAAGCCGGCACAGTGGCTCCCGGCGCAATCCATACGGCCAGCATCCCCTCATGCACATTCGGAGCCCCACAAACCACCTGGATTAAATCACTATTATTATTTATATTGCAGAGCGTCAAATGTGTCTCCGGAATCTTTTCGCAAGACTCTACTCGCACTACATAAATGTTGTCATATTTATGCGTCTCATCTATCACCCCTTCTACTTCTACCAGCCTAGCGCCGATCAGACGAATCAAATCATCATTCGAAACGTCGCCCGGAATCGTAACGTATTTTTTTAACCAATTCAAACTTATTTTCATACTAAAACTCCCTCAAGAAATTAAGATTTCCAGATTCAAAATGGCGCACATCGTCTAGCCCATAGCGAAGCATTACCAGTCTATCAATACCGCCACCCCAAGCAAATCCGTGGTACTGCTCCGGATCAATCCCCGCCATCTTGAGTACATTAGGGTGAATCATCCCGCAGCCAAGCATCTCCAAGAAGTCTCCTTTTTTGCCACCAAGTGACTTTGGTTTTTCGATCATAAATTCGAGCGAAGGTTCTGTAAACGGAAAATATCCCGGCTGTGTGCGGATGTTTAATTTTTGCTCATAATACTTCTCAAAGAACTCACGCAAAATCCCAAGCATCTGCCCCATATTACAATCTTCTGACACATATACACCTTCACACTGATAAAATGTATGTTCATGTGTAGCATCCACATCTTCATTGCGATACACACGACCCGGCACCACTACAGCTATCGACTTTCCTTCCTTTAGATTATTCTTAAACTGCTTCAATACTCTATGCTGCATCGTAGACGTATGCGCCGGCGGAATCAAACCCTCCTCAGTGCGGAAAGTATCATATCCATCTCGTGCCGGATGATCCTTAGCGAAATTCAAAGAATCAAACATATGAAACTCATCATCGAGCTGCCGTGACTCTATCACATCAAACCCGAGCGACTGATAAATCTCTACTACCCGGTCTAGCTCCGTCATTAGCGGATGCTTTGACCCCATCAATGTAGAATATAGCTCTGGTATAGGCTCGTTCGTGCCAGACCAAGCCGTTACATCAATAGGCTCTGCCTCTACGTCCAATGCGGCCTTCTCGGCCTCGGCTATTTTCGCTAATACAGCTTGCTTCCTAGCATTTAGCGCTTTTCCAAACTCCGCTCGCCCCTCGGCCGGAATCTCGCGAATTCTCGCCGCCTCGACATTTAGTCTTTTGAGCTCATTTTTTAACTTTTCCAGTTCTTGCATGCACCTATTATATCACCGATATAAAAAAATCAAAACGCTAATGCAGCTCTAAATATTGCAAAATATTAAAAATATGGTAATATAAAATTAAAGTATAACCAATATTATTATACAGTAGAGGCCACAAGTATAGGTTGCTAGTAACTTAAGGAAAGGTGAGATAGCGATGGATAAACTATACGATTTCAAAGCCAGGCCAACATCTTTATGGTTGACCGTCAACCGAAGCTGTAATTTTCGATGTAAGTGGTGTTATGCAGAATGTACTGGATTCAAAAGCAGCGATGATATGTCGTTAACGACGGCGAAAAGAATCGCGAACATCGTATACGAGGCCGGAGTTAGACATATCACCCTTATAGGCGGCGAGCCAACTTTGTGGCCGTCGTTATTCGAGTTTAACGATTATTGCAAAGCTCTGCCAATCAATCTAGGTATGGTGACCAACGCATGTTTATTTGGCGATGATGAGTTTTGGTCACAGTTTCTCAAAACACCATTCAAGAGTTTAGGTATCTCCGTCAAGGGTATAAACGAAAAACAATTCACGGAAACGGTTGGGACTAATAATCTTTATATGGAAACCCTGCTCGGGATAGAGCGCCTTTTAAAATACTATCCAAACAAAGGTGTAAACGTAGTCTTCAGCAATCTCGTCTCGCCAGACGAAGTAATAGAAATCGCAGAACACTCACGCAAAATGGGCGCAAAATCATTTCAGCTGAGCAGTTGCTCTGTAACGCTAGATGATCAAGAGTACAACGACGATTATAGTTTGCAAATCGAACAATTCGTAGACGGTTTAATGCGGGTGTACCCACATTTACACGAACTCTATAATGGGAACATTTTGATCGAACCAAGACTGCCACTATGTGTTTTTCCTGTTGATTTTCTAAATAAAGTCAAAGAGCGTAGGCAACTCCTCAATGTATGCCACGTGCAAAATCGTAGTGGTATAGTGTTCGACACGGACGGAAGTTTGCTACCATACAATAGCATGGTGGGCATAAAAATCGGAAAGCTCGATGAGGATTTTAGCACCGGTAAAGAATTATTAGATTTTCTCAACAATCCAATTTTAGTCAACGACTACAAAGAAATGCTCCGATATCCCTCAAGCGAATGCATTCACTGCAAATTAAATAATATCTGCCGTGGTGGATGTATCCAAAACTGGTTGGCGCTTGAACCGCAAATCTGTCACGCTTTTTACGAGTAGCCTCAGCGAAAGGAGGTGAGAAATATGAAGGATTACATTGCTCGTTTAAAGAAGGTTGGCTCAACAGAAGTTTCCCCCATTGTTGACACCCGCAAGAACGCCACTACAGGCATAGATTGCAATGCCTGCAGTGCGTGTGATTGCGCATGTAGTGATTGTGCAGGCGGAAACTGCAGCAATTGCAACTAACCTTCCATACCCCCAAGAGATTTGTGTTCTTGGGGGTTTTTGCTATAATTGAAGCCATGAAATATAAATACGAAATAATACTAGATAGAGCGAAAGACGCCTGGAACTGGCTCGACGCAAGTCAAAACCCATCATTTCAGGGATGCAACTGGCGTGATTTTTTATATAATCAAGATCTAGATTTTTTTAATCGTATCGTGAATATGCCTCCACAGGACGCAGAGCAAAAAATCGTTCATTTCTTAACAGAAAAATACAACACAAATAAAAAACTTTTTGCAAAGCAAACAAAACTCATTGATGAAGAATTGAGCAAAAGTTTCTTACCTGCCTGCGAATGGCTCGAAAAAACTACAAACCACCCATTATTTTTTCATAATTACACGATTTATCTAACTACTTTTCCACGAAGCCCATACGACGCAGAAAACGGCTCTTTTTTTATTAATATTTACAAAAAAACTGGCATTACAAATATATTTTTACACGAAGGCTTACATTTTCAATTCATCAACTATTGGCGCAACAACCAAAAATCACTGGTGTCGCAAATGTCAAAAGAAAAATTTGAAATTCTAAAAGAGGCTTTGACCGTGATAATCGACGAAGAAGCTGTTCCGCCCGCCGACTATGCAGAGAAGGGGTATATCGCAAGTCATAAAGAACTACGCGAATTCTTGCACGCAGAATGGAAAAATTCACATAATTTTGACGCGCTTATAAAATACGGAATTGAGTTCCTCGGCCAATGACGATGCTATTAAACCGCAAAGCTTCGGTTCCGCACATCTGCGTATACCACGCCCTCTAGCGCCACGCCCGCTCCATCCATCACATATTCGTGCTCCAGGTTCATGTCCTGTTTTTCATCAACCACCGGCGCACCAAAAGCATAGCGCTCACTTGGATCATAATCATTGATATAATTATAATACGCAAGCACATCCAGCATATCCGATACAGTTTCCTTATCCAGGCCAGAATATCGTGCTAGCATCCCTTCATAAGAATTATCAATCGGGTTCTCCTGGTAGTACTCTTCCAAGTAAGCCGTAACAGCCGATTTATTAATTAGTCCCATAGATTCCGCAAGGGATTGATCTTCTATAAATCTCTGATAGTATCTAGCCACATTCCAGTTGTCACCCTCTGCTACCGTACCGCTGACATTACTTGCGGCCAACGTTACATCAGTATCGTCAGTTTGTGCCAAAGACACAGAACTACCACCCCCATCCACACAAGACTTTCCACTAATATACCCAAAGTTTCTCTGCACCTCTGTATCCTCAAGGATAGTAAGCCCATCACCGATTAATGGCATCGCTCCGATCGCTCCATCTACAGCCGTGTTGCCAGTACTCGTTCCATCGATCAATTCAGCTTTTATGTTAAAATCCGGAGTCCCCAGCATTGAGCTACGCCCTGGGCAATAACGCACATACTTGGCAAAGTCAGAATCCTTATTTATCGTTACATTACCATCGCTGTTCTCTCCAGTAAATGCACCTAGACTATCCAGTACATCAATTACCTCTCCCGGCTGCTCGTCAATGGTAGAAAAATCTGAATCAGAATACGGGACACACCCCGAATCCCCAATCCCTCCCACTGAAGCCAAAAACGGACAATATCCTTCATATTCTTCTTCCGTCGGCAAATCTTCAGCAATCTGCACTGCAGTCGCCGAAACCGACGGCATCAGCCCCATCAACGATGAGGAAGCTACAGAAGTGCCACGAACGATAGAATCCATCACGGAACTACTTCTCATATAGTTAGATAGTTGCCCCACAATAGATCCTAGAAAAGTATTTTTAGAAGTAACATCAAACGGGCTTAAAGACATTCGTTCATATCGAGAGTTCTCCGCAAGCACTTGTTGTTTTGCTACAGCAAAACTTTTATAACTATCTACACTAGCATAAGCTAAGCCATTAGCTCGACCAACGCTCCCTTGGTACAGATTTGATCCTAGCCAATTAGCGTTTCCAAAATCCTCTCCCCCTATGCCTGTCAAATCTCTAACCAGCATTGTCGTTATCATCGGAGTAATAGCTGCGACCAGCATATCTATACCAACCGCAACCGCAGCGCTTATGCCAATACCTATTAATGTACCGACTACTAAAGGCGCACAAGAAAATACACCAGGCAAACCACCCGCAGCAATTCCAAGTATACAAGCAGCAATCCCCACCCCAGTACCGACACCACTGACTATTGATGTCCCCACTCTCGCAAAAGAACATCCCTTGAAAACGTTCATATCGCCACCGATGCCCCCCATCACACTACGGATACTGCCAGTAAGATTAAAGCTTTTTAAACTAGGGTTATTTGGATTCGCTCTCTTACCACTATACAAACTAGCTATACCCTCCGACTCCATAGCCGATTTGGTGGTCGACGTATAGTCTGTCGACAGTTTTACATTACCCACGGCTCCCCCAGCTTCCGCCGTCATGACAGCATTTGTGTTTGTCGCCCGCTCATTAAACATATTTGCTAACTCATTCAATGGAGCCTCGTCTCCATGGCCAGCCTTAGTTTTGTCGACTGTCTCAAAAGTCAAAGTCGCAATATTCATAATCTGCAATGCTTGGGCTGCATATACCAACCCGCTAAATGCCCCCATTATCTCTACAAAAGCACACGTGGAATTAGCCGCTATATCAAACACATCTCCACCTTTAAATTTTGCCGAAATACTAGTAAGTTTCTCCCTGACTGCACCTTGATCTAAGGTGTCTCTTTTGGCTTTGCCACCGCCATCGCTTCCAAAATCTACAGTATTCGTTCTTTCCTTCAATATATCTCTCATCACCTTCCCCCCATCACCGTCAGCCTCCGCCACCTTTTGTTTATAGTCTTTCATCATGTTTCGCGTCAAATTATTCTTTTTTAACCAATTATTTGTTGTCCCTCCATACCAATTTGCAAATTGCCCCCGCCAAGTCTGCGATCCTGCATTGTATCTTCTAAAAAAGTCTGGATCCGACTCATAAACCCTATCAAAATTGCTTGCATTTACCTCAATATCAACACCGCTAGAATTTTTATATCGCAAAACATTCTTGTCTGAGTCATAATCAATCCCTTGTTTCGCTAGTTCGGCGCTTTGTTTTTTTGATATTTTAAAGCTTTCGTTGCCAAAAATTCGCCCTTTCACCGGATCCTTCACGCCCCCCAACTGCCATTTTATCCATCTTGCTGAACGCACCGAAGCCGAAGTGTGCATCGAGTTGTGTGCCTCCTGCAAATTTGCAACCAAACTAAACAATTGCATCCCCTGCGTGAGAGCCATAAATGCACCGATTACAAAAACCACAAACAAAATCCCCACTCCAGGACCAGCCTTCCTAAACGACCCTTTAAACTTTCCCCTAGTAGCCACATTCACTGCAGCCTTTTTTAACCCGTCGCCGGTAAAAAGACCACCTGCGCTAGACTCATTTTGCCGAGCACCGTCGACACCACCACTAGCACCACCTACCCCCTGTGATGCAGCACCCTCGACATCTTTTAGACTCTCGGCAGCGGCACCGCTAGCCCTTGCTCGTTCCGCGGCCCTACTCTCAGCGCTAGTCCCCGCTGGCGCCTCGCCCCCACCAGACCCGCCCAAAAAACCAGGGCGAATATCTTCTTTTGCTGATGGTGTCACCGGATTAAACTTCCGTTCATCGTCCATATATTATTCATTATATCACTTATGCTAAAAAATCTAAATAAATACAATTGAAATAATAGATAAAATAGCAAGTATTATCAATACTGCCCAAACCCAGCTAAAACGCCCTGTCTTCTTCATGTTTTTTAAATACTCCGAGTCTTCAGCAAAATCTGGATCCGGATCGCCCTCAATATCTGCAGTCGCCATTTGCTTAGCTCTAAGGTCCGCATCGATTCGCCGAGACAGTTCATTTTTTTGTAAATTATTCTTGTTTACTATTACACCCATATCTTTCCTAAATAAGTTAATAACTTTTTTTATTATAACACAGATTTTGTGCTATAATAATGTAAATATCATTAAAGGAGGAATAATGGCGACCAAAAAGTCAAAAGCGTCGACAAAGTCCAAAAAGACTGACTCGACCAAACCCAAAACCGCCGAGAAGTCTGCCAAAAAGACAGAGATCGAGGCGCCTAAAACTAACACGGTGGAAAAAACTACTAGTGAAAAGAAATCCTGCCTTTGCGGATTCTTTGCCAAAAAATACGACGAAAAAGAGAGCATTCTAACCGTATTCAAGAATCACAAATTCTACGGTGCTTTGCTTGGCGAAGTTATCGGCACAATGCTTCTAGCACTATTGCTTTTCGCATTGTTCCTAATCGGCCTCCCCAACATCGCTACCTACGCCTTCGCGGTTGTTGCAATACTTATCGCAGTCTATGCCTTTTCAGGCGCATGCCTCAACCCTATCATAGTAGCAGGTATGATGGCTAGCCGCCGTATGTCGGTAATCCGCGGTATTATGTATATCATTGCCGAAGTCGTAGGTGCCTGGCTCGCATGGATGATCTTTAACGGGTTCCATCTTGCCGGTGGCGAGACAGCCTATGATATCCCAGCTATCACAGCGTTAGCCGAAAATGGGTTCTGGCCAATCGCCATGGTAGAGCTGCTGGGCGCTGCAATCATTGCGTTCTGTTTTGCTCGCGCCCTCAAATACAAGCGCAGTGTATTTACCTTTGGTGCAGTCGTAGCAGGTGGTACTATCTTAGCAATCGTAATTGGCTACGTTGTGACAGCAGCCTTCCTCGGTGCCAACAACAGCTTTGTCATGAATCCGGCAGCAGCAATGATGCTTCAAATCTTCCCTACTGCTGGCGACAATTTCGGCCAAATCCTTGGCGGCATTTGTCAAGCCTTGTCACTTTACGCAATCATCCCAATGATTGGTGGTGTCATCGGATTCTACCTATCCGACTTCGCCAGCAAGCTATCCGCTGAAGACTAAAAAATAACCCCTTCGGGGGTTATTTTTTTATGACTTTGGGAAAAGCGGGGTTTCTGGCGGCTGAATCTCGCCAGCAAATACCACCTCAATCTTAGAAGCAGTATTAGGAATAAAAGGCTTTAGCATTTGGTTTACTCTTAATAAATCCTGCACCAGCCCGCCTAAGCAACTATTAAGCTTCTCTGTCTCACCCTGCTTCGCTAGCATCCAAGGTTTTTCTTCATCTATTCGTTTATTTAGGCCCTGTACCAGCCCCCACACATAGTCAAAAGCCTTGGAATATTCAAATTTGTCCATCAACGTTTTGTAGTCGATATCAAAATCAAATCGCTGCCCCTGCTCCACCTCGACATGATTCTTTTTGCACATTGCAGCGAGCCTCTGCACCAAATTCCCTAAATCATTCGCAAGCTCATTATTGTACGCATTTTCAAATTTTTCCCACGTAAAATCAGAATCAGAGAATGTATCTATATGCCTCAAAAAATAATACCGAAAAGCATCCAGCCCATATTTATCAATCACAGCATTCGGTTCTATTACATTACCAATAGTCTTGGACATCTTCTGTCCATCCGCGAGTACCATACCGTGAGAAACGAGAGTCTTCGGCAACGGCAATCCTAACCCCAGCAGCATCGCAGGCCAAATAATCGCATGAAATCGCAAAATATCCTTGCCCACGAATTGAGCTGCCGCTGGCCACCAATCATTAAAATCTGACGCATCCGGGTAGCCCAACACCGTAATATAATTCGAAAGCGCATCCATCCAGACATACATCACCTGAGTATCATCACCAGGCACAGGCACTCCCCATTCTAGCTGAGCTCTAGGCCTAGAAATAGACACATCGGGAGACTCGTCGAGTAACTTCAAAATCTCTTTTTTTCGGAATTCGGGCAAAATCAGCATTTCGTCATTCAATATTGCTTCCCGAATTTGTTCTTTAAAATCAGAAATTCTAAAATAATAATTTTCTTCCGATAACTTTTCGTACGATTTTTGATGGTCTGGGCAAACACCGCCATTCTCGGCATACTCTTTATCAGTAATAAAACGTTCACATCCCGTGCAGTACCATCCTTCATATTTCGCCAGATAAATATGCTCCTCGAGCCTCCGCCATATTTCCTGGACCCGCTTCTCATGTTCAGCGTCTGTAGTCCTAACATAATCCGTATACTCCACACCGAGTTTCTTGATGAATTCCGCAAAAATACTTGCCCGCTCGTCTACAAAATCTTGCACGGATATATCAGACTGGGCAGCCTTTTGCCATATCTTGCTGCCGTGCTCGTCTGCACCAGCCTGCAAACGTACTTCATCCCCCAATAAACGATAATACCTAGCGCAAACATCGGCCAGGCAATAATCCATTGCGTGACCGATGTGAGGATCACCATTCATATAAGGAATCGCAGTCGTAATATACTTTTTTGCCATGAAAATATTTTACAATACTTCGCAGGTAAAAGCAAGTGATTCGTAGTTGGCTTGGATGCCAGTTCGCGTCAAAACCAGATTACCAGATTCATCTGTAGGTAGATAAAAATTAAGCGCACTAGTAGGCGTCAAATCAGCAACCGTCGATTCGTGCACTTCCATTTCTACTGGCTCATTATTAGTAGAGTCCTCATCGCTATATACCACAGACTCTACTAATGAAATAGTGGAAAGCATATCGCTATTATCAAACTCAGCGCTGATGCTAATTGTACCCGATACAGCGTCATTGTATTTTATTACTTCTGTGTTTGTCATGTTGCGAACACAGCTAAGCGAACCCGCAACCGCCACATTTCCGTTACTGGCAGTCTCATTTTCATCCTCTATTACTACTGGATTATTTGGTGTAGTCGAAGTAGGTGTAGAAGACGTAGCATTATTCCCCATCAACTGAAAAATCAAAACAGCGACAAGCCCAATTACGATCATAATGGCGACGACAATTAAAGCAATCAAAGTGGTCCTACTGGTCTTTTTCTTGGGTGCACCCATCGCAGCGCCAGCAGCCGCAGCATTCGGGTCTGGCTGAGTCGCCGGATCATTAAAGGCCACACTCGGAGTCTGCTTTTGGTCAAAAGGGTTACCATTTGCTACTGGCCCATCTTCGCCCATGGGTACCTCACCTGACGCAGGTCCAGACACAGCCGAACCAATAGATCCAGGAGCAGGCTCAGCAGCCTTCATCGGCGCTTTCAGCTCTTCTTCGACCGGATCGGGTGCCGGAGCCGGCTCTGGCATCATAATAGGGTCTGTCGCCGACAACCCAATCGCTGGACTAGCGCCACTCGTACTATTTCCCGTGGGGTTGATAATCGGATTTACAGGTGGATTGACCATCCCTCCCGCCGCACTAGCCGGAGTGGCTATAGGTGATGCCGGCGGGACAGGCGCTGCAGGTGCAGTAGGAGCAGCAGCTGGCGCCGTAGGCTGCACTGGCGTAGCTCCAGGCTCTGGCGCTGGACTAGGTGTTGGATTTGGTGTTGGATTGTTTATCGGATCCATTATCTTTTTCCTTCAAAATTATTTTATATATAAGTATAAGCATATTATATCACACTCATCAAGAATCCAAAAGCTTTTTACACAACTTGCTTTACACACTAGCGTCCAGAAAATCCGCCACCACCTCCCCCGCCGCCAGAGAACCCGCCACCACCACCAGAGAATCCTGATGAAGATCCACCACCCGAGCTAGACATCGTCGTAGCGGTGTTGATATAAGAAGCAGCGTGGTGCATTGCGCGCGACATCTCCGCTGCGGTAATTCCTGTCAACAAATAATCAGGCTGTTCTATCTCTTTTAGCTCACAATACTGCTTCATCTCGTCCATCCAGCTCTCCTCCAAACCGAACAACGCCGCATACGGCAATAGTTTCTCGTATAGTTTCACAATCCCCTTACTGGATGTATCCACCCCGTCTATACTTTGTAAAAACTTCAGCCTATCCGCCTCTGCCATCCTTATATATAGCTCCAACCCCTCCATAAATCGCGACATTTCCAGCCCGCGCATCGTATGTCCCGCATATTTTTGAATAGCATTACTTAGCGTCGCATAAATCATCACCGCCAAGACTATCATGAAAAACATTACCTTATAGGCTTCATCATAAAAAACCATGTTTTGCCCGTAAACCGAGCCAAGCTCAAACCATTCTTCTAATATCGCCAGCAAGAACACACCAAAAATCAGAATAATAGGCACAGCGACAATTATCGTAGTAAGCACATTAGAAAATCCTCTATTACTACTCCCGCCAATGTGGTACTTTTCTTCTACTAACTTATCCCTCTTTAGTTTGCCGAGTATCTTGTCTTCCATTGATTTCTTTAAAGAAATCAGCTTACTGGTCGCCGTGCGCCGCTTCACTTCAATAGTCTGCCCCGCAGCAGGAGCCGTACCGCCATTCAGTATTGCAAGCAAGTCTACATACTCCCCGCTCACATTACTAAGGTCTTTGACTGATATACTCCACGATTTTTTGCCACCCTTAATAAAATCAATTTTCCTATTCACGGCCAACTCTAAAAGCATCGCGACTTTTACATCTTTTTTCTTGCCAAGATAGATTTCTGCCATTCCTGGTAGACTATATTCTGTATGCGGCTGATATTCCGGTTTTACAAAAAGCCCTTTATAATAGTTCGCCTTGTCACGTGATTTCAGGTACTTCCTTATTTTAAATCCAACCACAATCACACAGAGAGTGCCCACCAACACCGTCAACCACACGTACGTATAATTATCCTCTGGCTCTGGTATTACAAAACTCCCTGGTTTCAATTCCGTATCAAAAGTCAAGTTTTCATAAGCCCTTAAATTTGTCGCCGTAAAACTAACACCATCATCCGTCTTAGTTGTAGTACATCTATCCTGCCCGCTCTCACCATAGCTCCCCACATAGCACCAGCTTTCACCCGTCCATTCGTTTAAATCTTCAAAATGCACACGCGCAGTCACCTTATCAAACCTCTGCGTAGCTCCGTTACCGTTAGTGTCCCAATATAACTCCTGATGATCGCCAAAGTCGGTCACTACTTTTTCAAACTCATATTCAAATGTATAGGTCTGCTCGCCTAGCACATAATCATCCGTGCCAGTACAAACATTATAGTAGTTTCCTTCTTTTTCAATGCTATAGATTGGCTCCGGCGCTCCATTCCGAAGCAAAGTCAAGTTTGACCTATCGAGGCTTGATAAAGTTAGATTCTTGCCATTCTGATTAGTAAAAGGAATTTGCCGGCAAATTCCTTTATTCTGCTCAAAATCTGGAAACACCGCTGTCACGTTCTCTACTACCCTCAGATGCGACACCCCCACATCATCCTTTGTCAAATAATAATCCCCCGTAAAATCACTAAAATAAAAATCATTCACACCCGCATGCACCGGCACTGCAAATATCACAGATACTACGAAAACCAACAGTGCAGCACATTTCTTCATATTGCTATTATAACATGGGCCAAATCCAAACACTATTTTTCTCAGCGCTAAAATTACGCCAAGATAAAAATTACAACACCCAGCCTATTTTTGCTCGGCGTAACAAGTTCGCTCGCAAAAATGGTGGTGTTGTAATTTTTATATGGGTAATTTTATATGCTTCAAAGAAATAGTATTTGGATTTAGCTTGTGTTATAATATGCTTATGGATAATAATAAAATTATGATTGTGGGTACGGGTAATGTGGGCGCCTCCATTGCCTATGCTCTTATCAACCAGCGCACCGCCGTCAACGAAATAGTTCTGACAGACATCATCGCGAGTGATGCCGAGGGCGAAGCCATGGATCTTCGTGATGCTCTCTCCGTCGCACCGAGCTACGTCAAAATCAAAAACGGCACCTACAAAGATGCTCACAATTGTGATGTAGTAGTCATTACCGCAGGCGCACCCCAAAAACCCGGTGAAACCCGCATGGATTTACTCAAGAAAAATGCCAATATTTTAAAAGGTATGATCGACCAAATTATGGCTTCGGGTTTTGATGGAATTTTCCTAATTGTCACTAACCCAATGGACGTAATGACATATCTCACTATGAAGTTCTCTGGCTTACCCGCCGAGCGTGTCATTGGCTCTGGTACAGTACTGGATTCTGCGCGCCTCCGCACCCGCATTGCTGGCTATCTCAATCTCAACCCCAAATCCGTCCATGCCCACCAAATCGGCGAGCACGGCGACACCGAGCTAACTCTCTGGTCTCTTGCCGAAGCCGGCGGCCAAAAAATCACCGATTTACTCCCAGCCGCTACTCGTAAAGATATTTCCGAGTTTGTCAAAAACGAAGCCTACGATATTATCGACAAAAAAGGTGCCACTTATTATGGTATTGCTACCTGCGTCGCCAGGATTCTAAATTGTATCCTAAATGACGAAATGCGTATCCTACCCGTATCATCCTACGATCATTTCTCTGGTACCTGCTTTGGCTGGCCTAGTGTCGTCGGCCGCACCGGCGTCATCCGTCGCCTAGACCTCAAAATCTCTGAAAGCGAAGGTATCGCCTTGCAAAAATCAATTAATACTCTAAAAAAAGCCATCAAATCAGTCAAGTTGTGACAAGTTGGCAAGAGCAAATCGCCGCATCGAGGGACATAAAGAAAAAATCTTTGATTTTTTCGCCGAAGGGGCGGAGCTTTTGTGTAAATTTATTATCACATCGCGGAGCTCCCAAGATGCGCGATCTGCTCTTGCCAACATTTTTATACCAAAGACTGCATATATAGCGTTAATTCTTCTCTAATGAAGTTATCTTGAATTTTTTCGAGCTCCTGCATGAATTTTGGCGCCTGTCTCTGCAGGCGTGCCTGGCGATACTCTTCGTAGCGGGCCATCTCGTCCTCCGACAGCGATTGCGGATAATTTCGCCCTTTAAAGTGCAGTAATAATTCCGGAAGCCGCGGATCATCAAACTCCGGATGAAAATCCGCCAGCCTCTCAGCACTTGCCGCTCGCACTACTGAGGCTTTTATTCTATCCTGATCACCCAGGAACCCTTCGTAGAGTGCCGCTTCTGGCTCCAATGCTTTCGGAAATTCTGGCCGGTTCTCGTATTCACTCCGCATCCGCTCGGCAAATTCCGGATGTTTGAGTAGTGTATCAAGATTCTTTTTCACCGTCTCTTTATCTAGCCCTATCTTATTCCATCCATCATTCTGCTCCAGTACCGACACCGGCGCCACCGCCGGACACTTGTTGTAACACAGCTCCTTGACGATCGGGAAAAAAGTTCTAGCACGAGAAATACCATCATTCTCGGAACGCTCCCTCGCGCCCCCGCCCAAGGGGCTCAGTCGCTCCGTATTCGCCCCGTCGGCGAATATGCTCCTCGAATGAGGTATTTCCTCGCGCTCAACCTGATTCAAATCATACCGAAGGTCGTATACTAACACGTTTCCGTTCCGTCCTGGCACAATCGGAAACGCTACGGTAGTTTTATTGTAATCATTAGAGTATCTACCAGATGCATACACAAACGGCTTTTTCTCGTCGAGGTTCACTAGCTGCTTTACTAAACGCTTGTCCCGCATCTTTAATAAATACTCGAACAGTTTTGGCTGTTTGTCACGAATTAAACGCGCCACAGCAATCGTCGCATACACATCCGAGAGCGCATCATGCGCATGCTCATGCGAAACGCCATTCAGCTTAGTGATGAGCTCTAGCCGATTCGTTGGCTTGCCATCCTCTCGGAAGGGCCACTCTATCCCTTCCGGCCGAAGCGCCCGCGTCAATCGTACTACGTCTAGTATATCCCAGCGACTTCTGTCGTCCTTCCACTCCCATTCATATGGATCATAAAAATTCCGCCAGAGCACAGCCCGCATAAACTCGTCATCAAACCGCACTGTGTTATATCCCACCGCAATCGTCCCTGGAATAAATACATCATCCATCACATATTTGCAAAACTCCGCCTCACTTATTCCGTCCATTAAGGTCTGTTGCGGCGTAATTCCTGTCACCGCTATAGCGCCGGGGCTAGGCAAAGCATCGTCTGTCATCTTTACCAGCACATTCATCGGCTCGCCGATAGGCTCGAGATCCATATCTGTCCGCTGCCCCGCAAACTGCATTATCCTATCCTCGCGCGCCATTAGCCCCGAAGTCTCCAGGTCATAAAAGAAAAATGTTTTACTGTTCACAATAATACCTCATTTATGTTATAAAATAGGAAAGGTTCGTTGACATTCACAATTGTGTATGGTAGAATCAATTTAAGGTTTACTGTTTGTTGCTCTTCTTTAGAGGAGCAATTTTCAGTTTCACATTGATTTTTATTTCATCAAGTTCTACATCCACTGCAAACCTCCTTTCTCCTACCATTAGTTTTTAAACTACGCCAATTCCCCTTTCCCGGACCTTATATATCACATCAAATTATATTTTTCAACCACCCCCCTACACTCCAGGCCGCTCACTCGCCAGCCGCTCCAAGAACCACCCCGGCTCCTCCATGAGTCTAGTCTGGTAATTACTATCGTACACCGTAGGCACAATTTCCGTTTGCAGCAATTTGCCCTTATAGAAATGATGCGCCAGAATTAAACTCCGTGTCGTCCCTGGCCACCAAGCTTGGTCAAAGAACAAATTCCCTAGCCCATAATATATTACCCCATCGCCATATAATTCGTAGGTCTGCGGCTGATGTGCGCTAGTCCCTACTACCACATCTGCACCTAGGTCAATCAGATGCCGGAAGAACCCTACTTGATCCCCCGCCGCCGAGTCCGCATAGTCGCAAGTATTATCCTCGTATTCCGAAGCATAGGCACTACACTCGTAATATTGTACATCTACTATCACCAAATCACCACGCTCTTTCGCTGCCGCGATTTCCTGCACCGCGTTTTCCTCTACATACTGATTCGCGCCAGGCGTATCATCTAGCGTAGCTCCACCAGTAGAAAGATTATACGCTAGCATAGTTATCTTGGTTTCCTTTTCGTCGATTTCTAGAGGCTTCGCCGCCTCCTCCACCGTCTTTCCGCCACCCACAATACGGATATTATTAGCATTATATATGTCTATTGTGTTCCTAGCCGCATCATCACCACAATCTTGATTATGATTCCCGGTAAGCTCTACAATATCCAGGCCAATATCCGTCAATGTGTCGATAAACCTCGTATCCGAGCAAATATTATCACCTGTCGCGAGCTCCGAAAACGAAGCTTCATTAGAAGTATGCGTGAGGTCGAATCCTCTCAGATACTCCGCAATCTGTGTGCTAAAATACTTAGCATCGCCGCCCACCTCTACCAGCTTATCATTCATCCCTCTAGAGAGCGCCGTTACACCAGTCTGGGCAAATGTCAGCACATTTGCCTGGCTCGGCCATTCTTTCAAAAATTCGCCTTCTACCAGCGACCGCACTTCCTCGTCAAACTTTTCCGAATCAAATTTAATTATCCTAAAATACGCCCCGCTATTATAATTGTCTAGGTAATATTCACCATTCATGCTTAGCAGTTTCTGCTTATAGTCTAGCTCGTCCAGCGGTATTACTTCTAGCTCGTCAAATTCAGACGTGTCCGTCCGGCTATCATAAAAATCCGTCACAGGCACACGAATTTCATACAAATACTCTCCGGCCCCAAGTGCCGGCAAAGTAGTACTCTCCGCAGCCGATATATGTAGGTCCTTATCTAGCACTACTTCATCCGTGAAAATCCCCTCTAACTTCGCCACCTCCTCGGCAGTCAAACTCTCGTCATAAGATACCACACCTGGCACGAAAAACAGCCCGGTCTTCGTGAAATACTGCACTCCGATAAACACCCCTGCAGCCACCAATAAGAACAGCACTAGAGGCAAGATTCCAAATCGCTTCCTTTTCCGTGCATATCGCTCCATGCCTCTATCATACCACAAATTCCCCTCTTTACAAACCCAGCCGTCTTTGATATAACAAGACTATATTCGGGAATATCCACCATCCCCCCTTCGCAAGTTGGGGGCACATTTTTATATATCACTAAGAAGTGCCGTTAGCCCATCCACCTATGACCTAGAGGAGTATTGGCTGGAAACGAGCCAATACCCTCAAGCGCCAGACACCACTACACAGCGGACTGACCTCCCGTAAGACTTGCTGACGTAGTTGGTACCAGGTAGGACAACTGAGCTGTAGAAGTACAAGTCGTATGCGCTGCTATTACTGTTCGCCGTAGACGACCAAAAATACCCGTACGAGCCACGATAGTAAAGCAGACCACCGTAAACGAAGCCGGAGTACACAAAGTTGTTTGGGAAGTGGCGAAGTCTCTGGTCCATGATGCTATCATTCTTCAAGCCACCTAGACTGTTGCTAAGGAGACCAAACTCGCCAGAGCCAGTACCAGTAGGTAGATGCCAACCATAAGGGCAGAGATCGCCTGCGGTGGTAACGTTTACACCTGTGCTATATGTGCCCCTACCTGCTGTAGCTGAATACCAGTTGTAGTAGTTGCCGTAGGAGTAGAGGTTGGCACTGGTAGACATGGATTGAGTGGTGGAGTAGGAAACACGGTTAGCGGTGTTGTCGGTGCGAAGTCTGGATTGATCGTCACATTCTGCGGAGTTAGTGGTGCACCAGCCACTTGGTGCAGTGCTCTCATCATAGGCTACGCTAGAGGTAGCAGAGAGATTGGTGAAGGTGCCTGTATCGGCGTAGTTGTGCTTTAGGGTAACGGTAGGGTTAGTAGCATTGCCGTCGTTTAGTGGGTTATTAGTATTGGTGGTAGTAAGAGTAGTAGGTACAGTGTTTGCGCCTTCTTGGTGGGTATCTGCGAGCCTGAGGTTTTCTATCATCCAGCAGTTACCGTCACTGAGTCTAGCTATAGCATAGGTATCACCATCACGGTCGTCTGTGAGGGCAGTGATACTGTTCTTGAGGCTAGCTGTGATAGACCAGGTGGATTCGTCTGTGTCACCTTCATTGTTGTAGGTGGCAGGAGTAAGGCTATTACAGACACTAGCTGCGTTCTGCTGCATAGAGCCTGCAGACTTTACCCATACAGCGTAGAGGGAGAGACCGCCCGCGGTGGTGCCAGTAGGCACAGTGATGTCTTCGTTAGGGCCGTAGAAGTTTGCATTGGTGTTCGTGGCATAATCATAGGCATCAGACCAACCGGCGAAGCCGTAGCCGTCTCTAGAAAAGTTGGAGGCAAAGAGCTGAACAGTGTTACCGTCCGTGGCTGCTTGGCGACCCATGGTACCTACTGTAGGACCCAGTGAGTTCACATTATAGCAAATATAGCCCGGGTCACAGGCCACTGGCTCTAATGCAGGGTCTGGGGTACCCACTACGGTAAAATTAATCACATTATTATATTCACCAGACGTCTGCCCGCCAGAAGCTTTGGCGGCGATCTTGAAGTCTACATTGTCACCTGTGTCGGCAGAAGGGGCAGTGGTCTCTTTTAGTTTTGCTACGTGCTCTGTATCGTTATACAATGGCAAACCAGAGTAATTAGACCAAGTAGTACCAGTATCGGTAGAAAAGCTATAACCCCAGGTATCATCCGAGGTGAGGCTAGCTAGGCTAGAGCCATAATCCACGCTAGTAAAAGTAGGCTTAGTCCCAGTATCTGCAGCAATAGCAGAGTTGTCACTGCTAGTATATGAAGTATGGATTAGCTTTCTAGTATTATATATAGCATCGTTAGGGTTCTTTAAGGTATCGCTACCTACAGAGCTATTTAGTGTATAGCCATTGGCATTATTGGTAGATACTTTGACGGTAATAATATTACTATCCGAGCTATTGCCTGGAGTGAGATTAGAAATTACTAGGTTGGCGCTAGATAGAGATAGGTTGATAGAAGAATCAAAGGTAAAGCTAACACCTACATCAGATTGGTAGGTGAGGGCGGAGGCAGCC
>JAZQCE010000004.1:0-4777 GCA_045546095.1 Candidatus Nanosyncoccus sp. | reverse complement strand
TCATAATCATTTCCACACTGATTTACAAACCATGCAGGATTATTAATAATCCGTTCCGCCATTTCTTTACTGATTGCCATAGTGTGCGTATTGTGGCAATCATGGATAAAGTAGTAAGTCATTGTTCTTCCCCTTTCTTTTTTCCTAGGTTGGGAAGGGGCTTGTGCCCCTTCCCGGTCTGTCTTACTTCTGGAAGTATTCTTCCAGAGTGGGCATGTGCTCCAGAATTTCCCACAACCTATCTTCCATCCTAGGTGTGATGGTCTGGATGTTCAGCTGAGCACCGCCCTTGCTGACTTTCAGGGAACTTTTCAGCCCCTTCTTGCCGATGCTTTCCAGCGCCTCAATAAATTCTTCACGGGTGAACACCCACATCATAGACTGGAAATTATCCTTACTCAAGAATTTTGAGAACGGCGCCCAACATACAAGCGCTACACCGGGCAAGACATTTTCAGCTGTACAGTCATCAGCTGTAAAGCCTTCACCGTAGGCAACTGCGCCCGAGCCTGTCTTAATCTCGATTGCGCCGATTCCCTTCCGGCTTACGTCATTGCTACCGAGCTTACGGCAACGAACATCATTCGCCCGAGTAATGCCCCTAACAAGAATATAGTCACGAACGACTACATCCATCAGCTTTCCCGTGCTTCCTGTGCTGTGCTTGCTATCCTGTCTTGCAAGTTCCTGTTCATAGCTTGCCAACTTTTCAAGATATTCAATACGCTTCATAATGATACCCCTTTCATATTAGTTATACTTTTATCCTTACCGCCTCGGCCTGCTCATATCGTCGCCGGCTGCCCGTCTCGGTATGTCTATATTATACTCATTTGATTTTAGATGTCAAGCACTTTTTTAATTTTTTTTGAAAAAAATTTTTTATGCGTTTTTTCCTATATAAGACAAATAATAATAATGATACAAATATAACTATTTAAGACGCTGCCTTTTAACACTTCACCGCGCTAAAGTGCGAATAATTTTATCACTTTTTATTGACAATTCTATAACCATTATCCCGGCATAAAAATGAGTTAGTCATCACTAACTCAGGCGGTTAGTTAGTCATAACTAACTGTGGATAAAGTTGTGGATAAAGTTATCCACAAGCCTGTGGATAATTCTGTGGAAAAACCTGTGGAAAACTTTATCCACAGCCCTGTGGATAACCCTGTGGATAACTTTATCCACAACCCGGGGGATATTTTCAGGCTGTGGATAAACCTGTGGATAACTCGGGACATGCCCTCCCCAAATTCCACCAACTTTTTATTTTTGATCCCATTTTCCACCAACTTTTTAAAAATGAAACTTATTAAACTCAAATACTTGACAACCCATTACCCGATATGATACAATAAAAATAAAGGAGGTGTTGCAATCAAATGAAAAAAGCATATTCATTAGATTATAACATAGAAAGAGACACCGACCGTTTAGAATTAATAAAAGGTATTCTAGATACCTTACCTAAAGACCCTTCACCGCAAGATTTAGAACAAATGGCCACCTACATATTATACGGCAAGGATGAAAACGGACTGTCCTCTTTAAAGCGCGGAGAAGTATATAACAACTCCAAGCGCTATAACACATTTAAAACCTCCGACGATTATGTTCTTTCGCTAGATGAAATACTTGAAAATCCCGCTACCGACGAACAAGAATTCCGTAGTGCTTACAAGCGCGACATTTACAAGAAATCCGTTCCTACCATATAGCGCCCCAAGTACGATAAAAAAACTGGCGAACTAATTGATATCGGAGACGCCGACATCCCCGGTATGGTAGAGCTTTGGGAGCGCCTAGACCACCTAGACAAGTGGGTTCAGATGTTATCAGGCAAGTTGCCGCCAGAGGAAGGCTTTCTTATGTTTGAGGACGACTATCGTCTTTACCGTCTCAAACATAATTTGGTAGATATGAAAAGAACACAATACTACCTAAAGGATGTATATAAGCCGCAATTGCGTTTTTAGGCGCTAGACCACCCCAAGCCCCAATTTTATGAGTGGGACGGAGAATCCGCCTACTGGATATCCTATGAGGAATGGGAATACCGCGTTACCCACTCCTATACCCATACAATTTCCAAGCGCCTTGAGGACTACGAAACGCGTGGCGAACTGCCGCACCTAGAAGTGCGCTGGATTGTATGCCGCCATAATTTTGACTGGGAAAACTACAAACATATTTACGCCCTGATGAATAATTATTTGCCGCTGCGCGAATAGCTTAAGGATAAGCTGAATACGTATGGGCGCACCCTTATTTGGGACCTTGAGCGCTATGTAGAAATGACCCCCTTATCCCCAATTCGCCGCGCCATTGTTTATAAAGTAATGGACCAAATGCCGCGCGAACAAATATGCCAAGAGCTATAGGAAGAATTTGGCTTTACCTACAACGCCTACTACCTTAGCACCCTCATCGCCAACGACATCCCAAAAGAAATTGCGCGAACCGCCGCCAAACATCGTATCCTATGTGAGACCCCGAAATCCGAACTAAAAGTATGTAAAGGTTGCGGCGAAGCCCTACCTCGCCATTCCCTATTTTATACAAAAAACGCCGGCCGCAAGGATGGATTTCAATCCTACTGCCGAGATTGCGAGCGTAGACGCCGCATAAAGAGGGGGGAGCAGCTTGAATATGACGGAAGAAAAAAAGACCAAGCGATGCTATAGGTGTAAGGTAGATAAGCCGATAGAAGCCTATCAATATACGCCATCGCGCTTCTTTCCCGGTCATCGTTCCTACATCTGCACTTCATGCCTTGAGGCAACTACCCCGCAGGATAATCTTGGCGAAGTTGACCGCGTAATGCGCTGGTTAGACTTGCCGCTGGACCTTAACAAATGGACGCAACTTTACGCGCAATATAAGGACCATACCTTTACCGCATATTTCAATCTCTTATACGATGACCATTATGCGGCATTAACTTGGCAAGAAGAGAACGCGCGATGGGAATTGGCGCGAAAAGAAGGCACCATTGATGATGAGATTAAGGCGATTTCAGAGGCTAAAATGAAGCGTCTCAAAAAAGTATGGGGTCCAACCTATAAGGCCGATGAACTTCTTTGGCTTGAGGACTTCTACAATAAAATCGTGGCAACGCAAAACGTTTCCACTCCAATTCTTTAGGAAAAGGCGCGCGACTTTTGTGAGCTTCAGTGGCATATTAAGTAGGGGCTGCGCGAAAACATTGATGTTTCTAAGATGATGAAATAGGCGGACGACATTGTAAAAACCTACCACTTTGAGGCATCTAATGCGAAATCTGCGGCAGACTTTGAGTCAGTTGGTGAACTTATGGTATATTATGGAAAGAAAGGGTGGCACCCAAATTATCATACTGAGCCGCAAGATTCAATTGACTTTATGATGGAGAATATTCAAAATTATTTGTAGCGACTGGTCCGCAACGAAGGCAACTTTGCCGAACAGGTAGAGGACCGTAAAGCACGGTACAATATGACTGAACGCCTTGAAGAAATTGAAAATGAAAAGGTTGAGTTTGACGAAACCGCCGACATTGAGTATGAGGGCGATAGTGAATTTGCCGCCGAGCTATAGGGAGGGGAGTAGGATGAGTGAATTTCAATAGGAGACCCTAATGCGCGACGGCATCCCAATTGAAAAAGGCGTCATCCTCACTAAAGATTTTTTAGATAATAATCAAGAATTATTTACTAAGTATCTTAATTTATGGATACTATATCCTGACCTTTGGCTAGACATGATATAGGACAGAACAGACGCTTAGCACTTTCATTTAATGCCTTTTCAGCGCATAGAACTTCGCGCAGCAATGCGCTATAGATATACGTTCTGGACTGCGACTCGTGCTACATCCAAGTCCTTTACGGCATACCTTGGCGCGATTGTTAAAGCGGTATTGTTGCCCGGCTCCACAATTATGATTGCTTCTGATGTAAAAGGCACAGTTATTAAAATCGCAGAAGCGAAATTCGCAGAAATTTTTAGACATTGGCCTCTCCTAGAAAAGGAGTTGGCAACCCGCACAGAAGATGGTAAAACTGGTATCAAGTCTAGCGGCAACTACTATGAAATTCGGCTAAAGAACAAATCCGTTATTACTGTTGTCTCTAAAGATACTTCTCGTGGTTTGCGCGCAACTTCTGCTATATTGGAAGAAGCAGCACTTATTGAAGAAGTCGCATTCAACGAAGTCCTATGGCCGCAAATGAATATTGCGCGCCGTGAAGTTGATGGCAGCCTCAATCCAGAAGAACCATCCGCCTCTCAGATTTTCATCACTACTGCGGCAGAGCGTACCGTATTCATGTATTAGAAATTAATAGAAATAACAGTAAACGCAGTGCTGCGCCCGAAGGAGTACTTCTCTTGGGGCTTGTCCTATGAAGTCCCCCTACATTATGGGCTTCTAGATAAAGCAACCTTAATGGACTAGCGCTATTCCAATACCGTAAGCGAGGAATCATTTGCGCGAGAATCTTTATCAATTTGGAGCGGCAATAGTTCCGATGCCTGGCTTGACTCTCGTCGCTTAAATAAGCATCGTTCATTGCTTAAATGCGAACGCCATGCTTACTATAGCGATACATGCCCAGACGCATGGTATGAGATTGGCGTTGACGTTGGCCGTTATAGCGCGAATACTGCCATTATGGTTATTAAAGTTTATCCAAATGATTAGCGCTATAAAAAAAGCGTAGTTTATACCGAAGTTATTAATGGCGCCAACTACATTACAGATTAGGCACCTCGTATTAAAAAATTAATTTAG
>JAZQCE010000003.1:0-127264 GCA_045546095.1 Candidatus Nanosyncoccus sp. | reverse complement strand
CTGCTTCGCTTCGCATTGTACCGGCCATTGTAGCGCGATTCTAGCCCAAGGCGTAAGGGAAATACTGACCTGACATCATCCCCTCCTTCCTCCCCGTTACCGGGGCAGTCCTACCAGAAAAATACAACTGGTTGCAAGGGTTGCGCTCGTTGATGGACTTAACCAAACATCTCACGACACGAGCTGACGACGGCCATGCATCACCTGTCTCGAGGTTCCCGAAGGCACAGTTCTGTTTCCAGAGCCTTCCTCGGATGTCAAGCCTTGGTAAGGTTTATCGTTTACCATCGAATTAAAGATCACGCTCCACCGCTTGTGCGGGTCCCCGTCAATTCCTTTATGTTTTAATCTTGCGATCGTACTACACAGGTGGGATGCTTAACGCGTTAGCTTCGCAACTTCGGGGGTCGATACCCGGAACTGCTAGCATCCATCGTTTACAGCGTGGACTACCGGGGTATCTAATCCCGTTTGCTCCCCACGCTTTCGTGCCTTAGTGTCAGAAACGTCCCAGTAGCCTGCCTACGCTATCGGTGTTCTTTCTAATATCTACGGATTTCACTCCTACACTAGAAATTCCAGCTACCCCTAACGTTCTCGAGCGGAGCAGTTTAGATAATAGTCTGAATGGTTGAGCCACCAGATTTCACTATCTACTTACCCTGCCACCTACGCAACTCTTTACACCCAGTCAATCCGGATAATGCTTGGACCCTACGTATGACCGCGGCTGCTGGCACGTAGTTAGCCGGTCCTTATTCATAACTTACCATCATATTTCTCGGTTATAAAAGCAGTTTACAACCCGAAGGCCGTCATCCTGCACGCGGCGTTGCTCCATCAGGCTTTCGCCCATTGTGAAAGATTCCCTACTGCTGCCTCCCGTAGGAGTCTGGGCCGTGTCTCAGTCCCAGTCTGGATGATCATCTTCTCAAACCATCTAACGATCGTCGACTTGGTAGGCCATTACCCTACCAACTATCTAATCGTACGCAGGCCAGTCCCAAACCGCCCGAAGGCTTTACTCCGAAGAGCATATGCGGTATTAGCACACCTTTCGGTGCGTTATCCCTCAGTTTGGGGTCCGTTCCCACGCGTTACTCAGCCGTCCGCCGCTCGTCAGCAGAGTCTCACTGTTCCCTCTAATGCACCTCCCGCTATCAGCCCGGAGTGTAAAGGAAACGGTGAGACCCCCTGTTACCGCTCGACTTGCATGTATTAGGCACGCCGCCAGCATTCATCCTGAGCCAGGATCAAACTCTCCATTTTTGGCTAAAATCTTCTATCTTGGCGATTTTCCTCGTTCGCTCGATGTATAATCGCGCTTCACTCGGAGAAATCACCAATCTAGAAAGATTTTATCGCAAAAATTTGCGATTTTTATTTAGCTCAATTAAAATTAAAAACTGACGATGATTAATTGCACAACTAAATTGTTAAAATATTTCTAAGACTGCTAAAATATCTACTCGCAGTTTAGACTGTTATTAGTTTATCAAACACCGGTAGCGTTGTCAACCCCCTTTTTGTACTTTTTTGCTAGAAAAATGGCAGAAAGTATCATAATTGCGGTACTAAGTGTGATATATGGGAAAGTTTGCGACAGGTCTGACGCATGGTTCTCTTCCCCATCGTAGGCCGCGCCCGTTTCGGGTGTTTTGATTTCGGACGAGCCTAGAGACTGCGCTGTTGGTTCTGTTTGTGGTTGCTCATTTTGCTTGCTAGGCGTGATTTGAGAATCTTGGGAGAACGAATCATCGCTACCATCTTCTTGATTATTTTGGCTCTCATGCTCACTATTTTTTGGACTAGGCTCTTCTATACTGGCTGCAGTTTCATTTGTGGTGTTGTTGTTTATGGCCACTATTTTTTCTTGCGAGGCGAAGAATGCTGTGCCTTTTTCTGGTGAAATCATAAGGTGGCATTCTTCTCCGTCTTTATAGTCTGGATCATTAAAACATGAACCATATTGCAGACGACCTTGTGCATTAAATTGCCCAGCAAAGATACTGTAGTCGAATTCGTTAGACGTATTTGAAGTAAGGTTGGCAGTTTTTATAACAAGCTCCGTTTCTTCGTTGTTTAATACTCTACGCGTCGCGCCGCTATTATTTGTCCAAGTATAGACTTTGTGTGCTCCGGGAGCAGATCCACTAAGTAATTCATCTGCGGTCGCCCCGAAGTTATAAATACGTTCAGGGTCGTAATCGAACCATCCTATATATAATGATTCTAGTTCTAGGTGTTCCCTAATTCCCATTCGGCTAAGCATCATGTCTTCGTCAAAGAATAATATTTTAATCGCGTTTTTGCCAAAATTAACTCCGGTCAAAACAAACTGTTGCTCGGTCAACATTTCTAAAGCACGGAATTCTTTATCTTCGCTTTCTATTTTCGAAAAATACAATTCCTGCCGACAGCTTTCGTCGTCTCCGCACTGTCTATCCATTTCTTGATCAGCCTGTTTCTTATATTCCAATAATTCTGGGACGCTCCACCAGGTGGCGCCGTCCTCGTCTATTCGTTTTGCGCTAGCTTCAGGTGGAGAAGCCAAGTTTGCAACCGAGATAATTGTTAAGGCTAATAGAAAGGTAATTGAAATTTTTTTCATAATTCTCCTCTGTTATTTGATTTAAGAGGTATATATATGGACTATAGAAAATTTTCAACCCGCTACGCTAGGCTTTTGAGACATGAGCATTTTAGGTTTTAGCATGAGAGTTAAGGCTCTACCTTGGGGGTCAACACCTAGTCTTTTCTCTAACAGTTTGACCAAGCCAGAGTCTTCGATGTTATTTTGCACCATGAAGGTAAAGGCGCTGTTTTTAAAACTCGAGTCCAGCCAACATGGGTAGAGTTCTCGGTTAGTATCCGGCATATGTTCTCGTCGTCTAAGGGTACATAGTATAATCTTGACATAGGCGTTTTGAATTGTAGGAGAAACATGGGGGGTAATACGGTGATGTTGACAAAAATGCGTAAGTGTGTTAAAATTAGATTATAATCATATTTCCATGTGTTTTGCGCATGTGTTTATATAGTACATTTATAGTTACACCTTGGAAAGGGGTGGGTCGGATGACCGAAAATATTAATTGGTTCGTACAGAAAATGAGTGCTCGTGAGGTTGAGAATAACCTCGAACAGCTCCTCGAGATGGGAGCAGACTCCACAGTCTGCTTGGATCGAATGGGAGAAAAAGGAATCGCTACAAAAGCAGAAGTCCTCGAAGCGGCAGGGGTGGATCGTAAGACGCTCTACCGCCGAAGTGGCGGCCGTGTACTACTGAACCCCCTGGAGCTTGTTGACGGGGAAACCCCGTCTCAGAAGGAGCTGAAGGAGCTCCTAAAGCGGTCAAGTAAAAAAACGGTGATTCGTTTCGCTGTCGAGCTATACGACGCGGGGGCGGTCCTGGCACTCATCTATAAGTATGGGGGTGCCAGGGCTATCGGGGAACACATCCCCGAATTCCTCAAGAGGGGAGAGTCGACCGGAAAGCTGATTCGGCTTAGCGACTATAAGTCATTGAAGCGCTACGAGGATCAGCTAAGGGCCTCTGGTGCCGACGTAGAACTCTTGGCCCATGAAATTTTCATGAGATCCAAGCTCACATTGAGCCCTGGGTTGGCCCGAGCTTTGGGCTGCGATAAAGAGGGAGCGGCATTCATGCTACTTTCTAGTATGGACAGAGATGCCGTGTCGGATCTCTTCGACGAGCTCCTCGAACTGGGTTACACAGCCAGAGATCTGGTCAGGAAACTAGATTCGAGTCAGTTGGCTGACCGGATCGTGCAGTTGCTAGAGCTCGGTGTTGACCCCAAGTGGGTCGTTAAGAAACTTGATCCGGTTGACCTGTTAGCCTGTGCGATTCCGTTGGGAATGTACGGCGTGAATATCGACCGCGAGAAGGTCGCCGACCAGATTCGAGCGCAGGGTGCTGATTCGTGGGTCGATCCGATCCTCTTACACGCCTTCTCTCACGTGGAGAACAACGTCGGCGAGCTCTTTAGCCGATACGAGTCGCACGACGATCCCTTTGACCCCTTTGAAGGCCTCTTTGACCCCTTTAGGGACGAGGACTTCTAGGGGTTTCTCCCTGGTGTAACAGCTACCCCCGGAGTAATCCGGGGGTTGTTGCTTTTCGAATAATCTGGCAAGCTTTTAGGCAGATTTGTCGTTCCCTGCTTCAGGCTTTACTTCGGATCCTTCCTCAGGAAGGACAATACCTAGAGAGGCCACTGTGTCACCTTCGCTCATCTTCATGATACGGACGCCCTGAGTGGCGCGACCGAGGGTAGGAATTTCTTTTGTCGCTACTCGGATAGCCTGACCCTTAGTGGACATCATGATAACTTCTTTAGCTTCTGGGTCTAGGGTATGTACGGCCACTATTGGCCCGGTCTTGGCTGTAACGGCTGCAACTTTGATACCTACACCACCTCGTTTATGTGGTGGGAAATTGGAAACTTGAGTAGCCTTACCATAGCCGTTGGCCGAAACTACGATGAGCTTCTGGCTAGAATCGGTAACCACGTCCATACCGACTATTTCATCTTTCGGGCGGAGGCGCATACCGCGCACGCCCATAGCGGCGCGGCCCATTACGCGGACTTCTTTTTCGTTGAATCTGGTGGCCTGTCCAGCGGAGGTAGATATGACGATATCGTTTTCGCCAGTGGTTTCTTGGACCCATTTCAGCTCGTCGCCTTCGGCAAGCTTGATGGCGATGAGACCGTTGCTGCGGACATTAAAGAAGTCTTTGATGGCTGTCTTTTTGATAGTTCCCTTCTTAGTAGTCATAAAGAGATAACCATTGGCGCCGGCATCGCCCTGCTTGATAATAGAGGTGATTTTTTCTTCTGGGTGCATGTTGAGAAGATTCACCGCGGCTGTGCCTTTGGCGGCCAGAGAAGCTTGGGGGACTTCATAGGCTTTGAGCCGGAAGAGTCTACCCTGATTAGTAAAGAATAGTAGGTAATCGTGCGAGTTGGCCGTCATGATTTGGGCGATTACGTCCTCCTCCTTGGTGGTCATACCACGTTTGCCTTTACCACCCCTGTTTTGCTTACGGAAGTCAGTCTGAGGAACACGTTTCATGTAATTTTCGGAGGTTAGCAAGATTACACTTTCTTCCTCGGGGATGAGTTCTTCTTCGGAGAATTTACCAACTTCATGATTGATGATCTTAGAGCGACGATCGTCACCGTATTTATCTTTCAGCGCAATGAGTTCCTCTTTAATGACTCGGAGAATTTCGTTTTCATCCGCAAGGATAGCCTCTAGCTTTGCGATGAGTTCGTGGAGTTGTTTTAGTTCTTCTTCGATTTTGTCTCGCTCTAGGCCCTGGAGACGACGAAGTTGCATCTGCAAAATAGCGTTGGCCTGAATTTCAGAGAGGCCAAACCTTGACATGAGCTGCTTATCTGCATCATCATAAGATGCGCGAATAACTTTGATGACCTCGTCAATGTTGTCGAGGGCGATTTTTAACCCTTCGAGGATGTGGGCACGCTCTTTCGCTTTCTTTAAATCAAATTCGGTACGACGACGCACTACTACTTGGCGATGTTTGATAAACTCGGCTAGGATTTCTTTGAGGCCGAGAATACGGGGCTGGACTCCGTTAATAAGAGCTAGCATATTATAGTGGAATGACGTCTGAAGGCCGGTCATCTTGTAGAGCTGATTTAAAATTTTCTTGGGAAAAGCGTCTTTCTTTAGCTCTACTACGATACGGATTTTACCCCGGGCAGACTCGTCACGGGCATCAGCGATATGATCTAGCTTTTTAGCGAGAACCAGCTCGCGTACTTTCTCGATAAAGCCCTCTTTACTCATACCATAAGGGACTTCGGTGATGACAATATTGAAGCGGCCTTTAGCGCGTTCTTCAATACTCGTAACAGCACGAATAACAACAGAGCCCTTACCCGTAGCATAAGCTTGCTTCATTGGCGCACCACCGTAAACTTCGGCGCCAGTTGGGAAATCTGGCCCCTTCACATGCTGCATGAGTTCATCTAGAGTAATCTCTGGATTATCAATCTGGGCTACGGTAGCATCGACTAGCTCACCGAGGTTGTGTGGGGGGATATTTGTGGCCATACCCACAGCAATACCCATCTGGCCATTCAAAAGGATATTGGGTAATGCGGCCGGGAGAACGCGTGGCTCTTTTTCTGTGCCGTCAAAGTTGTCGACGAAATCGACTGTGTCTTTCTCGATGTCGGTCAAAAGCTCGGCACCGACTTTATCCATACGAGCCTCGGTATAACGAGAGGCCGCTGGCTCGTCGCCGTCCATAGATCCAAAGTTACCCTGCCCCTCTACTAGCGTATAGCGCATCTTCCAGGGCTGGGCGAGATTAACCATCGCCATATAGATAGATGAGTCACCATGGGGGTGGTATTTACCCATTACTTCACCGACGATACGAGCGGATTTTACAGTAGCATGAGGAGCTTTCCAGCCGTTTTTGTTCATAGCATAAAGAATACGACGATTTACTGGTTTTAGGCCGTCGCGAACGTCTGGGAGGGCGCGATCCACAATGACAGACATAGAATAACGGAGGAAGTAGTCTTCCATAGTGTGTTCGACTGGTTTAATCTCAATACCTTCAGCTGGCGCGAACTCGGAAATATCGTCTGGGTTTTTGTTTGGGTTCTTGTCATTCTCTTCCATAATTCCTCCTTAGAAGTCTAGGTCGTCAAGGTTAACTGATGCAGCGCCGGCTTGGATGAAGTTTTTGCGGAGCTCGACCTGATCTCCCATTAGTTTCGTAAACACGGCGTCGGCTTTTTCGGCATCTTCTACGTGTACTTTGACTAAAATACGATTCTCCGGATCCATGGTGGTCTCCCAGAGTTGCTTAGCGTCCATTTCGCCGAGACCTTTAAAGCGCTGCTGAGCGGTGTAACCAGCTTGCTTGAAACGCTCCTGAGTTTCATCAATCTTGGTACCGTTTTTCTTGCGTTCTTCAATTTTTTCGGTGAGTTTGTTTTCGAGGGCGATTTCGTCATATACGTAATCAATCTTACGATTGCTGCCCGTACCTTTGATCAATCCAAACAGAGGCGGCTTAGCTAAGTATACGTGCCCAGTTTCAATAACCTGGGGCATATAACGGAAAAAGAACGTCATGAGAAGAGTAGCAATATGGAGCCCATCCACATCAGCATCGGTCATGAAGATGATTTTGTCGTATCTGAGCCCATCGATATTAAACTGATCGCCAATACCGACGCCGAGCCCCTTAATAAGAGAGACAAGCTCCTGATTGGCAAGCATTTTATCAAGCCTGGCGCGCTCGGTGTTTAGTACTTTACCACGGAGAGGCAATATAGCCTGAATCTGAGGGTTGCGACCTTCTTTGGCGGAGCCTGCAGCGGAATTACCCTCCACGATGAATAACTCGCAGTCTTCTCTGGTGCGACTAGAACAATCGGCGAGTTTGGATGGGAGGTTTAACCCCTCGAATGCACCTTTCCTAATGACATTATCACGAGCTGCGCGAGCGGCTTTACGAGCTCTCGCAGCGAGAGTAGCTTTGCTGATGATTTTTTTTGCAATGGCTGGATTTTCCTCTAGATAATAACCAAAATATTCAGTCATGACTTTGTCGACTATGCCGCGAACCTCAGGGTTGCCAAGCTTGTTTTTGGTCTGACCCTCAAATTGCGGATTAGGGAGCTTTACGAGGATTACAGCGGTAAGACCTTCTTTAATGTCGTCACCAGTAAGATTATCGTCTTTTTCTTTGAGGAGGTTATTTTTGCGGGCATAATCATTGATAGTGCGAGTAAGACCAGTCCTAAAACCTACTACATGCATGCCTCCGTCCGGCGTAAGAACATTGTTTGCAAAGGGCTTCATAGTCTCGGCGTAGGAATCGTTGTATTGGAGGGCGATTTCTACCCCTGTGTCGCCGACTTGGCGATCAACGTAGAAAATATCATCAGACAGAAGTTCCTTGCCATTGTTCAGCCGCTTGACGTAACTCTTGATACCACCCTCGAAATAAAACGACTCATGAGCATTGGTGCGTTCGTCTGTGACGGTTATTAGGATTCCTTTAGTAAGATAGGCTTGGTGACGGGCATAGTTTGAGACCCAGCCGTAGTCAAAAGTAGTAGTCTCTTTAAAAATGTCTGGATCAGGATAGAATACAATAGAGGTACCAGAATCACGGGGTGAACCTTTGGTGATTTTGAGATCCATAGTGGGTTTGCCGAGGTCAAATTCGATATGATGAGTCTTGCCGTCCCTATATACTTCTGCTTCCATGTGGGTAGAGAGGGCGTTGACCACGGATGAGCCTACACCGTGAAGACCAGACGACACCTTGTATCCACCGTCGCCAAATTTACCCCCTGCGTGAAGTACAGTAAGTACTGTTTCTAGAGTGGATTTGCCGGTTTTGGGGTGAATATCCACAGGGATGCCACGCCCATTGTCGTCGATGCGGATGCCACCATCTTTGAGGATGGTAATATCTACCCTGTTAGCGTATCCGGCGATAGCCTCATCAATAGAGTTATCGGCTATTTCCTTAATAAGATGGTGCAGACCATCATAACCAGTAGAACCGATATACATTCCGGGGCGAAGGCGGACTGGCTCGAGCCCCTCTAGTACCCGAATTTCGGACGAATCATATTCTTCTGCCTTTGCAGCCATTTTATACCTCTTCTTTCATAAATTCTTCATCTATTATACACCAAAAATCAGTTTTTTCAAGATAGTGAATCGTGGCGGGCTCATTATACTACTCGCTCATCTCGGGGGCTTCGCAATGTGGTAATAAATTTTACCACATTGCTCCGCCCCTTCGGCGGCAAAATCAGAGATTTTGCCTTTACGCCCCTCGATCACGCGATTAGTATAATGAGCCTGGAGCCCCGATTTACCGAATTTTAAAGATGGCTTCGGTAGGTTTTTCTTCTGGGTCAGGAAGAGTGGTCTGAGCTGGACTGGGCTGGGGTGGCTCTGGGGCCAACTCGGATTGTGGAGCTGGCCGTGGAGCCGGTTCAGGTTGTGGGGCTGGCGTTGCTGGTACGGCTGGTCTTTGAGCAATCCAGTCGTCCAAAAATCCTTTCTTTGGGGCCTTAGAGGCCGCTGGAGGCGTGTTTGGCGCGGCAGACGTATCCATAACCGTTTTAGACGCCGGCGCTGCTTCCTGGGCTGTTTTTGACGGTTTTTTGGACTTTTCCGCTGCGGACCAACGATCTTGAATTTCCTTCTCCACTTCGGCACGGGTTTTAGCAAACTTAGTGGCTGAATAAATTTTTAGAGTTTCCATAAGTTCGTTGTTTGGCTCGCCCATGGGTGGCGGTAAGTTGATCGTAAATGGTGAGGATGGCATACCAAACATCATGACTTTCGCGATGGCGGCGTGGTTGGCAGTCTTAGTGAGATCCTCTGCTGTAAAGGTGGGCGTAAAGGCTTTTACCATCAAGTCTGCATCTGTGACACCCACACGGCCACAGATAATAGTACCAACGTTCCCTAGCAATGCTTCCCTGATTTTGTCTGTAAGCTGAGTCATGAACTGGTTTGCCACGATGAGATTTAGACGATATTTACGCGCCTCAGAGAGGATAGATTCAAAGCTATCTGTAGCGAAGTTTTGGAACTCATCCACATAAAGACAGAAGTCTTTGCGCTCGTTCTCAGGAATATCTTGGCGGCTCATGGCAGCCTGCTGGAATTTCATGACAAAAATCATACCGAGAAGATTGGCGTTTATGTCGCCGAGACGACCTTTTGAGAGATTGACGAGGAATATCTTTTTGTTATCCATTATCTCGCGAATATTAAAGCCTGATTTGACTTGGCCAAGAGTGTTCCTCATGATGGTGTTGGAGAGGAATGGACCCCATTTAGAAGCAAACCAGGTGATAACTTCGCCGGCGTCGTTGGATTTTTGGGATGCTGGGAATTCTTTGGTCCAATAATCATAAACGGCTTTATCTGTAACATATTTTAGCTTAGATTTGACGAACTCTGGGTCGGTAAAACATTGGGGTATATCAATAAATGTAGCGCCTGCAGGGTCAGACATTAGTAGTAATGCGGCATTTCTAAACATATGCTGGCCACGCGGGCCAAAGAATCCTTGGTTGTTTGGGTCAAACAGCGATTGCAGCATACTAATTCCCTCTTGGACAATAAAGTCTTTCTGATCTGGATTGGTAAATTCGAACATATTCATTCCTACTGGATGTTCAATATCGGCTGGATCAAAATAGATAACATCATCGATGCGCTCCTCAGGGACCCGCTTTAGGATAGCTTCCACTGCGTCACCATGAGGGTCGATAAAGGCGAATCCCCGACCATCGCACATATCCTGGAAGGCGATATTTTCCAGGAAGACAGATTTACCCATACCGGTCTGACCGATGATATACATATGACGGCGGCGATTATCATCATCGAGATAAATCGGCTTCTTGGCGCCACGAAATTCGTTGGTGCCGAGGAGGACACCTTCTGTTGCTAACCTGGATGGGCCATCGACTTGCTTTGTCAGCTGTCGCTCTACCTGAGAGCTCGGGATGGCATTCTGCTCAGGTAGATGGTAGATTGATGCTAGTTCTACGCTATTAAGTATATTTGAAGTGGTGCGAAGCGGGAAGAATCGGAAAGTATAATCAACTGCGAGCTTTTTTTGGTCTTTCATGGTGTTAACTTTGAATCCATTAAGCTGTGGTGAGTTAAATTGCGAGAATGCACTAACTACGCCGCTCATTATAGCCTCGGAACGGGGGTAGCTTTCGGAGCTCGCAATGACTCTCACTAGTGTTTCGAACGCCGGATAGCGCATTTTGTCGGCGATAGCGCTGATTTCTTCTTGTTTAATGTTTGTGACGATGTTTTCTTCACTTTTTTCGTGTTCTCCTGGAACTTCCCAAGGGGCTCGGATTAGATCCATAGCAAAATCACCGATGCCTGCACCAATCGTTTTAGTTTTTTTGCCCTTTTGGGTGTTTTCAATATATTCTTTGGCTTTGTCGGACCAATTTTTGTGTGCAGGGCGGAATAAAATTTGAACAGCCGCGCCTTCGTTTTTACCCACGTTGCCGAGTGCATTAAGAATCGCGAGCTGTGCATCCCTCTTGGTGTCTTCATATGTAGCGATGGGGAGATACGATTCTTTGTTGAGAGTGAGCTCCGCACCGGCCACAGCGTTTATGCCACCTCCTCCCTTGAAGATGTTTTCTTCTCGTTTTTCTTCTAGCCTGGCGGTCGGATAAGCGGATTGAACCGCTTGCTTGACCGTCTCAGTGAGGACTGCCGGCACGATGACATAATATTTGATAAAACCGTTGCTTGCGATGATTTCTAGAGAAAAGTGTCTCTGGCCGTACATCTTAGTTTTAAAGCCTTTAGTGATTGTAGAAGATAATATAGAGTACATTACCTGCGCTTTTGATACGGCTTCGGTGGTGATATCTCTCTTGTCGCGACCGCCAGCTTCGATGTCGTCCGTAGTTGGCGGTAGATGAATGAGGAGTGGCACCATCTTGAGACCGCGTTCGTATTTTTTGGCTTTACGGAGCTTAGAGATTTTAGTACCAAAAACTATTGCGACCAGCAATATAATCGCGATTACCATTATCAAAGCGACCACCCAAGTTTCCATTAGGCCGTCTCCCTGGCTCTAATGTTGTAAAAAATACCAAAACAGATTGTGATTATGTTTTTCATGCTGCCAGCTTTCTGTTGTATGAGTTTTCTAGGTTGGCCTCCATCATACCTCTCGCGGCGTCGTAAAAGCTAGCTATATCCCCGTCTTGATTAAGTTTTTCGACAGCCTCATCGATGATCTTTACGGCGCGGGCATCTAGCTTGTCTGTAGTCTTGATTGCTTTGCTGTCTGGCGGGATTGTAGCATTGACTGTTTCCGTAGTGACGTCAGTAGGGGACTCTTCTGGATACGAATAGCCTGGTGGCATGACGGGATTAACATCGTGAGGTTCTGTTTGGGGTAAAGCTTCCGCCTCTTGTGGCGACGAAATAGCTTTGTTGCCCATTTCTCGCATATTATGGGTATCACTAGACGGCGAATAATCCCAGGACATATCATTAGTATCTAGGTTTAGCTCATCAAGATCAAACTTCTGTTCTTTCCCATTATCCATATGCTTATTTTATCATACTTTAAATTCTTTTGTAGACCAAAAATTCAGCTAGACCTAGAAATATAATTATGAGACTAATAGTCCACAGATTAATGGCGCCAAATGAACGTGCCGTTAGCAGCATGATGGGGCCGAAGGCCAGAACGGCTGCATAGAGATAATCTTTGTTTTTTAGCTGCTTCTTTTTGAACGCAATCCGCACGAAGAGCTGAAACAAAAAACTAATAATACCAAAAAAGACTAAATATAATGTTGTAAATAATAATAAAACTCCGAACGGCCCTATTTCCGTCGGAGATACAGTATTAAGCATAAGGATAAGAACTGCGAGTCCAATGATGCTTGTAGAAATGATAACGCGGTTATGGTTCATAACCTCATTATAGCATGTTTTAGTTTGATTCCCCCAAGATTATTATTATGGGGAGTAGCGGGGGGCTATCCGGTACTAAATCTTAACTATTAACCAGAGCCCTGATCCGCTTTTCCCTTTTGACCGCTTCACTTTGAGAGTGAAGCAAATGTCCTTGCCGACCCTTTCTTTCATTCTTGTTTATGTGTATCTAAGGAGCTAATGAAAGATTTGTCATGCGCGCTCTACGCCTCCAGCTCGGAGACAGATGCCTTTAGCGGAGCTTTAGGTAATTCCTGGTTGTAATTTATGGCTAGAAATTACCTTTTCGCCCGCCAAAGCGAAGCGTTTTTATGGTGCTTCTCTTTGTTTCATATTGTTAAGTTCCTTTGTTTTTCGTTTTTGTTTGAGTCATCTCGACTGTTTTCATACTAGCATAAAAATATTAAAAAATCAATAGATTTATTCAAGTTTTATAGGGTATTTTTTACAACAATCACCCTATTTGTTCCCTGTTCTAATTTGTTGTTCGAATTGTTGTTGGTTTTACAACGATTTGGCCGAAAATGCTTGAATTCTAAGGATTCGAAGCATACAAAATTACCCATATAAAAATTACAACACCACCATTTTCGCGAGCGAGCTTGCTTCGCCGAGCGAAAATAGGCTGGCTGTTGTGATTTTTATCTTGGCGTAATTTTGTCGCTAAGAATACTAGAATTCAAGCATTTCCGAGGCAATTGTGGTCGACACGCTTCGCGCGTCGTGGGATGGTCGACTTTTCGCTGGCGCTCAAAGTCGTCCGCTGTCAATCGCTCGGATCAAGCGGCTTCGCCGCTTCTAGTAGCTCACCCGAAACAAAAATACGAGAGCAAGCTCTCGATTTTTATTTCGTATTCGCTACTTCGAAAGAAGCTTCGCTTCTTTCTCCTCGCTCGTTCCGTGGTGGAGCTGGGGGATACTGCCTCCCCGTCCAAAATATCACTGGGTCATGAATCTACGTGTGTAGTTTTCTGTTTCATCTTGGCATATATCATCAGCTGCAGAAAACGAAACTAACGAATGCCATGGCTAGGTTTTCGGGTCATCTATCGCCACTTAGACGACCTTATTCCCGTTGTATGATAATCCGCGTTCTACGGGGCCTTAAACGCGAACCAGCCTATAGATAATTAGGCATAAGCCGGCATGTATGCAACATGCGCGGTTTTCGTGTTTTTAGCACTTATTTAATACTTACGGTATTCAATCGACACGCATCACAACTGTTAATATCCTGTCTAAGCTTTGTCAGCCCCAACAATGTAATTATACCATACCTAGATAAAAAGAAAAAGACCGGTAACTGCGAGGAAAACCGGTCTTTTTGTAGAGTGTGGAGTTATTTTGGCTAATTTTTGTTTTTGGCTTTTTGAATAATTTTTTTATTCAAAAGCTACCTCTATTATAGCGCCCAAAAATGCTAATGTCAATAGTTTTTTGAACAATTTTTATATATTTTTGCTGAGTTTTCCACAGGATTTTTTTCCACTCTCCCCGGCCATCAGATAAGCGGATTTTTGAAATCTGGGTGGGGGGTTGATTTATACTTTCCTCTGTGGTAATAGAGAGCCATGACAAGCAAAATTTACTCTGTCGTGCCTTATGGATTTGACGGAAGATTGGTCGAGGTGGAAGGCGATATGAATAGGGGGCTTCCGGCGTTTAATATCGTAGGCATGGCGAACAAGACTATCAACGAGGCGCGTGACCGAGTACGGAGCGCTATCGTAAACTCAGGTTTTTCTTTCCCTGATAAAAAAGTAACCATAAACTTAGCGCCAGCCGATCTTCAAAAGGATGGAGCGTATCTAGATTTGCCTATTGCTCTCTCGATATTGATTCTCTCTGGGCAATTAGGTAAATCGGATACAGACGGCAAAATTTTTGCCGGAGAGCTATCCCTAAACGGCGAAGTAAAGCCAGTAAAGGGAGTAATCAACATCCTAGAGACCGCTAGAGAAGCCGGATTTACACAGGCATACGTGCCGTTTGCAAATCTACCACAGGCATCGCTAGTTTCGGATATTGCGATAGTTGGTGTCAGCACGCTTCAGGAGCTGTTTTTAAGTTTAAAAGGCCAACTGGACCCCTCCAATATGAACAATACATTACAAAAGCCAATATTAGTGCGAGAAAAGAATTTACAACCAATATTAGACCACGTCCGTGGCCAGAAGCTCGCCAAACGCGCTATGCAAATTGCTATTGCTGGGCATCACAACATCTTGATTTCTGGGCCACCGGGAGCGGGCAAGACTCTACTTGCTAAGGCAGCTGCGAACTTACTGCCTGAGTTGACCCCTAATGAAATGATAGACATTACTAAGCTGTATTCCATTGCTGGGCTCGTATGTGACAGAATTGTGACTGAGAGACCTTTTAGGAGCCCGCACCACACGGCTAGTACCATCTCTGTTATTGGGGGCGGAGTTTTGGCGAGTCCTGGAGAGATTTCGTTGGCGCATAAAGGAATCTTGTTTCTAGATGAGATTCCCGAGTTTCCGCGTGCAGTGATAGAGGCTCTGCGCCAGCCGCTTGAAGATAAGACAATATCTGTATCTAGGGCAAACAGAAAGTCGACTTACCCGGCTGACTTTATGCTGGTTGCTACGATGAATCCCTGCCCTTGCGGGTACCTGGGTGACCCCACCCATGAATGTAAGTGTACTGAGCAGCAGATTCAAAATTATCAAAAGAAGCTGTCTGGGCCGCTTTTTGATAGAATTGACATGAACGTAACTGTCGATAAGGTCGACAATATCGATCTTAGAAGAGATTTACCAGCAAATAATCACGAGCATAATGTTGTAAAAAATAAAATAACAGAGGCTATTTCGCGGCAAAAAGCGAGATATGGGCGAGATGGGGTTTATAATAGTTCCCTTTCTAGTTTTCAGGTTTCTCAAATGCTGAAGCTTGACGCAGGTGCGGAGCGGCTTCTCGCAGACGCATCGGAAAAACTCAGCCTTTCGGCTAGGGCCTACTTTAAAACTATCAAGGTGGCCCAGACGATAGCGGACTTGGCCGGCGCAGAGATTATTACGGAAAGTCACCTAGCTGAAGCATTGACTTTTCGGAGGCGGTGATATATAATATCTTACAGGTTAATTCAAGAGAAGAAAGGACTATCATAAAAAAGAATTCACGGACTAGGTTAAATGAAGAGATTCGTTACCCAGAGGTCCGAGTGATTGGTTCTAGTGGCGAACAACTAGGTATTATGTCTAGTAGAGATGCCCAGCTTCTGGCGAAGGAACAGGGAGTTGACTTGGTGGAGATTGCCGCCAATGCTAATCCTCCGGTCGTTAAAATTATTGATTGGGGTAAATATCAATATCAAAAGATGAAAGAAGAAGCCAAAAATCGTAAAAAAGCTCGCGAAAAGCAATCCGAGCTAAAACAAATGAAGATTGGCCTCAAGATTTCTGAAAACGACCTTAACATTAAAGTCCGCAAGATGCGTAGTTTTCTCGATGACGGAGACAGAGTAAAGATAATGATAATCTTTCGTGGCCGCGAAATGGCCCACAAAGAAATCGGCTCCGAGCTACTAAACAAAGTAACTGGTTTACTTGGCGACGATGTCATAGTAGAAGGCAAGCCGCAAATGAGCGGACGTAACCTATCGGTGCAAGTACGAAAAAAGTAATTTCCTACTTTTCTTAGGCTAGCCGGTCGTACTTTCTATTTTAATAACTTAAATGAAAGGAAAATTATGCCGAAATTAAAGACGCATAAAGGAACTGCCAAAAGAGTCAAGGTGACTGGTTCCGGTAAATTGGTCCGAGAGCGTGCCTTTGGCAACCATATTCTCGCCAAGAAATCTAAAGCCAGGAAGCGCAACATCAAAACTGCTGCTTCGGTCAATGGCAAAATCAAGAAAAACATTAAGAGGGCTTTAGGAGTTTAATTATGAGAGTTAAAAGAGGTGTCGCTGCGTCAGCAAAGCACAAGAAGATGCTAAACAAGACCAAGGGTATGCAACATTATCGCCGCCGTAGCTACCGGCTTGGTAAGCAAGGCGTGATTAAGGCTCTGTCTTACAGCTATCGTGATCGCCGTAATCGTAAGCGTGATTTGCGCGCACTTTGGATTACGCGTATTAATAATGCTTCTCGTGAGCTTGGCGTTTCCTACTCACAGTTAATTGCCGGCATGAAAGCTAAAAATATCAATCTTGACCGCAAGGTCTTAGCCGATCTCGCTGTCAATAATCCTGAAGCGTTTAAGAAAATCGTTAACACTGTGAAGGAGAAATAAGATGGCAATTTGCGAAATCACTGGTAAGGGTAAAATGTACGGCCACAATGTTTCGTTCTCTCAGAGACACACGCGTAAAGTTTTTAAGCCAAACGTTTCAAAGAGGACTTTGATTATTAATGGCCAAAAAGTGAAATGTAATATTTCCGCTTCGGCTCTGCGCACGCTGAAGAAAAAGGGCTTAATCGAGAGCCCGAAAGAAGCCGCCGCAAAGAAAGCGAAAAAATAGCAAATCGAGAGGGTCTACTCTTCCCTATTACAGTCACAATGAACAAAAATCACCCCTTTCGGGGTGGTTTTTGATATGAGCCCTCATTAAGCCGGGTTCTGTAATCTCGCGAGAGATTGACGATCATCTATCTTGGCACTACATTGCTATAGTGCTCTAGCGGTAAACGTGCATCCTCGAGCGAAGGTGACCTAGCACTCCTTGCAACAGGTAGGGTTTACCCCCGCACTGTATCGCTACCGTGCGCTGTGGGCTCTTACCCCACTCTTTTCACCCTTACCCGACGAAAATCGGGCGGTATAAGTTTCTGTGGCACTTTCCCTATCCTTACGGACGGTCGCCGTTAGCGACTACCCTGCTCTATGTTGCCCGGACTTTCCTCTTATATAAAGCGATCGTCTTTCAGGCTCAGGGTAATTATAACATAAAATTTTAGTTTCGACCAAGAATTTTATCTATAGCAGCGTTAGCTTCGGAGTCGGCGATGACGTTTTTGCTGCGCGGGACATGTGTAAATGAGACAGCATCAAATTGTTCTAACTTTTCCTGAATATCTTTATACACATGGACTACGTCTTGATTTTTGACGGTAAAAATGCCACTGAGTTGGTTAACAACCATTAGACTGTCGGATACAAATTTTACAGTCTTGTAACCGAGCTCAATGGCACGTTCAACACCTTTTTTCATGGCGTAATATTCGGCTAGGCGCGAAGTGGCAAAACCGATAAATTCTCCGCCTCGTTCAATAATGTGATCATTGTCGTATATACAATAACCGACGCCGGACGGCCCGGGATTGCCTCGGGAGGCGCCGTCAACGTTAATAGTGATAGCATTTGCGGTGTCGCGCGCTGAGGCTCGACTAGTTGTGGTTTTTTGTTCTTCTATTTCGAGAACTGATAGACTCGGCTCATTTAGATGTATGCCAGAATTAGTAAAATCTTTGATAAACTTGTAGGCTGTGTATCGATCTCGTGGGTTAGGTTTTATCTCGCCTTGGACATTCAGCTCGTAAACAATGTATAAATTACTGATCCTACTAGAACCTTCGGGTGCAAGAAATGTAATTACATCCTTTAGTTTGACCATATCGGCCTTGAGGCCAGTATATTCAGTGAGTGAGCGCGCCATTGCTTCTTCTGGCTGCTCGCCAAACTTTATCTTACCAGTGGGAAGCTCCCAAAAAACCGGGGCGTCGGAACGGCCACGGCTACGTTTTAAAATCAGGACTCCGTCCTCATTTTTAATAATACCAACTGTGCGAATTCTTTGTTTCATATGCCCGCCTTTTATAGATACGCCCCATCGGCCTGTTTTCCCCGTAATATATACAAGGTGGGTAAAATCTTATGCGACACACCCACGGGTGTGAGCCACGAAATCCCTAAAACATGATTATTCAGGAAAATCATGCTGCCGATGGGGCTTGATACAATTATACCATACTGATGCAGTTTTATAATGCTATTTTTCTCAACGATAAAATTACGCCAAGATAAAAATTACAACATCCAGCCTATTTTCGCTCGGCGGAGCAAGCTCGCTCGCGAAAATGGTAGCGTTGTAATTTTTATATGGGTAATTTTATATGTTTCGAAGAAATAGCATTATAAAACCGCGGAATAGCGTCTCTTGCTTTTTACTTGCCCACTAGTAGATAAAAGAAATCTAGGATGCTGTTCATGCCGCTGACCATGAGGTGGGAGAATAGTTGGCCACAGACCAGGATAAGGACATAGACAATAATAATGCCGTAGCGCTCAATGGAGCTCAGTACGTTGCGGACTGCGTCCGGTGAAATGGCGTAAAGGATTCGTGAGCCATCTAGCGGTGGGATAGGTATTAAATTAAAGATCATAAAACCTAGATTAATAAATACAATTTCCGAAAATACAAAGTTTGCTATTTCCCCGCTGGCGCCATAGAGAATACCTGAAAAGTGACCGATTAAAAACGCTATAAGCGAAATCAAGAAGTTTGTCATTGGGCCAGCCAGTGCAACTAACGCCATGCCCCACTCGCGCCACTTGAGGTTGGCGAAATTAACTGGGACTGGCTTGGCTCCACCAAAAACCGGCGCATTTAACATATATAATACGACCGGGACCATAATAGACATGAATGGGTCGATATGCTTAATGGGATTAAAAGTGAGGCGGCCGGCATCTTTGGCGGTATGATCGCCTAGCCAATACGCCACCAAGCCGTGGGCTAGCTCATGCAAAATCACCGAACCTACGACAATAATCAAAACAATTAATACGGCCGCAATGTTCATTGTGGTCATATTATAACACGAACATCCATTTCGGACATGCTCAATGTTATATTAATTCAGTATAACTACTTCCTTAGTGGCTGGTAGGGAGTCGAGGTTTTTAATTTTGAGTTTTTTCTCGGTGCGGGCAGTGAGCTTCAAATCTGCGACCATGCCATCAACATTACCCATAGAGACGATAAGCTTAGGCTCTATCTCACGAACCGCGCGTACAGATGAAGTACAGAGGACATCAGCAACGATATCGTCGAGATTTTCTTCTATGCCGCCCAATATGCCGACATGAACGCCACCGATTTCGACATCATAAATCGTTTTGCTGCTCTCTGTAGCGATACCCCTAACACTGATGTCGCCAATTTCAAATTCTCCTGGACCGGTGATTTTACCAACTGCTAGCCCGGCATCAATTGCTGCATCGGCGATGTTGAATTTAATAGTGGTCTTTTTGGTGCTGATAGTGATTTCGTCTTGGTTCTTGCTTTCGATTTCGAACATTTTTCCTCCTATCCTTTGATTATATTGTCTGGGTCTATTATTTCGGAGATTTCCATCTCTAAGACTTCGCTCACAAAACGGTCGCGCACACTTTTGCGATAAGTAAAATCGTCTGCCGACATGATTACGTAGTTAATAGGCTTTCCGAGTTTCTTTTCAACCAACTCAGCCCAGCGAGTGAGTTTTTTTGTCTTATCATTGCCAATAATAAGAAGGTCGATGCCATCCTGACCAGGAAGACGGTTGGTGACCACAAGGCCTTTTAGATAATTCTTGACTGGGCGTATATGATCGTCCCATGTGGAAGTTTTGACTTCCTCAGTTTGGACTATGCTAACTTTCTTTGAAAAAATATCAATCAGTGGGCGCGTGAATGGATGTTTGGCATTGGCTGAGTAATAAATCTTGTTGTCGAAAGTCTCACTTTTAATAATGCCTATGTTTTCGAGATTTAATAGTTCCCTGCGGACAGAGTTGATCTGCTCGTCGATAACCCTAGTCATCTCGCGAACATAAAAACTTTTTTCAGGATTACCAAAAAATAATTGCAAAAGCTTTGCTCTGGTCTTGGAGCCGAATAATTTTTCTGTAGGAGTGTTAGCAGCTTTGCTCATTCTGTATATATTTTAGCACAAAAGGATAAATTTTGTCTAATTCTAGCCAGATGATATTGTCATTTCTTTTAAACCAGGTCATCTGACGTTTTGCAAGATGCCAATCTGCATAAAAACATTGCTCTTTGGCGTCATCAAGGCTGAGATTGCCCTGCATGTATCCCCAAGCATAACGATAAATATTGCTTTTCATGGCTTGACTACCCCAGCCAAAACGCTGAACTAGTTTTGATAGTTCGCTGTATAATTCCGGACAAAACATTTGGTCGATTCTCGCCCTCAAACGAGTACGCAGTTCGTCACTTGTCCACTTAATTCCAATTAGCAAAAAATCGCCTTTGACCCCTGTTCTGTCTGAACAAGTTTTTTGTTCAAAATCACCAATGCGAGAACCTGTAGGGCCTTTGAAATGATAGTCATAAACAAGCGCGTCGACATATAATCCGGTGCCGCCGACAATGATTGGTACCTTTTTTTTAGCTTCAATTTCTTTGATTTTTTGTTCTGCATAGGCTTTCCAATCGGCGACCGTAAAACGTTCGCCCGGTTCTACTAAGTCGAGACCATAATGTGTGACGCCCTGCATTTCTCGTTTTGTAGGTTTGGCGGTACCAATATCCATGCCTTTATAAATTGCCCGTGAGTCAGCCGAAATAATCTCGCCGTCGATTGCCTTTGCGATTTTGATCGAAATGCCTGTTTTGCCTGACCCTGTGGGGCCTAGAATTATAATTGTCATAGCTATAACTAAACGGGTCCTGGGCGTGCATATTTTTCCGATAGCGGGACTTGAAATTTTAAGCACGTCATACGCTGGGCGTCCGGGAAAGATTGCCCTAAAGGGCAACTTTCTCGGCGCCGTCAGGAATATACGTGTTAAAATTTCAAATCGTTTTATGCTATCGCAAAAACACGCACGCCCACCCGTTTCTCCTTAATTCAGTTTTTTAATGTAGGCTGCGAGATCGGCAAGGGCAATCTTTTCTTCCTTATCACGGAGACGGACAGAAACTACGCCCCCTTCGGCATCTTTCGGGCCGACGATGAGTACGACTGGTATTTTCATTTCGGTGGCACGTTTGATTTTTTTGCCAAGCGAGTCGGCAGAGCTATCTACTGAGTAGCGAAGTTTATTGTTTTTGATAGGGGTGTTTAGAGTTATTTTGTCCAGCTCAGTAGTAATCTGGCTTACGTAGTCAGAGACTTTATCGTTTACAGTGAGAATGCGAACACACTCTGGGGCACACCATAGAGGTAGCCAACCGGCGGTGTGCTCTAGATATACGCTCATGAAGCGTTCGATGGAGCCGACAAGAGCACAGTGAATCATGATAGGTGTTTTTTTGGAGCCGTCGGCGTCGGTGTATTCTAGATTAAATCTAGCCGGTAAGGCATAGTCTAGCTGGACCGTAGCTAGCTGCCACTCACGGCCAATAGCATCTACAGCCATGAAGTCCATCTTGGGGCCATACATGGCGGCTTCACCTTCACCGATGAAATAATCCATCTCAAACTTATCCGCCATTTCTTTAATCGAAGACTCGGCTTTTTGCCACATTTCTGGAGTGCCAATATAGCCGTCTTTGTCATCCCGGAAAGAGAGGCGGAGCTTTAGTTTCATATCGATCTTTGCGTAGAGATCTTTGGCAGATTCGATGAGCTCGCCAAAGATGTCACCGACCTGGTCTTCGGTACAGAAAACATGTGAGTCGTCCTGAGTGATGGCGCGAACGCGTGACAGACCACCTAGTTCACCTTTTCTTTCATCGCGATAGACCATGGTGGTCTCTAGATATTTGATTGGTAAATCCTTGTACGATCTAGGGGAGCTGGCGTAAATCTGAGAATGGTGTGGGCAAGAAACGGGCTTCAAGGCTAAGTGGTCACCCGACTCTTGCGAGACAAACTGGAGCATTTCGGGGAATTTTTCGTAATGACCAGAGGTTTTGTAGAGATCTATATTAGCAATATGTGAAATACAGACTTTTTGATAACCACGGTTTATGCGGTAGCTTTGAGCTAGGTCATTTAATAAATCGCGTAAAATTGTGCCACGGGGAGTGAATAACGGCAAACCTGAACCCACTAAGTTTGAAAAGCAAAATAGATCAAGTTGAGTACCTAGTTTACGATGGTCGCGCTCACGGGCTTCGGCTTGTTGTTTCTCATAGGCTGCGAGATCTTCCTCGGTATCAAAGGCTAGCCCATAAATCCGCGTAAGCATCGGGCGGGTCTCGTCGCCACGCCAATAAGCACCGGCTATATGATCTAGTTTAAATACACCTAAATCAGATGTATCTGCGGCATGAGGACCTTTGCAGAGGTCGGTAAATATATCATCCCCCATATCATAGAATGAGATTTCGTCTGCTTCGGGAAGCTCTTTGATTAATTCTAGTTTATAATCTTGCCCGGTTTTTTTAGCCCATTCGATAGCTTCTTTTTTTGAAGACGTGCGCTTCGTCATGGTTAATTTGCGAGCGACAATATCACGCATTTTTTGTTCGATTTTTGCTAAATCAGTATCGGAAACTTTGGTTTTACCAAAATCAAAATCATAATAAAACCCTGTTTCTATGGCTGGACCGATGCCGAATTTAACTTTTGGATATAGCTCTTGAACCGCGGCGGCAAGAACGTGACTCAAGGTGTGACGCTTGTTTTCTAGATTATTCATTTTGGTTCCCTTTTATTTTAAAACCATTATAGCACAAAAGTGTTTGGCTAGACTTGTTTTTTCCCTGTCCCGCCACGGATTTTGAGAGTTTTGCAGGTCTCCCTAATAGTATCGGGAAAGCTATCGTATATTTTAAGGTTTTGACCAAGTATGTTTTTTAATTCATTTTTAATATCGCTAAATTGTGAACAGGCTAGGATAACTTCTTCTGGCTTAAAATTCCCCTTTATTATAACACTCTCCAAGACACGTCTGATTTCTTCCTCCGTGAGCTCGCCGTCGTCTATTGCGGATGGCCAGTCATCTCTGACCAAGGTCCTACTTTTTCTTCTCATACGAAAAACGAAGTTATGATAGTTTATGGTCCTAGCTACGGTTCTCGTGGTAAGGATCAGGGTATCTCGTTTTATGAATGTGTCTGGCTGTTTTAACTTGAGGCCAATGAACTTCTGGTTATGATATTTGCGACGAAAAAATTTGAGGCTGGTGAGAGTAAGCATGTGGTTGGCAAAAATTATTAAATCTACTTTACCTATATATGGACGAAGTGCTGCATCGGCGATTTTTCTAGCTTTCCGGGGGCTAACAAGGATGCTATCCGCATTCCGCCAGTCAATAACCCTTATCACTTTGAGTACAGGCACTGTTTCTTCTAATTGATCCGCAAAGAACTCACCACCATATCCACCATCAAACACCACAACTTTTAGCATTTCAAAAATCCTTTCTCCTCCGCTTGATAAGACTTTATCATATCCCGAGAGGGTTTGATTTTTGATTATGCTAAAGATGGGACAAATGTTTCATTTTTTGGATGAAAGCCTAAAATAGAGGGTGGGATGAGGGGCGTCAGGTTAGGATGAGGGGCTTTGTTTTTGCTAAAGCAAAAATAATTCGTGGGGCGTCGCCTCAGAAAATCTCAAGTGAATTTGAGATTTTTGTTCGGCTCCTACCACGAGCGAACCCTTCGGGTTCAAGCCCCTCACCGTCAGAATAAAAATTAAACCCCTGTGGGGTTTAGTTTTTATTCTGGTGGGTGATGAGGGGCATCGTATTTTTCGCTAAAGCGAAAAATACTCCTTCGGGGCGTCAGCTCGGAAAAAGAAAAGCAAGCTTTTCTTTTTCACTCGCTTCCTACCGAAAACGAACCCTTCGGGTTCTCGCCCCTCATATGACCTTCAGAAATTAAGTAAAGACCCTGCGGGTCTTTCTTTAATTTCTGGTGGGTGATGAGGGGCTCGAACCCCCGACCTTCTCGGTGTAAACGAGACGCTCTAGCCAACTGAGCTAATCACCCGTGGTGGTTATTATATCACATCTTGTGGATTTAGAGAAGAGGGGTATAATAGAGATATGTTGGGAATAAAAAGGTGGGTGTGTTTTGTTTTGTCTTTGTGTGCAGGTGGCGTTTTGTTCGGTGCCCCAGTACAAGCTATTAATATAGATAAATCTGAGCTTTACAAAAAACTCTCTGCGGAAGAAATAAAGATTCCCTTCCCCACGGACTTTGAGCGTTGGCCAGAGCCAGGACAGGCCAACAATACAAATACGACGACGGCCAATAGAAGTGCGAGCAATACTAAGATTATCCGTTACAAGACAACGGTCTGGGGTGGTGTCGTGGCTAGTTTTGATGACTTTAAGGCCAAGGTAGCTGAGACGCTAAACGACTCGAGAGGTTGGGTGAGAGCTGGGCTTAGCTTCGTAGAGGTGGCTGATGGCGCAGATTTAGACATCATACTTTCGGACCCAGCACATCTAGAGGCTCTGCCGGGATGCAGTGGCGAGCTATCTTGTACTACGTGGTCGAATCAGGTAATCATAAACGACGTGCGATGGCGAGAAGGTACAGAATTCACTCGGGCTGGAGGGATGTCGACGCGTGATTATCAGCACATGGTAGTAAATCACGAGATGGGGCATTGGTTGGGTCACTATTCGCACATCGACGACTGTACCGCGGCAAATGGTTTTCTTGGTGGTCCGGCACCTATTATGCTGCAACAATCGACCGGCCTTAGAAGCTGCGCAAGCTTCAATCCTTGGCCATTAACCCAAGAACTATGGACACTAAAATAAAGGAGGAACCATGAAAAAACAAAGCAAGAGAACAAATAAATTCTATATTGCAATTTTATGCGCTGTCGTCATGACTATAGGGATAGGCGTGAGCCTATTCTTTGGTGGAAGGGCAATTTACGATAATGGTATAAGTATGGGGCAACAAATCGAAGCGGAAAAAATTTCAGAGGAATTAACCACACTTGGTGAGGCAGTTGGCGAAAAAGCCGAATTCCAAAAAACTCTCGAGGAAAGCTTTGCCAATCTCCCTGAAAAAGTCGACGAGGCGTCGATTGATCAATATATAAACACAATAAATGAATTGTCGCAGAAGGCTACCAGTGAGGATGCGAAAGCGCTTCTCGAGGGTTACCTAGACAAATGGCAAAATTTTAAAGATATCTATAATACTAAAGATAACGCCAAGATAGATGAGGCTTGGGAAGAACTAAAAGCTAAGGCTACAGAAACGGCATCGCAGATTAAAAGTCAATACGATGCCACAATAAAGTCTGCGATTGATAATCTATAGCTCGATAAGTTCGTAGTCACGAGACCCGAGGCCGAGAGATTCGGCGTAAGGGAGGATTTCGCGACCCAAGCGAGAGTCGATGCGTTCTTTGAGTTTTTCGGCGCCCGGATCATCTGAGGCCCAAATCATATCAATGAAGGCTTGATCATTGGCGACAGGGTCTGTAGATGCGACAATACCAAGGTCCGCCATTACTGGGTCGCCCTGGTTGGCATCGCAGTCACAATCGACAGATAGAGCGTTCATAACCGTGATATAGATGATAGGTTTGCCTTGCTCTTTCAGATAATCAGCTACGGCGGTAGCTGCTTCGGCCATAGATTCAATAAAATCAATTTGGTCGTATTTTACGCCCCAGGCGGTGTCGGGGTTTTCGTCTTTGCCGCAAGAATGAATGTAGGCTTTGCCGTTCCGAGAGGCTATGCCGATAGACTGGTTTTTGAGGTTAGCGCCAAAACCGCCCATAGCGTGGCCTTTGCCATGAGCAAGATTGATAATAGAATCGTAATTTTTTAGATGCTCACCGACAATATCGTACTCTAGATGTTTGCCGTTTTTGACCGGAATCTTGAATTCCCCGTCGGCATCCATAATATCTACATCTGCAAAACTGGTAAAACCATGATCGGCTGCGACTTTGATGTGGTCCTCGGCGGTATTACGAGCACCAGGATAGGCGGTATTACATTCAATAATTGTACCATTTAGAGATTTTACGAATGGACCGATAAGGTCGGCTTTTAGGTAACCCTTGGCCCCGGCCTCACCGGTAGAGACTTTGACACCTACCTTCCCTGGTAGCTCCACTCCAAGAGCTTCGTATATTTTTTGTAAGCCTTCGGGGGTAATATCTTTAGTAAAATAAACTTTGGATTTTGCCATAACTCCTCCTTTGTTTAATTATAACATTATTTTTTGACGACTTTTTTGGTGACGTCGAATTTTTCCATATAGCGGCCGAGCATCAGACGGGTCTGAGAATAAAAGGCGGCGACCGACTGGTATAAAATAGAGGTAATCGGCATCAACACCCATTGGACAATCATGAGAAGGTTCTTGCCCTTACGATACTTGGCGGGGCGTTTGGGGAGGATTTTAAATGAAACAAGGATAGAAACGATTAAGCCAATCGAGGCAAAAGTTTCCACGATGCCCACAATACTCGGAATATTGTAGGCGACCATTTCGTGCGACGACAGATTCATAATCATTGGTACCCATCCACCAAAGGCTACGATAGGAGCCAGGATAGCAAGAGTGATGTGGCCGTCCAGCAATCGCCAGAATTTGGGGAAGAGTTGCCAGAATGGCATGATGCGGTTTTCTTTGCGAGTAAAGAGACGAGTACCTACATAAGCTACGTCGCTGGCGCCATAATACCAACGACGCACCTGGACAAATTGAGCTTTAATGGTCTTCCAGAATGTTTCGTCGATTACGGCATCTTGATAAATAGGTATACGGATAGGTAGCACCGTATAATCGCCATGGAAGAAGAAAAGGCTGCGCCAATATTGGTGACCGTCTTCGACGATTGTGCGTTTACTCCAAAAATCCATCGCCTCGAGCGCTTGTAGGGGCTGTGAGTGAGAGGCGAAATTGCGCAATGCGTGTGGGCGCATAGTGGAAATAACGTTAAAAAATGAATTAGAGGTAGCAATCACCCTAGAGGGAGCCGGAGCATCCCAAATATTGTTCATAAATAATGATACGGGCTGGTAACTGAGGCGTTGGCGATTAGGGTGGACGATAAACTCATAAGCCACGGAATCCAAATATTTTGGAGCCATGCGGTTGTCGCTGTCTAGGGAGGTGACAATGATATTTTCTACGGGGATATGCTGTGTCTTGACGTAATCTTTTACTGCAAATCCAGCATAGGTGAGATTGGGACCTTTGCCGATGATTTCACCTGGAAGGTTGTTGGGGTGTTTTACTAGGAGAAATTCCTTAAACACGCCTTCGTATTTGGTGTGAAGTTCCTCGGCTGTAGCTGCCATTTTTTCCCCGCCCCGCTCTTCATAGGCGAGCGCGAAGATGATGCGATCGTTGGGGAAATCCGTATTTTTAACTGCTTCGATTGAGGGGCCAAGTACGTCGATTCCTTCATCGTAAGCAGTCATAATAACGACATGATATACCTCAGATGGTTTCGGGTATTCACTTTCCATAGCGGCCATCATTTTGAGGTTCTCGACATGACGAGTAAAATGATAACTGGTATTGCCCTCACCATGAAGCCTCTCAAAGGAGGCGTGCGGCGTCTCGAGGTCCTGTAATCGCTTGTGCCAATCTACGCGACCGGCACGTTTGATGACTTCATATCCCTGGATTGTGCGATAAGCTACGGCGATAGCTTTTACTAAGGTTGCAGCGATAAGAGCAAAAAGATAAATTGAGCCAATCACCGGGTCAAACCAAGACAGGAGAAAAAGTAGAATAATAGCACCGTACGAGATAGCGCCAGGAAGAATTTCCAAAAACCGGTATAGTGGTTTTCGTTTACCTTGCGGTATTTCTAGGTCTTGGTTTCGCATTTAACCTTCCCCGAGGACGCGTATTAGTACCAAAAAGGAACCTAGAATAAGCATGGTGGTGGCAATTAAAAAGAACTTAGCCATGCCGCTGCCGCGCTTATGAAAAATTCGAACTGTGAGTAAATTGTGGAACACGCCAAAAAGGATTGCTAAGATTGGAAATGCGAGCATGTCTATCCAGCTACCGTCTCGGTATCCGCCAATATCACCGTATCCTATCTTGACCACAGAGGCATTAGGGTTGAGACTGATGATGGAAAAGATTAGGAGCGCCATTGATAAAATGAGGTTGAAAACCATTAATGACAGCAGACCGCGCTCGGTTTGAAATATCTGAAGAAGGTCTTTTTTGAAAATTTCCATTTATTTCTCTTTTGAGGTTTTACTGATAATAGTGTCTGTAATTTTGTTGACGTATTGGATAAACATTACGTCGCCGACAATACCGATTATTCCAGCAAGAATCATCATCCAACCGATGAGAGTGACCACTGCCCCGCTATAGAAAGTGACAAAGACGCCGAGTACCAAAACCATGAGAGCTAGAATCATTACATACTTCCAGGCTGGGATGCCGACGGCATGAAGCTTGATGGCAGTATTGATACGAACTAAGGATTCGTAGATCATCCAGATACCGATGATGATACGGAAGACATTGACGATTTCTTCGCCTATTAGCATCAAAGCTAGACCAATTAATAGCGAGATGATGCCACCAAGAAGGTTATTGTTGAAAAAGTCGTTTTGCCCTTTGACTACGAAATAGTTGATTGTCTGATATGCGCCTTTAATGATGAGAAAAGCACCCACGACATAAGCAATAATCTTGATGACTACGTCTGGCCAAGCAATGAGTAAAATACCTAAAATAATAGTAATAAGCGATTCGAAAACCGCTGCCCAGGCGTTTTGCTTGAGGCTCCCGCTGACTTTCTTGATTGGTTTTTTAATAACGTCTTTCACTTTGAATAATTCCTTTGTGTTAGCTGTTCTAATTATATCACAAATATGCTATAATTAGACAAGTGCCGATGTAGCTCAGTTGGTAGAGCAGCTCATTCGTAACGAGCAGGTCACAGGTTCGATCCCTGCCATCGGCTCCATTTTTATTTTTTGCGTTTTTTGTGAGGAGCAGGCGTGGTGTCATCTGTAATACGGAGAGCGCGACGAAGCTTTTGACGAGCGTGTGGCGTGATAATTTTGTCAAACCAGGATGATTTGGGGGTTTGATTTTTGGAGGTAAGAATCTCTACTACGTCGCCATGTTCTAATTTTTTATTCAGGTTGCTCATTTTGCCATTGACCTTAACGCCGACGACATGATCGCCGATTTCGGAGTGAAGTTTGTAGGCAAAATCTAGAGGCAAGGCGCCCTTCGGCAGGTCAATGATGTCGCCTTTGGGGGTGTAGACAAAGATTTTGTCGGCGAAGAGGTTGAGCTTTAATTTTTTGAGGTCCACTTTCTTCCCTTCGCGGAGCTTAGCGGCAGTCATTTGCAGCTCGGTAATCCAGAGAAGATTAGTGGGAAGATGCTCGATTTTACCTTTTTTGTAGCTTTCGGTAAGTTTTTGCTCGTTATAATAGAAGCTAGCGGCTAGGCCTCGCTCGGCATATTCGTGCATTTCTTTAGTACGGATCTGGAATTCTACGATGCGTTTGTCTTTTGTGATAACAGTAGTATGGATAGATTGATAGCCGTTGAGCTTGGGCATTGCGATATAATCTTTGATGCGCCCTTCCATCGGACGGTATAGAGAATGGATAATACCTAAAACTAGATAGCAGTCGGTGACGTCTTCGACTATGATACGAAGAGCCGTGAGGTCGTAGATTTCGCCAATATTTTGATTGTGTTTGGCGAGTTTTTTGTGAAGCGAATAGATAGACTTTACGCGTCCAGAGATTTTGAATTTGATTTTTTCTTTCTTTAAGGCTTGACTAATTTCGTCTTGGATCTTTTGGAGAGACTTTTCGGCGGATTTGTTGTATTTGTTGATTAGGCCTTGGAGCTCCTCAAAACGGCGAGGATTGACATATTTGAAAGAAAGGTCGGCCATTTCTACACGAAGAAGCCCCATATTGAGGCGGTCAGCTAGAGGTGCAAAGATTTCTAGAGTTTCTTTGGCGATTTTGCGCTGCTTGTCTGGAGGGAGAGCACTAAGCGTGCGGAGATTGTGTAGACGGTCGGCAAGCTTGATAATGAGTACGCGGATATCGTCGCCGAGGGCAATCATGAGCCGAAGGAAATTGTCCTTAGTGGCGGGAAGATAAGTATCGATGTCGCGCATGCCATCGCGAGCAGTAGATAGCTTGGTAACTCCATCCACTAGAAAAGCGACGGATTCCCCAAATTCCTTCTTGATGTCGTCGAGCGTAAGGTCAGTATCCTCTACTGTATCATGGAGGACACCGGCGATAATAGTATCCTCGTCCATTCCCCACTCTTCAAGGATTTTTTTAACAGCTAGAGGATGCACGATGTAGGGCTCGCCGGTCTTGCGGGTTTGCCCCTCGTGGGCTTTTTTTGCCACCGCTACTGCGCGCTTGATGCGCTCACTGTCTTTAGCCATATTTCTATTATATCATCATTCTACGGAAAGGATTTTACCAGAGCCGGGCTCTAGGTGGAGCAAGCGCTGATTGGACGAGCCGCGGAAGCGGAGACTGAGGTCACGCTTTTCCAATATAAAGGGGCCGTCTATAAGAGCGTCTAGGGATTTCAGAAATTCCCATGGTTCTCCACCATATTCCTCGATCACCTCGTGAGTAAAGCCAGAAAAGCTCCAGATATTCCAGCCAAGCTCCTCTCTAGCCCAGTCGGCGATTTCTTTGCAGGCTTTTGCCTGGACGAATGGTTCCCCGCCGCAAAAGGTGAGGCCGTCTTGACCTCTGAAGGTCTTTAGCTCTTTTTTGATGTCGTCGATTTTGACTAGTTGGCCAGCGTCGTAGTCCCAGGTTTCGGGGTTTTGGCAGCCCTTGCAATGGTTGGGGCAGCCCTGAGTCCAGAGGATGGCGCGGAGGCCATCGCCGTTTACGATGTTGTCACGCTCCAGTGGACCAGAAAGCCGGATGTAGCCGTCTGGAGTGGTGAGTTGCTTGGGTATATTTTTTAATAAATAATCATGCATACTTGCTCCTTATAGACTTGCTGAAGTCTGCTCCGGGGTCGCGTCGCTCGCGCCCGTCGCCACGGGGCTCGCGCGCTAATTCTCGCGCTGCCGCGCTCCGAGTTCCCCCAGAGCAAACTTCAGCAAGTCTTATCCCCCCTATTTGCTTTATTTGTTAATTTTCTCAAATGGGAGATCGCCCTCTAGGCGGCCGCAGTGTGGGCAGCGATCGCCGGTGATGACACCAGAAAAGCCACAGACGGGATCGCGGTCTACCGGGTGGTTGACGGAGCCGTAGCCGATACCAGAGTCGTGCATCTTGCGAATGACAGATTCGAAGGCAGCGATGTTTTGTGATGGGTCGCCGTCTAGCTCGATGTAGGTAATGTGGCCGGCGTTGCAGAGGTTATGGTATGGGCCTTCGATTTCGATTTTTTCAAAGGCAGAAATCGGGTAATATACTGGTACGTGGAAGGAGTTGGTGTAGAAATCGCGGTCGGTGACGCCTGGGATGATACCGAATTCTTTTTTGTCTATCTTAGTAAAGCGGCCAGCAATACCCTCGGCTGGAGTGGCGAGAAGACTGAAGTTTAGCTTATACTTCTTGGAATAGGCGTCGCATTTTTCGCGCATGTGAGTGATGATGTCTAGGCCTAATTCCCTAGCGTCTTCGTCTTCGCCGTGATGCTTGCCTACCATGGCGACGAGAGTCTCGGCGAGACCGATGAAGCCGATAGAGAGCGTGCCGTGCTTGATGACATCTCTTAGAGTATCATTGGGGCCGAGTTTTTCGGAACCAAACCAGTTGCCTTGCCCCATGAGGAATGGGAAGTTGCGAACGTGCTGGTTGGCTTGGAATTCGAAGCGTTCGAGGAGTTCGTCTTTTACTAGGTCTAGTTTTTCGTCTAATTCTTTGTAGAAACCGCGCCAATCGGCTTCTTTGCGCTCGCCAGTGCAGATGCCATGCTTGATGCCGATACGGACGAGATTAATCGTGGTGAAGGATAAATTGCCGCGGCCAGTGACGATGCCGTCTGACTCCGGGAAGATGCTGGCGAACACGCGAGTGCGACAGCCCATGGTGGCTATCTCGGTACGGTAATCGCCTTTTTTGTAATACTTGAGATTATATGGAGCATCGATGAAACAGAAATTCGGGAAGAGACGCTTGGCGGAGACTTCCATGGATTTTTTGAAGAGGTCGTAGTTGGGGTCCTCGGGATTATAATTGACACCCTCTTTGACTTTGAAAATACTGATTGGGAAAATCGGGGTCTCGCCTTTGCCAAGGCCGTTTGCGGTAGCTTCCAAAAGATACTTGGAAACGAGACGGCCAGATGGGCTGGTATCTGTACCAAAGTTGATACTAGTAAATGGCACCTGGGCGCCGGCGCGGGAGTGCATGGTGTTGAGGTTGTGGATGAAGCCCTCCATGGCCTGAAAGGTCTCGCGCTCTACGTCTTCGCTAGAGGAATCGATGACTTCTTTTGGCCATTTGGCTTTCTTTAGTTTGGCGTCGTCGCCGTATTTGATGTCGTCGCTTACTTCGAGCTTTAGGTTTTTGCCGGTGAAACTGTTGTATTTTTCGAGATTTTTCTTGAGGGCTTTGCGGAAAGATTTGTCTACACCGGGGGCCATGGCATAGTCGAAATTCGGGATAGATTGGCCGCCGTGCTGCTCGTTTTGGTTGGCCTGGAGGAGAATGGCTGCGAGAGCGCCGTAAGAACCGATAGAGTTAGGAGTGCGGAGGTGGCCGTGGCCAGTGTTAAAGCCGCCGTTTTCAAAGAGTACGAATGGGTCGGACTGGCAGCAAGTGAGTGTACCTGTAGCGTAGAAATCGAGATCGTGAATATGGATATCACCACTATCGTGAGCGGCGGCGATGTCAGGGCGCAGAAGCATGGTTTTTGCGAAGACCTTGGAGCCCTCGGCGCCAAACTGGAGCATTTTGCCCATAGCAGAATCACCATCAACGTTGGCGTTACTACGCTTGACATCGGAATCCTCGGCAGCATCGGCATGAGAAATAGTGCCATAAATCTTCATGAGGTTGGACTTGGCATCACGAATCCTGGAACGCTCCTCGCGGTAGCGAATGTAAGCGCGGGCGGTCTTTTTGAAACTGGATTCCATTAATACTTCTTCTACTGTGTCCTGAATCTGCTCTACACTCGGGGTACGAGAGGTAACCTTTTCGTCTAAGCGCTTCAAAACTTTTTCGGTGAGGGCCTTGGCGCGATCGGCCTTGAATTCCTCGGTGGCGAGGCCAGCGCTGGCGATAGCTTCGGTGATTTTTTCGGGATTAAATTTGACGATTTTGCCATCCCTCTTGACAATGCGCTTGAACATTTGTATTACCTCCTTTTGTTCAATTTTTATGTGTTAAACGCTACATTTAGTGTGTGATATCTATTATATGACACTAGATGTGGAAATGCAAGTGGTTTTGCAATACGACTTTTCTAATTACCTCAGAAAGCCATTAATGATTTCGGATTCGGCTTGCTCGCGGGTGAGGCTGAGGGTCATGAGTTTTACGAGCTGTGCGCTGGCGATTTTGCCGATGGCGGCTTCGTGGATGAGCTCAGCGTCGGGGGTCTCGGCATTCAAAGCCGGGAGAGCATAGACTTTGGCGTGATCCATGATGATGGCGTCACATTCGGAATGGCCACGAGATTTTTGTTTGGCAGTGATGACGGACTTGAAGGTCTGCTCTGAATAATCCTGCGCGATAGAGCGGGAGGCGATGTCCGCCTTTGATGCTTCCCCGTCTAGCGTTATATTATAAACACTCTCAGCGGTCTGGCGGCCGTGAGTCATGAGGCGCTCTTTCACGATAAGTTTGGCGCTCTTTTCTAGGGTGGCGGTGGTCGTCCTGATAGTAGAATCTACGCCTTTGATTTGTTCCATTTCTAGATAGGCCTCGGCACCTGGGTCTAGGTGGAGCTCGGTCACGGGGTTCAAGATTTTGCCACCGCGACCGGGGCCGAAGCCGTAGTGTTTCTCGATGTATCTAATCTTAGCATTTTTGCCGACGAAAAAGCGGTGGACGCCATCGTGGACGGAGTCGCTGGGGCCACAGTTGTAGATGCCGCAGCCGGCAATAATAGTGACCTCGGCGCCCTCGCCAATATGAAAGTCATTATAGACGGTCTCTTTGAGGCCGGTGGCACTGATGGCGACTGGGATGTGGACTTGCTCGTTTTTGGTGTTTGCTTTGACGTAGATATCTAGGCCGGAGACGTCTTTTTTGGGGACGACGTCGATATTAGCAGTGGAGTGGCGGCCGACGGATTTGCCGTTGACGCGAAAATTATAGGCTCCCCTTGAGATTAATAGCCGAGATGGTGTTTTTCGGGCCGCGTCGCCGCCGCCCGTCGCCACGGGGGCGGCGCGCTCGTTCTCGCCTTGCCAGGCTCCGAATTCCCTCAAAACACCATCATCGACTATTAAATCACAGAAAATCTCTTCTTCTATACTATTTAATTTCATGTTTATCTCCTGTGATTTGTGGGAGGACGCTCTCGGGGCGACCCTGCGTTTTGATTTTGCCGGATTCTAGGACGATGATTTGGTCAGCGATGCGAAGGATGCGTTCTTGATGAGAAATAATGATAGAGGTACGCTGGAGAGATTTCTGCTGTTCTAGGACGGTAGCTAAATCTTCGAAACTCCAGAGGTCGATACCGGCCTCGGGCTCGTCATAGATGGTGACGGCCGCATCTCTAGCCAGGACGGAGGCTAGCTCGATACGTTTTAATTCCCCGCCAGAGAGCTTGGTGTCTATCTCGCGGGGGAGATAGATGGCTGGGTCTAGGCCGACTTGCTGCAAATATTCACCTGCCTCTGATTCCGAGATGCGCTCGCCGGTGGCTATGCAGAGGAGACTATAAACGGTGATGCCTTTGAAGGTGACGGGCCGCTGGAAGGCGAAGGCGATACCGAGCTTCGCGCGCTCGGTGACAGAGAGGTCTGTAATGTCGTCGCCCTTGTAATAGATTCGGCCGCTAGTGGGAGCTTTAATACCCATGATGAGCTGAGCCAAAGTAGACTTGCCAGAGCCATTAGGGCCAGTAATAGCGGTGAGGGTGCCGGGATGGATGCGCAGCGAAATATGGTCTAGGATGATAGGCCTGGTGGGGCTATCAGTAGCTCTAAAAGTAATATCTTGCAATTCTAACATTAATACCATTGTAACATACCAGGAGTGGCGTGCTTATGGATGGGTTAAGGTGTTGCCCCGCCCGCCCACCCCGGATTCAGGAATAATAAAACGCCAAGACCAGGGACGAATAAGGCTTACGAACGGCTAGGAGCCGGCTAGGCACCTAATACTGCTGCCGTAGTACTTATCGATGTCATAGGTACCTGGGCGGACGTTAGAACTATTCAGGCGTAGATAGTAGCTAAGGTTGCTACTGCCCGCAGTAGACGACCAATAGTAGCCGCTGCTGCCCCTATAGTACGCGGACGACGTAGCGAAGTAGCCGGAGTAGAGGAAGTTATTCGGGAAACTCCTAAAGGCGGCTGTGGCGGTCTTGCCAGCAGGATTAGTCGTAGTATTGTTGTAGTAGGCATTTGTACCAGCATTACTATCATTTGCTACGCTGCCCATAATACCATAACCTAAATTATAGAATTCACGCCAGGTAGACGGGGTTTCTGTCACATTTATTGATGCAGTAACACTACCACCTGTAGGCAAGTGCCAACCAGTAGGGCAAAGGGATGTGCCGGTAGTAGACTTATTGTTAGTGCCGTTGTAGGTGAGGTCGGCAATGGCAGCATGCCAGGTGTAGTAGTTGCCGTAGGAGTACATACCGGCATTAGTAGTACTGTTGGTGGCACTGTTTGTGGTAGGATTCTGCGGGCGACCGGCAGAGGTAGATTGGTTGTTGTAATTATTGTAGCGGGGCATACGGTAGTCTGGGGAGTCTGATGTGCCTATGTTTACGCTGGCTGTACCTTCCTGGGCGCCACTGTAGTATAAGCTATTAGCAGTATAAGTGGATGTAAAGCCCGTGGATTCTGCATCGGCTAGGCCAGAGAAGTTACCATAAGTGGTGGATGTACCATACCCCTGGGCCAGGGCACCAGTGCTATTGTCTGAATTAGTGCTCTCTAGCCTGAGGTTTTCTATCATCCAGCAGTTACCGTCTGCGAGTTTGGCAATGGCATAGGTGTTGTTGTCGCGTTGGTCAGAGAGGGCAGTGATACTTTGGGAGAAGATATTGGTGGCCTCATTAGCTTTAGTTAGACTAGAGCATCCTGTCCAGTTTTGCAGATCCCCTTTGCTCTTTATCCATACTGCGTAGAGGGAGAGACCTGGGTTGGAGCCAGTGTATTGACCTGCAGTATAGTTAATGGTTTCTTGTGGGCCGTAGAAGTTTGCGTTTGTGTTGGTGGCGTAGTCATAGGCATCGCTCCAACCAGCAAAGCCGTAGCCGTCTCTAGAAAAGTTGGAGGCAAGGAGCGTAGCGGAGGTAGATGAAGTAGACACCGACTGACATCCCATCGTGCCTACTGCACTAGACGTATTAGCATAGTAGCAGATTTTACCAGCTTGGGTAGGCTGGGGCTGTAGTGGCTCTTCACTCGCTGGGTGGACTAGGGTATATTTGACTTTGCCTTCGTATGTGCCAGCAGGCTGAGTTTTGCTAACGTAGGCGGCGTAGGTGGTGGTGATTTCGGAACCAGCGGCGCCGTCGCCTGTATCGGTGCCAGAATTTCTGTAGGCCACTCTGGCATACGAGCTCGGCACACTGGCATAGCTAGAGAAGTCTGGATCCCCGCTTTGCTTCTCTGTGTCGTCGGCAGAGCCGGCGATGATTGACTTGTACGTGCCGTCTACTGCACCTATCTTCATTGCCCAGTTGGAGGCACTGCCAGATGTGTTTGTGCCAGTGGCTATGTTGGTGCTAGAATCTAGGCTGCTATCTTTGAGATAAGTATTACCAATTACTTCCTCGCTGTATCCTACTGCGTAGATAGAAAATCCCTCATTGTCATTGCAAAAAGCTTTGAGGGTGGTCTTGCCGATACCATTAGGATAATAGTCGCTTCCGCCAGAATAGATGCCGTTTGGCACTATGGCGGTGTGGGGTGTATCTAGATTAGACTCTAGAGAGCAGCTGGCTTCTACGTTGATTTTGGTGGTAGTAACCACAGAATCATCTGCGTGCGTGGTACTACCGCTAAGAATGGCGCCAGATAGAATAGAAACCCCAATCAAAAGACCAGGGATAATATTGATAAAATGACAGCTATGACCTATTTTCATACTTATATATTAACATAGGTTTTTGCAAAATGGTAGTGTTTGTTTTGGCCGCGCCTGGTTGCCAGATAGACACTGGGGTGATATAATAGACAGACGTGCTCATGAGATAGGAAGGTGATAAAAATGAGCAAGCTCTTTAAGATTTCTGGGAATTTTACCTATGGTGGCGATTGGATAGCCCCTGAATCTGCGTTTGAGGGCGAGATTGCAGTAAACCATGATGGCAAGTTTTATGGCTGGTGTGAGCAAAGGTTCGTAGAGGGGGTTAGCGGCCGAAAGGATGCCATCCAGCGCAGTGCCGACAAGGTGCGCTCGCTCGTAGGAGCGCTGGCCGAGGAAGGCGCTGGCTACAGTCTGACGTTTTTCAAGCTTTCGAATAGCTCTTTACAAGTGCCGCTCCTTTATGAATTCCATGATGCGTCTGCGGCTGATTCTATTTGGTCGGCCGAGGATCCTGGTGGTGGGTTTGTCCCGCAGGGTAATGCGCGGATTTCCTTGGAGGAAATCCCCTACTCGGATGCCGCCACTGCCCATATCAGAGATCGTTTCGGTGAGACCGACATCAGCATTAGCCAAAACGATGCCATGATTCGCGAAGTAGACTCCTGGCAGCCCAAGAATTTGGTGCTGTGGACAAACTAAGAGCCCAGAAATAGCAAAACCCCGAACAATATTCGTTCGGGGTTTGTTTTTCATAACACAACCACCTTAATTACACGTTTCGGGAGCTTCGCGATGTGATAATAAATTTTACACAAAAGCTACGCCCCTTCGGCGGCAAAATCACAGATTTTGCCTTTATGTCCCCCAACTGTGTAATTATGGTGGTTGTGTTATAATAAAGCCAATGGCTAAGAAAAATAAAAAGAGGCTAGGATTTAAGGAAAACTACCGAGATTATATCAGTGACAAATTAAAATTAGAGACTTACCAAAGAATAGGGATTGCTTTTTTGATTGCGGTGATTGCCGGGACCGCGGGGTGGCTGTTTGAGTTTGTGTTTACTTTTATAAACGAGGGGACAGGTACATGGTATATGAAGGGTGGGAATCTACTGCCCTGGATGAATATCTATGCGATCGGGGCGCTTTTAGTGGTGCCGCTGACATACAGGTTTCGGCGCTTCCCGTGGGCGGTGTTTTTGATTTCTTTCCTGGTGACTGGCTTCGTGGAACTGGTAGGTGGGTGGCTAGTGTATACGATTGGTGATGGCGCCCGGTACTGGGACTACAACGGAGAGCCGTGGAATTTTGGCAATATTGGTGGGTTTGTGTGTTTACTAAGTGCGACGGCGTTTGCCGTGGGGTGTTTGGTGCTAATGTATGTAGTGGTGCCGTTTTGTACATACCTCGCGCGGCGGATGAGTCGACGGGCGTTTTTGATATTGGCCATTTCCCTGTTTGCTGCAGTGATGATAGATGAAATCACTAATTTGACATTGAAAAATATGGGGCTACCGACGGCGATGGATTATTATGAAACGCGGGGGTGGGAGTATAGGTGATGGGTTGTCAAATTCTACTAGGTCGTCGATATTTTAGTCATTTCTTCTAGCTTCTATGTTTTTTACGTGTTTTCTTTGTGCTGCTATAAATTTATTCTTATCCGATAGTAGTTTTCTGATGTCGGCTAAAAAATTTTCGTATTCTTCGTCTTTAAAGAAAAATTTAGCATATCCGTTTTCTCCAAATTTAAGTTTAAGGTGTTTGTAGGCCCTATCAAATAACTCATTATCTTTATATTCCGGATGAAGGTTCTTGCCATAAAAATAACTGCGTTCTAGACAAGATTCGATACTGGTGTTTCTGTCTGCAGTCGATACGATTTTTCCGTAAATACTACGCGGTTCATGATCGGAAGATGCGCGATGATCCTCAATTGCCTCCTTTATTATTTTTAATTCATCATCGGAGAAAAACTCTTTTAGTTTTTTATCTTTTTGCATGATTTCTGCCGATATTATTTCGTGTCTTTTTGGGTCAATATGATGTCCAATATCATGATATGCAGCAACGACGTACGCGATGTTGTAATTGATGCTTGGAATAGTCTGCGCAAACTTAAAACTTCTATCTATCACATACTTTATATGGTCTAAACTATGTGCCGGCTCATTCTTTTTATATTTTGGAAAAACTGTAGTTTCTATATGTTTTCTAAGCTCATTGTTTACTTTTAAATAATTAAAATTTTCTACAATTTGTCTAAACGGTTCAGTTAGATTACTAGGAGTATCATAGAAGATTACTTTTGTTGCAAGATTTGATATTGTAGTCGAGATATCGCTACCAGTTTTGGCAATTACGAAAATTGGTTTACCAATAGCGTAGCAATATCCGGCATTTATACCGAGGCCAACACCTTTTTCGCTAAATTCAATTATATTACAATCGCATTGTTGCATAGCGGGGAAAGCATAATCCGTCATTAAAGTTTTGCCTTTTGGGATTTCTGCTTTGCCCCATTTTTCAACATCACGAGCCATAAGAGTAATAGTTATGCCAGCTTTGTTTAAAGCTTTTTCGATAGCTTCGACTTTAGCTTTATCTTCATCTCCATCATGGAACTTTAATGCGAAAAACGAATGAAGTGTGCTTGGTTTTCTGCCTTTAGGGATTATTGCTTGTTTTGCTATTTCGACCATATCTTTATTATAGCATTGTAGTGTTTTTTGTGAAGGATTTAACCGAATATCCATACGTTTTTGCCGCAAAAAATGGCATAAAAATAGCCCTCTATTTTTGCTAAGGGATTTAACAGACATTTACAGATTACGAAATAGTTGAAAATTATTTATGGTCTGAATGGTGGGGCTTAATTAATCAGGTTTTACTCGCGTACAAAGAGGGCATAGAGGAAAGACTCCAGAACTATATTATCTATAACGCACAAAATCAGATTATCGATGGTTATGCTATAATAAAAATATGGAAAGCGATAATAAGCAGCAGTTAGAAAATAATGAAATAGTTAGCAATAATATCCAACAACCAAATGAAGAGAATGGCTTAGACAATATTCCTATCTCAAATAACGACGCTCAAGAAGCGATAAAAGAAAAAACAAAAAAACATAGGGCATTGAAGCTCGTTATCATTATAGTTTCTAGTATTATCGGAGTATTGTTAATTGGTTATATGATTATGTTGATAACGATAACTGGATCATTGGAACGTTTCGGAGAGCCATTTTGGTTTGAAAATGGTCGGTTGTTTTTTGGACCATCCAGTTGTGGCGACGATGATATGCGCTTGCATTGTAGCGTAACGGATGATCCGTACAGTTGGTGCTCATGCGAAAAGCGGACTTATTTTCATGGCCATGAGGTCTTTCCGATCGACAAGCCAATTATTTATCTGTACCCAGAATCGACATTAGATTTGAATGTTCTATTGGGGAACCCAGATTTATTAACCTCTTCATATCCAAAATATGTAGACGGGTGGAATATAGTGGCTTACCCAAACGGCGATTTAATTGATAAAAATAGTGGAAAAAAATTATATGCACTATACTGGGAGGGACAACGAGAGGTCAATAACCTTGATATGACAACTGGTTTTATTGTAAAAGGCGAGGAATCGGCAGAGTTCTTAGAAGAAAAATTGAAGGCTTTAGGACTAAACTATAGAGAAGCGGAAGAGTTTATAGTTTATTGGTTACCAAAGTTGGAGTCACACGAATACAATCATATCTATTTTGCTACAGAAGAAGAAATCGAAAAAGAAATGCCCCTAGAGCTGTCTGTTAAACCAGATACAATAATTAGAGTAAGGATGTTATTTGAAGGATTGGATGAATATAAAGAAATAGAAGAACAGGTACTGGTACCTGCACCAGAGCGTAATGGATTTACTGTCGTAGAATGGGGCGGGACTGAGCTTCAGCCCAATAATTAATCTTGCAGTAAATTGTTGGTGATTTAACAGAATCGCGAAGGGTAGACATAGATTGGAAATAATTTCATAAACCGTTTGGTGGGGATTACAGGGCGTCATGTTTTTCGCTGGTGGGGATTACAGGGCTCGAACCTGTGACCTTACGAATGTGAATCGTACGCTCTAGCCAGCTGAGCTAAATCCCCACAGATAAATAATAGCATAAAAATAGAAGAAAGTGAAGAACAGCCCCTGTGGAGGGGCTGTTCTTTTGTGGTCTGCGGATTATTTATGCAGGGCTTTTTTGTTGTATTTGGCTCCACCAAACCCTAGGATTAGAGTAGTGATTGGTGTGAATAAGACTGAGCAGACTTTGAATAGAGTGCCTTTGCCGAAATTGCCAGATAGTTTGACGTTTTGAACAATCTCGACAATTACAGAGGCGAAGGCGCCGATGTATCCGATAACACCAAAGGCGTTTATGCTGACAATTTGAGTGGCGTTGCCAAAATCGTCATAAATATATGTGGCACCGCAAGACATAAGGATGCTGCTGATAATTGGCAGAAGTATCCACCAGCCACTCATGCCAGAAATACGGTAAATCAGGTAAAAGTTGTAGAAAGGAATGATAGATTTCCAGCCAGCAATACCTGCTTTTTTGAATATCTTCCACCAGGCTACCACAAAAATGAGGTATATAGCTAGGGTTGTTATGATGATAAAAGAGACAAGGCCTCCGGCGATGGCTCCGGCGGCAACTGCTTCTTGTGTTGGCGTCATGTGTACTCCTTATGGTTAATTTCTTGTTCTTATAATATCTAGTTTAACGGAAAAAATCAAGAGGCTAAAACTGGCGCGCCTGAGATTGTTAGAGATATGCTATAATAGAGACACTATGGATTTTGGAAAAATAAAGACGGAATTGTCCGAAATAGAAGAATTTTTGGCACGGCCAGATGCATATGCCGACCCGGATTTTGCAGCCAAATCAAAGCGGGCGACGGTGCTTCGTGAGATTTTGGAATTGAACAATAAAATTACTCAATTTTCCACAAGCTTAACAGAAACGGAAGCACTGGTAAACGATCCAGAGCTAGGAGAGATTGCAAAGGATGATGTTGCTAGCTTGAAAAAAGAAATTGCGGCCGCAAAGGAACGCCTAGAGGAGCTTTTGATTCCTCGAGATCCAGCCGATGACAAGCCGGCGATTATGGAAATTCGGGCTGGGGCTGGCGGCGACGAAGCTTCCCTGTTTGCAGGAGAGCTACACCGGATGTATCTGAAATACGCCGAAGCACATGGGCTGAGGGCTGAGCTGATTTCCGAGAATTTGAACGATAGTGGCGGAACGAAGGAAGTGATTTTCAAGATTTCTGGTGATAACGCCTATGGACAGTTGAAGTTTGAGGGTGGCGTGCATAGAGTGCAGCGGGTACCGGTGACGGAATCACAGGGGCGGATTCACACTTCGACAGTAACGATAGCTGTGCTACCAGAGGCGTCTGAGACGGAGCTTGAGATTAACCCGGAAGATCTACGTATTGATATCTATCGTTCTGGCGGGCATGGTGGCCAAGGGGTGAATACGACGGATTCTGCAGTGCGAATCACACACTTGCCGACTGGTATCGTAGTAGCCATGCAGGACGAACGGAGTCAGCAGCAAAACCGCGTAAAGGCGATGAATATTCTCCGGTCGCGTTTGCTTGAAAAGAAAAAAGAAGAAGAACTAAAAAATGCTTCAGAAGCGCGGAAGTCGTTGATTGGGACTGGGGATAGGTCTGAGAAGATTCGCACTTATAATTTTCCGCAAGACCGGGTGACGGATCACCGAATTCATTACTCTAGGTCTAATATTCCGGCGGTAATGGACGGAGACATCGACGACATAATCATAGAACTTACGAAGCATGAGCGAGGACTTTCTGACGTCAATGCATAATTTGCGCATTTCGGGAGCTCCGCAATGTGGTAAATCAGAGATTTTACCACATTGCTCCGCCCCTTCGGCGGCAAAATCAAAGATTTTGCCTTTACGTCCCTCAATGTCCGCAAATTATGCATTAAAACCAGACACCCGCCTAGTGGACTTTTATGGACGGGATTTTGTCGTTACGCCAGATGTTTTAATTCCCCGCCCGGAGACGGAGATGATTATTGATGCGGTGTTGAATCTAGTAGGTAAGCCATATCTTCCTGGCGTTAAACCTAGCAAGCCTAAACTTCCGCAAAATATCAAGATTCTCGACATTGGCACGGGCTCTGGTTGCATTGCGATTACATTAAAGAAAGAAATACCAGAGGCCGAAGTGAGTGCGTCTGATATTTCTGAGGAGGCCTTGGGGGTTGCGCGGGAGAATGCAAAAAACTTGGGGGCGGATATTGATTTTGTAAAGTCGGATTTACTAAACGGTATTGAGGGCGATTTTGATATCGTAGTGGCGAATTTACCGTATGTGGATACCGATTGGGACTGGATAGATAAAGAGGCTTTGGCAGCCGAGCCTTCTTTGGCGCTTTATGCTGATGATGGTGGCCTGGCGCTGATCAAAAAGTTGACAAAACAGTCTGTCAGCCGAACAAAATATTTAATCCTCGAAGCCGACCCATGCCAACACGAACGGATTGTTAGCTACTCCAGAAATTATGGTTATCGGATTCTGGAAACACGAGGGTTTGTTTTATCGTTCAGCAAGGGTAAAAACGCTTAAGTATAGATTTTGAGTGTTATCTGGTTGACTTCTGGTTTTCTTTGTGCATAAATAGGTGCGGGTTGGCTTCGGGTAGGGGTGGTTAGCGAGCTAAAAACATTAATCGTAATCCTAGGGACGATGAACCGAAGAAAAATAAGAAGGACTAGTCAAGACTAATCCTTCAACCAACCCAGAAGAGTAGCCCTAGAGCTGCTCTTCCTATGTTTTTATTGTACCATACTTTTGTTTTATCTGCAGAATTTTGTCTAAAAATGCGAAACTCGAATTAATGTTTGTGGGTTATAATTTTAAGCATCTTCCAGCCATATGGTTTGATATAATAAAGCTTATGGATTTCTATTTGCTGTCTCAAATTTTTGCGTTGGCTGCAACAATTCTTAGCTTGCTGGCCTTTCAACAGCGTAAGAAAATACAAATACTTAATTATACTGTGGTTGCAGCGATTTGTAGCGTGCTTCATTATGTGTTTCTGGGGGCTTGGTCTGGCGTAGCTACAAAATCTGTGGGTGTGACCCGTAATATCTTTGCCGCATACGAGACCGGAAAACAAAAAACATCCAAGATAGCACCGCTTTTCTTTGTGGCCTGCTATATTACCATGGGGATTATTACTTACGTTTCGCCTGCTTCCCTCTTGCCAGTCGCAGCAGCAAGCATATACACTATAGCTATATATCTCGAAAATGCAGAGCGGATACGAAAGGTCGCTGTTCTTACAGCCAGCCTATGGCTACTTTATAATATCTTTGTGTTTTCTATTGTGGGGATTATTTCGGAAGCCGTATTTATATTAAACGACCTTTTGGCGATTTACAGGTATCACCACCGGCGCGACAAGCAGGCTCAGCATCGAAGGCGTAAAAAACTCATGGCAAAAAATAAGTAGGTTCTGAGTTGATTGTTTTGATCAAATATGCCTATAATAACGGCGGGTTGGCTTCGGGTAGGGGTGGTTAGCGAGCTAAAAATCCAGGAGCTTCTAGGTGCGGGGCTCGTGGGCGGTCGGGGGCTCACTAAACGGCAGTCTAGGATGCTAAAGTTGCCTCAGAAAGGAAGATGGAAGAATGGTACAGCTAGCGCTAGTTATCATTAATCGTAGCCCTAGGGACGATGAACCGAAGAAAAACAAGAGAGATTAACAATCGTTAATCTCTCAAAAACCCACGAAGAGTAGTCCTAGAGCCGCTCTTCTTGTGTTTCTATTATATCATGTTTTGCCTTAACTACAGAGATTTTCTTAAAACGCAGAACTTTATTGCTCTTTATTGTTATCCATGGCCCGTAGCCTTTCGCGTTCAGCCTGTTCGAGGACACCCTCGATATTTTTTTCATATGGTTTCAAGTCTGCGCCTTTTTCTTCAAGAAACTTCGTGTTTAAAGCGATTGTATCTGCGGAGAGATGCGGAAGAATTTGATTCATATCTACATACTGCAATAATTCCTCAAATCCTTTGACTACACTGGGGTCATCTAGATTTAGCTCGATGTTCCCGGTCCCGTTTTCGTCAATGGAGCCATCTTTATAACAAAAGAAGTTAATAATATAACCAATATTTACGCCTTTAGAAATAAATTCACTAAGTTTTTCTTTAACCTCGGCATCGTTTTTTCTGTTCTCAACAAACTCAATAAACGATTCGTCGACATTGTCGTAGTCGCTGTAATCGACTAGCTCAAAAGGAAGGAATTGGGATAGCTTATCTTTGTCTGCTCCGTGCTTTAGCAACATCTCTAGGTTATTTTTTATGGCATCCGTTCCGTCCTCGTCAAAGGCGGCGTTTGCAATTATTTTGTCAATGTCGATGTCTGCTCCGTGTGTAACAAGGCTGTCTATTTTGTAGAGAAGAGGGCCGTATTCATTTTGGGAGGTATACAATTCAACTATTTTATTTGGGTTGGCGCCAGCGTCAAGTAAAGCGTCTACACTTTCATCGAATCCGCGATCGATATATGGATTGCTTGAAACTATTTGTTCGGCAGTAAAGCCATTTTTTAACATCGTTTTTATTGTGCCCGGATCTATCTCTCCTCCGTTGTACTCATAAGCTTCGTCCAAAATATATTTAGCAGCGGGAATGAGCGGGTCGCCGTCGATTTCGTCTTGGTCAATGTGGCATATATCCATAAAGGTATCAAATGAAATACCGTGGCCAATATGACTCAATACTGGGTCAATGTTTTCGATAAGTAAGTCCTCTGATTGATTTTGAGTAAATAAATCATTAGTAAACTCATCAATCGTTTCAGCCTTAACCCCGCACGACATTAAGTCATCTATGTGTTGAAGAATAAAAGAATCATCTAGGTCGTCGAAAAAGTCATTGGCATTGTCGCCTTTGTAGTCTTCTGGATTAAAGTCGTCGTTAAAAATATCTTCGGGTTTTAACTCTCGTAGGACTGATCGAATTTTTGCTTTGCGTTCTTCTGGGTCTTCAATGAATTTTTGACGCTCCTCGATAGATTGACCGGCTGAATCTAATTCCTGGCTTTCTCGCTCTGTCATATGTTCGGAATAATTAGGAATGTCTTTTGATTCTAGTGGGTGCTCAGCGCTATGGTCTTCGCTGCTGCTGGGTTTTTGTAGTTCAGTTGAATTAGGCATGATACCTCCTTGTTAGTTTATTATGGCAGCGCTATCAAAAAAGGCACCGCAAGGTGCTACATATTACTGGTTCACCAAAGTAGTTCCCACAGCAACATCCCTTACGATGCCATTAAGCTGTGCGAACATAACAAAGCTAGGACAGCCCTACTTTAGTTCACAGTAATATGTAGCAATTTTATTATATCACACCTTAGCCCAGGAGTAGCGATATCATTACGGGCATGGTGATGACTGAGAGGATTGTTGAAATTGTGACAAGCTCGGAGGCTTCGGTGGGGTTTCCTTTGTATTTAATAGCAAATAAGCCTAGAGATGTAGCTGTAGGTAAGGCCTGGATCAACGTGCATACTTCTATCACTTCAGTGGGAAAGTTTAGGAGATGTAAAACTCCCCAGGCCGTCAGCGGACCCAAGACTAATTGGATTATCGCCACTAGCATTAGGCGCCATTTTTTGACAGCTTCCCTGATTTTTGCCTGCGAGAGCATAAAACCAATACAAATAAGCGACAAAGGTGTAGTGGCTGAGCCGACGTAGCTTATTGAATCATTAATAAAATTTGGCAACCTGACACCTAGCAGGAAGAGCGACATGCCTAATACGACTCCAATAATGTTTGGATTCAAAATAACACGGGAGATTAGCCTCCAAGTGATTTTGCGTTCAAATAGCCATATCCCATAAGAAAAGAGTGCAATATTAAAGGCCACGATAAAGCCGCAATAAGCCAAAATTCCCTCGGCACCGAAGGTGCTGGATACGATTGGGTAGCCGAGGAATGTCGCGTTGTTGAAAATTAAAGCGAATTGCGACTCATATGACAATTCATCGCCAAAGAATTTTTTATTGTAAACTATTTTCGCTACAAAAATCAGTGACAGCATGACTAGAAAGCCGGCGCCTAGCCCGCTGAAAAATAAGTTGACTGATTGTTCATTATAGCTAGCGGGAAAAGCTGAGAACAGCGCCGCCGGCATAAAGACTGTCAAGAGTAGGTTTGTTAGCTCTTGATTAGTCTTTTTGCTGATGAGACCTAGTTTGCCCAAGCAAAAACCAAGTATTATGATAATACCGATTGCCCCTAGTCGTTCATAGAACTGCGCTAGTTCAATCTGCATATGTTTATTTTATCATAAATGCTACTACACGGGTAAGGTATCGCCGATAAGACTACTCGGGATAACCCTCGAGGGTAACCTTGATAGCGGTCTCGTGACCGTCGCGGATAACGGTAAGCTGGACCGTGTCGCCAGGCTTGTACTCGCCAATAATATTAGCGAGTGAGCCAGAGGCGCCAACTGTGACATCGTTGACCTTGGTGACAATGTCTTTATCTTTTAGGCCGGCCTTGGCAGCGGGACTATTTTTGACAATTGCGGAATAACTAGATGGGCTATATAGATATACTCCTTCGCTGACTGGTAAATTATAAGCCTTGGCTACTTCGGGAGTAATCTCTATACTATAAACACCTAGGTAGGTGCGCTCGGCTTTGCCGGTCTCGGTGAGCTGCTTCAACATACCTTTGGCGCTAGAAATGGGGATGGCAAAGCCCATGTTTTCGGCGGTAGTACTAGTCGCTGTATTGATGCCGATTACTTCCCCGGCGGCGTTGACAAGTGGACCACCGGAATTGCCCGAATTAATAGCCGCGTCGGTTTGGATCATGTCAGACAGAGTCTCTGCATTGCTACCAGAGCCGTCTGAGGCCGTGACGGAACGACCAATACCAGAAATAATACCGGCGGTAACGGTGTTTTGATACTGGCCAAGGGCGTTGCCGACGGCGATGACCTGCTGGCCAACATTAATAGTCTTAGAGTCGCCAAGCGTGGCTGCATTCAGGTCAGAAACGTTGTCAATCTTGAGATAAGCTACATCATTTAACGGATCTGTGGCCACTACCTTGACCTCTTCGTGGGTGGTGCCATCGTCTAGTACTACGGTGACTTTACTCGCGCCGTTGATGACATGCTTATTAGTAATGATGTAGCCGTCGCTAGTCGCAATGATACCAGTGCCGGCGGCAGCAGAATCATAGCTTTGGCCAAAGAAATCTGTGGTTTTGGTGGAGGTGACAATAGAAACTACGCTTTTTGAGACCTTTTCGGCAATATCGGCGATAGATCCCTCGGTGAAATTAGCTGAGTTGCCATCTGTGCCGTTGCCTAGATAGGTAATGGGCGTAGCTGCACGCTGATAGCCGATCCAGCCAAGCGCTAGACCACCGCAACCTAGAACTAGTGCGATTGATGCCATGACGATGGCGGCGGTGTTTTTATTGGACTTTGGCTCGGTGTTTTCTTTTGCAATAGGCTGAGATTTTTTAGTGGTATCTTCCTGAGCTTCAACCTTCTTGTCGTTATTTTTTGCTTCAACATTATTGCCCTTTTCTTCTTCCATTTTCCTCCTTTTTAAATATTAAATATAGGGTTACTAAACATAATCACGATAATGCCAATAAGCACAAAGGCAAAAACTACTGGGCCAATGATATGTTTGAAGCGAAAATCTTCTTGATATTTGATCATGGCGCCACGCGTGTAGTTGTAAACGAACGCAAAAATCGTGAGGATAATAGCAAGCTGGGGGATGCGGATGCCGGTAGCACCAAAAGTGTAAATGATAGACCAGGAATTACAAAGCCAAGCTATCTCGGCAAAGATTAAGCCGCAAACAAGAGTGGTAAGCGTATAGTCGCGGTCATCGCTCTGCGAGAGAATATGGCGAGAAGCGGCATAGCCAATGAGAAAAGCGATGAGGACGATGACGACGGAATCCAAACTGGCCGTCATGAGGACGGCGGCCGAAATGCCTAGAAATACCGCAATAAGAGACTGAACCAGCGTGGCTGTCTCGGATGATAATGGCTTAATAAAAAGTAGCCAAGCACAATAAAAGGCCATTAGGATAAAGTCTACGGGTAAGAAGGCAGGGCCTGCAGAATAAGCGAGAAGTACCACGCTAACACCGACAATAAGATCCACTAAGTTTGATTTGATATTTAACCATAAATAGCGGGACCGTACGGCAAACATCCGCCATTTAGACGCAAGTACTAATATTAATCCTAAAAGAGGACTGCCGGAAAGAACGGTAATAAGAACTGAGCCAATACCGAGAAGTAGATTTAAAAATACATGTATCATGGTACTCACGATATTGCGTGATTTTCTTGCCAATATATAGTCTGCCATATCTATATATTATACCAGAGTTTTTAAATTAAGCTTAAAAAATGAGTTCAGCTGGGCAGGTCTATTTTTTGAATATTGAATTAAAGTGCTATAATAGTGGATATGGAACAAATAAAACCGACTTTTTTCCAAAAACATCCGATGTTAAAAGATTTACTCAGCCTCGGCGGATTTATTGCTTTGATAATTCTTGGGACTTTGTTTTTGAATACCTATATATACCGATCATATAATGTGGTAGGGGGTTCAATGGAAAATACGCTCCACGAAAACGATCGGGTGATAGTGAACCGCGCTGCGGTGAGCTGGTCACATTTTACTGGGAATGAATATGTGCCAGAACGTGGGCAGATTATCGTCTTTCTAAATGAGGACGAAGAAAAAGTAGCCGAGTACAAAAAACAGGGTATCGAGAACCCAATGACTTGCGATGTGCCGTCGAACGTCAGTGATCAATATATCATTAAGCGCGTGATTGCTTTTCCGGGTGAGCGTGTGACCGTCAAAGACGGCGTAATGACTATTTATAATGATGAACATCCTGACGGATTCGTATACGATACCGAGTGGCGTACCTCCGAGACTGATGGACCAAAAGAAAACACATCTGGCGAAGTAGACACCACTGTACCTGATGGCGAGCTGTTTGTCTCTGGCGATAATCGTGAAGGCTCTAATTCTTGGGACTCCAGAAACGGTCTTGGGACTATTCCCTACTGCCGTATCGTCGGGCCGGTAATGATGCGGTTATTCCCACTTGATAAAATCAGGACATTCTAAGAGACAGGCAGTAGTGCTATCTGAGACACACTCAAGGGCGTTCGCCCAAGCTTACGGTCTCAGATAGCACTACTTACCTGTCTTTTAATCTAGATATTAGAGCTTTGAGTTCAGCTTCGTTTTTGCACTTGAAAGTGATGGTACGATTGGCAATTTTGGTGGTGGTGCCATATTTGGCGGCGAGCGCGTCTTCTTCCTTCATGTACTGGTAACGCTTGATGGCGGCGGCACTGGATTTGGGCTTATTCTCTGCGGCAAAATAGCGCTCTACCTTGCGAGCTGTCCAGCCTTCTTTGACAATCTTTGGTAAGACTTTTTTGATGGTATCTTCATCACGGGTAGTAAGGGGGCGCATTACACCTTCGGTGAGTTTCTCCTTGATCATGGTCTGCTTAGCAAAGTCTGGGAGGTTTAGTAGATGTAGATAATTGTTGACCGAGGCCTCGCTCTTGCCGACTTTAGCGGCGATATCTTCTGTAGTGAGGTTGAATTGGCTAGCCAGCTTGGCGTAGGCGGTGGCTAATTCTAGTGGGTTCAAATCTTCACGTTGGGCGTTTTCAATAATAGAAAGTTCTAGGCGATTCTGTGAATCCAGGGTGCGGACGATGGCTGGGATTTTTTCTAGCCCAGCTATCTTGCTAGCTCGCCAACGTCGCTCACCGGCAACGATTTTGTATTTGCCATCCTCTCTCGTTACGACGATCGGCTGCAAGACACCATGCTCTTTGATGGATGTAGCGAGAGCCTGCAGGGCGTCTTCGCTAAATTCACGACGAGGCTGTTCTTCGTCGCGGACGATTTCGCTGAGTTTTAACTCTTTTAGTTTACTTTCGTGCTTATCCTCTACAGCGGTTAGATCGAATTCTTCATCGATCAAATCTGTCGGGATAAGCGATTCAAAACCTCTACCTAGGCCTTTCATTTGGTTCTCTCCTCTACTTCTTTAGCAAATTCTTTATAGGCTTTAGCGCCTTTGCTGAATTTATCATATGCGCCTACAGGTACACCGTGACTTGGTGCCTCGGCAACGCGGACATTGCGCGGGATAGTAGTCTTGAAGGTAAGATTTTTGAAATATTTCTGGATTTCGGCATAGACTTGGCTGCTGAGACTAGTGCGCTTGTCGTACATGGTGGCTAGTACTCCGAGAAGCCGGAGGCTTGGATTTGCTTGCTTCATGACGAGCTTCATTGATTCAAGGAGCTGAGCTACGCCTTCTAGGGCGTAAAATTCGGTCTGGACTGGTAGTAATAAATAGTTGCTCGCTATCATGCCGTTGACGGTAAGAAGAGACAGTGATGGGGGTGAGTCGATAATGACATAGTCATAGCCTGCCTCTACTGAACGGATAGCGTTGCGGAGACGAACAAACTTGTAATGAGCGTTAGCAATTTCTACCTCGGCGTTGGCAAGCTCTGGCGTGGCGGGAGCTAAGTCGAAATGCTTATACTTGGTAGGACGGATGGCTTGCTCCATGGGGGCGGCGCCGAGGATGACTTCGGTCATGGTAGTGCCGAGCTTGTCTTTGTCGGTCTTTTCGATGCCGAGGCCAGACGTAGCATTACCTTGAGGATCAAAATCCACAAGTAGGGTCTTTTTCTTGTCTTTGGCGAGATAATAGCTGAGATTGACGGCCGTGGTAGTCTTTCCTACACCGCCTTTTTGATTCGTTACACATATTACCTTCGCCATAATACTAATGATTATACCACAAAAACCACCGAAAAAGAAACAACATGGCCTAAAAGCTATAAATAAGGTCCTGGTAGCTTGGACTTCTAAATTGTGAAACCTGCAACACGAGTCAAGAAAAAATCTCCTTATTCGCCCTTCGGGCTAGGGGAGATTTTTTCATTGTCGGGTTGCAGAACTCACAATTTAGAAATCTGGTCTAAATCTCATTATGCTACCAGAACCCTATTTATAGCTTTTAGGCGATTTTGGTGATTTCAATCTCGGAGTATTTCTGGCGGTGGCCGGTCTCCTTGTGGACGCGCTTTTTGGCTTTGTAGCGGATAACGCGGATTTTATCACCTTTAACTAAAGGCGTTTTGACTTTGGCTGAAACTTTTACGCCCTTTACCGTAGGTGTACCGACTTCTGTTTTGTCGCCGTCGATTACGAGTAAAGCGTCAAGTTCGAGCTCTTTGGTGCCTGCCGGGAGGAGGTCCACCCGTAGGGTCTCTTTTTCGGCGACGAGATACTGTTTCCCGCCGACGAGAATGACTGCTTTTTTCATATTATTCCTTTATTTACTCTCGTAATTTTAGCATATTTTTACACTTTTGTGAAGCCCCCTTCGGAGCTTCACAAAACATGGGTTTGACTAGAGTCTATGCCTGCGGGGTTGCTGGGGTGTCTGGAGTGTCTGGGGTATTTGGTGCGTCCGGAGTGTCGGTAGTAGTGGAAGATTCTGGAGCGGAAGTATCCTTGCCGGTGACGCCACCCTCTACGGTCTTTAAGGTCTTTTTAGTCTTGTAGAAGTAGTAACCGCCGCCAGCAATACCTGCAATGATGAGAATTGCCATTACAATCTCGAGAGGACCGGTGTTAGGCAGTTCCTGACATCCTTCCATCTCTGGATTAGTGATACAGTTCTTTTCTTGACATTCTGGGAGGCCTGGGTTCGTCTCGCAATTGTCTAGCGGAGGAACTTCCTCATCACAGTCTGTCTTTTTGACCGTAATTGTGGTGGTGTCTTCTTTGGTTTCCCCACTCGCCTGATCGCTGTCGTAGGTTAAAGAAGCTTTGTTGGAAAGCTCCGTACCCGTACAGTCAAAATCACTACCAGCGACAACCTTGTATTGGATATAAACTGTATTACCGGTGCCAATAGTGCCAAGATTATATCCGTTGCCAAATATATCATCTGATAAACTGTCCCATGTCGTAGAATCGTTGGCTTTCAGCTTGACGCTGCCGGGGACCAGGGTGAGACCTTCTGGCAGGATGTCCTTTACTGTTGCATTTGTGAGCGCGACATCGCCCGTGTTTGCGATGGTGAGCTGATAGGTTGCTTCTTCGCCTGGAGCAAGGTTGATACTTTCGCTGAATTCTGTACCGTCTTTGGAAACTGCTTTGATAATATCACCGCCTAGCTCTTCGGCCTGCAGGACGTAGCTGACGACGCCGTGATACTCTTCACAGCCTGGGATCACGCCGTTTAGGGCGTTTAGGCCAATCGCGGTACCCTCTTTCGTAAACAACTGTATTGGCATGATAGATCCATTCGCCTTCCAGTCGTTATAGATTTTTGCTGAACCTGCCACATAGTGCATTAAAACTTTTTCCGTGCTCGTAGTCATGTATGCTTCATCCCAAACCGAAAGCGGATTTGAGTTTTCAGCCGAGATGGTTGCTGTGATAGTGCCTTTTTCTGAAGGTGTTAAGACGGTGGAAAAGCTGGTGGCCATTTTTGTTTTCCATGCTACGCCGGAGTGATTATGCGCGGAGTCGTTAAACGTGGAAGAGGCATTGTTGTGGAAGTAGACATATACCAGATATTGGCGCCCTGGGACTACTTCGATTTTGTTTTTGAGATCAGTAACATTGGCGTTGATTTCGCCTACTCGTACGAAATCTCGTTCGTCACCGATTGTGGGGTTATTAGTAATAGAATTGAATGTCGGATAGGTGGCGGGATTTTCCATGGTAAAGGTGGTACGCTCTGGACCCCAGGCCGAAACGGAAGTCAGGCCTGCGAGGCTAAGACCGAGAGCGGTGGCTACTCCCAGGACTCCTATTTTCTTATTTTTGCTAATATTGTTCATTTAGTTCCTTTCTCCTCACCCTTAATTAATTCCTAAATCATCTAGGACATCGGCTGACCCCCCGTCGTTGGCTCCTGGAAGATTCTCATCGGATATTCTGTTGTCTGTAGCTTCGTTTTGTCCAGCGTCGTCTACCTGAACTGGAGCATATTCGCTAGCGTTGGCGCCGCCTTGGTTTTGACCATAGTCGTTCGCTTCGCTGACTGTTTCTTGGACTGGTGTAGCCTGTTCGGAAGTCTCGTTTTGAACTATAGTAGGTTCGGTGCCCTGGTAATCTTCAGCTGTCGGCTGCGGAGTCTGGTCGGCCTGGTCAACGCTCTCGGTAGGCGTAATGTTGGTTTGTCTTGCGTCGTTGATTTGATCATCAATCCTGCCGAGATTTCCGGAGTCCTTAGCGGCAATTTGTTCAGGAGGGGTTTCAGGAGGAGTTTCGGGTGGGGTTTCAGGTGGAGTTTCGGGTGGGGTTTCAGGAGGAGTGACTGGTGGGGTTTCAGGAGGAGTGACTGGTGGGGTGACTGGCGGAGTGACGACGACTGTAATTTCGTCCATGTCTTGATATAGATCTGCCCTGGCACCATCAGAGAAAACTAGCTGAGTACAGTTACCTTTATTTTCGCCCTGGATAATACGGCCGCTGTCGTCGCGTGAAATTTTACCAGTAACGTCGCCAATTCTATCGCTATTAGCGTTTCCGTCCGTAGTCCAGAAGAACCTAGTAGCCTGGGTACCGTTTTCTTGAGTGGTACAAGAAACAAGTTTAGTATTTTCATGAGTAACAGCTTCACCGCCAGTGGCAGTACTAGCCATGTAAGCGTTTTGATAGGTACCGTCCAAGGTGACGGTTTCAGTGAAAGCATTATCCCAAACTTGATCCATTTTTTGCAAGGCATTGTCATATTCATCTGGGCTAAGGTTTTGAAGTGCATTTTCGGTTTCGAGAATACTGAGACCGGCAAATTGAGACAGACCGTACTTAGCCTTGACGGAGTCAGGTAGGCCGGCTAGATGGTCGGCAAAGCTTTCTACCTGACAATGATCAACATACTTCATGACTTCACATTCGTCTTGTTGACCGATGGCCTCTGCGACCTCAGCGGCATTAGCAAAGTCGTTTACTGTGCCTCCATGCGAGAGATCCTTATTGGCAAACATACCTTTTTCGTAGTAACGGTCTTGAATGCCGTGTTGCTCGTGCTGCTCACCAGAAGCAGCGTAGTCGTCGTAACTGGAATAAATCCGTTCTACTGGGGTTTGTTGTGTTGTGTCTGCTGCTGAGTTGGCATTGCCGACGATGGCTGCGACGCTAGGAATTAGCAGTCCAACGGCAAGCACGGCGGGGAGCACCTTCTTAGTGAGGATGGATTTGAGACTACGTTTTTGCTTGGCTTTTTCTATGGTTGCCGCCGCCGCTTCTGGAGAAATTGTGACGAGATTTGGCGCAGCCTCTGATGCGTCTCCTGTGGTTTCTTCTGTAGTTTCGACTGGTTGAGCTAGAGGCTCGGTCGGGTCGGATGATATGTCAGCTGCTTGTGGTGTAGCTTCGGTTGCTGCGGGAGCCGCTGCGACTGTTTCGGTCTGAGGTGCAACTGCCTCAGCGCCGGTGATTGCGGCGATAGCGGCAGCTTCGGCATCGTTATTAATATCGGCGCCGGAGGTCTGGACCGCTTTTTCTATTTCTTCGGCTGCAGCTATTTCTTTTTCCCTAGCCTCAGCTTCCTCTATCTCTTTGGCTTCAGTTTTCTTTAGTTTATCGCGATCGTCGGCTTTTGATGCAGGAGCGCTTTCTGCCTTAGTTTTTGTGGATGATGATATATCTACGCCAGTGCGTTTTTTATATTCTTGTTTTAGTCTTTCACGAGCCGCTATTAATTCTTCTAAGCTGTATCTACTTAATTCTTCTTTGCTAGCCTGTAAGAGCTCCGAGATAGACATATCGCTGAGTTTCTTGAGCTCGGCTTTGTTCTCTTGTGCTTCTGGCTGAGGAATTCCTCCATCTTGCAGAACAACTTTGTTTGGCATGCTCCCTAGCTTACGATGCGCCAAGTGAGCGTTGTCGTCTAATGTTTCGCCGGTATTTAGCGCGTTAAAGTTTAGTCCTTCATGATTACTGGGCATTTTGACCTCCTAGAAATTCTGTGGCAAATTCTTTCATCGTATCTGATGCAACCTGCTCAACATCGAGACCAATCTTGTTGAAGAAATTTTCGTAATCTTCTTCCGAAGTTTCTTCTCGGTCAAGAAGCTGATTAAATTCCGTGTTTTGATCCTCGGTAAATTTGCCAAATATAGCCATGCCGATTTTGTCGTCAAGGGCTTTAATGGTTGCTTCTCTTTGGGCGTTTAGCTCGTCGGCATTATCCACTGGTAAAGCCTTGTGCTTGAGTAGTTCGTCGACAAACCTGCCCAGAGTTTCCCGATCGATGAGGTAATCGTTCATAGCATTTATTTTTAGTAATATGTTGACCTTTCTGTTTTTCAGTTTAGCATGACCTTTATGATAGGTCAAGCGCAAAAAAGAGCAAGTGTAGACAAGAAAAAACCGAACAATAAGTTCGGTTTTTGTAATTTATGGCTTTTAGGCGATTATATCAATCAGCAAGATTACTAACTCATATGATAATTGAAAATGCATTAAATTTATCTGTCTTACATTGGCGATCCTTTCGTTTAAATTTGCTATTAAAGTACTCATCTTATAAATACCTCCTTTGTGAAAGAATATATCTATATTTATTCCCGATTAGGCTAAAAGTTTTTCAGTCTTAAAAATGTCAGCGATTTTGGAGCCGCGAGACATCAATTTGGGCCTTAAATCTATGCTTTTGATCTTTTCGATACTCTGGTCGCTAACATTTGTCGGCGATTCATATTCTCTTTCCTGCTTGTTTGTACCGAAGGGTTCGTAATCTATATCATCTCGCCAATCGGAGTCAATTACTTTGCCGTCCATTGGTATGGGGGCTTGGTTGATATTTTCTTTCATTTTGTTTCCTTGTTTATTTTTTTTGTTTTGTCTCCGATTGTTAGAATTTTTGTTTTATGTTCTAACTTGTTTTCATTGTAGCACACTTGATTGATTTTGTCAATAACGTTTATGCTAAAATATCGGCGATTTGTCAAATAACAGGGGTATGCCGCTTTTATTACGAACAAAAAACACGCATCTCGGAAGCTGCGCAATGTGATAAATCGAAGATTTTATCACATTACTCCGCCCCTCCGGCGGCAAAATCAAAGATTTTGCCTTTATGTTCCTTGATGCTGTGTTTTTTGTTCCAATATTCAAGCTACCTAGATTTTTTCTAGAGAAATGGTGACGTTTTCGCCGTTAACCTTGGCGATTTCGTCGTGGGCGTAGTTGCCATCTTTGATTATCTCGGTTGCTCCGATTTCAGATTTGATGAAATCCTCGTGGCCTTTTGGCAAGTCACAGGAGAGGCTAAGCTTGATCGTGTCATCTTGGCGAAGGCCTGCGTGCTTTCTCGCTGTCTGGACGGCGCGGATAATCTCGCGGGCGCGACCTTCTGCTTTTAGCTCTGGGGTAAGAGTTTTATCAAGTGTAAATTCTTTGGCATTCTCAACCTGTTTGACGTTAACCTCATCGGCGATGATGGTCTCATAAAAGCCGTCTAACTTATCACCGTCGTAGGTGAGCCTTGAGAGCGGCTGACGGATTTTAATCTGCTCCTCGGTATCAGATTTTTGCATACGAAGGGCAAGGGCATCGGTAATGATTTGCCGGGTCCTCTGCATATTATCCAAAACTTCGTTACTGATTTCACCGGCTTCAGGCCAGTCTAGGAGATGGACGGACTCTTCCCTACCGGTCATTTTTTGATATAGTTCTTCGGCTAGGAATGGGGTAAACGGAGCGAGAAGTTTGGATAAATAAATTAATACATAATATAGCGTAGCAAAGGCACTCTTTTTATCCTGCTGGTCGTCGTTTTTACTAAAGCGACGACGAGAGCGGCGGACGTACCAATTGGAAAGGTCGTCGATAAACGGAATTACGCCAGCTAGCGCCTTTGGAATGTTGTATTCTTTCATGCCCTCAGTGATACTGTTCCGAAGCTGATAGAGACGAGAGAGGACCCATAAGTCAAGAATGTTGGTCGCCGGGAATACGTCTTTCTCGGAACATTCATCGCTATCGACACCTTCCACCTCGGCGTAGGTGGTGAAAAAGTCGTAAACATTCCAGATCATAGCAAGTTTGCGGTTGATGTCGGAGACGTCTTTGTTGAGGAGGGCGAAGTCTTCGCCAGAAAGGACAGGGGAGCTGAGTAGCAAAAGACGGAGAGCGTCGGCGGAATACTCGTCCATTAGTTCGTTTGGGTCGGTGTAGTTACCGAGAGATTTGCTCATTTTGCGGCCGTCGTTGCCCGCTAGGGTGCCGGTAGTAATAACGTTCTTGTAGGCGTTTTTGGCACCGTTTTTGGCCTTTTCACCAAAAGCACCGATGCTAGCTAGAGTGGTGTTTACCGCATGGACATAATAAAACCAAGCTCGGACCTGGCCGACGTATTCCACGATAAAGTCGGCTGGGTAGTTTTGCTCGAATTTTTCCTTGTTTTCAAAGGGGTAGTGAAGCTGGGCAAAAGGCATAGAGCCGGATTCAAACCAGCAATCTAGTACTTTCTCGATGCGAGTGAAATGCTCGAGATGATATCCAGGACGACCAGAAGTATCTTCTTCGGACACGCTCAAGGCCGTTCGGCCAAGCTTATGGTCCGAAGAAGATACTTCTTGGGCGTCCATAATCCAGGCGTCAAACTCGATGCCATCGACCCAGGGGCGGTGGTAATCGTCTAGCTCTTTGCCGGAGTATTTTTTTAACTCCTCGTATGAGCCGATGACCAGTACTGTGCCTTCTTTGGATTTCCAGACTGGCATGGCGGTGGCCCAGAAGCGGTCGCGGGACAAGTTCCAGTCTGGGGCGGCTTCAATGTTTTTGGCGAAGCGGCCGTGCTTCAAGTACTCTGGGAACCAGTTGATGTGCTCGTTTTCCTCTAACATCATTTGTTTCTGGCCATTAATGTCAAAGAACCAGCTCGGGAACGCACGATACATGATGCGCTCTTTGCTACGGGGATTGAATGGATATTCGTGCTGGATGTATTCTATTTTATAAATAATTCCCTTGTCTTCGAGGACCTTGGCGATAAACTTGTTGGCAGCCCATATCTGAATACCATGTTCGTCCGTGTTGCGGACGCCGAGCTTGTGAAGCTTGGCTGCGTATTCTGCGGTGTAGTAACCGTTTTCATCCAGGGTATCTACGAAGTCTATTTCGCCCTCGTGAGATTTGTAAAGTTCGTAATCGTCCTCGCCGTAGGCTGGAGCGATGTGGACAATACCCGTACCTTCTTCGTCTCCGACAAAATTAGCAGTAAATATTTGACAAATTGTACCATCTAGGCTCTCGTATTTCATGCCGGCCAATTCTGAGCCTTTTAGTGTTTTCGCTGGCTTAGCGTCATCAAATATTTTGTCCGCAAGCTTGGTGGCGACGATCATATGCTCGCCGCCTATATCATAAACACCATAGTCTAGGTCGGCGCTGACGGCGAGGGCGCGGTTGGCCATCAAGGTCCAGGGTGTGGTGGTCCAAGCCAGGAGTGCGGTAGAAGAATCCAAAATACTCCTTCCTCGGGACGGGTCGCTCGCGCCCGTCGTCACGGGGCTCGCGCCCTCGTTCTCGGTCGTAACCTCCGAATGCCCTCGGATAGGAGTATTTCTGGATTCTTCTGGAAGTAATCTGAACTTGACATAGGCGGAAGGGTCGGTGACGGTCTGGTAGGCGTCGTTGTCCATGGTGACCTCGGCCTTACTGACTGGGGTAGCGAATTTGGTATCATACATCAATACCTTGCGACCTTCATAAATCTTGCCGGCCTCGTAGAGCTGCTTAAAAGCCCACCAGACTGATTCCATAAAATCTTTGTTCATAGTGCGGTAGCAATTATCAAAATCTACCCAGCGACCGACACGCTCGATGATGCCACGCCAAAGCTCAGAATTAGCCACCATAGATTCGCGGGCTTTGATGATGTATTCTTCTAGAGACCATTTGGTGCCAATCTCGCGACGGTCGGTGATGCCGAGCTGCTTCTCTACGAAATTTTCGGCGGGGAGACCATGGCAGTCCCAGCCCCAGCGGCGCTCTACGCGGCAGCCATTCATGGTCCAGTAGCGAGGGACAGCATCTTTAACGATAGAACTAAGCAATGTGCCGTGATGAGGGTTACCGGTAATAAAAGGAGGGCCGTCGTAAAAGACATAAGATTTGTCAATAGGACGGTTTTCCACCGATTGCTCAAAGGTTTTGTGTTTTTTCCACCACTCCGTGATGGCCTTCTCATATTCCACCGCTTTGCGGCGTTCTCCAGCTCTATATTTCATGGTTATTATTATACCATATTACTGGGGGCAAATACCTAAAAGGCGAGCAAACAAGAACAAATTATAGTGTCTGGTGCGTCTAATGCTGTGGGTTATTTGCTGTGTAAGTCCATCTGAGGGTAGGGGATAGAGATTTTGTGGGCGTCGAGAGTGGTAAAGATAACCTGCAAGGCGTCGCGACGAGCTTGCCGACGAACGACGGGGTCACAAGTGATGACAACCTGGTGATCTAGGGATGATTCTGAAAAATTAGAGACACCTTGATAGGCTGCACTAGTGATGTTGGGCTGTTTTTGAAGCTTGGTAATAATTTCGTCAAAAGCCTTCTTAGTGGTAGCGCTTTTAGTTTCATAAGGTACTGGTACCTGAATATAAACATTTCCTGAAACTACCTCGGCCTCTACAATGTTGCGGTTGGCAATGGAAACAATATTCATGGTCGCAAGATCTTGGATCTTGGTGGTCTTGAGGCCGACAGCGAGGACTTTGCCCTCGGTGGTGCCAATTTTGACGATATCGCCAACGTTGTAATAATTATCAGAAACGATATCAAAGCCGCGAATAATATCCTTCAGAGCGTCCTGGATTGCAAAAGCGATAATAACGCTAGCTATACCGGCAGCAGCCAACATAGAAGAAATGTCCACGCCAAAAATTTGTAAAATAATAAGAGAATCTAAAACAATTATTGTATAGCGAGCGATGCTTTTAAGCATGCGGACCATAGTGCGGCCTTTTTTGTTGACCAGGAGTTTACTTTTTTTCTGCTCGCGACGGTCGAAAAATCTAGCAATAATGCGATAGATTAAAATACTAACCAAAATGACTATGCTAGACCAAAAAAGCCTTTGGACCCAGATGTTTTCAACTATTTCGGCAACTATATCCATAGAAAAATTATATCATATAATATAGTACTTCGTTGATGAGTGGAAGATTTTTGCCAGGCCAAAAAGCGCGAATATCCCCCTGATTACCAATAGCGATAATTGTGGGATATTCCACGATATCGTATGCTTCGCAAAAGCCGGGGTTTTCATCGGGGTTCATGGTTTCTATTTCCCTGCCGGTCTGGCGACGGAAGTTTTCGAGCCATTCGTCGACCGAACGAGAGTAATCCTGGCTGTCCCTGTAAATGCAAACTACACGCATGATTTATCCCCTTTTTCTCTTTTGTTCTTTTAAAATATTCTCAAAGTCATCCAGGGTTTTGAACTCGCGAAAAACGCTAGCGAAGCGAACATAGGCTACTTCGTTGGTCTCGGCGAGAACATCTAAAACTGCCTCGCCGATTTGCTTACTGGTGATTTCGTCGGTGCCGAGGCTATAGAGGATATCTGAGGCGCGGTTGACTACATCTTCGACTTCAAGCTCGGAGTTGAAGAATTTCCCTACACTGCGACGGACAGCAAGCAAAAGCTTGTCGCGATCGTAGATTTCTTTGTTGCCACTACGCTTTGTAACAGTGAGTGGCGGCATTTCGATACGCTCGTAGGTAGTAAAACGATGACCATCACTGGATTCGCGACGCCTACGGATCATGGTGCCGTCCACTGTCTCGCGGCTTTCTAGAACTTTGCTGTCTCCAATTCTGAATTTACGTTCCACCCGCATCTCCTTTTATTTCTTTTTCTTTTTAAGTCTTTCGCGAAGAGATGGAGGGATATCCATTTCGTCGTCATCTGCCGGCATAGGCTCGGGCTCGGGCTCACTCTTGATGGAATCCCACATGTTGGATTTGTTTTCTAGGGCAAAATCTTTGGGCTCGGAAGACGGTTTTTGGTCTTTTGTTTCGGGCTCGGGCTCGGGCTTAGAATAGTAATCGTTGTCGTAATAGTCTGAATCAAAACCTGTGGCCACCACAGTGACTACTATTTCATCTTCCAGCTCTGGACGAATCGACGCACCAAAGATAATGTTAGCGTCTGGCGATACGGCGCCAGTGATGACTTCGGCTGCCTCCTGAACTTCGCTCATGGACATATCATAGCCACCTGCAACACTGAATAGTACTCCGCGGGCGCCTTCGATTTTGACCTCGATAAGAGGTGATTCTACGGCTTGCTGAGCTGCGATTACGGCGCGATTCTCCCCCGAAGCACGGCCTATACCCATAAGTGCAGAGCCGGCGTTTTTCATGATGGACTTAACATCGGCAAAGTCCAAGTTGATGAGTGAGTGCTCGGTAATGAGCTCGGAAATCCCCTGGACGCCCTGACGCAAAACATCATCTGCAATCTTGAAAGTCTCGAGAAGAGGAGTGCGCGGATCGATAGTTTGAAGTAAGCGGTCGTTTGGAATAGTGATCAAAGCGTCAACCTGACGTGCAAGCTTGTCGATAGCGACGTCTGCATTGGCACGACGGCGAGCTCCTTCGAAGGTAAATGGCTTGGTAGCGACACCTACAGTGAGGATATCCTTTTTGCGGGCTTCCTCAGCGACTATTGGGCCAGCACCTGAACCAGTGCCACCACCAGCGCCTAATGTAATAAATACCATATCTGCCCCGTCTAGGGCTTTGCCGATAGCCTCGCGACCTTCCTCGGCTGCCTCGCGGCCTTTTTCGGGATCTCCACCAGCTCCAAGCCCCTTACCAATATGGACCTTGGAATCGGCTGGAGAATGATGAAGGGCTTGGGCGTCTGTGTTGATAGCTACAAATTCCACGCCAGAAAGACCCACTTCTTTCATACGTTCAACTGCAGAACCACCGGCACCACCTACGCCTACAACTTTAATACTAGCTTTACTTTCCACCTCTGTCGGTTTAACCTCTGGCATAATTCACCTCGCTTAAATTTACTATTAGTATATACCTATTCGTCTCTAAAATCAAGAGGTTTCCAGAAAAAACAATCAAACAGACGTCGTTCAAGACACACTCAAGGCCGTTCGGCCAAGCTTACGGTCTTGAAGACGTCTGTTTGATTATTCTGCGTTTGTATAAACGTTGGTAACATCGTCTAGGTCATCTACGGCTGAGAGAAGTTTTTCGAGCTTTTCGGCAGTCTCGCCCTCTACGGGAACGTAGCTGGATGGGACATATTGGAGCTCGGCAGATGTGACCGTGAGGCCTGCCTCGATAAGAGCGCCACGGACTTTCATAAGATCGGAAGCTGCGGTAGTAATTTCGATACCATCGTCTTCCTCGGTGGCGTCCTCAGCGCCGGCCTCTAGAGCTGCCATTAAGGCATCCTCTCCTTTTTCACTGATAACAATAACGCCTTTACGTTCGAATTGGAACATCACTGAGCCTGGATCCGCCATGCGACCGCCGGATTTGTCTAGAGTGTGGCGAACTGCTGGCATGGTACGGTTTTTGTTGTCTGTAGCTACCTCGATAATAATCCCTACTCCGCCGGGGCCGTATGCTTCGTAGACTTCCTCTATGAGGGCTGCGGCTGATTTGTCAGCGGCGCGAGCGATAGCACGCTCGATATTAGCCTTTGGCATATTGGCATGGCGAGCCTTATCCAAAACCATAGCGAGAGATGGGTTCATTGCTGGATCGGTGCCAGCGCGAGCTGCGATGGCGATCTGATTGCCAATTTTAGTAAATAAAGCGCCGCGCTTGGCATCAACAACAGCCTTTTGACGTTTGGTAGTAGCCCACTTACTGTGTCCTGACATATTCCTTCTCCCAATTAGATTCTATTTAACTTTATACTTATTTTATCATATCTGTTAACATAAGTTAAGATTTTGCTTTGGACCAGGCACCTCCTATTAGCAATCGGCCAACACTGTTCGGGACACGGGTCGCTCGCGCCCGTCGTTACGGGGCTCGCGCCCTAATTCTCGGTCGTAACCTCCGAACTGTCCCGAACAGTGTTGCCACGATTGCTTTTGGCTAAAATTCCACAAAGCATCATAATTATTACAGGAACATAGATAACAAAAACCCATGGATTGTAGGGGTCGATAGTGATGAGGAAGCTTTTGGCGGCGGCAAAAAAGTCTACTACCATAATATGAAAGTCAAGGATTTTGGTGGTAAGAAAGGATGCGACAGTATTAATAATTGGTATATCCGCTAGGGCGCCGGTAAAAAACGTGAGCCCCATAGCAATGGGCAAGGTGGGTAGAATGAGGAGGTTTGCGAGTATCGATATCAACGAAAATGTTCCAAAAAAATACAAAGTGATAGGAATAGTCATTAGCGTGGCAGAAACGGTAGTAAGGATAATAGAAGCAACGAAGCCTGGACTGCGGTCACCGTAGAAGAAAGCAGTGAGGCGTGGCCCTAGAATCATAATCCCTGCGAAGCTAGCAAACGAGAGGAGCCATCCAAGATTCACGATAAACATAGGGTTGATTATTAGCGTAATTGCCGCCACGATAAGAATGATGCGCCAGGCGGCAAATTTACGTCCAACATACCAGGCAGCAAGAGACAGAATTGACATGATGCCGGCGCGCATAATAGACGGTGTAAATCCAACCATAGCCATAAATAATAAAACAAAGGTTAGCGAGAAGAGTAAACTCGAGAAGCGTGAGATTTTACCAAATATTTTTCGGGCTACATCTACCAAGATAGAAAGATGGGCGCCAGATGCGACGACGATATGCACAAGCCCCACTAGCCGAAGATTCTCGTTTAGCTCATCAGAGAGGTTGGTTTTCATACCTAGAAGATAAGAAACTCCAAGAGCTGATTCTGGGTCTTGAATCTTGGATGTGATTCTCCTTGAGAACCAATTGCGTAAACCAATGATTGGGTCGCCTGGGTCTGGCCTGCTAATTTTATCAATGACGGGACGATACATAAAGCCTGCGTAGGTACCAAACCCTTCGCTAAGTTTGCCTACAAGTGTGATATCGTCGGAGCGATGAATCTGATCGGTTTGTTTGGCAGAGATATAGATATTCCCAGAAATTTGATGTGTTTCATTCCCTGTGCCGAATCTGAGGTTTTTTAATTTAAACTTGGTGGCAGATTCGTCACTGTCGGGATCGCCGTCTACCGTACCAGTAATTACAACTGTTTGGCCATTGAATTGACGGATGTAATCTTCACCTACGAGCTCCGAAGTGGTACGAAAGAAGGAGCATATTATCCCTGAGATAAGTGCTAAAATCATAAAAGTTGATTTTGGTCTACAGAAGGCAAAAACGAGAAGCCCGGTAGCGAGACCGAGCCAAATCGGTGAGGCAAAAAAATTAATGCGAAAAACTATCGCTAGAATAGCACCAGCAAGGACTCCGATACAAAAGGCTACCACAAAGTATGATTGATGTATGTCGCGGGTTCGGAACTTTATGATTTTGTTCACGAAAATAAATTAAGGGGTGCTTGACAAAAAATCAACCCATTAGGTCTTAGATATTTGACATGAGCGTTCTAGGCGGACTGATAATCACTATTATCAATAAAAGTACCAGTAGCGAATTATATAGGTCATGTTACCCTTGATGGACTGGCGGCTGTCTCGGATCACTAGTCCGGGCCTGCTACTGGTACTTTATAATATCTCGCTACGGTTTCATTCTAAATAAAAACTGCACCGAGACGGGTGCAACAATTGAATTCTAACGGCAAGGCCCTTATCGAAAACAATGGATATCCGTTGTAGCCGCTTATCATTTTCGATAGGGTATGCGTGTTGATTGCATATCTTGCAATGAACTTCCAATTGTAGCATTTTAATTATAGCACACAAAAATGCAAAAAGGAAGAGGTATTTTTTGGGTTTTTGTGGTATAATATGTTTTTAATTATGCGCCCGTAGTTCAACGGATAGAACACTGGTTTCCGGAACCAGCGATATCAGTTCGATTCTGGTCGGGCGTACCACCATTCGAGTTGAAAGGCGTCAGATTGGCGTTTTTTCGCGTTCGCTCTATCAATAATAGCGCTTCACGCGAAGAAAACACCAATCTGGCACCTTTCATCCTCGAATGGTTATATAGCTAGGATCGGGTATAGTGACAGCCACCGGATTTGTTGGTGCAGGAATAATAGATTTTGCCGGTTTTACGAGAGCGATGTTCTTCGAGAATACCACGGTGGCATTTGGGGCAGACTTTGACGCCAGAGCCTTTTAATTTGGGGTTGATTTCAAAAACGAAAGGCGAGATACGACTGGAGTCCGAGATGAGAATCGTTTGCTCCCTGGCACGAGTGATAGCAACGTAAAAAAGACGCCGCTCTTCGGCGTGGGGGTAGGGGTCAAGTTTGGTCAGCAAGACTTCTGCAATGGGGTGATTCTCACGGGCGGCTGGCATTCCCATGATTCCCTGGTTTAGATTGATGACGATAATAATGTCACGCGTAATACCTTTGGCTTTATGCATACTGCAAAAAGGGATTTTGATTTTTTTATCTGCATCCTCGATATACCATTCGAGTTCTAGATTAGCTTCAGATAAGTTAGTGAGTACGGCGTTTTTGTAGCTTTTGGATGATTCAAGGACGACACGAAAAATGTCGTGATTGTAGCGGGAAATGATTTGAATGTGCTTGTTGAAGATTTTTTCGCCGTACTGCTTGTACAACTTATTTAATTCTTGGTTTATGGTTTCGTAATCCTGGGGGGTCGTTCTGGACTGTTTGTGCATATTAAGACGAACGATAATTGGTGTCTTTTGCTTGGTGTGGGGTATGACTTTTTTACGGGACTGGTGTGGGTTTCTCTGAATAAAATTATTACTAATTCTAGCGGTGGGCTGGCCAAAACGATAAGTCAGCTGTATTAGACCTCTATAAGTAGTGCGCTCGAATATTTGCTCGAAATTATCCAAGACAGAGAGGTTGCTACCGGCAAAACGATAGATTGATTGCCAATCATCACCAACGGCAAACAGTTTGACTTTGGCGCATTTGTCTAGAATGGCTTTTAAGAGTAGTTGTTTACTGATGGAGAGGTCCTGGGCCTCATCCACTAAGATATATTGATATTTTAGACTGCCCGTAGGCATCCCGTTTACGAGGTCTGTGGCGAGGTTTAGCATGTCGGCGAAATCATAGAGATGGTTTTGTTTTAGATATGCTTCGTAGTTTGTGACAATTGGGGCGTAGAGTTCATAAAAATCTGTCGCTTTAGTGCGGCTAGAGTTATTTGTGATGCCCTCAATGCGCCGCCTCAATTCGGTGAGACTGGCACGTTCGGATTTTTGGAGCCCAAGAATAGCTATAAAAAGGCTTTCCAGAGATTTGGCTTCATCCTGCTTCCCTGAATGCGGGTGACTAATAAGATTCAAAAAGGCGGCAGAATCATCGTCTATGTTGTTTTTCCCGATATAATTGTCATATTTTGCAGCATATGCTGGGCTGGAGGCACAGAGATTTTTAAGAGTAGAGTGAAAAAATCTATTGATTTTCTGCTCGGTAACCAGCTTGTATCCTTTTAGATTGTTTTGAATAATTTTGTTGCCGAGGGAGTGAAAAGTGCGGATTTCTATGCCCTGCTGACAAATGCGGTCTTTTAGTTCGGCAACGACTTTGTTGGTAAAAGCAATCACAAGGATTTCGTTCGGCGGAATTTTTAAAACATCGGCGAGATAGTCTAGCTTAGCGAGAAGACTAGCTGTCTTGCCAGAGCCAGCAGGGGCGAGGATAAGCTCGGCGTCTTCTGCCGCTACCACGGCAGTAATTTGCTCGGGGTCCAAATTATTCCCTTCTATTTGATAGGGCTTCTTTTGCTCGCGACGAATAAACTCTTTGTTGAGACGGCTACGGTTGTTTAATAGTTTGTAGAGTTCGCCCGTCGTAGCGTTCATGTGTTTTAACTTGGTTAGCTGGAGGGTGAGAAGGAGCTTGGCCCTTTTTCTATTTAGCTCGTATTTGCTAGGAGCCACTAGATGATGTTTGGCCACAAAATCTGCGAGGTCAGCATGCGAAACGTAGCGCGTGCGGTATAGATTTTTGAGCTCCAACAGGGGTGCATTTTCCATTGACAGTGCATTATAACATAAAGTATGGTATAATTAAACCACCCACCTGGGTGTGCACCGGTAGCGCCACTCTCGTTCCCTACCGGCGCTCGTCGAAAGACGAAAATAATGCAAGCATTCTTTTCGTCTTTATCCTCGCACCGGTAGCTCAGTGGATTAGAGCATCTGTCTTCGGAACAGAGGGTCGTAGGTTCGAATCCTATCCGGTGTACCATTTTTTTATATGACGCAGTCGTAAAATGAAAGGAGTGAGCGTCATGTACATTTTAGATGAGATTAAGGTAGATAATGCTGGAAGAGTCAATGTGTCAAAACTGTTTGACGAGGTTCCTCAGGAGGTCATTATCCTTTGCGATACAAAAGAAAAGGCGATTTTCTTTCGAGAGTGCGTCCAGGATGATTGGCTGGCGGTCCAGCGCAAAATTGACTCCAAAAACCGAGTCACATTGCCGAAGTGGATTAGGGCAAAATTTGGCGAAGTATATTATTTAGTCCCTGATTCGAAAGAACGCCACTGCCTCATGGCAAAGACTCTTCGTCTTTAAGCTACCCAAAAAGCGCCGACTTTGATGTCGGCGCTGTTTTTTGACAATAAATCTGGTGGGGGCGAATTGTTCAGGCATTAACACTATATAGGAAGAGTCTGCGGATAAAACTGAGCAATGAATATGTTATAGGTATGTTATAATAAAAACATAAGTATACTAAGAATGGGGCTATAATGGAAAATCAAGCAGATAGAGTTGTAGTGTCCGAAACTGGCAATACAAAAAATGCAATTAATGATAAAAAACAGTTTAGCGATTCAAGGCTTACTGTGGCTGCTATTTTTGCCTTTTTACCAAGTTTTGGCATATTTGGAATCCATAGCTTTATCTTAAAACAATATAAAAAAGGCATTGCTCACATGGCCATAGTCATTGCGTGCTATTTGCCATATATTATAGTTAACACGTCATGTAGCTACGGTAGCAATTGTTACGACATGGTTATGCCAGCCATGTTTTTACAATATTTGGCGGCTGCCTCATATATCTGGGCGGTGGTTGAAGGAGTACAGATTTTGCAATCAAAAAAGCAAAAAATTCCTTCTTCGCCCGCGGCGAATGATCCAAATACCACTCAACCATTAAAACCTGTTATAAACACTGGAAATACTAGTTATTTTGTTGCTGACCAACCTTCGTCAGAAACTGTCGCAAAAACTGAACAAGAAAAAAAACAAGATCGCAAAGTATGGTCAATCTTATCGATTGTGTCCACTATAATCCCAATAATACTTTGGGTTTATTGTTTTGTAGTTTCTGGTGGCAGTACAAGCGAAAATGGTCCAGGCGCAGTTTGGTGGCTTGTAATTATGTATTATTGGTCATTGGGTATTCCGCTAGCAGCTATATCTATAGCATTTGGCATCGTTGGATTAAAAACAAGCCTGCGTTGGCTATCTATTGTCAGTTTATTGCTTAAGGTGACAATGATTATTGCTATACTTTTGCTGTTGTTTGTTCATTAGAATAGACCAAATTGGATAGGGTATTAACAGACGATTTTGTAGGAGTAAAAATGCGTTTTGGACGCATTTTCCGTGCAAAATCGATATAAAATAGCATCCTAAAACCTGCAGCGTACTTAACAGAAATCTACTACTAAAAAATCGGCCAAAATGCCGAGTTATATAAAATCTGGTGGTACTGGGTGGGATTGAACCACCGACCTTGGGCTTATGAGTCCCACGCTCTAACCAGCTGAGCTACAGTACCGCGTGCTCTTTATTATAGCACATCATGTGCTATAATAAAAGCATGAAAGCACGGAATGCGAAAAAGACCTTAGACAACCCTGAACGGTCTGCACGAGACACACTCAAGGGCGTTCGCCCAAGCTTACGGTCTCGTGCAAACCATTCAGGATTGTCTTATGGTTTTACTGTACTCGAAGTTATCATTGTGGCGGTGTTTGCGTCTTTACTTTTGATACTGTTTTTCGTACAAAAGGCCAACATTGACGCGATGGAAAGAGATGAAGACCGGAAAATTGCCATCAATGCAATGTATTACGCACTAGAAGAGGGTTTTTATGCTGAACATGGATATTATCCTGAGAGTATTTCTGAGGAGAATATAAAAGTGATTGACCCGGCACTCTGGACAGATCCTTCCGGGAATAATATTGGTCAGCCAGGTAGCTCTTATTCTTATCAACCGGCTAATTGCCAGAATGGTAAGTGCAAAGAGTATACCCTAAAGGCGGACCTAGAAAAAGAGAACGCCTACGTCAAATATAATCGGAATTAGCTACTGAGATTCTTTTTAGGGCTTCTACTACTTCTGCCGAGTTTTTTCTTGGCGCTAGTGATAATTTTGGTGACAGTGTTTAAGTCTGAAGGTGAGATGTCGGAATATTTAAAAGTGTAGGTAGTCTCGTCTCCGACGGTAGCTAGACGGAGAGTGCCATAGTGGAGTAGATTTTGAAGTATACCTTTTTGATGAAAGCTGACATCTTCGACGGAGATTAAATCGATTACATTAACAGAATTAGAGACCAAAGAGTCCATCGTCATATGGATGACATGCTTATTGGTAACAAAAAGCCGATTATGGCGGTAGATGATGATTGAAATAATGCCAATAATTATAGCAGATGCAAGAAGTGAAGACAGAATGATAAAAATGAAATTTTTGCCCATTTCGTCAAGCATAGACTGGCTGAGGATAGCTAAGAGAAATGCCATCAGAATGACGGCAACAGAAAAGAAAATAGCTACGAATATCATTATTAAGCAAATCTTGGCACGCCTAAAGGCAAGCTCGACATATTCGTCGTCTTCTAGCTTTAGGCCAGGAAAATCTTTTTTACTGCGTTCGTGACGAATTTTGACTAAAGACTCATCCATTAGGACTCCTTTTTGTTATTATAACTTATTTTAGGAGTTTTGTAAATGCCGCTTCCCTTTCTCGGTAACTAATCGGCCTCGGGGGGTACGGACGAGGAGGCCTAGTTGCAATAAATATGGTTCGTAATAGTCTTCGATGGTGGTGGCTTCGTCACCGGTCAAAGCTGCGATAGTGGTGAGACCTACGGGACGGTCACCATAGTTTTCATACATGAGCCTTAGCATATTGCGGTCGGCAGGATCAAGGCCAAGACGATCGATCTCCATCAACGTAAGTGCTTTGGAGGCGATTGCCTGATCGATAATACCGTCTCCGTTGACGTCGGCATAATCGCGGACCCGTTTGAATAATCTGTTGGCGATACGGGGTGTAAGACGAGAACGAGTGGCTAAAGTCTTGGTGGCTTCGGGGAGAATTTTAGTATTTAGGATATTGGCAGTGCGCGTGATGATTTGCTCGATTTCGGGCTCTTTGTAATATTCTAGTCGGTGAATAATCCCAAAACGGTCCCTCAGCGGGCCAGCGAGTGAACCAGTACGGGTAGTAGCGCCAATTACGGTAAAATGTGGGAGATCGAGCCGGACAGAGCGGGCGGCGGGACCTTTACCAATAACAATATCCAGCTTGTAATCCTCCATAGCGGAATACAAGACTTCTTCTACGGCCCGACGGAGACGATGAATTTCGTCGATAAACAAAACGTCACCATCTTTTAAATTCGTGAGGATGCTGGCTAGGTCACCAGCGCGTTCGATAGCTGGGCCAGAAGTGACGCGGAGATTAGTGCCTAGTTCGTGTGCAATAACGCCAGCCATAGTAGTCTTGCCAAGGCCAGGAGGGCCATATAATAAGACGTGGTCTAGAGTGCTGCCGTTGCCACGCTTTTTGACGGCATCAATAGCGAGCTTAATATTATTTTTTAGATGCTCTTGGCCAATGTATTCTTTAAAAGTAGTAGGTCTCAAGGATATTTCTATCCTCTCTTCTTCTCTGTCGTCTTCAGCCATGGTAGGCTCTACTAACCTCTCTATTGCCATAGGTATATTATAGAAAATTTACACATTATTCGCAAGCTCTCGAGAGCTACGCTTTGGTGTAATCAAAGATTATACACCAAAGCTCCGCCCCTTCGGCGGCAAAATCGTAGATTTTGCCTTTACGTCCCTCGAACTTTGCGAATAATATGTAAATCTTGTAAAATATAGATATGAAAATAGCAATTTTTAGTGATTGTTATCTAGACCTCACCGGAGGGATTGTAAGCTCAATCAATGCACAGAAGCAAGCATTGGAAGATAGAGGGCACGAAGTAGAAGTGTTTAGCACTGGATTTCCGAGGACTAAAGCGGAGATTCAGAAACTCGCGAAGAAAAAAATTTTCTTGGTACCGAGCTGTTGGTTGTTTTTTCGTGGACTGACACCTATTTCTAGAAGACCAAGAGTAATAGAAAAATGGCTAATAAAAAAGCATCCAGAGCTATGCGAGTTTGATGTTTTCTACGTGCATTATGAAGCTGGGTGTTCCATCGCGGCACTTAGACTAGCGAAACAGTTAGGGATAACATCAGTACAGGTGATGCACGGACGTGAAGATATGGGAGAGGCAAATATCATCCCTTTTGGGTTCAGAACGATAGTGGCTTGGTTTTTGAATTGGTTTCATTCATGGTACTTGCCTCACACGACTAAAGTGCAGAGAGATGATTATTTGGCACAGACTTTCGCAGCGACACAGATGTGGACTTTAATGATAAATCATGCAAACTATGCCGATTTAGTCTTGACACCATCAGAACACTTTCGACAGAAACTACTCCATTATGGAGTGACTCGCTCGGTAAAGGTGTTTCCAAATGGGTATCCGGATGGTATTTTCCCCGCCGAGGTGTCAACAAAGGAGCTGAAGAAAGGTGAGACGCTGAGAATGATTTGGCATTCCAGGGTATCCGCTGAGAAACGAATGATGCCATTCTTAAAAGCCTTGAGAAGCGTTCCTGGAAAATGGCGACTAGACGTATATGGTGGCGGTGGTGATTATTTTAGAGCAAAAAGATACAGCAAACGGCATGGGTTGCCAGTGGTGTTTCATGGGAATGCAAAGTTTGAGACAGTACAAAAAACTCTTTCTCGAGCACACTTAGACGTATTAGTGTCGTATGGGTTTGACACGTTTGGAATGACTTTAATAGAAGCAGAAGCGCATGGGGTGCCAGTGTTTTTCTGCGACCCGGACATGAGTGAAGTAGTGCCAGAAGGTGGATACATACTTTCTGATGGCCCCGAACCCACAAAGATGGCGAAATCTCTGAACAAATTATTTGCACATCCGGAGATGATAAAACAAATGTCCTCGGTACTGAAACGACATCGAGAAGATGTGGTGATGTCTAAAAGGATTTTAGAGTTAGAAAAAATATTGAGTGATATAATTAGTATATGAAATATCTGGCTGATTTGTTGACTGGTATTAGGTTTGTACTGGCAATTGCTTTGCTACTACTCGCGATTATGGGCGGCTCAGCAGAGAGTGCGTTTGTCATTTTTTTGATAGCAGTGCTCACGGATGCTTTTGATGGGACGTGCGCCAGAAAATGGCCGTTTCCGAAAAATAAAACACCTTGGTACCGTAAGTATGCGGCAAAATACGATATGGTGGCGGATGTGCTTCTCGCTGCAGCGCAGACTTTATTCTTACTTCTCCGAGTAGATATAGCAGCTGGGATGGCAGTGGTAGGGTTTTATGCGCTTTGCGCTGTAATAGAGCTGGTGCTTTATGGGAAGTTTTTGGGGCATCCAGATAATTGTACTAAAAATTCGTTGGCTCAGAGGAATTTCCCACTAGCTAAAAAAATTGTACTAACTCGAAGAATAATGTATGCTCTATGTCTTGGCGTAGTGAATGCACTTATCCTTTTTGCTACCGAATGGCCTACGCTAATAAAAATAATTTTATTCCTTTTTGGATGCTCAATATTTGTGTTTATGTGGTTCTTTTTAAAGCAGCGCCGCGAAAATATCTCGCGTGATGCGGTGGAGCTAGAGCGGAAGTTGGAAAAGAAGACTACAAAATAGAAGCTACGTAACCTTATATTGAGATTATTCCAGTCAGTGTAGCATTAATGAAATTGTTGGGGTTGTAAAGGTTTAGGGCGAGGATTTTGGCGGCTAATTCCCCGTTCCAGAAAGTGAGTGGTGTATAACCAGATTTCTCTAAAGGAATAGCTTTGACTTTTCCGTTCATTGCAATGAGAATTTGTCCGCTGTGGAGAGTGATGATTTTGGTAGGATAACTTAGGGTGAACTTGTGCAATGCATCGGCGACTTGGATAAGAGATTGCGAAAGCAGTAACATTTTTGGATAGTAAACGGCGTGAAAGAGTTTGATTAGTTGTGGCATAGAGGCGAAAAAGATGCGTCGTTCATTCATGAGATTATGCCCCAGGTCACCATTTGCGACTAGGTCTACACTATCCCTAGTGATAAGGACAGGAGCTTCGGCTTCTCCACAAGCATCAGATATTGCTTTTGCGGTGATGGAATTTTTCGAAAAATCACCAAGGAGGAGAGTATAGTCGGCGGAGTTGATAGTTTTTGCAAGTTCTTCACTGCTAGCAAAGGAGCCGGATTCAGTAGAGGAAAGAAAAACGAAATTAGGTAAATCTGGCAGTTTGGACTTGAGGGAGTCTGGTAAAACAGCGTTGACCATCTGTACAGGATATCTAGTAGCTAGATACTCGGAAATCCTGATTTCGGTACGAAAGTTTTGAGCATTGCCACCGATGATATTGACTTTGCCTTGTTTTTGTTCGGGGATGTTCCAAGTCAGATCTGGAGTGGGTGCTGTTTCTACTTTTGAAAAATAATCCATATCAAAACTCCAGCTCGATACTAATAGGGCAATGGTCGGAACCAGTTTGGCTTTCATAAATTTCAGCAGATTTGAGATGAGATTTTAGTGATTTTGAAATAAAGAAGTAGTCAATACGCCAACCGACGTTATTGGCGCGGGCCTGCCCCCAGTGGCTCCACCAAGTGTAGCGAATATCATCGGGGTGGAGAGTACGAAAGGTGTCGATAAAACCTGCGTCGATAAGATTAGTAATTCCCTGTCGTTCTTCGTCGGTAAAACCAGCAGAATGATGATTAGTCTTTGGACGAGCGAGGTCAATCTCCTCATGGGCAGCGTTGAAGTCACCACAGATCACTACGGGTTTTTCTTGCTCGAGGTTTTTGAGAAACGACTTGAGCCATGGGTCCCACTCTTCGTGACGAAGCTTAAGGCGAGCTAGGTCGGGTTTGGAGTTCGGGACATATACGTTAATCAGATAAAACTTACCACAATTAATAACTAGGACGCGGCCTTCGTTTTTTAGAGGCAAAGTTTGCAGCGCCTCGGAAGCTTCGCGATGTGATAAATTTACAATTTTATCACATTGCTTCGCCCCTTCGGCGACAAAATCAGAGATTTTGTCTTTATATTCCTCGGCATCTTGCGAACTTTGCCTCACTAGAGTGGCCGTACCTGAGTAACCTAGCCTCTTAGCGGGATTCCAAAATACTTTATAGTCCGGAAAGTCGTATTCTACTTGTTCTGGAATCGCTTTGATTTCTTGCAAACATAGGATGTCGGGGCGCTCGCGTTCGATGAAGTCCTGCAGGGCACCTTTTCTCAAAACTGCACGAAGGCCGTTGACGTTCCAAGAATAGATTCTCATACGTACTTGCCTCTTGCGATGTCGCGTTTTTTGATGGTTTCACGTTTGTCGTATTTCTTCTTACCTTTACCGACTGCGATGACCAATTTGATGTAGCGCGAGCCGCCAAGGAGCCTGACTGGCACGATAGTAGAACCGGCAACTTTTTGCCTTTCTAGGCTGGCTATTTGCTTTTTAGTGGCTAGGAGTTTGATGTTCCTTGCGGTGTCGGCGCCTAGGGTTAAATTATTCAACCAAAGTTCGGAGTCTTTTATTGTAACAAAAGATCCTTTGAGTTGGACATGGTGGTCGCGGATAGAACGGACTTCGGGGCCAGACAAAACCATACCAACGACGAGCTCATCGCCCAGGACATAATCATAATGCGCGCGGCGGTTTACCGTCACCATATCTCCCGATTTTTGCTTCATACCTATATTATAGCATAGCTGATGTCACGAATGTTCCCTTCGGGGCACGCTCCGCGCCGCTTAGCCGAGCTTACGACCCCAAAGAGAACATTCGTGATATCTTTGACGGTTATCTCAACTTAACACAATCTGGACCTACGAGGTCGCGGAGCTTGCCAAGGAACTCATCAGTTGCTTCCACATGGAAAGGCATACGGAGAGGGCGCTTAGTCTCACCATCTTTCAAGACCAGGACCACTTCTTGAACTCCGAGATAAATATCAGCGAGGCGGCGGATGGCAGCCAAAGTATCAGTGTTGTTTGGATCTTTGATTAATATATATAGGCGCTCTTTGCGGTGGTCCTTGGGTGGAGATTTGAGCACACGAGGAGCCTCTATAGCGGTGGCAACGGATGATTTTGAGCCACTATAGACCCGCTCTGCCGAAGATTTACTATATTTGCGCCGGCCGTTACTTGGGGCGGATACTGGTGCGGCAAGTTTGGTGCCAGTGGATTTATATCCTTCCAAGACGTCGTCGGAGACAAGCTCTATGACTTCGGCGAGGATTTTAACGTCTGAAGTAATCCGGCCGTCACGATCAGTGGCATTGACTTTGCCTTTGACGCGGACGACATTATCCACTTCTAGTTTGGCGCCAAATTCTGCGAATACGCTCGGAAATACAATAAATTCGGCTTCGTCGGTTTTGTTTTCGATTTTAACAAAAGCCATTTTATCGCCTTTTTTGGTGAGAATGGTGCGAACATTCGTAATGATGCCACCAATAGTGATTAATTTATTGTCGTTTTCGGCGGAAATAAAAGACATGGGGTGTGTCTGCTCTTCAAAATAAGTATCATATTTATCTAGGGGGTGGGCCGATAAGTATAACCCCATGAGATCACGTTCCCATAGCAATTGCTCTTTCTCGGGATGCTGGACGGGTGCTTTCTTGATTTCTACCTCAGGAATGGCTCCAGCTTCCCCCATAAGCCCAAATAAATCTGTCTGGCCAGAACCAACATCTTTCTGGATTTTGGCGCCGTAGGCCTGGATGGCTTCGAGGTTAAAAAGTAGATCTGAACGCGTAAAGCCAAAGCGGTCAAAAGCGCCGGTCTTAATAGCAGCTTCCCAAGATTTTTTATTAAATTTGGTAGAATCCACACGTTTGGCAAAATCGCAAATAGACTTAAACGGGCCGTTATTATCGCGCTCTGGAATGACATAGTCTTCGACTAGGGCCTTGCCCATACTCTTGATACCCGATAAACCAAAACGAATCGTTTTCTCACCGCCAACAATACCGAAGTCGCCATAAGATTGATTGATATCTGGCCCAAGAACTTTAATCCCCATACGTTTGCACTCAGCTATCTCGATGGCGAGGCGGTCCGTCCAACGCATATCGGCAGTCATAAGTGCGGCCATAAAGGCATCTGGATAGTGGGCTTTGAGGTAGGCAGTCCAGTATGCAATGAGGGCATAACACGCAGCGTGTGATTTATTGAAGCAATAGTTGGCGAAATCCAGGAGCTGGCTCCAGAAAGTTTCGGCGATCTCTTTTGTGGCTCCGCCGACTTTGATGGCGCCCTCGATAAACTCGGGTTTAACTTTGTTCATGAGGTCTATCTTTTTCTTACCTACGGCTTTTCTTAGAGTATCAGCCTGCCCACCAGTAAAACCACACCATTCCTTGCTGATCTGCATGAATTGTTCCTGATAAATCAGAATGCCGTAAGTGTTTTTGAGAGAATTCTCGAGGCCGGGATGAAGATAGGTGATAGGCTCTTCCCCGTGCTTTCTTTTAATAAATGAATCAATAAACTGCATTGGCCCGGGACGATAAAGGGCGACCATAGCGATAATGTCCTCGAAGGTGGAAGCTTTGAGATCGCGGAGATAGCGCTTCATGCCAGCAGATTCAAGCTGGAAGACGCCAGTAGTTTCGGCTCTTTGTAAAAGTGCGTACGTCTCTGGGTCGTCGAGAGGCAAGTTGGATAAATCTATGTCTGTGTTGTAAACTTTGCGAACCATGCGCAAGGCATTGTTGATAACTGATAGGTTTGATAGTCCCAAGAAATCCATCTTGAGAAGCCCGAGCTCTTCTACCTGGCCCATTGGGAATTGGGCTGCAATAGGGCCCTTGGCAGAGACTTCGAGCGGAAGGAATTTGACAAGTTCGTCTGGTGCAATAATTACACCACAAGCATGGACGCCGTGGTTTCTAATAGTGCCCTCTAGGCGTGAAGCAAAATCTATTACTTCCCTGGCTGTAGGATTGGTCTCGTATTCTTGTTTTAGATCGGGGACATCCTTCACTGCATCGGCGAGATGAACGTGCTTACCCATCACGGGGTCTGGAACCATTTTGGCGAGACGATCAGCCTCTTGATAAGGAACTTCAAGGACTCTCGCTACATCACGCACGGCGTTTTTGGCCATCATTTTACCGAAAGTAGCGATATTTGACACCCTACCTTCGCCATATTTGCGAGTGCAATATTCGATGACCTCGTCACGACGTGTGTCCTGGATGTCGGTATCGATATCCGGCATACTGATACGATCAGGGTTTAAGAAACGCTCAAAAAGAAGGTCATATTTGAGTGGGTCTAACTCCGTAATCCTGAGCGCATAGGCCAAGATAGAACCAGCAGCACTACCGCGACCCGGACCATAGACAATGCGCTGAGATTTGCCCCAGTTGATAAAGTCTTGGACTATCAGGAAGTATCCGTTATATCCCATTTTATCTACGACAGACAACTCATAATCAATACGTGGGAGAATTTTGTGGGAATCGTCGCGAGTTTCATCTACTTTTTCTAAGAGCTTGCGGCACTCCTCTACGGTAAGACTTACGGTGTCTTCTAGTTTTTTCCCGGCATAACGATAAACAAGCCCCTGAAAGACCAGTTTGTCTAAATAGGTTTTTTCGTCTTCACCATCGGGAACTGGGAATTTGGGAATCAAGATGCGACCGAGTTGTAAATCAACATTGCAGCGGTCAGCGATTTTTTTGGTGTTTAAGACTGCTTCAGGGCAAGTGTCTTGCCAGTGGTCAATTATTTCTTCGGCTGGAATGACGTGAAGATCATAGTCCTTCAAAGTCATACGCTTTGTGTCGGAAAGATTCGCAGCAGTGCCAATACAAAGCAAGACTTCGTGGGTATCTTGGTCTTCTTTTTTTAGATAGTGGGCGTCGCAAGTAACAACCAGCGGTAAGCCTAGTTCCTTAGCATGAGCCATGTGCCAATCATTAACCTTTTTCTGTTCGGCTGAATGAGTGCTGGATTTTGGATGACCATGGTCTTGCATCTCTAGGTAAAAACGGTCTTTGAAGACATTTTTATACCAGTCGATAAGCTCGTAAGCACGCTCGTCGTCGCCCGCGCGAATGGCTTCAGAAATTTCGGACCCCATACAGCCAGACAGACAAATGATACCTTCATTGTATTTTTCTAATTCATCGTGGTCAGTACGAGGCTTGTAGTATTTGCCGTGTTCCTCGGCGTTACTCATGATACGGCAAAGATTTTCGAAACCTTGATTATTCATGGCTAGCAACGTAATATGAAAGCGTTGCTTGTCGTGAGCTGGGTCTTTGTCTGTCATTTTACGAGTGGCAACATAAGCCTCGAGACCAAGTACCGGCTTGATGCCGGCTGCGTTGCATTCTTTGTATAATTCTACTAAGCCGGACATAGTGCCGTGATCAGTAACTGCAACAGCTTCCATGCCGTCTTCTTTGACAAAATTGACTAGTTCTGGAACCTTAGTCAGGCCGTCGAGAAGTGAATAATGGGTATGGTTGTGGAGATGGACAAAATCGCTGGGCTTCAAATTCATTTCTTTGTGGATGTTTTCCTGGATTCTTTAGTGGTTGAAGCTTCTTTTGCCCTCGTAGTCTTTTCAGACTTTTCGATTTTGCTTTTTAGTTTGGGGTTTACATATTTATCAACAAACATTTCTACAGTGCCGCCAATAGAAGTCATACCCTTGATATTAGAAACAATACCGCTAGTGTTTTTGGCGATGTCTTGACTTTCACGGACGACTTCTTTGGCTTCGTTAGTTAAGCCGATTAATTTGACGATTAAAACGATTCCTACGATCAGAAATACTAGAAGTGTGGTGCAAAGTATTGCCACGATGATCCATTCTGCTACGTTCATAATATTCCTCCTTTTGGATTAATTATATCACAATTAACGATAGCTAATAATACTTTCTGGGGACGGGTCGCTCGCGCCCGTCTTTGCGGGGCTCGCGCCCTCGTTCTCGGCAGCAGCCTCCGAATGCCCCAGAAAGTATTATTTAGCTATCATTTGGTATATTTCATCACCATAGTCTGTTTCGGAGAGGATGTATTCTAGGTGAGCCAAGAAGTAGTTTTTGGGGTCGCCGGTAGTAATCCATTTGCCCTCGCTCCTGGCGACATAAACGTGACCGTGCTCGGCAAGCTTAGTAATAGCGTCGACAGTCCAAAGCTCATCATCTAGACCAGTGTTGGCCGGGACGAGATAGTCGAAGATTTCTGGAGTCAAGAGATAGCGACCATAACTGGTGAGATTGCTAGGGGAAAGATCAGGGGTCTTTGGCTTTTCGACGATGTGACTTAGAGTACCGTTTTCCTTGAGGGCAATCATGCCGTATTTGTGCCAGACATCTTCTGGCATTTCTTGAGCAGCAATAACAGCCTTGGGCTCTTCTGAGTTTTCATAGGTTTCGATGAGAGTTTTGACGTCGCTAGAACCGAGGATAAGATCATCACTATAAAGTACCACGAAAGCCTCCTCGTTTTCTACGTATTGCTTGGCCGAAACAATAGGGGAGCCATTGCCGTATGGCAAAGCAGGGTCTTGCTCGATAACAGTGATTTTGGGAAAGTTAAGAATCTCTGCTACTGGCTCAAAACGTTTAGATTTGCCTTGTTTGTCTAGAAGCGCTTTGACGTTGGTGGCGGGGCTATGGAAATAATCCTCGTATATTTGCTTTGACATGGTGCCAGGGGTAGCGACAATAATGATTTCCTCGATGCCGGCGGCAACACATTCTTCAACGCAAAGCTGCATGACAGGCTTGGCCCCGATTGGGATCATGGCTTTTGGTATGGTCTTGGTAATAGGTAAAAACCGACTAGCGAACCCTGCGTCGGTAATAATGGCTTTTTTGATAGTTGACATAATAAGTTCTCCTTGAGTTTTAATTATACCATACTAGGTGCCGGTCTGTAACTCTTGTATCTGGCGAAGTACGGAGTCATACTGCTCGTCGTCTTCATTCATGTTGGAAAGTTGCTCACTTAAGGTCTTTACTCTTTGCTTTGTAGATTCTTTGTGGTAACGAGCGAGGAGCTCAGAGGCTTCTTGTTCGAGATTGGCGCTACTGATTTCGTGTTCACGATTAAAAACCAGCTCTAGCTCGGCGAGACGAGTCTCATCGTCGGGGATTTCTAAAGGAATTTTAGTCTCAGTAATGCCTCCAAAAATTTTTAGAGCAAGAAGGCTGTTTTCGAGCTGCCCCAGTTTACTGCTTTTTGCCTCAGTTTTTGGTTTTTTTAGATGCCTCTTAGGAGATTTGGAAAGTTCCTGGTTTAATCTACTTCCCTTTTCGCGGAGGATTTTAACGTCAACGCCTAGCTTTTTGGCTACCTTTTCCTCATAAGTGGCGCGCTCAACTTCATCTTTGACGTAACTTAGTAGTTTTAGCGCTACATCAGAATATTTACGTTTGTCAGGGGCGGAGACTAGATTTAGATTTTCTTCATATTTGCTAAGTAACCAATCAACGGCTGGAATGGATTTTTCTACGGCTTTTTGCCAGAGCACTGGATCTTTTTGGATGAGCTCGTCGGGATCTTTGGCGCCGTGATAATCGGAAATAACTGTAAGATCGATGCCAAGATTCCCAGCCATCATAATAGCTCGCTCTGTGGCTTTGATGCCTGCGGCGTCACCATCATAGGCTAAGCGGATGTCACTGGTGAGGCGACTAAGGGCTTTTAAATGGTGCTCGGTCATAGCCGTGCCACTGGTAGCAACCGCCTCTTTAACCCCTGCTTGGTGTGATGAAATGACATCCATGTTGCCTTCAACAATGACTACATAGCCACTACGGCGAATAGATTCTTTGGCCTGATACAAGCCAAAAATAAAATTGGATTTATTAAAGAGTAGCGTTTCGGGAGTATTTAGGTATTTTGGCTCACCTTTACCGAGAATTCGAGCAGTAAAACCAACGGGGTTGCCCGTAGCGTCAATAAACGGAATAGTCATGCGATCGCGAAATAGATCGCTTTTAAAACGGTTGAGGAGGCCGGCAGTGTCTAGCTCTTTTTCGGTGAAGCCGCGTTTTTTTAAAGCAGTGACGAGAGCTCGGCCACTAGGTGGTGCAAAGCCAATTTTAAAATCTTGAACCGTACGCCGATTGAGGTTGCGCTGATAAAAAACGTATTCACAGACTTTCTTGCTGCGTGCTAAGCAAGCTTGATAGTATCTAGTGGCCAGAGCCAAGGCTTCGCGTGAGCGAACTTTTTGCTTCGCGATGCGCCCGTCGCCACCACGGTATTTACTAATATCTACGCCTGCCTGCGCGGCAAGTTTTTCTAGAGCCTCCCGAAAGCTGATGCCTTCTACTTCCATAATAAATGTAAAGATGTCGCCGCCTTTATTTGCGGAAAAATCGTGCCAGATACCCTTTTCGGGGGATACCATGAAAGATGGGGTCTTGTCTACACCCCACGGAGAACGACCCTTGAGATTACGACCAGTGCGTTTAAGCTCTACGTACTGCCCTACAACGTCCTCCACCGCCAGACGTGATTTGATTTCGTCTTTAGCGTCGTTCATATGTTATAATTATATCATATGGACGGGCAACAATACTTAAACCAAATATCCCAGACAAATAGACCTGTAAAGACCACTGGCAAGCGTGGGATCTTTTCGTCGAAATTTTTTATCGTAGGTATGATTGGGTTAGTATTGCTCATAATCATCATCATTATTGGCGCCGTGCTCGGTAGCAACAAGGGCGGCGAGCAAAACCTTGGCTACCAATTAAAGCTCCATATTGATAATACTGCCGAAATAATCAATGAATATGAACCGTCCGTTCGTTCTTCCGAGCTTCGTTCTAATGGCGCCTCGCTTTACGGTGTGCTTTCAAATACCAGTAAGGAGCTCGGGGACTATCTCACAGAAAAATATAATTTGAAGGATAAGGATGTGAGTGAAAAAATACAAACGGAAACATCTCTTAATGCAGACGGTCTTTCCAATGATTTGTTTGAGGCGAAAATTAACGGGATTTTGGACAGAATTTTTGCGCATAAAATGGCATACGAGATTACAATGATTACGACCGAAGAAACTAAACTTTACGACACTACTAGTAATGAAACATTAAAAAATCTACTAAACGAGTCGTACGACAGTTTAATGAACTTATATAATAGGTTTAATGATTTTTCCGAGGCGAAGTAGCCAAGAACCTATAAATGTGTTATAATGTGTGTTAAATAATATGATGCTTAGCTATAGGCGTACTAAATTGGTGTGCTTGTGGTTAAATAATAAAGAAAGGAGCCGTAATGGCAAAGGGTGAAGAGGTGGATAAAAAAGCAAAGGCAAAAGAAGCTTTAGAAAAAGCACGAAAAAGTGGTGGTGGTTTCAAAGATGAGTTTATTGAGTTCATCAACCGTGGCTCGGTAATTGATCTCGCAGTAGGTGTGGCCGTCGGTGGGGCGTTTACAACAATCGTTAATTCCCTCGTAAACGACATCGTGATGCCAATTGTGGGCTTGATTGCAGGTGGTGTAGATTTTACTGGGCTTGCGATTCGGGTACCAAACTTCTTTGGCACGGGCGACGAGGCAGTAATCGCCTACGGTAATTTCATTCAGAATGTAGTGCAGTTCCTAATTATCGCCTGGGTAATCTTTATGGTGGTGAAGGCAATGAACCGCATTAATCGCAAAAAAGACGCGAAAAAAGCAAAGAAGGCTGAACTCAAAGACGAGAAGAAAGCTGAAAAGAAATAATTATCACTGAGTCAAAAGATAGCTCAGACGAATTAATTCTTCGAGTTCTTGCTGGCTAAATTGGCCGGCAAGAACTATTTCTATGCCTCCCCGACCAAAATAACGCGATTCCATGACGGATTCGTATTTTTCTTTTAGTTTTTCGCTAAGTCTGCGATCACAACGGACCTCTATGGTATTGCGGCGCATTACGAGGAAAGTACGGCCGTCTTTGAGGTAGAGGTCACGATTTTTTTCTTGCTTGACATCATAGATACGAGTCCCGATTATTTTAGGAATGTCAAATACCATCTTAGCTCCTCTATACTTCCTTTAATGTCATCTAAGGCACGGTGGTTCTCTGGCTTGGTGAATTTCTTGCCTTTGGCATTTTCGAAATAAATTTTCCATGCGGAGACGTCGAGCATGCGGTAATGAAGCCTTTGACTCAGCGCGGGCATTTCGTGCTCAATAAATTTGCGGTCTTGGTGAATGGAATTACCAGCAAGATAGATAGTTTTACCGAAATTATTGTCAATGAATTTTATTAATTCCCTTTCTACTTCTTTCACCGGCTTGCCAGATTCGTTTTGAGCTTGCAGAGCGTCACGAGATTTGCTGTTTTTTTCCCAAAACTCACCGACCATGCGTTCTTTCATCAGTTTCTCATCGACTTTGACGACCGCCTCGTAGGTAGCGACTTCATTTAGACTCATGTCTGTAGCGATGGCGGCGACTTCGCAGATTCTGTCTTCCAGCGGATCTAGCCCAGTCATTTCGAGGTCTATCCATAAAAGAAGAGCTTTTTTCATTACATTTCCTCCGGGATGTTAATGCCGAGTAGCTTTAGGCCGTGAGTCATGGTGGAGAGATATACTCGGACGAGTTTTAGTCTTGCTTGCTCTTGCTCGCTACCAATGACAGGACAGGCCTCATAGAAACGGCTAAAGTGCTGAGCGAGTTCGTATAGGTAATTCGCGACTTTATGCGGGGCCAGCTCGGCTACTGCCTCGTCAAGTACGGTGCTGTACTCGAGGAGTTTTTTCATTAATTCTCTCTCGGCATCCGTAATAATACTTTCTCGGAACGCTCCCTCAGGCCCGTCGTCACGGGCTTCGGTCGCTCCGTATTCGCCCCGTCGGCGAATATGCTCCTCGAAAGTATTATTTACAGATGCCTGTGCATTCTTTGGTGACGAAACATTCCCGAGAAAGACATTGTCGGCCACCCCAGCCGAGTGAGTTTTTTCAAGAATCTTCTTGGCGCGAACGGCAGAGTAGAGGAGGTAAGGGCCGGAATTGCCGGTCATTTTGACGGATTCGTGAGGGTCGAAAATGATGTTGCCTCCCATCTTGTATTTGAGAAAGGCATACTTGGTGGCGGCGAGAGCAATGGTCTCATCCGTCGAGTCATATTCGTCCTTTAGCTCCTGGCGAATCATATCTAATACATCTACGGCCTTTAAGAAATTACCCTTACGTGACGACATCTTGATATTCCCTGGTAGTTTGACGAGTCCGTGGGTGAGGTGAGTAGTACGGCGAACGAGCTCGGGGGCGTATTGCTCCACGGATTTTAGTACAACCTTCATATAATCTAGCTGCTCCGATCCGGTAATAACGACTGATTTGTCGAAATGATAGTCCTGCCATTTAGTAAAGATGAGGCCGACGTCTTTGGTCTCATAAGTAGGAACGCCTTCTTTATTAATAAATACACGGGTGTGGAGACCGTATTTGTCGCCGTCGAAAATTACTGCACCGTCGCTCTTTTCGTAAACGCCCTTTTCTAGCTGCTCTTTTACTGTTTGTAGACCGAGGCTAGCAACGGTGGACTCGGGATAGTATTTGTCGAAATGAACACCAATGGAGTTGTAAAATTGATTAAAATAATCGTAGGATAGTTCCCTGCCGTGCCAATACAAGTCAGCCAGGCTACTTCTCTCGACGGGTCCTGACCTCGCAGTTTCCCCCACGTCGCTAAGGCTCCGCGGGGGTCCCCCCAGCTCGGCCACCCGTCGATGTGATATCCCTTCTGAATTAATCTGATATATCTCTTTGTTCAATTTGGTGATTTTTTGATGGGCTTTTTCGTCGTCGTCATAAGCAGCGGTGCCCTCGATGTAGCAGTTTGCGATATCTTCAATTTTTAGATTATTTGTGTCCTTTTGCATAAGGGCGTACATAGTCTTGGCGACATGGAGGCCGACATCGCCGCCGAAGTTGGCACGGATGACCTTGGCGCCAGCATATTCGAATAGTCTACTAATAGAATCGCCAACGATGGAGGTGTAGAGGTGGCCGACATGGAGGACCTTAAAAGGATTCGGGTCGCTGAACTCGCAGATAACAGTCTTACCAGCGAATTTGTCAGATGCGATGCTTCCCTCGAAGTCTACTGCCGACTCGCTAATTTGGCTCGCCAAGTACGAATCTGGGAGGGTGAAGTTGATGAAGCCAGGCGGTGTAATGTTTAGGATGGTGCTTTCTCGGAACGCTCCCTCAGGCCCGTCGACCCTTCGGGTCGTCCGTTCATCGTCAACTCGGAAGAATGTGCAAGCACATTCTTCGCTCGTTTCCTTGAGCTGTCTGTTACGGGCTTCGGTCGCTTCGTATTCGCCCCGTTGGCGAATATGCTCCTCAAAAGCACCATTCCTAAACATTTCGACAACAGCTTCAGCGATTTGTATTGGGGGGCGGTGCAAAATCTTGGCGAGGCGAAGGGGGGCGTTCGTGGAGTAGTCGGCGTCGATATTTACTGGGGCGGGGGTAAGGTCGGGATCAAAATCAAGGCCGTAGAGGTCGTGAATAACTTTTTTAAGAATTAGTTTTAATTCTTGCATAAAATTATTATACCATAATTTACAGGGATGTGATATAATGGAGGGAGCCTAGCGGGTATCGTATAACGGCTATTATGTATCCTTCCCAAGGATGAGATTGGGGTCCGACTCCCCATACCCGCACCACCATTTGAATTACGGTCGCTAGTGGCGGCATTTTTCTTGCCTCTCTCATCTATAGAATTATTCTGTGGTGGGAGTGTATTCACCGGCGGGGTCGGAGAGGGTGATGTACTCGGAGATTTTGTTATCTGTTTTGAGACTATTGAAACGCTGGTCAAATTCGATGAATGGTACACGAATGGATACAAAATTTACTTGGGTGTCTGTTTTGTTTAGAAGTTTGACAAAATAGTAACCGTCGCCATTCATAGAAATAAACTTGCCGCTACTTTTCCCTGGCTCTAATTTCATAGCTTCGGTGGCACGACCGCCGTCAATATTCCTACTATCTACTAGACCGCCAGTCTCCTGATAACTGATTTTATCGCCTAACTGCTCGGCTGCGGCTTTGTAGTCATCGCCGCTAGAGGCCAAGATGGACTCTACGTTTTTGGCAATTTTGTTGGCGTTGTCGTCGATAGTGGTCTCGACTTTGGATTTTAGGAGCGAGAGATAAAGCATGCGGCGATATTCATCCTTATTTAGACCGAAGTTGTCTTCGATGATTTTATTAAAACTCTCTTCGCTACGTTCTATCCCGCCGACGTTTAGATGGCGCGTATATTCGGCGTCAACGTCTTCTGGAGACACGGATATGTTTAATTCTTTGGCAAGTTTAGACGCGTAGGCGTATTTTTCTGCTTCTTGCAGGGCTGAGCGCTTATATTCTGTACGGAGCTGCTCTAGAGAGCCCTCATCAAACTGGCTGCCGGATTGACGTTCGATAGACGTCATACTGCTTCGATAAAGCATGAGATAGTCTGAAAATGAGACGTTTTCCGAATCTACACTGGCCACAGGCGCAGGGACTATTTTGGTGACGCGAAAAAGTAGTTCGTCTGTCATATTGAGACGGTAAAGTGCGAGCCATCCACCAATGACGACCATTGCGACCACGACTATGGTGATTAATATGGTGTTAACGACAATGCGGTGGCGGGTCCACTGCAAAGGATACTTAAATTTGCGACCTTTGCTCAAAACTTCGTCACGACGCTCGTCTACCTTTTCCTGCTCGGTCTTTTTGACGTCTTTTTTCTTGAACAGATTCATACATTATATTATAGCATAGACAAAAGCCGAATCATTCTTTTCGGACACACTCGAGGCCGTTCGGCCAAGCTTACGGTCCTCAAAGAATGATTTTGGCTTTTGTTGTGATATAATTACTCTATGGCCCGGTAGCTCAATGGATAGAGCGGCTCCGTCCTAAGGAGAAGGTTGTGCGTTCGACTCGCACCCGGGTCACCATTTTTTTATTAAAATGTTTAAGAATTTAGCACACACCTAATATTGACACCTGTGGTGTTAAGCGGTTCATTTGCTACGATAATAAATGCCGAAGTTAAAGAAAAGGCATACGCAGCGTTCGAATTTGAGGGCGAAGTGGAAGACCAGTAGGATCCGTTAGTTCCCTGGTACATCGCACCGGTATCGTGATAATAGCCACCATAAACAAAGTTGTTTGGATGACTTCTAATTTTTTTGGACATAGTCGCTGTCGTGGAGGTATTCCAGTTTTCGCTCGACGAGCCGCCAAGTGCTACACTAAGAGCACCAAAGCTTTTGGCTACAGCAGTCTCCCCGCCAATTGGCAAAATCCACCCGGTAGGACAAATGGAAGTAGGGCCAGGATTAGTATTAGCAACGCTATAATCTGAAGTATCCGCAATCGCAGCAGGCCAAGTATAGTAATTGCCATACGAATATGTATTTCCAGTATCGTAGGTGGGGTTAAGTGCCCGACTGGCCGTATTTGCATTATTATACCTGGGGAACCTAAAACCCTGATTGCCGCCGACAATGTTTGTAGTCGAGTAAAGACTGTTTGAGGTAGTGGAGTCGGTAAAATTACTGTTTTCGGGCTCAGCTAGACCGATGAAACTAGAGTGATAGCCTTGGGCGAGTGTACCAGTGGAATTGCCACCGGCGGTGTTCTCCAGTCTTAGGTTTTCGATCATCCAGAAATTCCCGTCTGCGAGCCTTGCAATAGCGTAAACTTGGTTGTCTCTCGCGTCTTTTAGGGCAGTGACGTAGCCGAGTGGCTTGGAGGCGAGTGTAGTGCCGTCGATGAGGGTGGTACTGAGGAGGTTGGTGGTCTGGAAAGTGATGACTTCATCATTGATATCCCTAGCCGGCTCGACCCAGTGAGCATAGAGGTCTAGGCCGTTTGTTTGATAGGTCCCGGCGGCGAAAGTGATGTCCTGTTTGGGCCCAAAGCTTGTGCCAGCGCCATCGGGATCGGTGTTCCAGCCAGCAAAACCGTAGCCGCTACGGCTGAAATTGCTAGCATTTAAAGTAATGGATGTATCGGTGTTTGAGATGTTTTGCATCCCCATAGTGCCTGCTACGTCATTATCCCCGTTGGCTCTGTAGCAAATTTTACCACCTGGACAGCTCGCCCACTGCGCGTATAAGGTAATTGTGCTGCCTGCTGGGACTAGATTAAGGACTTGTTCCCCACTGGCATACTGGGTGCCGGTGCCATCTTGGGACGTATTCCAACCAGCAAAGTGGTACGTGACGCCATTAACGGTAGTTCCATTAAAAGTGAGTGAAGTGAGGGGAGTAGAGATGTCTTCGTAAATATGCTGGCTCGGCACGGTGCCAGTACCGGTGATACTGATGCCCGCATTGGTGCCGGTGGGGTTGTAATTGACTGTGTAGCGATAACAGGGCTCTGCCATGGTAATAAAATAGAGGATAGATCCGTTGTTGTTATGATCGTCGGGGATCATTTTGTAGGTGCCTAGTGGCATAGTGTCGGAGACGGATACGCCGTAGTAAATAGAGAATTCACTACTGATACCAGTAGGGTTCGGGGGCGTGGGAAATACAGTTCTGATTTCGTCCGGTGTAGCACTTGCGACTGGTATGGGTAAAAAAGTGCTGGAAATTGTAGGAGGTACACCGTTTGAATTATGATAATATCCCCAGGAATCCGGAGAGCTAACGAGTGGCGTACTACCGCTCACCGGTGTAAAATAAGTACCAGCAGTATTATTGCTGCTGTCGCCATTTAGGTATAGATTATTGCTAGAGACGGATGAACTAATAGAAAAGGTGTAGCCATAGCCACAAGTAGTAGAGACGGTGATATTGTCTGTACTGATAGTGGTGCCGCCGTTAATATTGGGGGAAACATCGATGCTTTGTGGACCACTAGTAGTGACGGTGATGGAGTGAGTAGTGGCGAAAGTATCGGTGGTAATTATAATGTTTAAAAATAGACCGAAACAAAATGCGGTCATTATAATAACTAAATTTTGAGCGTTTGTTTGTCGAATCATTTGTTTCCTTCCGATTGCAGCAACTTAATTATAACACGGTTTTGATAAATTTAGTGAAAATGTATGTGCTTAGTTTTAATTTGCGGTATAATATGATTATGGTAAGAAGGTCAAAGAAATGGTCTTGGAAAAAGATTTTTTCTGCTGATAAGATTGTAATTGTGTTAATAATTTTGCTCGTGGGAGTGAGTACTTTCTTTTTCATTAAGGACATCAAAACCTATGACTATACGGTGGAAACAAATGCCTTTTTTGCACCTTTTGAGTATTACGATAATCGAGAAATTGTGGGAGTGGATGTAGAGATTATCAACCGGGTGGCAGAAAAACTAAACGCGACCATCGATATAAAAAATGTGGAGTTTGATGTGATTATAGATAACGTAGCTAATGGGGTCATCGCGGATGCGGGGGCGGCGGGGCTCACCATTACACCAGCGCGTGCTGAAAAAGTGGATTTTAGTATCCCCTATTACACATCTGTGCAGTATGTAATTTTCAAATCAAGTGCGGCTCCGGAGACCCGTGATGGGCATGTGGTGTGGGAAGCTTTGGCGGGCAAGACGCTTGGTTCGCAAACTGGTGGCACTGGGTATCTCTTTGCTTCGGATGAGGTGAACGAGGGCGTACTGAAGGACACCGGGACGAAGGTAAAGGGGCTCGACTCGCATCAGCTGGCGGCCGACGCGATAGATGCACATATTATTGATTATGCAATTGCAGATGAGCTGCCAGCACAATATATCGTAGAGAAAAATCCTAATTTAGTGGCTTTGCCTCTATACTATTCTGGAGAGACACCGGCAGAAGATTATCCAGTAGAAGAATCGTATGCAATTGCTGTAAATAAATTGCGCCCAGAACTTTTAAATGCTTTTAATGAGGTGTTATCCGAAATGCTGGCAGAAGACGAAAATGGTGAGTCGGAGATGGACAGATTAATAATAAAATATATGGGGTTGACAAATGAATGAGTTTTTTAATAAAGTCGTAGAATTATTTACCACGCCAGAATATATTGATTCCCTGCTCCATGGGTTCTTGCTGACAATGCAGATTTCGTTTTTTGCAATCATTATCGGGCTGGTCCTCGGCACCATTGTGGCATTAGTCGATACGGCAAAAATGTCAAAATGGATGTGGTTGCCAAAGTTTATTTGTAAGATTTATACTACCGTTATTAGAGGAACGCCGATGGCCTTGCAGCTCTTTATTATGTTCTTTGTAATTTTTGCGATTAGGGGATTCCCGCAGATTATTACAGCCATACTAGCGTTTGGGTTTAACTCGGGTGCATACGTGGCCGAGGTGATTCGAAGCGGAATTCAGTCTGTCGATAGAGGGCAGACAGAAGCTGGGATGGCGCTCGGGCTTTCTAATGCCACAATATTCCGACGAATTGTAGCACCGCAAGCTATCAAAAACATCATACCGGCGCTAGGTAATGAAATTATTACCGTGATTAAGGAGACCGCAATTGTAAGTATGGTGGGCATGTATGACCTCAATATGGCGGCCAAAGATATTGGGTCAGGTCAGAATATGGCAAGTTATATTGTACCGATGTTTGTAGCAGCTTTGTTCTATCTAGTGACGGTGTATTTGATAACGTTCGTGATTAAGCGTATAGAAAAACAGTTAAGAAAAAGTGAAATGAGGGGGTGAGGGGGCTGGAATGGCAGATAATGTGGTTTTAAGAATTTGTGATTTAAGGAAGGAGTTTGGTAAAAATAAAGTACTTCGAGGCATTGATTTTGAGCTCGCAGACAAGGAGCGCGTAGTAGTGTTGGGGCCGTCTGGATCGGGTAAGTCTACATTTTTGCGTTGCATCAACCGGATGGAAGAGCCAACCGCGGGTGAAATATATTTTAATGGGACTTTGATTACTGATAAAAATATCCAAAAGATGCGGCAGCAAATTGGGATGGTATTCCAACACTTTAATCTGATTAATAATCTGACTGTGATGGACAATTTGATTTTGGCGCCAGTGAAGTTAAAATTAATGGACGAAGAAAAAGCCATACGAAAAGCCCATGGATTGCTCCGGCATATCGGTCTGCTAAATAAAGCTGATGCTTACCCGGCCTCGCTTTCGGGTGGGCAGAAACAAAGGATTGCAATCATACGGGCGATGATGATGAATCCAGAAGTGCTACTCTTTGACGAACCGACTTCTGCGCTGGATCCAGAATCGATTGGTGATGTGCTAGATTTGATACGAGAAGTGGCAGCCGGCGGAATGACCACAATGATTGTATCACACGAGATGGGGTTTGCGAGAGAGATTGCGTCGAGGATTGTGTTTGTAGACCAAGGAAAAATTATCGAGGAGGGCACGCCCGAGGAATTCTTTAATCACCCAAAAACTCCCCGAGTGCGGGAATTTCTAGAGAAAGTGCTATAACCGTCCAACATAATTTACCTCATCTCGGGAGCTTCGCGATGTGATAATAAATTTACACAAAAGCTTCGCCCCTTCGGCGACAAAATCAGAGATTTTGTCTTTATGTCCCTCGATGTAGGTAAATTATGTTGCTAAAGTTATGGATTATCTCGTGTATTTCTCGTGGAGGTCGGAGTAGTCGTAGAGTTCGTTGGCGTTGAACCAGAGGTCGATTTCTTTTTTGGCTTCTTCGACAGAGCCTGAGGCGTGGACTAAGTTTGGTACTCCCACACCTTTAGCGTCAGAATAACCGAAGCTCATATGAGAATAGTCGCCACGGATGGTGCCCATTTCTGCAGATTTTGGCTCGGTGGGGCCGACAATCTTGCGGACTAGGGGCTGGGCCTCGACACCTTCTAGAACCATGGCGATTACTGGGCCGCTCATCATATACTCGACATTATATCGGAAGGCGGTCTCGCCACGGCGAGTGATCATCTGACCGATATCTTCATAGTGGGTGCGATATAGCTTTTCTTCCGGCATGACCATTTTCATGCCGACAATTTTGAGACCTACGCGTTCAAACCGTTGGATGATTTCGCCAATAATTCCCCGCTGAACTGTGTCTGGCTTCAAAACCACTAAAGTGCGCTGGATGAAATCTTTTTCTTTTGCCATAATAAAACTCCTTTTCCCATATTATAGCATACTAAATTGGTTCTGATATAATAGTAGTATGGAGATTATGGAGCTGATACACGATTTTTTAGAACATCTGGAGATTGAGGCTGGGCGCAGCAAGCGGACGATTGATAATTATCAATTATATTTGGAGAGATTCTATAATATTTCATTAGACATTCTAAATAAAGACAGTTTAAAACCTGGCGATATTACCAAGGAGCTGCTACGTAAGTACAGACTAAAACTAAATCGTTATGGCTCCGAAATGGGGGGTGATGATTTGAAAGTGATTACTCAGGCATATCATCTAATAGCGCTACGTGGATTTTTGAAGTATTTGGCGAGACGGGATATTAAGTCATTGGATCCGTCGTTGGTAGATTTGCCTAAAGTAATTAGGAAGCAAGTAACGTTCTTGCACTACGACGAAGTAGAAGATATGCTTGATCAAATAGATACTTCCACAGAGTCCGGACTTAGGGATAGAGCTATTATCGAGTTGTTATACTCTGGGGGGTTACGTGTCTCGGAGCTAGTAGGATTAAATCGAGATTCTATTAATTTAGAGCGACGTGAGTTTATGGTACGAGGTAAGGGCTCGAAGGATAGACCAATCTTTATTAGCCGGTCGGCTGCAGATAGAGTGCGAGATTATCTCGACGCTAGGACCGATTCTTTACCAGCATTATTCCTTAATAATTCTCGAAACTTGCAAGCGGTGGATACATCTGGTAATTACCGCAGAATTACAGTGCGTTCGGTGGAGAGGATTGTAGAAAAGTATGCTAGGCTTGCTGGGATTACAAAACGCGTATCACCACATACCCTTCGACACTCATTTGCCACAGACTTATTAATGAACGGAGCGGATCTACGCTCGGTGCAGTCGATGCTGGGGCATGCCGACATCTCTACAACACAAATTTATACCCATGTGACTGATGCTCATTTGAAAGAAGTGCATGAAAAATTCCACTCAGAGACAAAGTAATTATTCTGTAGTATCTGGGTCGTAGAGACGAATGACGGTCGAGATAGTCGACGGCTCGTTGGCATCTGTGCCGTACCAACATGCGCGAATATAGAAATCGTAATACGCCGGGGCTTTATTTACTCCCATATCACTAACGATCGAGGTAGTGCCTGAACCCTGAGTGGCTCCAGAATCCTTGACAGCTAAAACATACAACCCTTCGGCTCTGTAGAGACTATCCATAGCTGATGAGGTGGTAACGAGCTGATCTGGAGTGTTTGAGGGAGCAACTGCTGACGATGGTGAAAAAACCAGCCGGGGATAGATCGAAGCGGTTGTGAGTTTGCCGCTACTTGCTGGGATGTAAACTGAATCGACACTGTCCGCCGTAAAGGTGCCAAATTTGCGTGGGTTAATTACGAAGGCATGGCTTCGAACGTCGTCATTGCTAAGCGCTTCGTTGCATGAGCTAGGGGAATATTGTAGGACTTTTTCTTGCCTTTCTCCGCTCCATTGGTTGATGTAGTCGATAGCATTGTTTTTTATGGCTTCCCATAGTTTGGAAAATTTTTTATCTGTAGAATTTTTGTCTATAGTGTAAGCAGTCTGAATAAAACGCAGTGCTTCGGCCTGAGTATCAATTTCTTCACGGGTGAGCGTAGTCTCTAGGGCGGTCTGTGCGCCAGAAGTCCCGCTACTCATCACGGCAGCAACGCCGATTGCAATCATTGAGAAAATTCCAATCGCCAACGTTACTTCGATTAGAGTATCACCCTTTTTTGTCATAAGCCTATTATATCATGGTTGGTTGATATTTTGAAATATCATAAGCCAATTATGTAATAAAAGATATCTGAAAAGGTTAGGGTAATGACAAAGGCAATTACCAGGAATGGACCGAAGTAGATTTTCTTTTGTTTATTTTTTCGTATAAATGGTGCCATGACAAGACTTGCAAGGAGATTAGCGACAAAAAGAGTGATTAAGGAGAGCCACGGGTCGTACAAGGCAATAGCTATTGCTGTGCCCAGAATCCAATCTCCATCTCCTACCCATTTACCCCGTGATATCTTGTATAATGATAAGTATAATCCTCCGAGGATGATAACCGATAGAATTGGGTTGTAAATAAGGGCTGACGTGAACAGATCTGTGGAATAAATAAGGCATTCTTTAAGAATAAGGAGTACCACTGCGCATATGATAGATAGGATTAAATATTTTGTGGGTAGCTCACCGTAAATGCCATCATAAATAGCAAGGAAGCTAAGTGGTAATAACGTAATAAGGGTCAGCACAAAAACCGCCCAGGTTAAAAAATCTCCGGATGTAATGTCTATAGTGGTGCCGATGGCCAGGAAGGCAAGGCCTACTCCTAGCTCAGAGAGAAATTCAGCTATACCGATTTTGCGATGGCAGTTTTTACATTTACCGCGAAGAATAAGCCAGGAGATGATGGGGATATTCTCATACCATTTTAATTGATGAGCACAGTTTAGACACACTGATCTACTGCCAAGCGTAGCGTTTTTTGTTTTTTTTGAAGGGGTAGTCTTGAGGTGCATTCTACGGGCCTGACAGCAGAGAAAGGACCCAAAACAACTGCCCAGGATAAATAGCATAATCAAAAAGGCTGTTTGCATGATTATATTTTAGCACGGTCTTGTTTTTTACGTAGAATAATTTATAATTAACTTAAGGAGTATTATGAAAAAGGGTGAAAAATTGCAAAATAAAGGATTTACAGTCATAGAAGTGTCTTTGGTGCTCGCTATTGCAGGGCTAATATTTTTAATGGTCTTTGTGGCTTTGCCAGGGCTCCGGGCTTCACAACGAGATGCGGATAGACGAGAACACGTAGCTTCTTTTCTGGAAAGCGTAAAAAAATATCAGACTAATAACCGGGGAGCTTTGCCTGGTTCTTCCGAGCTTACCACAATTAATAATGGTGGTACAGTTAATGTCTCCAGTGAAAATGCTGGTTCTGGTTCGGGCACTACGTGGGCGGGATTTTATCAAAAATATTTGGGACAGAATTTTATGGACCCATCGGGTGAATATTATAAACTTAAAGTGGTAAGTTGTGGTGCACAGGCCGCCGACAGAGACTGTGTCGATAATGCTCAATATGTAAATAAAGACGTTTTCTTCCCCAATAACTACACTATGCTAGTGGTGTTGCAGGCTTCGTGCTCTGGTGGCAAAACAGTTGCCACGTCAAACCCACGAAAATTAGCTGTAGTATATAAGCTTGAGGGAGCTGGGGTATACTGCAGTAACACATAATGTTTGACCTTTTCTTTAGGCAAGGAAAGGTCAGTAAAAGAAACCAGTATAAAAAATAAATCGGAAGTGAGTCCCGATTTATTTTTTGTTTTTCATGATATAGCTCCGTTGGAGCTATATCATATTCTACTGGTCGTCGATACAGTAGGTACCGGCACCTTCGAGACGGTAGATGACAGCAAAGTGACGTGCAGTGTCAGCAATGGCTTTTTCGCCATCACACCTAGCGCCTGTCCTAATATAGATCACGTGATCCATCTGTGATTTTGTGTACTCGAAAGCACCTTTACCGATATTCATGCTATAGTATGTACCATCTGGGTCCTGGAAATCATTTTTGGTGGCGTTGGTGCCAGAATTCATGTAGTTACGTACAAACTTACACGCTGAAGTCTTACAAGAAGTGTCTTCAAATGTCGCGGTGCCTGTCCAAGTGGCAGATTCGACTGGCAGGTTGGAGCCAGCGTTGGTGCCTTGGTTGTTAGTCTGGTATTGAACCAGGGAGGTGTCTACGCGTGCCAAATCATTACGACGGGCGGTATCACGCTGTGACCTTTGGAGTGCTGGGAGTGCTACGAAGACCATGAGGAAGATGAGGCCTGCGATAGCAAGCACGAGTACGACTTCGATGATGGTGAAGCCTTTTTTAGAGTTGATGTTTTCTTTTGCCATAAATAAATCCTTTCTAGATTTTATCCTTATGTTTATAATAACCTAAAACATTTTAAAAATCAAGATTTTTATACTGCGACAGAATTGACGAGTGAGTAGATTGGTAGAAGTGTACCGCCGATAACTACACCGATGAGGCCAGCCATAATGACCATGAGGATAGGTTCAATCATGGTGGAGATATTGTTGATCTGCTCGTCTAGCTCGTTTTCGTAAACTTGCGCAGCTTTGCCAAGCATTTCATCGATTTTACCTGATTCTTCGCCGATAGAGGCCATCTGGGGGACAAGCGGCAACATATATTCCCTATCCTTCAAAGCTTCGGAGAGAGCCTTGCCCCCTTCGATAATCTCGAGAGATTTGGAATATTCGGCTTCGACTACCTTGTTGCTGGTGGCATCGATGGCAATCTTGACCGAGTCTAGCATCGGAACACCGGTAGCTAGCATCATTTCGGCTGTGCGAGCAAAGCGAGAGACGTACAGCTTTCTAAATAGGCCACCAAAAATTGGTACGTTTATTTTGATGCCATCGGCAACCTTTCGCCCGGCAGGTGTCTTTTTGACGGCGTACCATACAGCTGCACCAATGCCAAGAATGACTAGGAGGACAAGCCACCAGAAATTACCGAAGAAATTAGAGAGATTGACTAAGAATTGTGTCAAAGCTGGGAGCTCCTCGCCCATATCCTCGTATAAGTCCCTAACTTGTGGAACCACCATAATCATCATGAAGGCTAGAACGGCAATAATAACAACAAGAATAATAGCGGGGTAGACCAGCGCGCCTCTGATTTTACTCATCATGGCTGCGTCTTTTTCCTCTTGGTCTGCTAGACGTTTGAGAGCAAGGTCTAATGTGCCAGATGTTTCGCCCGCTTTGATCAACGCCAAATAAACACCGTTGAATACGTCTGGATATTCTGCAAATGAATCATGCAAGGTCCTACCTGCTTCTACGTTCGTAAGAATTTCTTCAACTATAACCTTCATGGCTTTGCCCTGCGTCTGCTCGGCAACGGTACGAAGGCTCGTAGCAAGTGGAAGGCCGGCGCCAATAAGCGTAGACAGCTGGCGAGTAAACATGATGCGGTCTTTGCCAGTGACGTGGCCCTTGCCGCCGAAAAGACCCGTGCCTTCTTCTGTGACAGATTCTGGGACATATCCTTGCTCGATTAAGAGACGGCCAGCGATTTGCTCGTTCTCGGCTTGAATACTGCCTTTGATAGACTTTCCGCTTTCTTTCTCTTTGGCTTTATAAATAAAACGTTTCATTTAACCCTTCACTAGCCTATTTAATTCATTAATATCTACGGCGTATTCACGTGCAGAATCGTAAGTGATTACACCAGTCTGAACAAGCTTCGCCAATGTGCGATCCATGGTCTGCATGCCTTGATCGGCACCCGTCTGAATAGCGGTATCAATTTGATGGGTCTTGCCGTCGCGAATCAGTGAGCGAATAGCGGAGTTGGCAATCATGATTTCTGCTGCTACGACGCGGCCGCCGCCGATAGCTGGCACAAGACGCTGTGCGCAAATCGCCATTAGCATATTTGAGAGCTGAGTGCGGACCTGAGGTTGCTGATGAGAAGGAAATACATCTACCATACGGTCAATACTCTGAGCTGCGGAGTTTGTATGCAGAGTAGCAAAAACAAGGTGACCGGTCTCAGCGATGGTAATAGCGGCCTGGATAGTCTCGAGGTCACGCATCTCGCCGATAAGCACTACGTCTGGGTCCTCGCGGAGGGCGGAACGAAGAGCTGCCGCAAAGCTAAAAGTATCGTAGTGAACTTCGCGCTGTGCAATGATTGAGCGTTGAGACTTGTGAGTGAATTCGATTGGGTCCTCGATGGTGATTATATGTGTGGATTTTTCTCGGTTAATTTTGTCAACTAAGGCTGCCAGAGTGGTAGATTTGCCAGATCCAGTAGGCCCAGTAACAAGGACTAATCCGCGTGGAAAATCTGCGAATGATTCTACTACCGCGGGCATACCTAAATCCGTGATGTTCTTGATTTGATTAGGGATCAAACGAAAAGCTGCTGCAAGTTTGCCACGCTCATGGAAAGCGTTGACGCGAAAACGGGCTACATCACCAAATGCGAATGAATAGTCAAACTCTTTATCTTTGATAAGTATCTTTTGCTGCTCTTCGTCTAGAGTGGCAAAGATGAGGTTGCGAATTATTTCTTCGTTTAAATTAGTCGTGCCACCAATAGGAGTAAGTGCACCGTCTATACGTAAAATTGGTGGTAAACCATATTGAATATGGAGGTCTGATGCGTTTCGGCGTACGCATTCCTCGAGGAGATTTTCTATCTTTAGTATATTTGTTGTTTGACCAGTATTTTCCATAATTTTATTATATCATAAGCGTTACGATAAATCACTTGCAACGCGGTTGACTTCCTCCATTGATGTTATACCCGATAATACTTTTAATATTCCGTCTTGGCGCATAGTGACGGTGCCTTTGGTTTTGGCTAGACGCATAATTTCGTTTGCTGTAGAATGGTTGATGATCATTTTTTGGATATCCTCGTCAACTACAATTGTTTCATAGAGACCGGCTCGACCAGAATAACCACCTGGGGTTTCTTTACTATTTACACCTCTTGCCAGCATGTAAAATTCGTCGTTTTTTACAGGGAGGCCAGGGTAGCCCAAATCTTCGCTTATTTTCGCAACAGATTCTTTATCACCAGGCAACAAATCTCCAATAATAGAATTTATGGCCTTGGTTTCTATTTCACTGGATTTGTACATTTCCCTTTTTTCGGTAATTCGACGTACTAGGCGCTGGCCGATTACAACATTCAAAGTCGATGCCAGCAAAAACGGCTCGATGCCCATATCTAGGAGACGTGGCAAAATACCGGCAGCTGAGTTTGTGTGGAGCGTACTAAATACAAGGTGGCCGGTAAGGGCGGCCTGGACAGCAAGACCGGCGGTTTCAGAATCACGGATCTCACCTACCATCACTACATCCGGATCTTGACGGAGAATACTACGGAGACCCGATGCAAAGGTGAGGCCGGCATCTACGTTTACTTGGATTTGATTAATCCCGTCCATTTTGTATTCGACTGGATCTTCGAGGGTAACAATATTGATGGCCTCTGATTTGATTTGCTGAATCAAGGCATAAAGTGTAGTAGATTTACCGGAACCGGTAGGACCTGAAGTCAAAATCATGCCGTTTGGCTTTTTAATCCCTTCAAGTACATCGCGAAGTGCGTGACCACTCATGCCCATTTTATTAATTTCCATGCTCACGCCTGTTTTGTCGAGAAGACGAATAACCACCTGTTCTCCCCATGTAACTGGAGAAATAGCGATACGAAGATCGATCTCTTGACCATCCACTGACACTGTAAATTGACCGTCTTGCGGGATACGGTGCTCGTCGATTTTGAGATTACTAAGGATTTTGACACGAGATACGAGGGCGGGGGCAACTGTTTTTGGGAGTTCCATAATTTTGCGAAGTACACCATCGACACGACAGCGGATAATTAGTGAGTTTTCTAAGGGCTCGATATGGATATCGGATGCCTTGGTCTTGGCTGCATAGCTTAAAATTGTGGTCAATGCTTTCGATATTGGAGAATCTTCGACAATGGTTTTAACGTTGGAGTTAGTAGATTCTGAAGCCCCGTTAGCACCTGTTTCGCGTACCGCCTCCTTAACACCTGAAAAATCGCCGTGATATTGCTCTAGCATTTCACGAATACCACGTTCAGAAGACATCCAAACACGAATTGGCTGATTGATAAGATTGGATAGATAGTCTGTAGATTGTACGTTCGTAACGTCCACCATGGCAACGTTAAGCATGCCGTCTTTTTCGCCTAGAGGTATGGCTAACACCCTTGAGGATGCGTCGCCTGGAATTCTAGCTAGCGTTTCCTGATCGATAGTAATATTTTTGAGTTCAACATATGGGACACCAATAATAGCTGCGGTGGCACGTGCTACCATATCATCACTAATAATTTTGTGATTAATGAGCTCCTCGAGAAGAGGTTTGTCTTCGGCTTCTACTTGCTGCCTAATGGTATTAACAAGATTACGATCCGCAAGCCCCTCACTTAGAAGGAGTTCTGTAATTCTCCTCTCCGCCTCTTTGGTGAGCTGCGCCATTACGGGTTCCCTTCAGCCGTGTTTTGTTCAACACACTGACCACTCGCGTCGGTTGCCGTACAATCACCTACATATACTTCCACTGTGGGGTTGAGGGCCTTATAATTAAATACTTCGGGGTTTGGCTCGGCGAGGTCAGTATTGACAGAGTCGTCTACAGTGTTAAACGTGACTGGTTGTATTTCGCCCACGAGTAATCCGCAGAGAAAATAGGCAATGATCGTACCTGCTATCGCGGTACCAATAGCGGTGGCTAGTTCTGTTTTCATCATTTTATTTTCCCTCCGGTTCTATTGTTTTTTCGGTTTCTGTAATAGCAGCTTCATTAGTATAATATGCTGTGGCTTGGAACGTGAGATTGAGTGCCCCATCATTCCATTCGAATGTGGCACGCCTAATATCAAATTGTCGGATAGAGCGCTCTATGTTATTGAGAACAGACATAGTGGTACCAGAATCGGCTTCGACTAAAGAATTGATTGAAATCTCATTCAAGTTTTCGGAAAGTGCCGAGACTTCAGTGCTACCGCTCGAACCAAAAGCCTCTGGCTCCCAATTGGAAGCTAGATAAAGTTTGTTTAAGCTAGCGAGTAAGGCTTCTTCGTTTTTGTAAGCCGGCAAGGCGTCTGGAATGACACGAAGTGCGGAACAGCTTTTGATAAGGTTGCTTGCGGCTTGAAGTTCCGAGGCTCCTCTTGCATCGGAGTACATTTTGACTAGCTCCTTATACGTATAGTTTTTGTTCGTCGCTGGGTTTAGACAGTTGGAGTCATCCTCTTTTGGAACAGAATTCAGAGCATCGTTTGCGGCCAAATTCTCTAGGATATTAGCACGCAAAGTGCCTGGTATCTCGGATGCCTCTATATTATTAGGGTCACATTTTTCCAATTCCGAGTTTGAGTAAACAGCCCCGCTTGGACTTTTACAAACACCGGCATTTTTGATGATGTTTGAATATGAAACTATTGACTCGTCTTCGGCCATAATAACTTCAGTATTAAACGATATTTGTTGTACAAAATGTGAAATTAGCGAGATGGCCGCTCCGAGAAAAATGGATGCGCCAAGGACAGAGAGAATCATATACTGCTGTGCTTCGGATATTTTGGCTCGTTTGCCGATTGCTACCTCTTTTGCCATTTTAATTCCCTCCGTTTCCGTTTTTATTAGTATTAGATTCGCATGCGGTATCGCCCTCTGCACAGTCTGTAGCTCTAGCCCCAAACATGGCCTGGACCTGGACGTAAGAGTCGGTTACATTACGACGCCCAGATGGAGCAATTGCCAACATATGTGAATTAGAAAATTGGTAAGCCTCGGGTGCGATTTGAATTTCGGCCGAAAAACGCAGGACTAATTGGTCACTAACATCACGACCGTTGGAGGAGTCAGAGATAATTATTCCTTCTGATCCGCCGGGGATGAGCCGACACTCTTCGTTGGTTTCGGTCCATTTGGGGTTGGCGCTATCTTGTGAGTCGTCTCCAGCATAGGTAATGCATGAGCTTTCGAAATGGGGCACATTGGAGATTATCCCGTCTAGGCTCATGTAGGGTTGGTTGTCGGACGGGGTTTCTTTGTACCATTCACTAAATTGGGGTGTCCGCCAGACTTTTACGACTTGTTCTCCACTGTATTCTTCTAATGAATAATCTGATGCCTTGGTATCCTCGGACGGATTACAGCCATCACCGTTGATGAGCCAATATGCGTAAATACCTTTGGATGGATCGTTGAATACTGCCCCGTCGGTGCCCTTTTCAATCATGCAGTAAGCTGGAATTTGGTTGCCAGACTTGTCGACATAGTTGCCATAATCATATCGCATATATTGCATACTCTTTTTGAAAGCGTCCAGGACATTATAATCAATAAACGGCTCAGTGCCAGCGTTGGCCTGCCCATCAAAAGTAAATGTTGGCTGCTCTTCGGCCAAGTTTACGTTTAGCTCAGAGATCGTAATTGTGTCCGCTCCGGTTGGAATGAGAGCCGACAATATATTAAATGTACGCGATAAAACTTTTTTGTTGTCGGTAAGCGTAGAGATATCGTCTAGCTGACTTTTGATAGTGAGAAAATCGTTGAGATCGGTGTATGAGTTTAGTTTGCTAGAAAGATTATCGATGGTGCCTTTCTTGTTATCTATAGCTATTTGCTGACCGCCCATTACTAATCCTATAAGCACGGTGGCACCTACGCTAATAGCAGCTACTGCTATACATAGGAAGAAAATGAAATTCCTTAATTTGAGGGTCTTGATCATTTCGTCTTTAATATCTGGGACCAGATTGATTTCTCGAGCCATTAGTCATTACTCCTTTCTGACAAGCCAATCACAACTGCGAATTCGTTGGCCACACTCAATAAAGTACGCTGCTGTTCAGACGAGGTTCGGACAAATTGCCATGGGTTACCTTTCATGGTGGGAACACTGGTCTTAGCTTCTATAAATTCTGCAAAGAGTGGAATTGTGCTGGCATATCCAGATAAAACTATGCCGCCAACTTTGCCGCCCAGATATTTTGTTTGGAAAAATCGGACTGATTTTGCGAGCTCTGAGGAGAAGTTGTCTAGGTGTGAGCTAAGAATCCTAAATACTTGTCCTTCTACCTGATGTTCATCGAGGCCAAACTTGAGGATAAATTGACGGGCTTGGTCTTCGCGAACGTTAAGACCACTAGCTACGGCCTTGATTAATACACCGAGCCCTCCTGGGACGGTACGTACGAGGCGAGGCTGGTTTTTATAGTTAATAACCAAGTCTGTAGATTTCTCACCAAAGTCTACCACCAAGCTGGCGTCCATCGATCCTGGGGTGTTTAGCGCTCTAGCCATAGCGAGAGGCTCTGGCTCCATAGCAACGATATTTAGCCCTGTTTTTTCTATCATTTCCATGGTAGATTCGGCATAGTCTTTAGCGACAGACGAAACTAATACTTCTGTCTTGCTGGGGTCATTAGGACTGGGGCCGAGAATGATATAGTCCGCCTTGGCATCGCTTAGAGACATGGGAACGTATTTATCTATTTCATATTTGAAAGATTTTTTTAGTTCTTTTTCTGGCAAAGTCTCGGTCTCGACAATTGAAGTAAAGGTTTTGCCTGCAGGTAGACCGAGGGCAACGTTTTTGGTTTTGATGCCAGCTTGGTTTACTGCCCCCATGATTGCTTCGCCCAAGCGTTTTTTTCCTAAATCTGATGAGTCTTGAGTCAACTTCTGATCAATAGGCACATATGCAAACTTTTGCAGCGTCCAGCCATGCTGGCTATCGCCAGAAAGCTGAATAACTCGCATTGAGTTTGTACCGATATCTAGTGAGAAGAAGTCGCCCACACCGTGTAATAAGTTCATGCTTATGATTATAGGCGATTTTTTAAAATTTTGCAATATTTTCTAAGCTAAAAATTATTGTTTTTTTAGTAAGTAAAAACGCTCTCGGTTACCATATTTACCATGTAGAGCGTTGTCACGCTTATTAATAATGACAAAATCATTATGTTTGAGCCAGGATTCAAACTCTTTTATAATCTCGCGGCGTATTTTTTCGTTTTTGATGACACCTTTGTTTAGTTGGTAGGGTTTGGCTTCGAATTGAGGTTTGAACATGGCCAAAATGTCGGTTTGGCTGCTTGTTAAGTACTGCTTGGCGTAGCTTAGAATGGCTCTTAGGCTTATAAAAGAGACATCTATGGTTATAATGTCTGGGATGAGAGACAATTTCAATGTTACATTAAAAATATCTGTTTTTTCGTGGAGCTCGATGCGAGGGTCGAAGCGGAGAGGGGATTCCATTTGGTTGGTGCCCTTTTCAACTGCGATGACCTTGCGAGCGCCGTGGTCTAGGGCGTACTTAGTGAAGCCGCCGGTAGAGGAGCCGATATCGAGGACGGTCTTGCCGCGGAAATCAAAATTAAAGGCCTCGGCCGCTTGTGAAAGTTTAATATAGCCCCTCGTGGGCGGGTGCTGGACTTTTCCGTCCCGTGGTGTCCTCTCGGCGCTTTGCGCCTGCGAACTTTGCGGGGCCCCCTCCAAGTCCGCCACCCGCCCACGCTTCACTGCTATTTTTTCCTCTCGCGGTAGGTGTATTCCGCGGTATCTACCGACACAATGTCACCCTCTTTGATAAAGGCTGGGACTTTGATTATCACACCGGTCTCTAGGGTGGCATCTTTCATGACAGAGCTAGTAGTGTCGCCTTTGACTGCGTTTTCGGTATAGGTGACTTTGAGCCAGAGATTCTTAGGAAGCTGAAGGTTGATAGGAGTACCATTATAGAACTGGATTTCCATTTCGTCACCCTCTTTCATAAAATCCTTGGAATCTCCGACCATGTCTGCTGCTAGCTCGTATTGTTCGAAAGATTCTGGATCCATAAAATAGAACTTTTCGTCGTCTCTATATAAATACTGTACCTTGCGGTTAGTCACTTCGGCCGGCTCGATTTTTTCTTGGCCTTTAAAAGTCTTAGGGAGCAGGGCCCCGGTGATAAGATTTTTTACTTTCACGTTGACAATGGAGCCACCTCGCCCCATGACTTTTTGAGAATACTCTACCACCTTATACGGCTGACCGTCCAGAGTGATAAGAGTGTTTTTCTTGAGATCTGTTGGTCCGTACATATTTTATTCTCCTTATTTTGATACAAACGGCAAAAGTGCTATGTGTCGAGCACGCTTGATAGCGACGGCTAGCTGACGTTGCTGCTTAGCCGAAAGACCAGTCTTGCTGATTGGCTCAATACGACCATAAGCGTCGACATAGCGCTGTAAAGTCTTTACATCGCGATAATCAAAGTATAGATTGGGATCGCTTTTAACCCTTTTCATAAATTCTCCTTCGTTTTGTTATTGCTATTAGAATGGCACATCGTCTAGGTCGATCTCGCCATCATCTGCGCCTGCTGGGATGTCTGCTGGGACGCTAGCTCCGACTGCGCCAAAGCTACTAGAACTGGGGCCGCCTTCGCTGCGCGAGCCGCCACCGGTGAAGTTGAAATCTTCGACAACGATTTCGGTGCGGGAACGCCTAACGCCGTCTTTGCCTTCGAAGCTGCGTTGGTCTAGACGACCAGATACGAGCACGCCAGTGCCTTTCTTCGCATACTGGCTAATCATCTCGCCAAGTCTGCCCCACGCCGTGCAATCAATAAAGGACACGTCCTCTCGCTGCTCGCCACTTGCGTCTTTGTAAACTCGGTTAACTGCTACCGAGAAACTACAGACGTTTGAGCCGTTTGGAGTAGTCCTGAGCTCTGGGTCACGAGTGATATTCCCTGTGATGATTGCTTTACTAAAACCGCGCATTTAATTCTCCTTTTCTTCTTTAGAATTGTTTTGTGCATCCTCTTTGTTAGTTTTAGCAGCCGCTTCACTCGCAGCTAGTTTGGCTCTACGTTCGTCGGTACGAACTAGTAGGTAGCGTAGAATTTCGTCAGATATATTAAAAGCTGATGAAATTTTGGCTGGAGCTTCGGCGGGAAGCTCTACGTCGAAATAATAGTATATACCAAAATCTTGTTTGTTGATGGAATAGGCGAGACGCTTCTTGCCGTCGCTTTCTTCCTTTATAATTTTGGCTTGGTTCGCCTCGAGGGTCTTTTTGACTTTGTCGAGAGCCGGATCGATATTCATCTCTAAATCAGGATGAAATATGACCGTGAGTTCGTAGTCTTTCATAAAACTCCTTTGGTTAAAGCAAACACAGTGCGTACTTGTTTGCTGAGTTGATATTGGTTATATTGTAGCATATTGGGGTAAAATAGGCAAGCTCAACGGCTTGGGTAGTTTTTTGATTCACGGAACCGCTAAACAAACGTAGTTAATTACTGGGGTTAAAAATATTGTAGTTCAGGTTTTTTTGAGTTATGATTTCGTATTCAAATATCTCAGGAGAAATTCCCAGAGAGGAAATTTTGCTTTTTAATTCCGCGACATAGTTCTCGTCTTCGTGTTTTGTGGTGTTTGACGATGCAGTATTTATATAGATTATAGGTGGGTCGTCGTCCCCAACAAATGCTGAAAAATAATCGAAGTCAAAATAATCAATAAAATTTGAAACTATAAATTTTTGGCCTCCTCGATTCATGTTATCGTGGCAATTAAATTGCGTATATATAACTTGTTCGGCTAGTGGACACATCACAAGCGTGGTGTTGTTGAGTAAATAGTATTGGTTGGTGTCGTCATTGGACCACTCATGAAAAACCTGATAGGACTGTTCTATGCTGGTAATGTCTACTATAAAATTGACGTAATGCATGTTTTGGCGCTCAAAATAAGTATTTATTAGGGTACCCTCTCGGATTTTTGCGTCAGATTGTTTAATGCTCTGTAAAGCCCCATCGTTACTTATGATGGCGTCATAAAGCGCAGTTTGGATAGCCTGTGATGAGCTATCCGGTAAGTCTTTAATATCTGATGTGAGATTATTAATTTGCAAATCAGGCTCTTTAAAATTATTTGTATTAGCTCCGCGTATAGTAAAAATTACCAAAACGATAAAGACTATCTGTAGTATCACAAATAGACATACTATGATTGGGTTTTGCCGAATGAAACGTTGGAACTGTGATTGTTTTTCTTCCATTTTATAATCCTGTTACATATTTTGAAAAATCGGTGTATTGACAACCTGGGCCAACATGATACGGATCATTTGCATCAAGACTGACTTCTCCAGCTACGATTCCGGCTGGGCCAGACCCGTAAGCTGCTTGCCCATATATCATTGTGCCAGCCTGTTCGTTTACCCCGAGTACAATGAATGTGTGAGAGGCGCTGTTGCCGCCCGCGTAATACTTGTCACCACAGCCGGCTACCGAAAACGGAGTTGGTGTATTACTGAGAGTTAGTTCTGGATATTCGTTATGGTAAAGGTTGTAAAATTCTTCAGCGTAACCGCCACCATCTACGCCTGGCACTCCATAAAAACTACTCATTGACGTGTATTTTGTGATGAAATAATTACTGAATGAAAAACAGTTATACGGCGTACCTGCTGTAATATGGTATTTGCTCCATTCTTCTGGATGATTGGCGGCTAAATCACGATATGGGTCCATGATTTGGCTATCAACCTCTTCTACAGACGTAAATCCACCGCTGTGACTACCTTCATTGCCTTCACTACAGTAGTCATTATCACATGTGTTCCTACTAGAATTTCCTTTACGGCTAGCCGAAAATGCTCCGCCGTGAAGCCCAGCATGAACAAGATCATGTAGATTATAATCTCTATTACCCAAATTAGAGTCGGCTACTTTAACCGTATCCCCATCAATGGCGAATGCTCCGACATAATGGCCTCCAGATGTAAATGGCGCGCTGCCGGCTCCTGAAAAATGTAACATGTAGCCGTCCTCTAGATACTGTCTCATTTTCCGTTCAGCGTCATCAAGATTGGAATAATCCACATTCACTACCTCAAAACCATATTTTTCGCCTACCTTCTGATCAAGGGCAGACATGCCAGGACCACTGGTATAGACATAAATGCCGTGGGGACTAGTGACGTCTACCACATCATTTGGGAAAATATCGGTGCCAGCTACTGCGGTAGCGATCATCGCCATAGATGATGGACCACAACCACTATCGCCAATCGTACCTCCATTGTACGGAACACCGCTCCATGATTGCCCCCACTGGAAGTATTCGGGGTATTCGCCATCATAAGTGGTGCAATTACCGTCAATAGCCTTTTGAACCATTGGCCAGATATTGCCAGGGTCAGTATGGTCATTATCAGGTACATGCATATGCCCTAATATGCCTTGATAAGACTTAAAGTCGCCACTACTCAGACGGCTAGGATTGGCCCAGTCTACGCTAGTTGTGAGCGGAATCCCGGTCTCAGAACTAATAGCATTTAAGAGTTCTCCGAGATAAGCCCATTCCTCATCGCCAAAGTTATCTTCATTTAACAAATAATACGAGCTATCTGTGTGCGAATCAGAGAAGCCGATAATCTCAATTTGGACTCCGGCTGAGTCGTCGTGTGACTTTACCGCGTCCGAGGGTTTTGTGATCGGCAGGTGTTGGAATACTTTTTTGTCTTTTAGATTGATTGTAAAATGAGCTGGGTAAATCCCCGATCCATCATTGCCATAGAGAGCTAAACCGCTATTACCATCTCCCGGACCACCATCCGTACTGTGCAATGTGATTTTGTTAGGGCCGCCAGTGGAGTATTGACCGTTGTGTGCGCTATCACCAAGCTGATAGCTGGAACCAATGGCTGGATCTTTCACGTAACCGGTCATGCCGTCAGTGATCCAGCCATCAGACCAAGTGACATCGGACGACGAGCTGCCAGATGAGGAGTTGGCTGTAGCTCCGTTCGTTGACGTTGTCATATTGTTGGCGTTCTGGCTAGCTGTAACTTCTCCGCGGCCATTTATTCGGCATAGTGATGTTAGCTTTCCCAATATGTTCGCTACTGGCGTAGGGTTTCCCGCATCGTTTGTAAACGCCCCAAGGAACTCCCTGCCGGCTGCAACTCCATCAGGGTCTGCGTTTGCTTTACCACAATAATCCTCGCTTTGATGTTCACAGGCGTGCACATCAAAAGTAATGAGATAAATAGGCTCGTCTACGTTTTCGAAAGATGCAACGTATGTTTCGCCTAATCCATTAGAATAGGCTTGGTCAGGTAAAACTATCCAGTAGTATTTTTGAGTGCTATTCCCGCCGTTTGGTGTAAATTTCCCATAACCAATATTGTAGTCTATGTCGTAATTCTCGGCATAAATGTACTGCATACCACCATATTCTTCATCACTTTCGGTGTCGTCTCGGAGAAAAGGATTTTCACTATCATATGCAGTGTGGGCATATGACCCTCTCTTGCATTTTGCGAGACAGCCTTCTGGATACCAGAAACTTTGTGTGTCCACACTACTGTCTATCTTGAAACAGCTGTCTGAATTAGCCCCTCCTTTGTTTGTACATTCATTTGGATTCCAGCCCGTGATGTTGTTGGGCGGAAAAATGCCAGTGTACGGCTCTTCAAGTTTGCCAGAGGTAAGACTTTTAGATACGCCTAGAGTAGACAATGGAGTAGCGCTGGCTGTAGTCGCTCCGAATAAAACCGTTCCTAGCACCATTAATCCAGAAAAAATGCATACTAGTTTAGATATTTTCTTCATCATCAATTATACCTTTCATAGATAATCTGATAGTCATCTGGATTATATCCTGCTTTTTCTATTGATTCTGTTACTGTTTGTTCGTAATCTTTGCCGTAGTAGTTTACAAGTAGACATGCAGTACTTTTACATTCCTCCTGACCTCTTCCGTCACGAATTGTAAATCCAGCTGTAGACGAGTTCACTCTTTGGTCTGCATAAACATATCCCTTGATGGGTAAGATTTCCATGATAGATATTATACGTTTAAATTCAGAGATAAACTGCTCAGCGGAGGTGTCATGGTCGGTGGTGATATTGTTTTCGCTACTGGCGATTTCCGCGAGTTTAAGGAAAGAGGCATAGTTGTCTTTTAGCTCGTAGAAAGAATAGTCTCCGTTATTATTAAGGAAGGCAGAGAGTGTAGTGACGTATCCTGACTGGGTGTCTACCGAGATAGTTTTGGGGGTAAGACCGTCATGTGTGATAGTGACACTGTGCGTGCCTGGGTGGATTTGATATGAACCGTTGTAATATTCACCGCTGCCGTCTATTTGAATTTTGGCATCGACAGGGGCGATGTTGAAATTGATGGTAGCGGTTTTGGTAGAGCCCCAAATTACAACACCAATGACACCTGCGATAATAACAACATCTATAATCAAAATGAGTCTGACCCATTTGTTTTTCAAAAACCCTCCAAGGATAGATGTACGCCTTTCATCTTGCATATGTTTAGATTTTACTACGGTGATTTTGAGTAGTCAAGGTAGAGAAACTAGTGCCTCGGTGGTATTTTATAGTCTAGGTCTTCTTGTGTTAGAAATTGATAGTTAAAATATTCTGCCGAGACACCCAGCGAGGATATTTTATTTCTTAATTCAGCGACCATTAGCTCTTCTTGATTATCTGACGAATTAGCAGTAGCTGGATTTAGGCGAATGATCGAATAATCCTTAGCGTCGACGGAAACAGTGAAGTCGTCGAATTCGAAAAACCTAAGATAGTCTGCGACGATTCTAAGACGTGTTTCTGGCGGAAGGGTATCTTGACATTCAAAATTAGGGTATCTTATTTCCGAATATTCATCCAAGCAAAGAATTGCCCGAGGGTTATTATAGTACGCCGCGTCGGCGATATTCTCGTAATTGAGGGCGTATTTGTAATAAATCTGATATGATTGCTCTAAACTTGGGATGTCTATAATTAAACTAAGGGCCCCGAAGCCGTGGCGGTCAAATATTTCTGTTTTTAGAGACTCGTCACGAATAAAAGCGGTGGCGTCTGGGACACTAAAATTGTCGGTATTTTGTTTTATTGTTTCTGTAAGACTATGTTCGATGTCGTCAACATATTCTTTTGGGAAATTTTCTATTTTTGTGGACAAATCATGAATAGTGGTTTTTGGTTCATTTTCCCTGTTAGTAATTCTGTCCTCGTGATTCATATTAAATATCAATGCGATAATAATGATTATAAAGAAGAACTGAAGTATAGCAAAAATGATTACACTGGGTGATATTTGTTTGTCTTCTTGACGCTTTGCTAGATTAAACATACTACCTACCTCCTTTCCAGCGGAAGAAGTGTCCGCTGCTTCCGTTCATATTGGTCACGGAAAAGCTATCGGCGCCAGAATAGCCTATGTTACTATTGCCTCCGCTGCGCCCTTCACTGCCACCAGTTTCGGCGATTTTGGTCACTACTCCATTACTAGCCTCAATAACTATCCCGCCGTGGCCAGAAGGCTCATTGTAAGCAAAGATATCGCCTGGGCTGACCTCGGAACGGGGGACTTCTTCGTATAAAGGATCGTCGAATATTGAGTATGAGGTAAAGGAAGTCATTTGACCATAGGTTTTATACATAACTAGACTTGCGAAACCGGTACAATCAACATTGACTGGGGCCCCATTTAGCATTGAGTCAAAGACGCTGGAATCACTAGTGTGGCCACCTCCCCAGGTGTATGTGCTGCCGTTCTTGTTTGCTAGTTCGATAATCTCCTCCACGGCTCTCAAGACATCGCCGTTACCGCTCGTACCGTTGTTGCCTTCTGCGCAGTAATCATTGTCGCAGGTGTTTCTGCTTGAATTATTGCCACGACTCGCCGAGAAGGAACCACCATGAAGGCCTGCGTAAACAAGGTCGTTGATGTTATAATCTTTGTTACCGAGATTAGAGTCCGCTACTTTGACCATGTCTCCGTTAATGGCGAAGGCTCCAACATAGTGACCACCGCCAGTGAACGGAGCACCACCAGCTCCTGAAAAATGAAGCATGTAGCCATCCTCTAAGTATTGCCTCATTTTTTGTATGGCATCGGATAGGCTTGAGTAGCCAACGTCTATCACTTCAAAACCATACTTCTCGCCGACCACTTTGTCTAAGGCGGTCATGCCAGAGCCGCTAGTATAGACATAATTGCCGTGAGGGCCAGTGATATCCACTACGTCATTAGGAAAGATATCCACACCAGCTACGGCGGTGGCAATCATTGCCATCGATGAGGGTCCGCAACCACTATCACCAATATTTCCTCCGTCGTACGGAACCCCGCTCCATGACTGGCCTCCCTGATAATACTCTGGATAGTCACCCTCGTAGGTAGTGCAGCTGGTACTTGAGCCTCCTGCGATGGCAGTAATACCGCTATTATCGGATGAACTAGGTGAGCCGGATGACTCGGACGAATTGGATGAACCCGTGTCGCTTGGCTGGCTGGATGTTTCGCCGCTTGCCGTAGCTATATTGCTAGCGCTGCCGCTATGGCTCGCTGTGACTTCCCCGCTACCATTTATTCGACACAGGGACGTCAGTCTGCCCGCTATGTTCACTACGTCAGTGTATCCGCCTCCGTTCTTTGTAAATGCTCCGAGAAATTCTCTGCCAGCCTCCACGCTGTCTGGATTTGAATTTGCCTTGCCGCAATAATCTTCACTTTGATGTTCACAGGCATGCACGTCAAAAACGATAAAATAAACTGGTTCGCTTAGATTTTCAAAGGTAGCAACATACGTGTCTCCAAACCCATTTGAATATGCTTGATCGGGTAGCACTGTCCAGTAATATTTTTGGGTACTACTTCCGCCGTTTGGTGTAAGCTTAGTGTAGGCCCCATCATACTCATAATTATAATTTTCGGCATAGATGTATTGCATGCCACCAAACTCATCATCGGTCTTAGTATCACCGTAAAGAAATGGGTTGGTGCTAGTCATAACTAGGCTCATGCCAGCAGCATATATCCCCGCCGTGCAAGTTCCATTGTTGAGACATCCCTCTGGATACCAGAAATCTTGTGCCCCTATACTGCTATCTATTTTGAAACAGCTGTCTGACCGGAGTCCTCCCCTAGTCGAACATTCATTCGGGTTCCAGCCGGTAATATTGTTTTGAGAAAATAAGCTAGTATATTCTTCCGATAAACTCCCCGCCCTTAATGCGCCAAAATTATCCAAAGGCTTAGCGCTAACCGTGGACGCCCCGAGAAAGGTTATCCCTAATATTATTAATCCAGAGAAAATGTGTAATAACTTAGATATTTTCCCTAGCATCAATTATACCTTTCATAGATAATCTGATAGTCATCTGGATTACATCCTGCTTTTTCTATTGATTCTATTACTGTTTGTTCGTAATCTTTGCCGTAGTAGTTTACAAGTAGACATGCAGAAACTTTGCAGTCCTCCTGGCCTCTACCATCCCGAATTGTAAAACCGGCCGTAGATGCGCTTACTCCTGGCTCTGCGTAAACATAGCCTTTGATAGGTAAAGCCTCCATGATAGACATTATGTGGGTGAATTCGGGAATGAATTGCTCGGCGGAGGTGTCATGGTCGGTGGTGATATTATTTTCACTGCTGGCGATTTCGGCAAGTTTAAGGAAAGAGGTGTAATTGTCTTTTAACTTGTAGAAAGAAAAGTCGTCGTCGCTAAGGAAGGTGGAGATAGTGGTAACATAGCCTGACTGGGTGTCTACCGAGATAGTTTTGGGGGTGAGACCGTCATGTGTGATAGTGACATTGTGCGTGCCGGGGTGGATTTGATATGAACCGTTATAATATTCACCGCTGCCGTCTATTTGAATTTTGGCATCAACGGGGGTGATGTTTAAATATATTGTGGCTGTTTTCATGGCGTTAATAATCAAAATAGCAACGATGGCAATTAAAATAACTGCATCGATGATTAGGATTATTTTGACCCATTTATTGCTCAAAAATAACCTTAAATGAGAAACGCTTCCGCCGTTCTGCATATGGTTATATTTTATGATAGAGTGCCTAGTGAGTCAATATACAAAATTTTTGACAGAGGAAAAAGCACCGACTTTATTGCCGGTGCTTTTTTGGTAGACTATGAAGCGAGCTAGACGATTTCGAGTACTCCGCCCCTCTCGACATAGTAGATGCCGGGCTCAAGGCCAGAGACGTCGTAGGTGGCGTAGCCTTCGGTAGTGACTTCCCCGTCGATTTCTTGTTCGATGTCGTAAATCTGCAGATTGTCGTTTAGTGCCTTGTAATACGAGCAGTCAGCTATACCCTCGAACTCGACAAACGATGTGCCCTGTTGCCATAGAGCGAAATAGCGCTCGCCAAAGTTCAAATTGTAGAAGTCTGTGACCTCGTTGCCGTTATAGTCTTCGACCATGAGTTGCTCTTGTACGGAGAAGTCAATCGGTGTCATTTCTTCTGGCTGATCACTAGACCAGAGCCATCCGGCTGTGCCACCTCCTGCTTCAAATCCACTACCGCTCATGCCCATCGAATAGCCTACGAACTTTAGTCGTAAGAGCCTCATGGTGGGTACCGTCCGAGAAGAAAACGCCACTATTTCGTCTCCGTTTTCCAGGGTTAGAGCCGGTATATCTCCGTAAGATATAACCATGTCGTCTGCCGCTGGATATCTATCTGGGTAGGTGGGAGCACCTCTAGTGTATAGAAGTCTATCAGGCGACCCCCAGTACGCGTAGGTGTTCCAATATCCTTTACCAGGTGTGACTAGTTTGGGGTCTTTGAGTTCGCCGTCGAGGGTAAAATATCTATCACCCTTTTTAAGATAAAAACCTCCCTGTTCTGCGGCGGCTTCTTTGGATTTTACTTCTAGAATGCTGAGTTCATCGAGGTATTCTGTGCTCTGCCCTGCGCTTTGTTCTGGTTCATCGCTTGGGCTAGCTTCGGATTGCCCCATTACGGTATCGACCCTATCAAATGCCGTAACCGCATCGGGTGCAGACTCATCTGTGGACAGCCCAGAAACATCGTCGTTGCTACAGGCCGATAGAATTACACATCCTATCGCAAGTATACAAAACAGTAATGTAGCGTACAGTCTTTTTTTCATAATAGCCTCCTAAAATCGCAATGCGTCAGTACTTAAATCAACAATCCTTAATAAATAAAATCCTCCGTTCTCTCGAATAGTCTACCAGTTATGAAACTTCTAGAGATGTACGCTCTCTTGCTATTAATGATAGCATAAGTTGGATAATGTGTCAAGAGGAGCGGCTGTTGCACAATTTCGCATCTCGGGAGCTCACTGTGCTCGCTGGTATGGTCGCTGCGCGACCATAAAATCTGCGCGCATTCGGTAGAAAGAAAGTGAACTTTCTTTCTACTCTCATTGCGCTAGGTTATCGACCTGCTGCGCAGGTCGTCCAGCGTCGCTCGTTCGGAAGGGCAAAAGCAAAGCTTTCGTCCTTCGCTCACTTCGCTAGCTGGTCAAATTCTTCCATAGAAGTGATGAGGAGCTCGCGGGGCTTGGTGCCGCGGGTGGGGCCGACAACGCCGATATCTTCGAGCCAGTAGCCGAGGCCAGAAACCCAACCGTGACCTTTGGATAGACGGGTTTGGAGCATCCCAGTAGAGAATTTGCCATTATTGATGGAGATTTCGACGGCTTTGCGGACTAGTGGGTCGCTGGGGTCGAAGGTGCGCCCTAGGCCATCCATATCGCCACCACCACCTCTCAGGGCTACAGCCTGAGCGATAACTTCATCGTTGTACTGAGGCGGGCGTTGCGCCTTCAAGAATTCGGTGACTTTTTCTATGTCTTCATCTGGTGTCCAGGCACCCTGGATACGCTCAGGGCCGTTGGGGGTTTGCTCAGTAGAAAGAAGCATGTCGCCCTGACCGAGAAGTTTCTCTGCACCGGATTGATCTAGAATAATTCGAGACTCCATCGATGTAAGCACACGGAAGGCAATACGAGACGGAATATTACCTTTAATAAGGCCGGTAATGACTTTGACGACGGGCTTCTGTGTGGCGAGGACGAGGTGCATACCAGCCGCACGGCCGAGCTGGGCGATACGGACAATGAGAGGCTCTAGTTCTTTTGATGCCTGCATCATGAGGTCGGACATTTCGTCGATTACTATTACAATATATGGCATTTTGCCACCTTTGTCCTCTTCCCCGTCTGCGGGTTTTGCGGCTTTTTCCATTTTTTTGTTGTAATCAGAGATTTTTTTGACTTTTTCTGCAGCCATGAGGTTATAGCGGCGATCCATTTCGCCAGCGGCCCATTTCATAGCAGAGAGAGCTTTCTCGGTATTGGTGATGACCGGAGTGAGAAGGTGAGGAATGTCATTATAAGAGACCATCTCTACTTGCTTTGGGTCCACAATAATCATACGCATATCCGAGGGGGCATTGCGATAAAGTAGAGACATAATGAGAGTATTAGTCATGACAGACTTACCGGAACCGGTGGTGCCAGCGATAAGGAGATGGCGCATGTCAGCAAGGTCGGCGACGACAGGCTTACCCGAGATGTCTTTGCCGACTGCGAAGGTGAGCGGGCCGTGGGAGCGTTTCCATTCGTCAGATTCGATGATACCGCGGAGTGAAACGCCAGCGGAGCGAGTGTTGGGTACCTCTACACCAATAAGCTGAGTGCCTGGGATCGGAGCTTCGATACGAACCGTGGTAGCAGAAAGCTTGTAGGCGAGCTCTTTGTCGCGGGCGGCGATTTTGGCAAGGTTGACCCCGCCAGGAGCTTTCAAAGTATATTGAGTGACGCGCGGACCAACATTGGCGCCTTCCATTTCTACGTCGATGCCAAATTCGGCAAAGGTGTTTTTGATAATAAAGGCGTTTTGTTGGATGTTGCCGGCATCGGCAGGGGATTGTTTTTTGGTAAGGAGGCTGGTGGAAGGCATTTTCCAATCTGGGTCGTCGGGAGAGACGAGGGCCTTTTCTTCTACGGGTTTTGCGGGCTCAGCTTTAGCAACGGATTTATGTGATTTTACAACTGGTGCTGGCTCCAAGGCGCCGACGCCAGAATTAACTTTGATTTCGAGCTGACCAAGTTTTTTGTTCTTTTTGGAATTTTCTTCTTTGGCCTCTTTCTTGTCGTGGGTGGCGATGTTTTTGGTGCCTTTGAAGAGGGTAATAGGAGAAATCTGAAGAATGAATAGCGCTGTGACAAAAATCAGGACTATGTAGATAAAGATAACTACGCCTTGGCTAAGGACGTTGAGCATAAGAGAGTTTAGCCAGTCACCGACGACACCACCGCTTTTCCAGATGGCGGCGATACCGGCAAGCCACAAAATCATAAGTGCGCTCGCAATATAGACTGGAACTGCGACGCGGTTGTCTTCGGCGCGGAGGATTTTGACAGCGAGATAGACCAAGAGGGCCGGAATAAAGAAAGTAGCAAAACCAAGACCGCCGAGAATAAATTGGTGGATAGTGTTTAATACTGTGCCACCCTGACCGAACCAAGTAATAACAAAGAAAAGCGCTAAAGCCATCATGAGGACGGCGGATATCTGACGCCAAAAACCACCGGGGAGCTCATGCTCTACTGGAGCCTGTTTTTTGGCTCGTTTTTTGGTGGTTTTTCGTGTTGATTTGCGCTTTCTCGTAGCCATGGAATAATTATAGCACAGTTTAGGGGTAAGCGCAAGGGGAATGGGTTTTGGGTTTACGGGGGGCTTGGTTTGTGATAAAATGTGGAAGGATTGGGATGTCGCCAAGTGGTAAGGCAACGGGTTTTGGTCCCGTCATTCGCAGGTTCGAGTCCTGCCATCCCAGCCAAAATAAAAAGATAGCCCGTAGGGCTATATTTTTATTTTGATTCGGAATGGCAGGACGAGAACCGTAGGTTCGACCGGACGACGAAACGAATAAATATCTAAAATTTATTTTTAGATATTTTGAGTGAGGAGGAACGGAAGGCTTTTGCATTAGCAAAAGCCTAGTCCTGCCATTTTACACCTCGATGAAGGCGCCAGGGGTAAGGGGAGAGAACTGAATACCCTTGGGCTCGCAAGCGTATTTGATCCAGCTATTGTTGAAGGTCTTGCCTAGCTCAGAGAGTACAGCGTCGTGGACTGGGATGACGATTTCGGGTTTGACCTCTTCAATATATTTGACTGCGTCAGAAATTTTGGCCCAGGGAGCAGAAAGCGGTACACAGAGGACTTTGGGATGCTCTATAGGTGGCCTATCAAAAGAATCGCCAGGGTTCACAAAAACATCGTTTACGACTACACCGAGGTTGTCACAAGGAATTTGCCCCTCAATAATCGCGGCGTGTGACTTACCAAAAAACTGGAGCTTGAAGCCGCCTATTTCCCTAGTTTCTCCAGGATGGACCACAATGGAGCCTGGTATTAACGGCGTGGTATCTGGCGTGGTAAATATTATCACGCCTGGATTAGCTCTCGTGATTTGTTCGAGGAGGCCTGGCTGACAATGGTCGTTGTGTTTGTGGGTAATAACAACGGCGATTACGTTAGTGGTTGGTGGAAGTGTAGTAGTAAATTCGACTGGGTCGATAAGGAGTGTCTCTTTGCTATTTTCTATAGATATGCCCGAGTGCTCTAGTTTTGTGATTTTCATGGGTTTATTATAGCATAAATAAATTTGCGCTAGTTGTTTTACAGGGGAAAAGTAGTATAATCTAGGTATGATAAAAATAATTGCTGGTGGACGAAAACACTCCCCAGAATATGTCGATCTCATTAATGAATACGAGAAGCGCCTCAGGAAGCCGTTTGACGTTGTGTGGGAATTTGTAGACGAAGATAAGCTAAATAGAAAATTACAAGACTGGCCGTTTTCGTCGGATAGTTTTGTGGTTTGTTGCGATGAGCGTGGAGAAAATATATCATCAAATGAATTTTCTCAGAGATTGGAAAAATCGTTTGTGGATGGTCGTGATGTGGTAATTCTGATAGGGGGAGCATATGGTTTCTCTGATGAGGTGCGACAGAAGGCAGATTTCGTATGGAGTTTTTCAAAATTGGTTTTTCCCCATAAAATTGCAAGGCTAATTGTAGCTGAGCAGATATATCGTGCACAAGAAATAGCAAGGGGAGGACACTATCACCATGAATAATTATTCATGACGTGATATAATTAAGGGATGAAGATATTAGGAATAGAGACTAGCTGTGATGAAACTGCGGCGGCAGTAGTAGAAGATGGGACTTCTATCCTATCAAATGTGGTGGTGTCGCAGATTGATATTTTCGCAGAGTATGGAGGAGTGATACCAGAGGTGGCGGCCAGAAGCCATCTAGAAGTGATTTTGCCCGTGATAGATAAGGCGATGAAAGATGCGTCGTGCACTTGGGAGGATATTGATGCGATTGCGGTGACACATGCACCTGGACTACTCGGGTCGCTGCTTATTGGAACGCTCACGGCGCGGACGCTTGCTATCCTGCATGATAAGCCGTTATACGCCGTGCATCACCTGAAGTCACATGTGTATGCAAACTGGCTAACACAAGACACCAGTAAAGGAAGATCTGAGGCGCGGGTCCTGGCTGAACCTGTTTTTTCGGATGCTGGACTTGAATTTTCAAGCACGTCATACACTGGGCGTCCGGGAGAGATTGCCCCAAGGGGCAACTCTCTCGGCGCCGTCAGGAATATACGTGTTGAAAATTCAAATCAGAATTTTATGCATCCGAGAAAAACAGGTTCAGCCACCCGCACCCCTCTTTTCCCTTTGCTGGCGGTGGTGATATCTGGAGGGCACACACAGATTCTCAGGATGGAGGGGCATAATCAGTTTGAAATAGTGGGGACGACAAGAGATGATGCGGTGGGGGAGTGTTTTGATAAAGTGGCAAAAATTCTAGGGTTGCCGTATCCGGGTGGACCGTCAATTGCAAAAGCAGCTGAAGGTCAGTATGTTCCTAACCTTCATCGTCCTGGCGATTCTAACAAATATCATCTGCCACATCCGAAAGTGGAGGGGCTAGATTTTTCGTTCTCGGGGCTCAAGACGGCGGTGCTTCGAGCGGTGCAGAAAGAAGTAGGAGTAGATATTTCTTATCCTTCACACAAGCTTGCAGAGTTACTGGCACCACAGCAGGTGGCGGATTTTGCGGCATTATTTCAAAAGACAGCTATCGATATTCTGATAGAAAAACTGGAAGCTGCGCTCAGTAAACACCCCGACACTCGCTCCGTAGTATTCGCTGGGGGAGTGAGCGCGAATAAAGAGCTTAGAGCGCGGGTCCTGGCTGAACCTATTTTTTCGGATGCGGGACTTGAATTTACAAGCACGTCATACGCTGGGACGCCGGGAGAACCGCCCCTTCGGGGCGAACCTCTCGGGTCCGTCAGGAATATACGTGTTGAAAATTCAAATCATTCTATGCATCCGAGAAAAACAGATTCAGCCACCCGCGCTCTTCCTGTCTATTTCCCTACCCCGTCGCTTTCAGGCGATAATGGAGCGATGGTGGGGGCGGCGTGTTTTTACGAGATACAGAGCGGAGTGAAGCCCGCAGATCCGTATTCTCTTAATATTTATCCTAGGATTTCAGTCGAAAAATAATGCCCGCTATCGTAGCGGGCTGCCAAGAAAGGAAGGATGCATACCTACGATTTGCTGCAGATAAAAGTGTATTTACCGTAGATTAAGTCATTATAGGTGAACATGTGCATTGTCTTATTGAATGAAGGAGCAGTGCCTCAAGATACACATCCTTTTCCTTAAACAGCCACTAGAGCAGCCTAATGGGGACAGGCGTGGCGCTAACGCAACAACAGTCTAGAGCCTCACTGTAGCCGTGGTCGAGACGTTGTTCGTCGATTAGCATTTCGCTAAAAAACTCGTCAATCTCGTCGCCTACCAGACCGAACCTAATTTGCGGAAGAACTTCGCAATAATAATATGCGAACCGGACACGCGTGATAGCCTCCGGGAAGTTTTCGTAGCGAATTTGATCCTTGAACTCGTCCGTAGCCGCATTTTTGTATAGATAGATACACGCCAGTGCATCTACTACGGTCTCCCAATAGTGCTTATAGTCGGATGTGTTTAACATAAGACATCACTAAACCTTTCTGGCCTTAAAGAACCATCCATGCTAGATTTTTCCTAGCGTTGAACAATGGCTTAATTATAGCATAGATATTTTGATTTTGTCCAGGGGTGACTAGAGTAGGTTAAAGCTGAAGCCGTGGATATTTTGTTATCAGCTTGGCGCTTATGTGGCGCATGATAGAACGGAGGATGATAAAGATGATGAATGCGACCGCTACAAGAATAATGGCGATAAAAATTTTATCAGGACTTAAGGTAGTAAAATCTAGGAAGCTACGCGCAAACGGAATCAGAAGAGCCAGAGATACAATAGTGAAGGAAAAGATTAGCACGATGCTGCGAAGGAGATTGAGGGGGCGAACAATTGAAAAGATAAGGAGAAAATCTATAGCGAAGGTAACAATCAGCGACGTAGTGATGAGCTCTGGGCGAGTAAAACTGTTGACCTCGGCCACTACAGCCAAGATTAGCATGGAAATGGCTACCGTAATACCGGTGGGGATAGAAAATTGAAGGATATTGGTCATGAATTTGTTTTTGATGCGGGCGGTATTTTTTTCTAAGGCGAGGATGACGCCAGGCATACCGATGCAGGCTACGTTGAGAATAGACATTTCGAGAGGCGCAAAAGGGTATTCTAAAGGAATAAGAATAAAAAGGACAGCGAGGATGGCGGCATAGGTGTTTTTGGAAAGAAAGAGGGTGGCGGAGCGCTCGAGATTATTTATGGATTGGCGACCTTCGTCGATGACGCTGGGGACACCGGCAAAATCGTTGTCGAGAAGTACGAGCTTGGCAGAGCGGCGGGCGGCGTCGGAGCCTTCGCCGATAGCGATAGAACAGTCGGCCTCTTTCATGGCAAGAATGTCGTTGACGCCGTCGCCGGTCATAGCGACAGTGCGACCTTGTTTTTTGAGGGCGAGGACGAGGGATTTTTTCTGAGCGGGTTTGACACGGGTAAAGATGTTGTAGTCTTTTACGAGCTTATTATAATTAATGTCGCCCTTGATTGTAGAGAGGTCGATGCCGTGGGGGTTCTTGATGCCGACTTTGGTGGCGATGGTGGTGACAGTTTTTAGGTTGTCGCCGGAGATGATTTTGATATCGACATTGTTTTTGTAAAAATACTCGATAATCTCGGGGGCATCGCCGCGGAGTTCGTCCTCGAGGAGAGCGAAACCTAGCATTTTTGATGCATGAGCGCGAAGGTATCCGTCTTTCTCGGAACGCTCCCTCAGGCCCGTCGACCCTTCGGGTCGTCCGCTCATCGTCAACTCGGAAGAATGTGCAAGCACATTCTTCGCTCGTTTCCTTGAGCTGTCTGTCACGGGCTTCGGTCGCTCCGTATTCGCCCCGTCGGCGAATATACTCCTCGAAAGAGGATACCCTTCGCGCTCGTTGTCTGTATCCACGCACACTACTGCGAGGACGCGGTAGCTGCCAGGGATGTCGGGGGTTTTGCCGAGGAGGATTTCGGGGGCGCCCATGAGATAGGTGGCTTTATTTGTTACAACGCCAGAGTATTTGCGGTCAGAGGAGAAGGGGATGATCTCGAGGATTTGCTCTGTGGGTTTAAATTTGGCCTTTTTTAGGAGTTTTGTTTTGAGGGCGGTAGATGTGGCATTATCGGCTTCGGAAGTGCTGAGAATAGCCATAAGCGCGTTGTGGAGGGATTTTTCGGCGGGGTTGGATGGGGTTTTGAGGTTGGTGGGGTCCTGGAGCTCGTCATTTACTACAGGAATAAAGTGACTGACTTTCATATGACCGGTAGTAAGGGTGCCGGTTTTGTCTAGGCAAATAGTATCCACACGGGCGAGGGTTTCTACGGAATAGAGATCCTGGACTAGTACCTTGCGGCGGGAGAGGCGAATAGTAGCGAGAGCGAGGACGCTGGAGGTCAAGAGGACGAGCCCCTCGGGGATCATACTGATGAGGCCTGCTACTGTGCTAGTGACGGCTACTTCGGCGGTAGTGTCGGGGACGTTGAATCTGGCCCAGAGGAGGAGAGCGCCGATAGGAATGAGGGCGATAGAGATATATTTGACGATGTTGTTGATGAGGTTGAAGAGTTTGGAATCGGCAGTCTTGATAGTGTGGGCGGAATGTTCGATTTTGGCGAGCTGACTATCCTTCCCTACCGCTGTGGCTGTGGCTTTACAAGTGCCAGAAACAATAAAGCTGCCAGAAATAAGTGTGTCACCAGGGCGCTTTTTGACGCTGTCTTGCTCGCCGGTAACGTAGGATTCGTTGACTTCGACTGCGCCCTCTTCGACGCGGCTATCTACGATGACTTGGTCGCCGAGGCCAAGGATAATTAGATCGCCCTCTACGAGGTCCGTCTGAGGGATTTGGCGAGTTTTGCCGTCTCTAATTACCGTGGGTTTTTGCTCGGCGACAAGGCGCATCTTGTCGATAGTACGCTTGGCGCGGATGCTATTGATAATACTAATGGCAGTGTTGGCGATGGCGACAAGGATAAAAAAGAGGTTCTTGTAGGCGCCGACAGAGATAATCATGAGAGCGAGGATGAGATTTACGAGGTTAAAGACTGTGAGAGTATTCCTTAGGATGATTTTGCCGATAGTGTCGCTGGTTTTGCTGAGGACACGGTTGGCGCGACCGCTTTTTATCCGTTCGACGACTTGTTTCTCTGTAAGGCCGGTTAGATTCATGGAGTATATTATAGCATATTTTGAAGGGACAGTTCAGGCTAGGAGCCGGCTAGACACCTAATACTGCTGCCGAGGCTCTTATTGCTGCCATTGGTACCTGGGTCCACGCTAGAACTACTCAGGGAGAGATTGTAGCTACTGTAGTCATTGTACGCAGTAGACGACCAATAGAGGCCGTAGCTACCCCTATTGCTCGCGGACGACGTATTGAAGTAGCCGGAGTAGAGGAAGTTATTCGGAAAGCTCCTAAAGGCGGCTGTGGCGGTCTTGCCGGCAGATCAGAACTATTCTAAATTTCATCACTCATTATCACATACGCCCACCACATCAAAAGCCATTCTCCCTACTTTTTTCTAAATTGCGCAAAATCTATCAAGCCCAAAGACACACAACGCAAATCTCGCTTTCAAGCCCTTAGCGGATTATTCCATGAGCCCTGAAGGAAACGAACAATCCACTATCCTAGACGCCAGGCGCCACTACGCAGCGGACTGCCCTCCCGTAATACTTGTTGCTGCCGCTACTACCAGGGTAGACGTTAGAGCTGCCGAAGTACAAGTTATAGGCGCCGCTATTACCACTCGCCTTAGACGACCAAAAGTACCCGCGTGAACCCCTATAGTTAAGCGAAGCGCCATAAACGCTGCCGGAATACACAAAGTTATTGGGGAAATGACGGAGTCTTTGTAACATAATGGTAGCGGTTGGGGTAGTAGAGCTAGACATGTATTGAGCTACATTACTAGCATTCTTTAGGCCACCTAGGCTGTTGCTAAGCAGACCAAACTCACCAGAGCCAGTACCAGTAGGTAGATGCCAGCCATAGGGGCAGAGATCGCCTGTAGTATTTTCAATAGTTTTACTATATGTGCCGTTACCCGCTGTAGCTGAGTACCAGTTGTAGTAGTTGCCGTAGGAGTAGAGGTTGGCGTCAGTGGACATGGATTGTGTGGTGGAGTAGGAGGCACGGTTGGCGGTGTTGTCGGTACGAAGTCTAGATTGGTCATCACAGGCGGCGGAGTTGGTAGTACACCAGCCGCTAGGAGCAGTGCTTTCATCATAGGCTACACTTGACGAGGCGGAAAGGTTGGTGAAGGTATCTGTATCATTATAGTTGTGCTTGAGGGTGACTTTAGTGCCATCATTTAGTGGGTTATTGGTGTTGGTGGTGGTGAGGGTAGTAGGCACAGTGTTTGCGCCTTCTTGGTGAGTATCGGCTAGTCTCAGATTTTCTATCATCCAGCAGTTACCGTCAGAGAGTCTAGCAATAGCATAGGTGTCACCATCACGGTCGTCGGTGAGGGCGGTGATGCTATTTAGGTTAGCAGTGATGCTCCAGGTGGATTCGACTGTGTCGCCTTCGTTGTTGTAGGTGGCCGGGGTAAGGCTATTACAGACACTAGCTGCATTCTGCTGCATAGAGCCGGCAGACTTGACCCAAACTGCATAGAGGGAGAGGCCGCCCGCAGTGGTACCCTCTGGTACTGTGATGTCTTCATTAGGGCCGTAGAAGTGAGCATTAGCGTTAGTAGCGTAGTCGTATTTATCACTCCAGCCAGCGAAGCCATAACCGTCGCGGGAGAAGTTAGAAGCGAAGAGCTTTACAGTGGCGCCGTCACTGGCGGATTGGCGACCCATAGTACCTACTACATTATCATCATTGGTCTTGTAGCAGATATAGCCTCCGGCGCAGTCTGTCCATTGGGCGTAGAGGGTGATAGTGTTGCCTACAGTAGTTAAATCGGTAACGGATTGACCTGAAGTATAACTAATACCAGAGCCGTCCTGAGCTGTGTTCCAGCCGGTAAAGTAGTATGTAGTGCCACTGAT
>JAZQCE010000002.1:0-1771 GCA_045546095.1 Candidatus Nanosyncoccus sp. | reverse complement strand
ATCGATGTTTGCTTGTATAGCATCAGCTTCACATACTATTTTCTTCTTTGCTTTTCGCTGGACACACATTAGAGCTGGCAACTCTTTGAGATTGTCTACAAGTACTGCGTTATCTGTCAACATAACTAAATCACCGTCTTTGTCCATGCCGTTTAGAGCGTGAGCAGCCGTATCCCACGAATTGAACAATGTACAAGCGGTCATATATTGATACCAGTAAATTGCGTTATCACTATGACACGGACGAACAAGGCGTATGTTGTTGTGACAGGTCATGGGCGCCCGAAAACACGCGAGCTTCTGCGCATCTAACTTATGCCAGTAGAGATTGTATATCTCACCGGGCTTTAGCAAACCCGTTACCTCAAGACCGAATATATGCTGGCACAACGAATAGGGGTCGCCGCAGACAATGGAATAGTTACCATGAACTTTTAACACGCCAACCTTAGCATCTTTTATGCGGTTCTTGATCGTCTGGTATATACAGTTTTGGATATAAGGATCATCTATCATCCTCGGCTCAATCATGAGAGCTTTTACATAGTCATCTTCGAGACGGGGAACGTTATTTTCGTTCAACCCTGAACCCTTTAAGAATAGTATTGTTTTGGCTAAATCTGCGTGTAAAACATCCTTTATCTCGTCCATTGTAGGCTTTATGAGTCTCTCTACATCTTCGTCACTGAGATCGTAACTCTGTATGAATTGATAATTCAGTGTTCGCTCGCTCTCAAGCTCTTTTGGACAAGTTTTGGCAACTCCAAACGTATATCCGTTGTTTAAACAATTCTTTATGTAATCATCGCAGCTATCATAAGAATCCCAAAGCTTAAGCATCGATGTGGTCAAAACTAACTCTACGTTTCTCACATCTACCTCATTTCCCCAAGCGTCTTTTACTATGTACTCGCCAGCCACTTTGTCAGCAAAGTCCAAAAAGTCAAAGGTGAACACCATGCCTTTTTCCCACGAAAAACGAGTGTTAACGCCACTCACAAGATAATCCAGACCAAGTTCTTGACTCCATCTCATAGCAAGGGAGGGGAGCATCAACCCGTACCCATCGGACTCATTTAGATCGACGGTAACCTGCTTACGCTCTTCCATAATAGGCTCTCCGTCACACTCGTCGTTAAGGTAAATGATGTCTGACAAAAACTGTGTTTCGCAATCAGGAACTACAAGTATCCCATTCGGAAGAGATACCGGCGTAGAAGCACTACAGGTGAGCGCTTTGTATGCCTCCAATTTTGCGGGAACCATTTCTTTTTCTGGATTTCTGCCGTTATCAATTCGTCTCTTGATCTCGTCAGCATGTCGGTCACTTATAAAAACTATGGTCTTATTTTTTACGCCACCGTTCGTGCCGAGCAATCTCTGATACTTAAGACCGTTTATCTTAAAACCGCGACAAGCACGATAATAATCCTTTTCGCGATCAATTATTACACATAGATAGTCGGGCTTGAATTGAACCTCATCCAGCTGAGCGTAAAGCTGTTTTATCTTTTTTCGATTCTGAATGCTGTTCGCTTCTTTTCTCAAAGTCTTTATCTCGTTTTTTAATTCTCTGGCTATGTTGTCAGCATCGGTTATGCCGTTTAATTCATCCAGCCATCTGAGAACTTGGCTGTCTGCTAAAGAAATAACCTCGTCATTTCTTCGCGCTTCAGGGATAGGAAGGGTGAGGTTCCACTTCGCTTTTCTCAGACGACTGCTGTGCAGTTTGAAAATGTACTTCTGGCAAACTAATTGTTTACTTATTTTC
>JAZQCE010000001.1:0-3122 GCA_045546095.1 Candidatus Nanosyncoccus sp. | reverse complement strand
GGATATTGTTTGCCACCACCGCCCGACGCTTTTCCTCATCGGGATCGGAAACTGTATAGGCACGGCTGAAGGGCAGGTGGTAGGAATTGAGCATCATACCCGTGCGCCGTGCTTCTGCGCCGATCGCATCCCAATCCAATTTTTCTTCATTTCCAAAGCGCGGGGAAATCTCCACCGCGTCAACACCCGCCTTCTTAAAGCGCTCAAAATCATCGTGGGTGTATGTCGTACAGTTGATGGATATTCCCGTAAGCCAGCTTTTGTAATCAGACATTTTTTCTTCTCCCTATATCTCCTGTTGTTTTTCGGCATCAAACATATTCCAACCATACAGGCGCCAGATGCCCCCCGTATATTCCAACGCCGCCACCATACAGTTCGCGCGGTGGATCTTTTTACCCGACACTGCAAAGCCCCAGATGACCTCCAACAGCGCCAAAATCAATCCCGCATGGGTAAATACCGCCACGTTTTCATAGGATTGACCCTCTAATTCGGCCAAAAAGGAGCGAATACGTGAAAGTAATTCCTCGCGGCTCTCTCCGCCGTACAGGGAAAAGTCCAGCCGCTTGCGACCGTCAAAATGCTCTTTGCCGTGCCGCTTAGTGCACTCTTCGGCGGTGAGTCCCACAAGTTCGCCCACGTCGATCTCTCGCAGGCGGGCATCCTTTTCGTAAGGCACCTTTCCCAACGCGAGCTCACAGGTCTCCCACGCGCGACTCAGATCACTGCTGTACACCGCATCAAAGGGGATCTTCCGCAACTTTGCGCCCACTGCCTTTGCCTGATCACGGCCGTTGTCGGTGAGCTTCATATCCGTCTGCCCCGCCATTACACCTTTTTGGTTTGCCACGCTCTCTCCGTGGCGGATAAAGTATACTTTCACTCTTTTTCTCCCATCTGTTTTTTGGTTAAATACAGTACGTAGGTGTCCTCAAACACGATCTTGTCCCCCGCCGCTTTAACAGCGTTATACAGTCCGTCAAAAAATTTGGTTTTATAGGGCTCGGGAATGGTTATGTGATCACTATGAGTGCCGCAATAGGCCGCATACTGCGCGGCGGTCAGCTCTCGTTTTCCGTAAAACTCGCGCTTTTCCACCTCGGAAAAGCCGTAGGCAGGCGCATTGGTATAGCCAAAGGGTTTAATGGTCTGACGGTAGTCGGTCTCGGGCTTAAAGTAAGCGTCGTAGACCTTCTGGATCTCGCCGTAAAGTGTCTCGTTACTGCGCCGATAATCACCGCTTGTCAGCATCATGGCGAGCACGCCGCCCTCTTTAAGCAGATCGTAGCATTTGGGATAAGCGATCTCCTCCCCGATCCACTGAATGGTGGCCGCCGAATAGATCAGATCAAATTTTTGATCTCCGAAGTCGTGGGTAATAAAATCGTCGTTTACAATATGGAAATTGGGGTGCGCTGAAAACTTATTTTTCATGAATGCGGCCAGATGCTCCCCAAGCTCAATGGCAAGATAGTCGCATCCCGTCTCAATAATGGGCCCGCTGGCCTGCCCCGTACCGGGGCCAATCTCCAGCACCTTAGTGTCGGGACCGATACCCGCGTAGTCGATCAGCGCCTCAAACAGTTCCCTGCTGTACCGCGGACGATAGGCATCAAACTGCTCAGGAATGGTGTCAAACACTTTTCTGTATTCCATCTGCTCTCCCTCCTTTTTTATATCATACACGAGGGAAGCCCGATTTGCAAGAAAAAAAGAAGCAGATTAAATAACTTGCTCCTCACTTGCATATATTCCACGATGGTACGGTGTAGGATCATCAAAGAAGACAGAAAAACATTCATTTTTTATAAAATTAATTGTGTAAACATATTGACAAAAATATTTACATAGTGTATACTGTTATTGTCAACGATGTATTTTATGTATTTAGGAGGTTATTCTATGAACTATGACAAAATAATATTAGAAATGTACTCAAGGATTCAATCGTTAGAGGAGCAAGTAAAATCATTAACCGAGCAAGTGAATTCTTTTCCTCAACAAAGCATTGAACGTCCGAAAAATCACGATGGTGTTGGCACCAAGGATGTTCGAGAATACATTGAACGTCGAAAAGAAGAAGCAAAGAACAATGGTGCAACATACCTGATCTTGATTGCAGGAGAAATACAAAAAGAATTAAACATAAAAAATCGCATCCCAAGTGTTTGTAATGCAATGCAGCAATCCATGATGCCCGGTGATGAAGTGTTGAATACAAGCAACAGCGGACTCACTACTAAACACACCGTAAAGTACTATATTTAGGAGAAAAAAATGATAAGCTTTTTCTTTGGGATTATTACCGGCTTTATTCGTGGAATTCTAAAAACAAAATGGTAAGGAGAGACACTAATGAATATCGAGCAAATTTGGGCAAACATTCGCAAGCATGACAATGAGATCTTTAAAACCAAAACAGGTATTGAATTCTCATATCACACCACAGCAGGAACCATATATTTTCATAACACCAACAGACCAATAGGAAAGAGCACTATCCAACGCGCACTCTTAGTTGAAAATATGACCGTAAACAAACTGGGAAAAGCCGGCATCCATTCAAATTCCTATGTATATGGCATATTGACCGATCCACGTATTATCGGGTAAACGTTTGAGTAAATCAAAAAGAAAAAGAGCAACACGTTTTGTGTTGCTCTTTTGTTTGTGTCGGCATTACCTATCTTCCCGGGCCGTCGCCAGCCAAGTATTTTCGGCAGAGAAATGCTTAACTTCCGTGTTCGGGATGGGAACGGGTGGGACCATTTCCTAATCAACACCGACTTTTTAGAAGGAATGTTCCTTCAAAACTGAACAGAAATACACTACTTTGCAAGATTACGATTCTACAGAGAGTTTGCTCACTCTATAGGTCAAGCCCTCGACCTATTAGTATCAGTTAGCTAAATACATTACTGCACTTACACCTCTGACCTATCAACCTTGTAGTCTTCAAGGGGTCTTACTAGCTTATGCTATGGGAAGTCTTATCTTGAGGGTGGCTTCACGCTTAGATGCTTTCAGCGTTTATCCATGCCGCACTTGGCTACCCAGCTGTGCCACTGGCGTGACAACTGGTGCACCAGAGGTGCGTCCATCCCGGTCCTCTCGTACTA